>NZ_KV789420.1:0-3338 GCF_001807585.1 Dermabacter sp. HMSC08H10
AAGAATAGTTCGGCGGTGTCCTACTCTCCCACACCCTCCCGAGTGCAGTACCATCGGCGCAGTTAGGCTTAGCTACCGGGTTCGGAATGGAACCGGGCGTTTCCCCAACGCTATGACCACCGAAACAACCAAAACCCTCCCCACAAAGCAGGGGTGTGGAATGTCAACCACACAGTGAACGCGAACACACAAGAAGCAACACGAAGAGTGCAAGTAAGTCATCGGCCAATTAGTACCAGTCAGCTCCACACGTTACCGCGCTTCCACATCTGGCCTATCAACCCCGTCATCTACAGGGGACCTCCCACACAAAGAGTGTACGGATATCTCATCTCGAAGCAGGCTTCCCGCTTAGATGCTTTCAGCGGTTATCCCTTCCCAACGTAGCCAACCAGCCATGCCCTTGGCAGAACAACTGGCACACCAGAGGTTAGTCCATCCCGGTCCTCTCGTACTAGGGACAGGCCTTCTCAAATATCCAACGCGCGCAGCGGATAGGGACCGAACTGTCTCACGACGTTCTAAACCCAGCTCGCGTACCGCTTTAATAGGCGAACAGCCTAACCCTTGGGACCAACTCCAGCCCCAGGATGCGACGAGCCGACATCGAGGTGCCAAACCATGCCGTCGATATGAGCTCTTGGGCAAGATCAGCCTGTTATCCCCGGGGTACCTTTTATCCGTTGAGCGACACCCATTCCACAATGAGGTGCCGGGTCACTAGTTCCAGCTTTCGCTCCTGCCCGACATGTCTGTCTCGCAGTCAAGCTCCCTTGTGCACTTACACTCAACACCTGATTGCCAACCAGGCTGAGGGAACCTTTGAGCGCCTCCGTTACTCTTTAGGAGGCAACCGCCCCAGTTAAACTACCCATCAGGCACTGTCCCTGAACCAGATCATGGTTCGAAGTGAGGAATCCAAAACGACCAGAGTGGTATTTCACCAACGACTCCACCAACACTAGCGTGCCAGCTTCTCAGTCTCCCACCTATCCTACACAAGCCGTTCCGAACACCAATACCAAACTATAGTAAAGGTCCCGGGGTCTTTCCGTCCTGCTGCGCGTAACGAGCATCTTTACTCGTAATGCAATTTCGCCGAGTTCGCGGTTGAGACAGTGGAGAAGTCGTTACGCCATTCGTGCAGGTCGGAACTTACCCGACAAGGAATTTCGCTACCTTAGGATGGTTATAGTTACCACCGCCGTTTACTGGGGCTTAAATTCTCAGCTTCGCCCCCAAAAAGGGGCTAACCAGTCCTCTTAACCTTCCAGCACCGGGCAGGCGTCAGTCCGTATACAGCGACTTACGTCTTCGCACGGACCTGTGTTTTTAGTAAACAGTCGCTTCTCCCTGGTCTCTGCGGCCATCAGTGCTCTCACACCTCAGGCCCCCCTTCTCCCGAAGTTACGGGGGCATTTTGCCGAGTTCCTTAACCACGATTCTCTCGAACTCCTTAGTATTCTCTACCTGATCACCTGAGTCGGTTTAGGGTACGGGCAATAGTGCTCGTCACGCCGGAACTTTTCTCGGCAGTCCAGGATCACCCACCTACCCCAATAAAGGGTCCTCATCACGACTCACCCACAAGAGCACAACATTACTCGCACTCGGGCTGCTCGCTTGAACGGGGACAACCATTACCCCGCGGAAGCTACCTCACTGCGTCATCCCACACGCTGACCTACTACGCGCTCGGTTCCCAGCCTCACCACCAACAACCAACCCAAAGGGAAGGAAGCAGCAGCTCGGGTGGTTAGCATCACACGCCTCGGTATGGGTCCTCACACTATCGGTACGGGAATATCAACCCGTTATCCATCGACTACGCCTGTCGGCCTCGCCTTAGGTCCCGACTAACCCGGGGCGGATTAACCTAGCCCCGGAACCCTTGATCATTCGGAGGACGGGTTTCTCACCCGTCTTTCGCTA
Source organism: Dermabacter sp. HMSC08H10 (assembly GCF_001807585.1). NCBI lineage: Bacteria > Bacillati > Actinomycetota > Actinomycetes > Micrococcales > Dermabacteraceae > Dermabacter > Dermabacter sp. HMSC08H10. Next base: position 1,933 of record NZ_KV789420.1, read on the forward strand.
CTCATGCCTGCATTCTCACTCGCATAGCCTCCACCACTGGGTTCCCCCGCAGCTTCACCGGCCACACGACGCTCCCCTACCCACCCCACACAAAATGGAGTGACACAGCTTCGGCGGTGTACTTGAGCCCCGCTACATTATCGGCGCAGAATCACTTGACCAGTGAGCTATTACGCACTCTTTCAAGGGTGGCTGCTTCTAAGCCAACCTCCTGGTTGTCTCAGCAACTCCACATCCTTTCCCACTTAGCACACGCTTAGGGGCCTTAGCTGATGTTCTGGGCTGTTTCCCTCTCGACCATGAAGCTTATCCCCCACAGTCTCACTGCTACGCTCTCACGTACCGGCATTCGGAGTTTGGCTAAGGTCAGTAACCCGGTGGGGCCCATCGCCTATCCAGTGCTCTACCTCCAGCACGAAACACGCAACGCTGCACCTAAATGCATTTCGGGGAGAACCAGCTATCACGAAGTTTGATTGGCCTTTCACCCCTATCCACAGGTCATCCCCTCCATTTTCAACTGAAGTGGGTTCGCGCCTCCACACGGTCTTACCCGCGCTTCACACTGCCCATGGATAGATCACTTCGCTTCGGGTCTAGAGCCGGCGACTGAACGCCCCATTCAGACTCGCTTTCGCTACGGCTACCCCACACAGGTTAACCTCGCCACCGACCACTAACTCGCAGGCTCATTTTTCAATAGGCACGCCGTCACCCCCTCAAGGCTCCGACGGATTGTAAGCACACGGTTTCAGGTACTCTTTCACTCCCCTCCCGGGGTACTTTTCACCTTTCCCTCACGGTACTAGTCCGCTATCGGTCACAAGGAAGTATTTAGGCTTACCAGGTGGTCCTGGCAGATTCACACCGGATTCCACGAGCCCGGCCCTACTCGGGGCAACACCACGCCTGGCCATGCAGTTTCAGCTACGGGACTCACACCCACTATGGCGCCCCACTCACAAGGCTTCACCTACCACACACCACGACGCCACAACACCGGTAGATATTGTGTAAATGCACCCCACAACCCCACACCAGCAACCCCTACCGAGTCTCACACCAGCATGGTTTAGCCTCCTACGCTTTCGCTCGCCACTACTCACGCAATCACTATTGTTTTCTCTTCCTAAGGGTACTGAGATGTTTCACTTCCCCTCGTTCCCCCCACACCACCTATACATTCAGCGGCGGGTACCACGACTCACGTCGCGGCGGGTTTCCCCATTCGGACATCCCCGGATCACAGGTCGGTTGTCACCTCCCCGAGGCTTATCGCAGACTCCCACGTCCTTCATCGGCTCCTTGTGCCCAGGCATCCACCGTATGCTCTAAGTAACTTAGAAACACTCGAAAATGAACACATAGACCAAAAACATTGAACTATCTGTAACAAAAATTGCTTA
>NZ_KV789421.1:0-504 GCF_001807585.1 Dermabacter sp. HMSC08H10
GGGCATGAGAGTTCCTCTCTAGAAAAAAGTATGTGTGGTGACGGGTGAGGGTCAGCGCTGGCCGGAGAAGCGTGCGCCGTCGAAGTTGGCCGAGCCCTGCGCGGAGGTGGCGTTGTCCATCGACTCCTGGTCGCCGGTCTGGAAGGCAGTGTCCATGCCGGACTGGCCCTCGACGATGCGGCCGAGCGAGGAGTTGAGGTCGGCGCTGATTTCGTCGGTGCGGCCCTTGAACTGGTCGAAGGCGGCGCGGCCGGCACCGTTGAACTTGCCCTCAAGCGGCTCAACCGAAGCGACGAGCTGCTGGACGAGGGTGCCCAAATCGTCGTTGGAGCCTGCGGTGTTGGTGGTGAGGGTGGAAAGGGTCTGGTTGCCCATATCGAACTTCATGAGTGCACTCCCTTGAAAGTAGTGGTGGGAGTGTGTGAACCACGGCGTCAGAGCGCGTGCGGTTCCCACGCTTCCCCTTGTGCTGTCCGGGACACACGTCCCGTTATCTGACCGTTA
>NZ_KV789422.1:0-30615 GCF_001807585.1 Dermabacter sp. HMSC08H10
CGTGAAGGAAGCCGCAGCCGACGACGCCGCCAACGCTGCTCAGCAGTCCCAGGAGCTCGCCACTGAAGCAGCCCAGGCCCTCGCACAAGCGGAGATCGACGCCGAAGACGCAAAGGGAACCCCTGATGAGGCAGCGGCTAACGCCGCGCTTGCGGAGGCACAGAAGAAAGCCGATAAGGCGCAGACGCTGGCCGCCGACGACGCCAAAGACGCAGAACAGGCGCAGAACGATGCCACCGAGGCACGTAACAAGGCTGACCAGGCAAAGACCGACGCCGAGAACGCACAGGCCGAAGCCGATAAGCTGCAGACCCAGGCCGACGAAGACGCCGCCGCCGCTAAGCAGGCACAGAACGAGGCCGACGAGGCAAAAGCCGCAGCCGACCAGGCCCAGGCCGTAGCCGACGAGGCTAAAGCCGCCGCCGAAGCCGCCGCCGCAGAAGCTGCCAAGCTCCAGGCCGCAGCCGACCAGGCCCAGGCCGTAGCCGACGAGGCTAAAGCCGCCGCCGAAGCCGCCGCCGCAGAAGCTGCCAAGCTCCAGGCCGCAGCCGACGAGGCAAAAGCCGCAGCGGACCAGGCCCAGGCCGTAGCCGACGAGGCTAAAGCCGCCGCCGAAGCCGCCGCCGCAGAAGCTGCCAAGCTCCAGGCCGCGGCTGAGGAAGCGCAGAGGATCGCCGACGAGATCGCTGCTGGTCTCAAAGCGAAGGACATGTGTCAGCCTGTATACGCAGAGGTGACCGTCACCGAGGGCGAGACCGCTTACGTTGCCGCTCCTGCCTTCACCGACGAGGAGACCGGCGAAGAGCGCGACATGCCTGAAGGCACCACGTTCGCCCTCCAGGCCGGCGACATCGGAGGTGTGGAGATCGACGCTGAAACCGGCGCCATCACCGTCCACGCCACCTACGCTGCCCCCGCCAAGAACGTCTACGAAGTCCTCGTGACCTACCCCGATGGCTCCACCGACACAGTCGCCGCAACCGTCAACGTCACCGAGACCCCGCAGGCAAAGACCTACCAGCCGGCCTACACCGAGGTCACCGTTGAGCAGGGCGAGACCGCTTACGTTGCCGCTCCTGCCTTCACCGACGAGGAGACCGGCGAAGAGCGCGACATGCCCGAAGGCACCACGTTCGCTCTCAAGGACGGCGACATCGAAGGTGTGGAGATCGACGCCGAAACCGGCGCCATCACCGTCCACGCCACCTACGCTGCCCCCGCCAAGAACGTCTACGAAGTCCTCGTGACCTACCCCGATGGCTCCACCGACACAGTCGCCGCAACCGTCAACGTCACCGAGACCCCGCAGGCAAAGACCTACCAGCCGGTGTATGCACCTGCCGAGGTTGAGCGCGGCAAGGTTGGCACTATCGCAGCTCCGAAGTTCACCGATGAGGAGACCGGCGAAGAGCGCGACATGCCCGAGGGCACCACGTTCGCTCTCAAGGACGGCGAGATTAACGGCGTCAAGATCGACGAAAACACCGGTGAGATCACCGTTGAGGCGACTTACGCAGCTGTCGAGAACGTCTACGAAGTTCTCGCGACCTACCCCGACGGCTCGACCGAGGTCGTTGTCGCAACCCTCAACGTGATCGACACACCGGTCGATGAGCCCGGCCAGCCCGGTGAGCCCGGCGAACCTGGCAAGCCCGGCGAACCCGGTGAGCCCGGCAAGCCCGGTGAGCCTGGCAAGCCCGGTGAGCCCGGCAAGCCCGGCGACAACGGCATGACCAAGCCGATCAAGAAGGTTCCGGCTAAGGGTGGCAAGCACGCCCTCCCGCGCACCGGTGCTGAGACCGGCGGCCTCATGGCTGCTGCTGCCTCGCTGATTGCCGGTGGCGCGGCCCTCGTGACCCGCCGCCGCAAGAGCGAGCAGTGAGCTAACGCCTCACACATCGTTCAATAGTTGAACACACGGTGTGGCCCCCACTTCTTCGGGAGTGGGGGCCACACCCCGTTAACACCACACCCCGTTAACATCGAGACATGAGCGAACAAGTGCGCATCATTCGCGCGAGTCACAGCGACCCCCGGGTCAGTGCCCTGCACGCCGAAAAAGACGCCGAACTCGAGCCTCGCTACCGCGCCTACTACACCGCCCACCCCGAATATCAGGGCCGCAGCGACGAAACCCTCGACCCAACCACCATTCTCACCACCCTCCTCGCACTCAAAAGCGACAGTGCCGTTGGCACGGTTATGCTTCGTGCCCTTGCCGACCGCCTCGAAGTAAAACGACTCATCGTCGGAAAGAAATACCGAGGCCAAGGCATCGCTACCCAGCTCATGGAGCACATCGAAGAAGAAGCCTCGACCCGCGGCGCAACCGCGCTCTACCTCCACACCGGCAGCCTCCAGGAGGACGCGATCAGCCTCTACACGAAAACGGGATGGCAACGCCTCCCCCAGCTCTTCGTCCCCTACAAAGACGACGGTGTTTCCCAGTGCTACGTCAAGGCGCTCGTGCCACACTAAAACCATGAACAATAACGCCGCTCCCGAAGAGCACACCGCTGAACAAAAAGCAGCCCTCGAACGCCTAACCGTGGCCCAAGACAACCTCGTGAAGTCCCGCGAAGCATACGAAAAGGCCGTCGAAGGACTCGAAGCCATCAAGGCGTACAACGAGGCCATGAAGCCCCTCATGGCGTATTACGACAACGGCTGGCTCGCTGATGTCACCACAACCGAATCAATTGATGAGCGCCCCGAAGCTGCCGGCGAGGACGAAATCTGGGACATGCACGGCGGCCAGTATGAGCTCATGCGCGAACTGCTCGCCATCTCCTCGCACTTCTTCGTTCGCGTTCCCGGCGAAGGTGAAGAAGAAGAGCAGGAAGACTAGCGCCCCCACCACGACATAAAGGAACCCTCGCACTCGAAAGTGCGAGGGTTCCTTCTCGTTAGCGGGCGATCACATCATGCCGCCCATGCCTCCCATGGCGTCCATGTCGCCGCCGGCAGGAGCCTTCACCGGCTCCGGCTTGTCAGCAACGACAGCCTCGGTGGTAAGGAACAGGCCCGCGATCGAACCAGCGTTCTGAAGAGCGGAGCGTGTCACCTTCACCGGGTCGAGCACGCCAGCCTCGATGAGGTTCTGGTACTCACCTGTTGCGGCGTTCAGGCCCTCGCCCACGGGGAGCTGCTTGACCTTGGATGCGACAACGCCGCCCTCAAGACCAGCGTTCGAAGCGATCTGCTTGAGCGGAGCTTCGATCGCGACCTGCACGATCGATGCGCCGGTCGCCTCATCGCCCTCGAGCGAAAGCGACGCGAACGCGTCCTTGCCCGCCTGGATCAGGGCCACGCCGCCGCCGGCGACGATGCCCTCCTCAACGGCAGCCTTCGCGTTGCGCACGGCATCTTCGATGCGGTGCTTGCGCTCGTTGAGCTCGACCTCGGTTGCGGCACCCGCCTTGATGACGGCCACGCCACCGGCGAGCTTCGCGAGGCGCTCCTGGAGCTTCTCGCGGTCGTAATCCGAATCCGAAACCTCGATCTCGCTGCGGATCTGCTTCACGCGGCCGGCGATCTGGTCGCCGTCGCCCGCGCCCTCGACGATGGTCGTCTCATCCTTCGTGACAACCACCTTGCGGGCACGGCCGAGCACGTTGAGGTCGGCGGTCTCGAGCGACAGGCCAACCTCTTCCGAGATCACGGTGCCACCGGTGAGGATCGCCATGTCCTGGAGCATGGCCTTGCGGCGATCGCCGAAGCCGGGAGCCTTCACAGCAACCGACTTGAACACGCCGCGAAGCTTGTTGACGACGAGCGCGGGAAGCGCCTCACCGTCGACGTCCTCGGCGATGATTACGAGCGGCTTGTTTGCCTGGATGACCTTGTCGAGAAGCGGCAGCAGGTCCTTGAGCTGCGACACCTTCGAGGAGGTGAGCAGGATGTACGGGTCCTCGAGAACGGCTTCCTGGCGCTCCGGATCGGTCACGAAGTACGGCGAAATGAAGCCCTTGTCGAAGCGCATACCTTCGGTGAGCTCAAGCTCGAGGCCGGTCGTGTTCGACTCCTCGACCGTGATAACGCCTTCCTTGCCGACCTTGTCGAGAGCCTCGGCGATAAGCTCGCCGATTGCCGGGTCAGCGGCCGAGATCCCGGCGGTGTTCGCGATCTGCTCCTTCGACTCGATCTCGACGGCCTGCGCAATGAGCTTCTCGCTCACGGCGGCAACGGCCTTGTCGATGCCGCGCTTGAGGGCGATCGGGTTTGCGCCCGCGGCAACGTTGCGAAGGCCTTCCTTCACGAGGGCCTGCGCGAGAACCGTAGCGGTCGTCGTGCCGTCGCCGGCAACGTCGTCCGTCTTCTTTGCGACTTCCTTGACGAGTTCCGCACCGATCTTTTCGTACGGATCCTCGAGTTCGATTTCCTTAGCGATCGACACGCCATCGTTCGTGATGGTCGGTGCGCCCCAGGACTTTTCGAGGACGACGTTGCGTCCCTTCGGCCCAAGGGTCACCTTCACGGCGTCAGCGAGCTGGTTCATGCCCCGCTCGAGGCCGCGGCGTGCTTCTTCGTCAAATGCGATGAGCTTTGCCATGAGTGGTAACTCCCAGAGTGTGTGAGTGTGCTCCAGTCAGGTGCCCGCGACGGACGAGCCTTGCCCTCCCCTTCACGTCTGGGTCGGTGGGGCTCTCACCTCACTGGAAATCTCGCGGTGGCGTGTGTGGGGTCCGACGGTTGCCGGGAACCCGTTGTCACTCACGCCATGCGAGTGCTAACCCATCATAAGCACTCTGAGGCGAAGAGTGCTAACGCTCGCTGGGAATTTCTCTGGGAGCGTGATGGCACACCTCCGCGGCGCCTCTCGAGACGCGCATCGCGGAGGCCATTGACGCGCTGCAGCAGTCTTTACTCGCCGTCGTCGCCTTGCTCCGCGCCGTCAATTTCGGCGAGATCACCCGGCTCCTCGACGATGACAACCGTAATGTTCGCCCTGTACTTATCGGACTTCTCAGCCTCGACACCGACGTACTTCGCGAGGGCCTCGGCGGTCGCCTTATCCTCGTCATTCTTGTAGTAGACGCCGGCGTTCTTGGTGCGCTTACCCGTGTCGACATCGACCTTGGTCCAACCCTGCTCTTCGAGAGCCTTCTGCCAACGGCCAGCCATGCCCTGCTTCCGCTTACCATTGAGCACGAGAACCGGAGCTTCGCGATCGACTTCAGGGGCTGGTTCCTCGGAAGGCTGTTCGGTAGCACCCTCGCCACCGTTATCACCCTCGCCGCCATTGTCGCTCGCGGCAGGCTTGTCATCGCCGGAGTCCGCCGGAGCCGACGTCGATGACTCCGCTGGAGCGGGAGCATCCTCGCTCCCCTTACCCAGACCCGACACGGCCCACAGAACGAGTGCGAGCGCAAGCAGCGCCGCGACGATCACGATGATCGTCGAAAGATTCCGCTTGAAAAACGGCTCCTCAGCACGGTGCGCGCCGTGGGCGCCCACCTGATCGGCCTCGCGGTCAAACTGGTCCGGTTCGTACGGGTACGTGCTCTGATCTGCCACGAGGTCATGCTATCGGTTAACGCTGGCCTAAACGGCGATTGGGCACGCGGCGCGCCGAGGCAACAAACCCCATAGTGCTGCCCTCCCCCACGGCGACAACGACGGCGCGACATGTACGTCTAGGAACGCGTGCGTTCACGCAACCGTCGGACCACACTTGGCGCATACCGCACCGCCGCGGGCTCCCGCATGAGCCGCACGAGCCGCGCGTGATACCCCGCCGGCGTCAGCCCCGTAAGCCGCAGGATGTCGCGTTCCTTTGCGCCGGCGCTGCGGTACACGCGCGCCTCGAGATCGAGGATCGCGCGATCTGTTTCGCTCAGCTGCGGTTCATCGGCCAGTGGCTCATCGGTCATGAATTCAAGTCTAGGCACGCCCCGTACCCTGGGGGCATGAATGAGACCGCGCTGCCTCCCCTGACCGACATTATGGCCGCCGACTGGGCCGAAGCCCTCGCGAGCGTCGAACCGAACATCCGCCAGATGGGCGCCTTCCTGCGCGCTGAGCTCGCCGCTGGCCGACACTACCTCCCGTCGGGCGAGCGCATTTTTCGCGCGTTCGAAACCCCGCTTGCCGACGTACGGGTGCTCATTGTCGGCCAGGACCCCTACCCGACACCGGGCCACCCGATCGGCCTGAGCTTCGCCGTCGAGCGCGACGTGCGACCACTGCCCCGCTCGCTCCACAACATCTACCTCGAACGCGAGAGCGATCTAGGAATCCCACCGAGTCCGCACGGCGACCTCTCAGCGTGGCAAAGCCAGGGCGTCATGCTCCTCAACAGGGCACTCACGGTAGCCCCCGGCGCGCCCGCGTCGCATCGCGGGAAGGGGTGGGAGCAGATCACGATGCGCGCTATCGAGGCCCTCGTCGAGCGCGGTGGACCGCTCGTCGCGATCCTTTGGGGAAGAGACGCGCGCTCGCTCGCCCCAATGCTCGCCGAGGGCGGCGTGAGCACTATCGAGTCAGCGCACCCGTCGCCACTGTCGGCGCGCCGAGGATTTTTTGGGTCGAAACCGTTCTCGCGCGCGAACGCACTCCTCGCCGAAAGCGGCGCGCAAGCCGTTGACTGGAACACTCCTTGATGGGTCCACTGCTGCGCAATCGCCGTACGCACGTGATCTCCCCCACCCAAGCTGCGACACAAAAACCACTGAAACTGCACCAACCATTAAAGTTTTGGCAAAATCCCAGGTCCAAGGCCTATAGTGGCCGAACTAAACGCGCGTAAAGGCCCAAAACGTCCCACTTGCATTCGTAGAATCAAGGCCTATAGTTACGAAGTCGTTACATACCGGACCTGCCACACGGCACACCTGATTGGAGTCCACGGGAATGAACACCCCCCGCCATCACGACGAAGAGCTGCGCCTCGAGCTCATCGCAGAAGCGTCAAAGGCGCTCGCCAAAGGCGGCCCCGCAGCGGTCTCCCTCCGCGACATCTCCGCGGCCTGCAACACCTCGACTACCGCCATCTACTCACTCTTCGGCGGAAAAAAGCAGCTCCTCAACTCTGTCGTTGTCAGCTCCGCCAGTGATCTCGCGAAGCACCTCACCGAGGTTAAGCGCGAACAGGATCCCGAAGATTACCTGGTTGGGCTCGCAACCGCCCTCCACGACTGGGCAGTCAACAACCCCGAACTGTTTGACGTGATCTTCAACCAGGCCGACCAGGTCCCTGATCGGGCGGCGCAGGCCAACGGGGCACCGGGAGCGGCGAGCGCAGCAGCCGCCAAGGATTCCGACGCCACCCCGGACTCCATCGGGTTCGGTCTTTCACGTCGAGACAACCATCTGCTTACGGCGTTCCGCGCACTCGGCACCGATATCGGCGAGTTCGAAAGCATCGCGAAGCACCTCGCGCAGGCAATGTCGGAAGGCCGCACAAAATACGGCGCCACCGTCGACACCTCCCCCTCCGATGCCACAACGCTCCTGCGCGCCGTGTGGGCGAGCGCCCACGGGTGGACTCACCTCGAGATCCAGGGCTTCATCGATGCAGCGGGCTTCAACGACTTCGTACGCGCGGCGGTGAGGGCGGCGCTCAAGGCAAGCCGCGGCTGAGCCCAGTCCCCCGGCCCTATTTCCCCCCTGCCCTGCTTATCCTCCTGCCGCCTTCCCTTCTCCCGTGTTCCCACGTAAGTCATCACGCAAAATACGGGGCGGCTCCGCAAGTCACACAAGGTGCGACAAGCAAAGGGGCGCCGCCTCAGCAGCGCCCCCATCGTTGAGCGAATCGCCCGGGCCCCATGAAATAGGCCCCGGACAGCAGCGAATCAGACCTCGAGGCCCACGCGGTACCCCGTAGCCACCGCCTGAGCAACCTTCGCCACCTTCGACACGTCACCCGCGGTACGGAACTCGATTCCCGCAGCCTCGAGCTCGGAGGCGAGTCTATTCTCGCTGCGCATACCGATCGCGAGCACCACGGTCTCGGCATCGACGATGAGCTGGGAACCGTCAGCCTCGAAAACTGCGCCCGAGCCGGTCACCTCCACGAGACGGTGCCCCGTGTTCATGGGGACGCCGGCCTTCTTGAGCTTCGAGGTGACCGAGACGAGGTTCATGTGGAACGCCCCAGCCCCGAGCTGCGGCGCCATCTCGTACACGGCGACCTCGCCACCGTTTGCCGCAATTAGCTCAGCGGTTTCGAGGCCGGTCATGCCAGACCCCACGACAATCGCGCGGCCCGCGACCTCGCGAGTACCTCCCAGAATATCGATCGCATCCACAACATTGTCGCCATCGATGCCGGGAATGTTCGGCACAACCGGGGTTGCGCCGGTCGCGACGATCACGGCGTCAGCACCGAACGCGCGCACGTCCTCAACCCCGAAACGAGTCGACAGCCGCACATCAACGCCGACCTTCTCAAGACGGTGGGTGTAGTTCTCGACGAGCCAGCCCATCGGGTCCTTGCCGGGCGGGTTGGTGCCGGGCACAACCTGACCGCCGAGGGTGTCCATCGCCTCGACGAGGGTGACTTTCGCGCCGCGCTTCGCGAGTGTTTCGGCAGCTTCGCAGCCCGCGGGGCCACCACCGATCACGAGAGCCGTGCGACCTTCGGCGTTGCGCTCGAGCTCGAGCGGGAACTCCGATTCGAACCCACAGCGCGGGTTGACGGCGCATTCAATGTGGCCGCCAGAGAAGAGCGCCTCGAAGCAGTACATGCAGCCAATGCAGCGCGTGATGTCAGCGTCGCGGCCCTCGATGGCTTTGATTCCCCACTGCGGGTCGGCGAGCCACGAGCGGCCCATCGCGATGAGGTCCACGAGGCCGTCGTTGAGCATCTTCTCGGCCTGCTCGGGTTCGCGGATGATCGATACGCCCATGACGGGAATGCTCACGGCGTCGCGAACGGCGCGGATCATCGGGTCGCGCCAGTTGCGCGGGGTGTTGACGGGCTCGATGACGGTGATGCCCGTTTCATAGGTGCCCGACGACACCGAGATGAGGTCGGCACCGTGCTCCTCGCAGACCTTCGCAATGCGCACGCCGTCGGCGACTTCGTTGCCTTCGCCGGGCAGGCCAATGAGGTCGTAGCACTGCGATACCGAAAGGCGCACCGAGATCGGGAAGTCGGGGCCCACGACTTCGCGGATGCCGTCGAGGATCTCGACGAGGAAGCGGCAGCGGTTCTCGAATGAGCCGCCATATTCGTCCTCGCGCTTATTGGTGTGCGGCGAAAGGAATTCGTCAATGAGGTAGCCGTGGGCGCCGTGGATTTCCACGCCGTCCGCACCGGCTTCCTTCGCGCGGCGCGCGCCGTTAATGAAGTCCTGCACGAGGCTCTTCACTTCCTCGTTTTCAAGGGCGCGCACGGGGGCCTTGGTGAGCTCGGAGCGCACGGCGGAGGGTCCGACGGTGACCTGCCCCTTATTGAGCTGGGGAAGGCCCTGGTTGCCGGGGTGCTGGAGCTGGAGGAAAATCTTTGAGCCTCGCGCGTGAACGGCCTCGATGGCTTCGGCGAGCTGCGGCACGAGCTCGTCGCGGGTCACGGAGAGCTGTTTCGGGGTGCCGGCGCCGTGCTCGTCATTCACGCGGGTGATCTCGGTGATGAGGAGGCCACAGCCACCTTCGGCGCGCTCGAGCCAGTACTTGAGTAGGCGCGGGCCAACGGTGCCGTCGGCGTTCGCGAGGTCGCTGCCCATGGGGGTCATGACAAGGCGGTTGGGGATCTCGACGGTGTTGACGGTGAATGGGGTGGCAAGTGTGCGCACAGTCTGCGGTGCGGCGGTCATGGGGGTCCTTCTCTGTGTGTTGAGAGCCACTACTTACTTGTGACCCACACTACGCCCCTACATTCTTAGGGGCGGGGGCCTTCGGAGGCTTCGCGCGCTCTCGAGTATGTCCTGGCAGCGCTCACAGTCGTTAGGGCCAGAGCACACGAAAAAATCCCAGGCCTGACGACTCGAAGTCGCCCCGACCTGGGATTTTCTTGGAGCTGAAGATGGGGCTCGAACCCACGACCTGCTGTTTACAAGACAGCTGCTCTACCAACTGAGCTACTTCAGCATTGCGGCGCTCGCACTAGTGTAGCGTGCGCCGCGAGTTTAGTTACCCGAATCGCTTGCGCCACCGGCATCGCTCGCACCGGGTGTACCCGAGGCGGCCACAGCTTGCTTAAGCGCACCGGGGGTCTGCCAGGCGCCGTCGGATCCCCATTCTTTGCCATTGATGAGCACAGCCGGGGTTGCCGGCGAGAGTTTCGCGCCGGCGGGTTCGAGCACGTCTGTCGCGTAGCGGCGGAATTTCTGGTCCTTGATACACGAGAGGGTGCCGTCCTTCGCTCCGGCCTGTTTGGCGTACGTGACGAGCTCTCTGTCGCTCAGGCCGGGGCCACCCTCGACCGGTTGGTTGGCGAAGAGGAGTTCGTGGAACTTCAGAAACACCTCGGGCGAGTCTTCGAAGGTGCACACGGCGGCTCCGCCGGCGCGGGCGGAGTACTCCGTTGTGGACATCTTCTTGGAGAGGAAAGTGCGCACGTGGAAGTTCACGGTCGCATCGCCGCTCTCGATCATCTCGTGGAGGTCGGCGCTGTTGATCTGTTCGAAGTTGCCACAGAACGGGCACATGTAGTCGAACACGACGTCAACGACGGGCTTCGTGTCGTCTGCTTTGAAGGACAGCACGGGCTCCTCTTTGCTGATAGAAGAGGGCTGCTTGAGCGGCAGTTCAGGCTCAGGCGCGTTCGCCTTGTAGATCAGGAGGCCGATGCCGGCGACGAGTGCAAGTGCCACGACGACGATGGCAGCGATGATCGCCATGCGGGCGCGCTTTTGACGGCTCAGCTCTTTTTCGCGCTGCTTGCGAAGCTCGATACGCTGCGCTTCGCGCACGTCCTGCGCTGACGGCTTCTCGGCCATGAATCCTCCGGAGGGGTCGAATGCGGTAAACGGCGAATCGCCGCGTGCCAGCTTAGAGGATACGCGCGTGGATGCCTCATTTCCTCCAGGGCGAGATGTCTTCGAGGCGGAATTCACCCACGTAGGGGAAGTAGTCGATGTGTCCGCCGCGCGAGGCAATCGTGAAGCACACGGCTGCGATGAGCACGAGGAGAAGGGCGGCGAAGATCGCGGTCCACAGCCCGCTCGGTGTGGCTGCGTGCAAAAGGCGGTGGCTGCCGTAGCGCGTCGTGCGTGAGCCGATACCCCACCACAGCGACAGGGTCGTAACGCCCACGAGCACTCCCGCGTACACGGCGTAGTGCACCTCGAAGCGCGCGAGCCACACGAGTAGGGCGTCGGTCGCGAGCAGAACGCCGGCCGTGACGATTACGGGGATGAGCGCTTGAAGGAGCGCCTCGAGAAGGGCACCGAAGAATCGCGGCACTGCCAAGAGCGCTATCGAAGCGGTGATCCCACCCGAGCCTTTCCCTCTGTCCTGGCCTTTTTCCTGCGCGATCCATGAACGCTGCCACGTTCTTGCAAGGGCTGTCATCAGCACGAGCAGGATGAGCGCGGCGAGCGGCACGAGTGCGCCGAAGGCGGTGAAGAGCGCCATACCGAGCAGCACGAGCGTTGTGCGGTGCCTGGGCTCGCGCAAGTGGTAGGGCAGGGGCTGCAGCGGCATCGCGTACGGTTGCGCGCCGGGGGCCGGAGGGTACTGCGCCGCGGGGAAAGGGCCCTGCGAGCCAGGGGCTGGCATGGGCGCCTGCGGCACCGGTGCCGACGGTTGCCACGTCGGCACCGCATCCGCGTGCGGCGCGACGGGCGGCGCAGCAGGGGTCGAGATGGGTGCGAATCGGGCCGTGGGAGTTTCGTCGAGAACGGGCATGACTTGGGTGGGTTCCTCGTTGGAGACATCCCATTCATCCGTGTCGTCCCATTCATCGGTGGCGTCGTGGATTACGCCGGTGCTCTCCTCCTCTCCCCCTCCTGGCCCCGGGGAGCTATACGGAGGTAGGGGCGCCGTTGCCTCAGCTGCGCGAGCTGCTGCACCCGATGATGCCGCGGCGCCCGAGCCTGCCGTTCCGGCGCCGATTGGACCATCGAGTGTGCCGCGTTCACCTGTCTCAATCCGAGAAGTCGGGATCTCGGCGGGGGTCGAAGGGGAAGATGGGGACGAGGAGGTTGGGTCGTAGTTCCCATACACCCATGCATCCACATCGTGCTCGAGAGCCTCGATGAGCTTCTCCGGCGGCGTGCGATCGCCAGGCTCAGGGGCAAATGCCCCCTTGAACCATTCGACGCACGGCTCCGGCAACCCCTCGAGGTCGGGTCCAGCCATCGTAGCGAGGTTGTAGACCGTGCCGAGTCGCCCCTTACCGAAGGGCGGGAAGCCGGTCGCGGCGTGGGCGAGCATCGCGGCCCAGGCCCACCAGTCGGCAGCGGCGTCGACGATGTTGTTGCTGATCACCTCAGGGGCAAGATAGGAGATCGTGCCCATCATGAGCCCCGTCGAGGTCATGCGGGACTCTTCGGCGGCTTGGGCGATGCCGAAGTCGATAATGACCGGATCGACTGGATCGATGTCGAAGTCGAAGTGCGAGCCATGACCGGTGCGAAGCATGATGTTGCTTGGTTTGAGGTCGCGGTGCACGATCCCCTTCTCGTGAACGTCAAGAAGGGCCTTGCCGAGCGGCAAGCCGATTTCGCGTACGCATCGCAGCGGAAGGTGCCCCCAGTCGTCAATGACTTTCTGGAACGTGGGGCCCGAGATGTACTCGGTGACAAGGAAGGCGACATCGAGGTCGAATTCGGCATCGAGCACGCGAGAGACGTTCGGGTGATTGACGCGCTGAAGCGCGCGCATCTCTCGGCTGAGTCGAGCACGGGCGCGCTCGTCGCCGGCGATTTCAGGCCGAAGCACCTTGAGGGCAACGTCGAGTCCGGCCGCGTCGGTTGCGCGGTAGACGATCCCCATGCCGCCGCTACCGATGCGCTCATGAATGGCGTATCCGGAGTCGACGAGCATTTCACGAAGGTGCGATTCGTAGAAACTGGGGCGGCGCTGGGGTGTGCGCGCGCCGAAGTTGCCACCTGAATTCGTGGGGGTACTCATGCGCCCATGCTACCGATCCCTGAAGGCGCAGCCCTGAAGCGACCTCTCACCCCTTGAAAGATATACCCCTGGGGGGTATGTTGGTGTGTGGGGCGCACCCCGCGCTCACGAATACCCACAAATTAAGGAGCACCAATGACTACCTCCACCTTCTTCATCACGGGCCTCACGTGCGACCACTGCGTCAATGCCATCAAGGAAGAAGTCGGCGAAATCGCCGGCGTCACGAACATCGAGGTCGAACTCGTGAAGGGTGGCAAATCGACCCTGACGATCGAGGCTGACCGCCCCCTCACGAAGATCGATATCGCCTCGGAGATCGAGGAAGCTAGCGAGAGCTACGCCATCGTCGACTAACCCGCCCCGCACTCACCCACAACCGCACGCTCACTACCCTGGAAGGACCTCGTGACAAGCACCAACCCCCGCACCGTGACCCTCGACGTGACAGGCATGACGTGCGCGAGCTGCGTCGCGCGAGTCGAAAAGAAGTTGCGGCGGGTGGGCGATGTCGACGCGGTCGTCAACCTCGCACTCGAACGCGCGAGCGTGCAGGTGAGCGACCCGTCGATCACCGATGCGCAGCTCGTCGAAGCCGTCGAAAAGGGCGGCTATGGGGCGCACGTGCGGGAGGCGGCAGCCGAAAGCACATCGATCCACGGCCCCGACACAAGCGCCGAGGAGCGCGCCGCGCGCGACAAGCGCGACACGCTAATCCGCACGATCCTCGCCGCGATCCTCTCGGTGCCAATTTTCCTCATCTCAATGATCCCGGCGTTGCAGTTCCCCGGCTGGCAGTGGGCGATGCTCGTTCTCGCGACGCCGGTCGTGTTCTACTGCGGCGCGCCATTTCACCGTGCGACCTGGGTGAACATCAAGCACGGCGGCTTCACGATGGACACCCTCGTCACGATGGGAACGTTTGCCGCGTACCTGTGGTCGATCTGGGCCCTTCTCTTCGGCGGCGCAGGCGAAATCGGCATGACGATGGACATGAGCCTCGGCGCCGCTTTCAGCCGGAACCATCACGGTGCGCACGAAATCTACTTCGAGTCGGCAGCGGTCATCACGACCCTCGTGCTCGTGGGCCGCTATGCGCAAGCCCGCGCCATCCACCAGTCGAGCGCAGCTATCCGTTCGCTGCTTGACCTCGGCGCGAAGAATGCCACCATCATGGAGCTTCAGTCCGACGGCAGCACCGCCGAAGTCGAGGTTCCCATCGGCGCGGTGCGGGTCGGCGATGTTTTCGTCGTGAGGCCCGGGGAGAAGGTCGCGACAGACGGCGTGATCCTCGAGGGCTCCTCCGCCATCGACCGCTCGATGCTCACAGGCGAAAGCATCCCCGAGGACGTCGCCCCCGGAACCGAGGTCACGGGCGCCACCGTCAACACTACGGGCCGGCTCCTTGTGCGCGCCACGCGCGTGGGCGCCGACACCGAGCTCGCCCACATCGCGAAAATGGTCGAGGACGCGCAAGCTTCCAAAGCACCGGTTCAGCAACTCGTTGACAAGGTCGCGAGCATCTTCGTACCCGTCGTGATCGCGTTGTCGATCCTCACGCTCGTGGCGTGGCTCGCACTCGGGGGCACCACGGAACAGGCATTCACCGCGGCCGTCGCCGTTCTGATCATCGCATGCCCGTGTGCGCTCGGCCTCGCAACCCCCACGGCCATCATGGTGGGCACGGGCCGTGGCGCCGAACTCGGCATCCTCATCCGCTCCGCAAGCACACTCGAGGCTTCGCGCGACATCGCGTCGATCGTTCTCGACAAGACCGGCACTCTCACGAGCGGCGCGATGCGTGTGCACTCCGTGACACCCGCCGAAGGCTGGAGCGAAGCAAACGTCCGCGCGCTCGCGGGCACCGCCGAATCGGGTTCGGAACACCCCATCGCGCGCGCGATCGTCGAGGCTGCGGGTAGCGGCAGCGACGCGCTCGTGCTCGAGGGGGCCGAAGCCCACGCCGGCCGGGGGCTCACGGCGCGCGTGAGCGGGTCGCTCGGTGAGAACAAGGGGCCGTGGGAGGTCGAGATTACTGCGGTGTCCGACGCTCGCCAGGCCACCCTCGGAGATGAAAAGCCCGCCCCGGAAAGCCTGCCCGCCCCTCTCGCCGCTTCCCTCCGCGAAGCCGAGCAGGCGGGTCACACGACCTCCCTCGTGCGCGTCAACGGCGAGGTTGCGGGGCTCGTGCGCGTGAGCGACACCGTGAAGCCCGAAGCGACGAAGGTCGTTGAGGAGATTCGCGCGCTCGGCATCGAGCCCGTCATGGCGACCGGCGACAACCCTGCCGCGGCCGAACACATTGCGCGCGAAGTCGGCATCGAGAAGGTTCACGCCTCGCTTACCCCCGCGGCAAAACTCGACCTCGTGAAGTCCCTTCGCGGCGAAGGGGCAAGCGTCGCAATGGTTGGCGATGGCATTAATGACACGGCGGCCCTCGCCGAAGCCGATCTTGGCTTCGCGATGGGCACCGGCACCGATGCCGCGATGAACTCGGGCGACATCGTGCTCACGGGCGGCGATATTTCGCAGATCCCGACCGCGATTCGGCTCTCGCGCGCGAGTGTGCGCACGATCCGTTGGAATCTGTTCTGGGCATTCATCTACAACGTCATCGCCATTCCGCTCGCGATGCTCGGGCTCCTTGGTCCTGTGATCGCGGCCGCGGCCATGGCCTTCTCCAGCGTTTTCGTGGTGAGCAATTCGCTGCGGCTCAAGCGGTTCCAATAACAATTGTTCTGTTCTCATGATCTCCAGGAAAATAGGAGCTAGCTCACCCTAGGGTGAAGCCATGAGATCTGAACTCTTTTCACCCGAACACCAGGAAGTCCAGACCAACGACCGCTGGGCCCTCCAGTCCAAGCGAATGCTGCGCTGCCGTCTCGATCCCGGCGCACCCGAAATCGTCTCCTCCTCCGGGGCCATGGTCGCCTACCAGGGCGAGATGAAGTTCAAGTACCAGGGCTCGGGCGGCGGCATGAAGCTCGTCAAGAAGCTGGCCACCGGCGAGGGCGCCAACATGATGCGCACCACCGGCAACGGCGAAATCTTCTTCGCCAAGAATGGCTCGCAGATCTTCCTCATCCAGCTCGAAGGAGAAGCCCTCTCCCTCAACACCTCGAAGATGCTCGCTTTCGACTCGAGCATCGAGTGGGACATCAAGATGATCGGCGGCGGCCTCGGCGCGGGCCTCGTCGCGGGCGGCTTCACGAACCTGTTCCTCCAGGGACACGGCATGGTCGCGATCGCCTCGCACGGTGAGCCGCTCCTGCTCGACTGCTCGCAGCAGCCCACGTATGTGGATCCGCAGGCCGTCGTGTGCTGGTCGGCAAACCTCCAGCCGCAGATCAAGAACGATTTTAATGCCGGTGCACTCATTGGCCGCGGCTCGGGCGAAGCCTTCCAGCTCGCCTTCCACGGCCCCGGCTTTGTGATTGTGCAGCCGGCCGAATACTAAAACACCATCCACTCTCGGTTTTCCTTCGTGGAGGGTCCGACGGCACCTGAGCGTTCGTCGGGCCGCACGCTGCTCACACTTTCTCGCCCAAGGCGAGCTTTAACGCTAGGCTCGAGTATCGAAAAGCCCGAAGCACACACGCGCGCCGGGCGTGCCCGCCAAACTCAAGGACCTCCGTGACCAGCACCTTCACCGACATCCCGTTCCGCATCGCCGTGATTGGCTCCGGCCCGGCCGGCGTGTATGCGGCGGAGACGTTCAACAAGACGCCGCACGTCAAGAAGGGCCGGCTCGCAATCGAGGTCGATATTTTCGATGCGCTACCCACGCCGTTCGGCCTCATTCGCTACGGAGTCGCCCCCGACCATCCGCGCATCAAGGGCATCACGACAGCGCTTCACCGCATCCTCGACCGTCGCGACATGCGCTTCTTCGGCAACGTCACGTTCGGCACGGATCTGACCCTCGAGGACCTGCGCGAACGCTACGACGCGATCATTTTCGCCACGGGAGCGCTCAAGGACGCCCAACTCGACATCCCCGGGATCGACCTCGAGGGCAGCTTCGGCGCTGCCGACTTCGTCGCGTGGTACGACTCGAACCCCGACTATCCGCGTGAATGGCGACTCGATGCCGAATCCGTTGCCGTGATCGGTAACGGCAACGTCGCGCTCGATGTCTCGCGAATGCTCGCCAAAAGCGCCGACGAGCTCCTTGCGACCGAGATCGCCGACAACGTCTACGAAGGCCTCAAAGCCTCACGGATCACCGACGTACATGTCTTTGGCCGCCGCGGCCCCGCCCAGGCGAAGTTCTCCCCGCTCGAAACGCGCGAGCTCGCCCACCCGAAAGGCGTGCAGGTCATCCTCGACGAGCGCGATTTCGCGCAGATCAGCGACGAGGAATGGGAGCGCATCCGCGCCGATAAACGCATCGATCAGGTCGTGAGCACGTTCGAGGGCTGGCTCGAAGCGCAGAAGGAGCTCGAGGCGAGCGGCGCTGAGCCCACGGACCGCGATGGCGGCGAGGTTAAGCGTCGGCTCCACCTCCATTTCTGGCACCGGCCCGTCGAAGTGGTCGGCGAGGACGGCCGCGTGACGGGCATGCGATTCGAGCGCACCCGACTCGCCGACGACGGCACACTAGAGGGCACCGGCGAGATTGTCGAGTACGACGTCCAGCAGGTCTACCGCGCCGTCGGTTATTTCGGCTCGGAGTTGCCCGGGGTTCCCTATGACCCGGTGCGCGGCGTTATCCACAACGACGAGGGCCGTGTCACGACCGCCGAGGGCGCTGTTGTGCCCGCGTGCTATGCGAACGGCTGGATCAAGCGTGGGCCCGTTGGGCTGATCGGTGCCACGAAATCGGACGCAATCGAGACCGTCACCCACATGATCGAAGACATCGAGGAAGGCGTGCTCGAGCCGTGCCCGGATCGCGACCCCGACTCGATTGTTCGCCTGCTCAATGAGCGCGGCATCCGCTACGTCGATTGGGACGGGTGGCTGCGCCTTCACGACCACGAGATCCAGGCGGGTGCGAAGCGGAAGGATTCCGACGGTAACGCACGCCCATCGCTCAAGGAGATCGACCGCGAGCAGATGATCCGGATCGCGCGCGGCGAATAACCGGCGCGCTACACGCTGCTAGCGGCGGATGCTCGCGAGGTAGTCGGCGATACGGTCGATCGCGTTCTCGAGCACGTCCACGTCGGGCAGGGTCACGACGCGGAAGTGGTCGTGTGTGGGGATGTTGAATCCCGTGCCTTTTGTGATGAGGATTTTCTTTTGGCGAAGCAGGCCGAGTGCGAATTCTTCGTCGTCCTCGATCTTGTACATGTCGAGGTCGATCTTCGGGAACATGTAGAGCGCCCCCTTCGCCTTGTTGACGCTTACGCCGGGGATCCTTGCGAGGGCCTCGTAGGCGACATCGCGCTGCTCGCGCAGCCGACCACCTGGGGCCACGAGGTCTTTGATCGTTTGATAGCCGCCGAGCGCAGTGGGGATCACGTGCTGCGCGGGAGCGTTGGCGCATAGGCGCATGTTCGAGAGCATGTCGAGGCCTTCGATGAAGCCTTTGGCGTGCTCTTTGGGTCCGTACAGCACCATCCAGCCGGCACGGAAACCCGCGACCCGGTAGGCCTTCGACAGGCCGTTGTAGGTGATCGTGAAGAGATCGGGGGCCAGCGAGGCGATCGAGGTGTGGGTCGCGTCATCGTAGAGGATCTTGTCGTAGATCTCGTCGGCGAGGATCATGAGCCCGTGCTTGCGGGCGATGTCGACGATGCCCGTGAGGTTCTCTTTCGTGTACACCGCACCGGTGGGGTTATTGGGGTTGATGACGACGATGGCTTTGGTGCGGGGAGTGACCTTGTCGGCGATGTCGGTGAGGTCGGGCAACCAGTCGTTGTCTTCATCGAGGCGGTAGTGCACGGGAGTCCCGCCCGCGAGGGTGACACACGCGGTCCACAGCGGGTAGTCGGGCATGGGGATGAGCACCTCGTCGCCGTCGTTGACGAGTGCCTGAGCGGTGAGCTGGATCAGCTCGCTCACGCCGTTGCCGAGGTAGATGTCGTCGAGGTGGAGCCCTGGCAGGCCGCGGGTCTGGTAGTGCTGGGCGACGGCGCGACGGGCCGCGACAATGCCTTTGGAATCGGTGTAGCCCTGGGAGACGTGAGCCTGGCGGATGAAGTCGACGAGGATCTCGTCGGGCGTTTCGAAGCCGAACGGCGCGGGGTTGCCGATGTTGAGCTTGAGAATGCGGTGGCCCTCGTTCTCCATGCGCGCGGCCTCGTCGAGGACCGGCCCGCGGATGTCGTAGAGGACGTTCTGTAGCTTCGCCGCCTGCGTGAATTCCATGGGCTGAGTGTACTCCCTACCCTCCGCGGTCAATCTCCACACGCTCTGCGCTTCCTCGACCCCGACACCAGACCAGGATCCCCGAGGCTGCCCCTCCCCGTCATTGTCTCCGCCCTGACTGCGAAGGTGGACGCGGGTTTATTTTGGTGCGAAAATAAGTGGGTCACGGATGCCCCCGAGCACAAAGGACCTCCTTCATGCCACTCGCCCGCACCGCCCACGCCACCGCTGCTTCGCGTTCTTTTCGCGCGTTCCGCTCCTGTGCCACTCGCGCGCTCGAAAGTGAACGCGCGCTCTACCTGAGCCGCGCGGGGGTGGGCATCGTCCTCGACCTGACCGAGGGCCGGATGCCCGCAGTCGCCTATTGGGGCTCCGACCTCGGCGACCTCACGCGCGACGAGCTCGACCTCATCCTCGATGCCGCAACGGTTGCCCCGAACCAGAACGCCCTCGACATTCCCCCACGCACGGGCCTCCTCCCCCAGGATGCCGACGGCTGGCTCGGTGAGCCCGGCCTCCTTGGCGGGCGCGACAACGGCTCCGGCTTCGCCCCGCGACTCGGCCTTGTGGCGCACACGCTACGGCAGAACGTGCCCGACGGTTCCGGAGAAAAAGACGTCCTCTCCCTCACGCTCGAGGATGCCGCCCTCGGTCTTGAAGTCGTGCTCACCCTCGAACTACTGAACTCTGGGCTCGTGCGCATGCGCGGCACGCTCACCAATCGCGGAGAGGGAAACTACCGGCTGCAGTCGTTCACGATGGCGCTCCCGGTGCCGTCGGAAGCGAACGAAATCCTTGATTTTGCTGGCCGCTGGACCCGCGAGCGCGAACCCCAGCGCTTGCCGGTGCGCGTGGGCCAGCACCTGCGCGAGAATCGCCGCGGGCGCACCGGGGCCGATTCGGCGTTCCTCATGCACGTGGGCGAGCGGGGCTTCACCTACTCGTCCGGCGAGGTATGGGCGCTGCACTCGGGCTTTTCGGGCCAGCACCGTCACGTCGTGGAGCGTACGAGTGCGGGAGAGACAATCCTTGCGGGCGGCGAAGGGCTGTTCGCCGGCGAGGTCGTGCTCGCGCACGGCGAGAGCTACGAGTCGCCTCACGTCTACGCGAGCCACGGCGTGGGCCTCGACGAGGTCGCGCAGCGTTTCCACGCGTGGCTGCGCTCGCGCGAGAACCACGTGGACACGAACCGCCCCGTCACCTTGAACGTGTGGGAGGCCGTCTACTTCGATCATGACCTCGACCGTCTCAAGGATCTCGCGGATCGTGCCGCGGAGCTCGGGGTTGAGCGCTACGTTCTTGACGATGGCTGGTTCGGCGATCGCCGCGACGACTACGCGGGCCTCGGCGATTGGGTCGTGAGCGAAGACGTGTGGCCGAACGGGCTCACGCCACTCATCGAGCACGTCAAGGGCCACGGCATGCAGTTTGGCCTGTGGTTCGAGCCGGAGATGGTCAACGAGGATTCGGCCGTGGCGCGCGAGCATCCCGAGTGGATCATGGGCACAACGATGCAGCGGCTGCCCGAGCAGTCGCGTCACCAGCAGGTCCTCAACCTCGCGATTCCCGAGGCGTACGCGCATGTGCGCGATCAGATGGTCCAGGTCCTCGAGGCCAACGACATCGACTACATCAAGTGGGATCACAATCGCGACCTCATCGAAGCGGGCTTTCGCGAAACCGGCCAGCCCGCGACTCACGCGCAGACCCTCGCCGCCTATCGCCTCCTCGATGAGCTGAAGGAACGCTTCCCGGGCCTCGAGATCGAATCGTGCTCATCGGGTGGTGCGCGCGTGGACCTTGGCGTTCTTGAGCGCACGGACCGCGTGTGGGTATCGGATTGCATTGATCCGCTCGAACGCCAAATGATGAATCGCTGGACGAACCAGCTGATTCCCCTGGAGCTCATGGGCTCGCACGTCGCCTCGGGCGCCTCCCACACGACTGGCCGCCTCCACTCGATCGGCTACCGCGCCGCGACCGCGCTTTTCGGGCATTTCGGCATCGAATGGGATCTGCGGCTTGCCACCGACGAGGAGATGGCGGAGCTTCGCGAGTGGGTGCAGCTCTATAAGGACGAGCGCGATCTTCTTTTCACGGGCGATCGGGTACGCGTGGACCTCGGGGACGACTCGGTCGCGCTCCACGGCGTCGTCTCGCGCGATGCCTCCCGAGCACTCTTTGCCTTCACGGCTCTCTCACGAAGCGACGCTAACCAGACGGGCCGCCTCTACTTCCCGGGTCTCGACGACGATGCGCGCTACAGGCTCGAAGTCCTCGTGCCGGGCGCGAAGCCCTCGGGTTACGTCCCCTCGCCCGTCATGAGCAGCGCTTCGGGCTTCCTCGCCCCCACGCCGGGAAATGCGCGCGACTACGAGCGCCTCAACGCCGAACTCCACGAGCGCGGGGTCGCGGATCAAGTGCTGAGCGGTAGGGCGTGGGCGAGCGTCGGAATAACCACCCCGATCCTGAACCCTGAAAACACGGTGCTGCTGCGCCTCACGCGCGTGAACTGACGGCCGCCACACTCCACGTATTCCCCTTCACGCATCCGCCCCACCTGGCTGTATCCGGTGGGGCGGACGGAGGCGTTTTGGACTGTGGTACACCGGTGCGCGGCGGGTAGGCGTTCGGTACGGTTACCGCATGAGTGAAGAAGCAACAGCGACGTCCAATCCGCTCCTCGAGGCCTCAAGCCTCCCCTACAACCTTCCCGACTTCGCCGCGATCCGCGACGACCACTACCTGCCTGCGATCGAGCAGGGCATTCGCGAAGCGCGCGAGGCCTACGCTTCGATCGCGAACGACACCTCGGAGCCCACCTTCGAGAACGTCGTCGCGGTGCTCGATCAACCGAGCCGCACCCTGAACCGCGCCGCGACCGTGTTTTACAACATCGCGAGCGCCGACGGTACCGAACCGCTCCTTGAGATCGAGTCGAAGGTGTCCGAGCTCCTCACGGAGCTCGATAACGAGCTGCACCTCAACCCGCAGATCTTCGAACGGCTCAACGCCGTGTACGAGACCCGCGAGGAGGCGGGGCTCGACGCCGAGCAGGTGCGGCTCACGGAGAAGTTCCATCAGCGTTTCACACTCGCGGGCGCGGCCCTGAGCGAGGAGCAGCGCGAGGAGCTCGCGAAGCTCAACCTCGAAATTTCCAAGGCGCAAACGGAGTTCAGTCAGCAGGTCACACGGGACATGAACGCCGCGGCTCTTCACCTGACGAACGAGGACGAGCTCGCGGGGCTAAGCGAGGATTCGAAGGCCGCCGCCGCGCGCGCCGCGAAGGAAGCCGGCCGCGAGGGTTGGCTTCTCACCTTCATCCTCCCCACGAATCAGCCGGCGCTCAGCTCGCTCACGAATCGCGACGTACGCAAGCGCCTGTATGAGGCGAGCATCGAGCGCGGCGATCGCACGTGGCAAATGGCCGCCGAGATCGCGGCGCTGCGCGCCCGCAAGGCCGCGATGCTTGGCTTCGAGGATTTCGCCTCGCTCGCCGTTGCCGACCGCACGGCCCGGACCGCCGCCGCGGTCGATGAGCTGTTCGCGAAGACGAGCGCACCCGCGATGGCGAACGCCAACCGCGAGGCCGAAAAGATCGCGGCCCGCGCAAAGCAGGATGGCATCGACACTCTCGAGCCGTGGGACTGGGCCTTCTACAGCGACAAGGTCAAGGCCGAAGAGTTCAGCGTGGATACCGCGGCACTTCGCCCCTACTTCGCGCTTGATCGCGTTGTTGAGGACGGCGTGTTCTACGCCGCCGAAAGGCTCTATGGCATCACCTTTAAGCGCCGCGAAGACCTCGTGGGTTATCACCCCGAGGTCAAGGTCTGGGAGGTCTTCGACGCGAGCGGCGAGGGGCTCGGCCTGTTCCTCGGCGACTACTTCACGCGCGAGACGAAGCGCGGTGGCGCGTGGATGAACAACATTGTCGATCAGTCGCTCGCGGAGGGCACGAAGCCCGTCGTCGTCAACAACCTCAACATCAGCGCACCCGCTGATGGCGATGTGGCGCTCGTGTCCCTCGACGAAGTGAGCACGCTCTTCCACGAGTTCGGCCACGCCCTCCACGGCCTCTTCTCGAAAGTCGCGTATGAGACCCTCTCGGGCCTCAGCGTCGAGCGCGACATCGTCGAGTACCCGAGCCAGGTCAACGAGATGTGGATGTTCCACCCGGAGATCCTGCCGAACTACGCCAAGCACGTCGAAACCGGAGAGGTCGTGCCGCAGGAGCTCATCGATGCCGTGACCGCCTCACAGCAGTGGGGCGAGGGCTTCGGCACGGTCGAATATCTGCGCGCCGCCGCACTCGACTGGGCGTGGCACCGCCTCCCCGCCTCCCTCGAGGCCGAGCCGATCGAGGATCCGGTCGTGTTCGAGCAGGCCTCGCTTGAGGACGCGGGCCTCATGCATCCACTCGTCGAGTCGCGCTACCGCACGAGCTATCTCAACCACACGTTCTCGGGCGGCTACGCGGCCGGCTACTACTCATACCTGTGGGCTGAGGTGTTCGACGCGGACACGGTCGCCTGGTACGAAGAGAACGGCGGGCTCACGCGCGAGAACGGCGACAAGTTCCGCGCCCACGTGCTCTCGATCGGCGCAACGCGCCCGATCCCCGAAGCCTTCAAGGATATGACGGGTCGCGAGGCCCAGTACGAGCCGCTGCTCAAGAGGCGCGGTCTGATCTAGTCGCTAGTTCACATCAGGGGCGGCGCCTTCGGGTGCCGCCCTTTTCGTTGCGGCACGGCGTCCACGCCATCGACGCACGAACCGCACGAGCACGACGATCGCAACCACCGCCGCGATCAGGATGAAAACCGCGGCGATGCCCGCAAGGATCGGCAGCAGCACCGCGAGAATCGAGAGGATAACGGCAGCAATATCCTCGATCACGCTTACGACCACGTTCGAGACCGGTTCGGGAGAGACGTTGACCGCCGCGCGGGTCGCAGCTTTCGCGCCGTGCGTGCCAAGTGCCGCGAACGTGCCCACAGCCGCGTAGACCACCGCGGTCGTCGTGTCCGTCTTCCCACCAAGCAGGAAACCGATCGCGCCGCCGGCCACGGGCCGCACAAAGCTGTTGATGCCATCCCACACCGAATCGAGAAACTGCACCTTATCCGCGAGAAAATCCACGATCACGAGAATCGCGGCAATCACCAGAACGTCGGTGCGCTGCATCACCTGGGGAATCTCCTGCACCTCGAGAAAGCGCCCCGCAAGACCGAGCACGAGCAGCATGAGGTACGGGCGCACTCCGCTCACCACGCCGGAGCTAAGGGTCATCATGAAGGCTTCCACGGCGTTCTCCTTCGGGTGAGGCCAAGGGGATGGGGTCCGACGGTTGCCGGCAACCGTCGGAACTACCGTACCCAAAGGCGGTGCGAGCCGTCGCGGGTAGGGTTGATGCATGGCACAGTTTAGGCGTCCCGCATCTCTGTCCCCCCAGCGTCAAGAGGCGATCGAGGGAGGTGTCGATCCTGCCCTCAAGAATCAGGCGGCGCACGAGAGCGCGGCGGCGCTCCTGCGGGAGACGCGCGAGAATGCCCGACCCGAGGTTGTCGAGCGCGTGCTGAGACTCGTTGAGCGGGAGGGCCTCGAAGATCTCGCTGCGCTGTGGTCCGGGGCGGAGCCGGCCTCGCTTCCGGGCGCCCTGTGGCGACTGTACGTCCTGCACACGTGGGTTCAACGCGATACCGACGAGGTTCGGCGCCTGTTCGAGCTTGGTCAATCCACGGCGCCGGGCCTCACCTACCTCGTAGGGTTTAGCGATCCGCCCACGATCGATTCGATGCGCGTGACGCTCGATGCGATTCTCTCGGGCGCATTCACGGGCGATCTTTCGGTGGCGCTCTCGCGCGCGGCGGCCGTCGCGATGCTCGCCGCTTACGGATCGGCCCACGCCGCCGACTCCCCCGCCTCTCGCACCGAACTCGCGCGTTCATTCGGGACCCCCGCGACGCCCGAGGAGCTCACCAAGCGCGCCGATCGTCTCCTTAAAACCGGCGAGGCACTCAACGAGGCAGCCCGATCAGCAGCGGCCGGCACGCTCGCGTAGCGGCAATTCGTGGGGTTGAAGCACACACCCCCTTCACTGTTAGGCTTGTGTGCGCGCCGGGCCGCGGTGGCCCCGGGCTCCAACATTTGCCGCTACGAGCGGCCTTCGCGCCGACAGGCGCCCCCGGTCCGGCGCTTCACCCCTCTTCGTGAGGTGTTCGACCCTCTCCACGCCCGATTTCGTTACGTTCGGGCGGTACCCTGAGGCCATGCCGCTGTTTTCCCCTCCTCGCGAAAAATCCGTGTATCACATCTTCACGGACCTCGCGCAATGCGTACAGGTCAGCGCAGAGACCCTAGCGGAGAGTCTCGCCCTCGAAGGAGAGGGCCGGTCCTCGGCATTCGACCGCCTTCAAACACACATGATCGATGCGGCCGAGCTGAACCACAGGATCGCGAACAGGCTCGCCACAAGCCTCATCACGCCGTTCCAGGCCGATGCCCTTCACGGCGTCGCCGCCGCCATGAAACTGTGCGTGAGCGAAATGGAGCGCACGGCCGATCTCACTCGACGACTCAACGTGGGTAGGCTCCCGAATCGACTTCTCGAGATCCTCTCAATCATCGAGCGCGCATCGGAGCTCGTCGTGCAGTGCGCGTGGCAACTGGACAAACCGCAGCAACTTTCAGGATTCGACGAAGATATGCGGCGCCTCACGACCCACGCCTCTGAGCATTCCCGAACGGCCATCGCCGAACTGTGGGACGGTTGCACGAACCCTTCAGACTTCGCCGCCACCGCGCGCACGCGCGAAGTGATCGCGGCCCTCGAGTGCGTCCTACTCGCCTTCCAGAATCTTTCGCGCTGCGCCGATCTGTTGCGAGTCAAGGACGTCTGATGCTCACCTGGAGCATCGTTGCCCTTTCGATCCTGTGGGCGTTCACGAACGGCGCCCAGGATGCCTCAAATGCGGTGACGACCACGATCGTCACGCGAGTGCTTCCCGAGCGTGTCGCCCTGACTTACGCGGCAATCATGAACGGCGCGGGGGCGATGTTTGGCCTCGTGAGCCTGATGTTTCTGCAGTCCTCACTCGTGCAGATCGTGGGTGTTCCGGGAGCGCTTCTCGATCAACCCGACGCTCTCGGGACCGCACTCGCCTGCGGAATCATCACTGCGGTCGCGTGCCTGATCGTGGGGTGGTGGCGCGGCATTCCTCTTTCGGGGTGGGTCACGACTCTCGCGGCGCTCGCCGGCGCATTCGCGGGTGCCCTCGGCGACGTGCGCCAGCTCAGCCCGATCGCTGTCGTGTTTATCCCGGTGCTGATCGGCCCCGTTGTCGGTTTTGCCTTGAGTTTCGCCCTGACGCGGGTCGTAAGCGGGTTGCAGTCCAAGCGACACCTGACAACGCAAACCGTTCGCTGGACGCAAACAGTCACCGCGGGGCTCGTCGCGTTCGGGCACGGGCTTAGCAATATCCGCCTGCCACTCGCGATCGTCGTCGTGGCACTCGCGGGGCTCGGGCGATCCGGCGCGATCGGCTCCCACACGCACGGGCCGGAGTCCGACGGCTCCCTTGGCCACCTCCTTTCTTCCCACGCGGGTTTGGCCGCCCTTCCGCTGTGGATCGCGGTGCTTCTTTCGGGAGCGATGGCGCTTGGCACGTTTGTTGGCGGACGCGAAATCGTGCGCACACTAGGCAGGCGCCTCACGGACCTCACGGTGAGCCAAGGCCTCGCGGCGGAGACCTCAACCGCCCTCCTGCTCTACGGTGCGAGCGTGTGGCTTAGGTTCCCCCTGTCCTCGTCGTTTACGCTCGTTGGCTCCATCGTGGGGTCGTCGCTAGCCGCCTCGAAAAGGTCGGTTTCCTGGCATGTGCTCGGACGGATCGCGCTGTGGTGGGCGCTCACACCACTCGCGTGCGCGGCGCTCGGGTGGGGGTCAGCCTTTGTCGCGCTCGCGTGAGCATCGCACGCTTTTCCATCTAGGCATCAAGGCAACCTTGTAGGCTTGAACGTGCAGCGCATCACCTTCGTGATCGCGGTCCCTACTTAGACTTTCCTGGAGGCACACGTGTCCGATTCCTTCAACGGCAACGATCGCCCGCGTCCCACCTACGGGCAAAGCGCCAACGAGGCACCTAACCAGCACAACTCGTATGGTCAGCCGAGCGCTTCCGAGCCGCAGGGCTCGAACCCGTACCAGAGCGCACCCGAGTACCCGCAAAGCGGCCAGCAGTTCCAGCCGCAGAATCAGTACTCGCAGCCCCAGTACGCACCGCAGGCTCAACAGGGCGCCTTCGGGGGCTACGGCACTCCCTATGGCTACGGTGGCGCGGCCGTGAAGCCGAAGCAAAAGCCCATCGGCATCATCCTGACGCTCATCGGCGTCTTTCTCCTGATCGTTTCCGCGGTTCTCTTCGGCGTTGCTGTGTGGCGCACCGGTTCGGGTTTTGTGAGCGAGATGGGTGATCTTTCGAAACTCGACAAGGCCAATAGCGAGTTCGCCGGCGGCAAGGCCACCTACGACTTCGAGGTCGACGGCCTTGAGGTGATGGTCGTCTACGTTCCGAAAGTCGACGCTGAGAATGCCACGTGCAAGGCCGTGCTCGAGGACGGAACCGAGCTTCAAGCCGAGGCGGGTTCGTCGGACTCCGAGTCCCTCACCATTGACGGGCAGGAGTACGTCACCTACAAGGACTCGTTCGTAGCGAACAACGTCGAGGGCAAAGGCACGCTCACGTGTGAAGGCGTAAGTGCTCCCGTGTCCGTCATCGGCCCGATCAACCCGCTCAACATGCTGGGCGCTGGGATCGGCTGGGGCCTCGGCTCCCTCGTGTGCGGTCTCATCGGCGGCCTGCTCTTCTTCGTGGGCATCATCGTCATGATCGTCCGCGCGATCGGCCGCAGCAGGAATTAGAAGTGCCCACGCGGGCACAAAGGATGTGAGGAGTTTTCCATGGTTCACGAACGGGCGGGGAAGCTCCCGCTTCCTTCCGATCTGATCGACCCGGCCTCGGTTGTCGACGCCTACTATTCGCTGCAGCCGGATCCCGCGAACCCCGATCAGGCGGTGAGCTTCGGAACCTCCGGGCACCGCGGCAGCTCTCTCGACACGGCGTTCAATGAGGGCCACATCGCGGCGACCACGCAGGCGATCATCGAGTACCGCTCGGGGCAGGGCATTCGCGGCCCACTCTTCATGGGCCGCGATACCCACGTGCTGAGCAAGCCCGCGTTCGACACCGCCCTCGAGGTGCTCGTGGGCAACGGCGTCACCGTACTCATTGACTCGGGCGATGGGTACACGCCTACGCCGGCCGTTTCACACGCGATTCTCGTGCACAATCGCGGCAAGAGCGCGAGCGATGAGTCGCGCGCCGATGGCATCGTCGTGACGCCGAGCCACAACCCGCCACGCGACGGCGGCTTCAAGTACAACCCGCCGCACGGTGGACCCGCGGGCACCGACGCGACGTCCTGGATCGCTAATCGTGCGAACGAGATCCTCGCGGGCGGCCTTCGCGAGTTACGCCGCGTCAGTGCCGCAAAGGCGGTTGAGGGCGCCGGGCGCTACGACTTCACGACGACTTACGTCGAGGACCTTCCTTCCGTTGTGAACCTCGAGGCTATCGCGAAAGCAGGGGTGCGAATCGGCGCCGATCCTCTCGGTGGCGCGGCCGTTGAATACTGGGCCCGCATCGCCGAGCGTCACGGGCTCGACCTCACGGTGGTCAACCCCGAGGTCGATCCGACGTTCTCGTTCATGACACTTGATGCCGACGGCATCATCCGCATGGACTGTTCGAGCCCGTGGGCAATGGCCTCGGTTCTCGAGCAGCGCGAAAAGTTTGATATCGCAACGGGTAACGATACGGATTCTGATCGCCACGGCATCGTCACGCCACAGGGCGGTCTCATGAATCCCAACCACTACCTCGCGGTTGCCATCACCTACCTGTTCAATAACCGCCCCGAATGGCCGAGCAACGCCAAGATCGGCAAGACCCTCGTCTCGAGTTCCCTCATTGACCGCGTCGGCGCAAAGATCGGCCGCGAGGTGCTCGAGGTTCCCGTGGGCTTCAAGTGGTTCGTGCCCGGGCTGCTCGACTCGTCAGTGGGCTTCGGCGGAGAGGAAAGCGCGGGGGCATCGTTCCTGCGCATGAACGGCGATGTGTGGACGACCGACAAGGACGGTATCATCCTCGCCCTGCTCGCCTCGGAAATCACGGCCGTCACGGGCAAAAACCCGCACGAGCATCTTTGCGACCTCGTTGAGGAATTCGGGGCGAGCGCCTACGCGCGAATCTCCGCACCGGCCGATCGCGAGGCGAAGGCGAAACTCAAGAACCTCTCTCCCGAGGCGGTCAGTGCTACGAGCGTCGCAGGCGAAGAGATCACGGCGATCATGACGAGTGCCCCTTCGGGTGACCCCATCGGTGGCCTCAAGGTCACGACTGAGAACGCATGGTTCGCGGCGCGCCCCTCGGGCACCGAGGACATCTACAAGATCTACGCCGAATCTTTCAAGGGCGAAGATCACCTCAAGAGCGTCCAGGCCGCAGCCAAGGACGTTGTCGATGCCGCTTTGAGCGAATAGTCCCTTTTCAGAGACTGTTTTTGCAGAGAATCGGGAGTGTCCGGGTGAACGGGCACTCCCGATTTTGCGACGAAGCGATGACGATTTATGCATCAATCGGTCCAGTTTCTATTACAAAATGATAACAGGGGTGACATTCACACTTACTGGCGCGTACCCTAGACACCGTTGCGCGATTCTCGCGCCGCCATTTTCGCGCTCTACATCGCTCTTTCCCGGGGAGACTGCATGTCCATTTCACGAACCGGCGCGCGCCGCACAGCGCACCACGCGCCGGCACGCAGTCTCCAGTCCCGACATCGCCGCCTTGCCGCGCGCGCGGGCGCGATCGCGTTGGCACTTTCACTGTCGGGAATCCCGGCTGCGCCTCTAGCCTTCGCGGCGGGCGATTCTACGCAACCGTCGGCACCTTCTGTCTCCGACAGCCCCACGAGCGGCGCTGAGCCGGCTCAGCCCGATGCCCCCAAGTGTGTTGTGCCGGGCGAGGAATACTTCTTCTTCGCGGGCTTCCGCTGGGTGAAGTGGTGGATTGAGCACCCGGGTGAGGATCCGTGCTTTCTCTGGGCCCCCGCGCCCGAGCCCGAACCAGAACCGTCACGGGATCCCACGGAACAGCCGACCCCGGAGCCGGCCCCCACCACGGACTCCACGGACGCACCATCGCTCGAGCCTAAGCCCGA
>NZ_KV789423.1:0-37671 GCF_001807585.1 Dermabacter sp. HMSC08H10
GGCCCCGCGCATTGCGCGGGGCCCACTCTTTTATGCTGTGCTCTCCGGGAGCTTCGAGGCTCAGGCCTCGTCGGTCTCCTCGGTGAGGTTGCGCGTACGGTTCACGTCGATCGGAACACCGGGACCGAAGGTCGTGGACATCGTGACCTTCGAGATGTAGCGGCCCTTCGAGCTCGCCGGCTTGAGGCGCAGGATCTCCTCGAGAGCTGCAACGTAGTTCTCCACGAGCTGCTTCTCGGTGAACGAGGCCTTGCCGATGATGAAGTGAAGGTTGGCAGCACGGTCAACGCGGAAGTCGATCTTGCCGCCCTTGATGTCGCTGACAGCCTTCGCGGTGTCCATCGTGACGGTGCCGGTCTTGGGGTTCGGCATGAGGCCACGGGGACCGAGCACGCGGCCAAGGCGGCCCACCTTACCCATGAGGTTCGGGGTTGCCACGGCGGTGTCGAAGTCGGTCCAGCCGCCTGCAACTTTCTCGATGAGGTCGTCGTCGCCGACCTCGTCGGCGCCTGCGGCGCGTGCTGCCTCGGCCTGGGGGCCGGTCGCGAACACGATGACGCGGGCGGTCTTACCGGTGCCGTGCGGGAGGTTGACGGTGCCGCGCACCATCTGGTCCGCCTTGCGGGGGTCAACGCTCAGGCGCATGGCGACCTCAACGGTCGAGTCGGTCTTCTTGGAACCGGACTTCTTGACGATGCGCACGGCATCGAGGGGCGCGTAGTGGCGACCTTCCTCAATGAGTGCGGCGGCGTCCTGGAATGCCTTTGATTTCTTTGCCATTTGGATCAGCCCTCCACCGTGATGCCCATGGAACGCGCGGTTCCAGCCACGATCTTCGCGGCGGCGTCAATATCGTTTGCGTTGAGATCGGGCATCTTGGTCTGCGCGATCTCCTTGACCTGCTCCATGGTCACCTTGCCCACCTTCTGGGTGTGGGGCACGGGTGAGCCCTTGTCAAGGCCTGCGGCCTTGAGGAGGAGGCGTGCAGCGGGCGGAGTCTTGGTGATGAACGTGAACGAGCGATCCTCGTACACGGTGATCTCAACCGGGACGATGTTGCCGCGCTGGCTTTCGGTGGCGGCGTTGTAGGCCTTGGTGAACTCAACGATGTTCACACCGGCGGCACCGAGTGCCGGGCCGATCGGCGGAGCAGGCGTCGCCTGTCCAGCCTGGATCTGGAGCTTGATAATGCTCGCGACCTTTTTCTTGGGAGCCATTGCTCTTCCTTCTTGTCGTGGTTCGGGCGGATACCGTTCGGCACCCTCCCACTACGGTCCCGCGAGTGCGGGCGGGCGTTTTCAGATCTTGGCGACCTGCTCGAAGCCCAACTCGAGCGGGGTCTCGCGGCCGAAGATCGACACGAGAACCCGAAGTTTCTGGTTGGTGTTGTCGATGTCCGCGATCGTGGCGGGCATCGTTTCGAAGGGGCCGTCCATGACGGTGACGGACTCGCCCACCTCGAACGCCGGGATGGCCTTTTCCTTGGCCTTGGAAGAAGAGGACTTCTTCTTCTCGGGGAGGTTGACCGACGGCGCCAACAGAGAGTAAATCTCATCGAACGAGAGAGGTACAGGATCGGTGCTGTTTCCCACAAAGCCGGTCACGCCCGGGGTGTCACGCACCACTCGCCACGAAGCTTCGGTGAGATCCATGCGCACGTACACGTAGCCGGGAATGCGCACGCGGCGCACGATCTTCTTTTGACCGTTCTTGACCTCGGTCGCATCCTCCATGGGCACCTCGACCTGGAAGATGTAATCCTCCATGTCCTGCGTTTCGGTGCGCGTGAGCAGCTGGGTCTTCACACGATTTTCGTGACCCGAGTAGGAATGGATGACGTACCACTCGCCGGGTGCGGAACGCAGGTGACGCTTGAGGGCCACAACCGGATCCTCAACCGCGCTCTCCGAGTTTTCGTCGAGAACGACGGGGGCCTCTGCGCCCTCGGCTTCCTCCGCGTGCGCTGCGTTTTCGGGAGCTTCGCCGCTCTCGGGGGCGTCGGCCACTTCCGGGGTGGTGTCGAGGGCCTCGTTTGCGAGGTCGTCGTGCATATCTTCTGCCACGAGTATCGTTTCCTTACTCTCGAAAATCTCAGTGCGCCGTGAACAGTGCGCGCGTGAGCGAGCCGAACACGAAGTCCATGCCGAACACGAGAAGGATCATGAACACGACGAACGCGACAACCGCAATCGTGTAGGTGACCATTTCGCGACCGGTCGGCGTGACAACCTTGCGCAGTTCCGTGAAAACCTGCTGGAGGAAGATCCAGCACGCCTTGAAGGGGTTCTTCGTGCCGATGGTCGACTCTTGCTTGAAGTCGCCACGAGTGGGGTCGGTCTCGGGGTGAACGCTCATCGTTTTCCTTCTCCATCTCGACGTCGGCAACGTGTCGATCGGGCGCTGGGGATTACCGCTTAAAGAAAAAGCAGGGCAGACAGGACTCGAACCTGCAACCTACGGTTTTGGAGACCGTTGCGCTACCAATTGCGCCACTGCCCTGTGCTTCACGAGCACTGCCCGAGGAGCGAAGCCCTCAAAAAGGGCCAGATACGATCATAGGGCAATTGAACGCCGCGGTCTAGTCACGAGGGCCCTTATCGCGATTGTGTGACGCACTCGGCTTGAATCAGGCGCTGGCGTCCTTTGCGGGCGCGTGACGCACGGGTTTCACGCGACGCTCTGCTTTTTCTGACAAGATCGAATCTATGAGCTTCGATGACTCCACCTCCACACCGCACGAACGGCGCCTTTCTGCGCGCCTCACATCGATCGCTGAGTCGGCCACTCTCGCCGTTGACGCGAAGGCGAAGGCTCTCGCCGCGCAAGGAGAAGACGTCATAGGCTTCGGCGCTGGCGAGCCGGATTTCCCCACGCCCGAACACATCGTCGAAGCTGCGATCGCCGCCGCTCGCGATCCAAAGAATCACCGCTACTCCCCCGCGACCGGCCTTCCAGAGCTCAAGGAGGCGATCGCGCACCAGACCTTTGAGAGCGACCGCGTTCGCGTCGATGCCTCACGCATCATCGTCACCAACGGCGGGAAGCAGGCCGTATACGAAGCACTCGCAGCGCTCCTCGATCCGGGCGATGAAGCCATCCTGCCAGCGCCCTACTGGACAACGTATCCGGAGGCAGTTCGGCTTGCGGGCGGAGTTCCCATCGCCGTGCGCGCGGGCGCCGACCAGGGCTATATCCCCTCGATCGAGCAGCTCGAGGCCGCCCGCACGCCGCGTTCGAAGGTCGTGCTGCTGTGTTCACCGTCGAACCCTACGGGGGCGGTCATGAGCCGCGCTCAGGTGGAAGAGTTCGGGCGTTGGGCACTCGAGAACGATCTGTGGGTGCTCTCCGATGAGATCTATCAGCACCTCGTTTATGACGGCGCGACGTTCCATTCGATCCTTGACGTGGTGCCCGAGCTCGAGGATCGCACGATCCTCGTCAACGGCGTCGCCAAGACGTTCGCCATGACCGGCTGGCGCGTCGGCTGGTTGATCGCTCCGCCGGACATCGCCCAGGGCGTTGCGCGGCTCCAAAGCCACCTGACCTCGAACGTCAACAACGTTGCCCAGCGCGCCGCCATCGCCGCGCTGACGGGCCCCACCGAACCGCTCGACACAATGCGTGAAGCGTTCGATCGGCGACGCCGCACGATGGTCGACATGCTCAGCGAGATCGAAGGTCTCACGCTGCCGACTCCTCGCGGGGCGTTCTACGCCTTCCCCGATGTCACGGGCCTTCTGGGGCGCGAGATCGACGGCACGCGCGTCACCACGTCGGCCGAACTCGCCGCACTCATCCTCGAGCGCGCCAAGGTTGCACTCGTGCCCGGGGAGGCTTTCGATGCGCCGGGTCACCTCCGCCTCAGCTATGCGCTTTCCGACGTAGACCTGGCGAAGGGCGTTGCTCGACTTCAGAAGGTGCTCGGCTAGCCATGGCAACCGTCGGAAATCCACACCCCAATCGCGAAGGCAAGCGAGACCTGCGCGCGCTGCCCAAGGCTCACCTGCACCTGCACTTCACGGGCTCGATGCGTCACGACACGTTGCAGGAGCTCGCGGCCGCACAGAAGTTGCGGTTGCCGCGCACGCTCACGGAACAGACCGCGCTCAAGGTCGAGCCGAGCGCGCGCGGCTGGTTCCGCTTCCAGCGCTTCTACGACGCCGCACGCACCGTCGTCAACAGCGAGACGATTATGCGCCGCCTCCTTCGCGAGGCCGCCGAGGATGATCTCGCCGAGGGCTCCGTACGGCTCGAGCTGCAAATTGATCCCACGAGTTACGCACCGTTCGTGGGCGGCATTACCCCCGCAATCGAGATCATCGTGGACGAGGCCCGCGCGATCGAGCGCGACCTCGGAATCTCCATGGGGATCATCGTCGCGGCGAGCCGCATGCGCCACCCGCTCGATGCCCGCATCCTCGCCCGCCTTGCCGTCAAGCATGCGGGGACCGTGATCGGATTCGGTCTGTCCAACGACGAGCGGCGCGGGGATACGAGTGCGTTTGCGGGGGCGTTCAGAATTGCCCACAACGGGGGCCTCGCCGCGATGCCCCACGGCGGCGAGCTCCTCGGCCCGCCGCACATCCACGAGGTCGTCGAGGCGTTGAGGCCCACCCGCCTCGGCCACGGCGTGCGCGCGATCGAGGATCCTCGACTGCTCGACACACTCGTGGAGCGCGACATTGCCCTCGAAGTGTGCCCGGCGTCGAACGTTTCCCTCGGCGTGTATGGCGATATCGGCGATGTGCCCGTACCGCAGCTCGCACGCTCCGGTGCCACGATCGCCCTCGGCGCGGACGACCCGCTCCTTTTCGGTTCGCGCCTTCTCGCCCAATACGAAGCCGTGCGCGCAATGGGCATGAGCGACCGAGAAATCGCCGACCTCGCCGCCGGATCAATCCGCGCCTCGCGCATGAGCGACGCGCACAAGGCAGCGCAGCTCGAACGCGTGCGCGAGTGGTACGAAGGCGCGGCTTGAGCGCGTCTTAGCGGTCTCGGCCCGCGCCGCGGCTCGGCGTTGCGAGGAAGAACGCCGGGGCGGTGAACGAGTGCTCGGCGAATGCGCGTGCCACCGCGCCCGCGACGGCCTCCACCCTGTCCGCATCGACGAGAGCGATCACGCTCCCGCCAAAGCCGCCGCCGGTCATGCGCGCACCGTGCGCCCCCGCCGCGCGCGCTGCATCGACGGCGACGTCGAGCTCGGGAACGGTGACCTCGTAATCGTCGCGTAGTGAATCGTGCGAGGCGTTGAGCAGGCCGGCAATCTTCTCGAGGTTGTCGCGGATCGAGCCCGCCTCGAGCGCCGCGGCAAATTCGCGCACGCGCTCGATCTCGTGAATGATGTGGCGGCTACGCTTTTGCACAACGGGATCGGTAAGGCCCTCGCACGCATCCAAAGCCCGCTCGAATGGCACGTCGCGCAGACTGTCCACGCCGAGCGCACGCGCCCCCGCCTCCGCTTGCGCCCTGCGCTCCGCGTACTCGCCACCCACGAGGCTGTGAGGAGCTCGCGTATCGATAATGAGCAGCTCGAGACTCTGTCCCGCGAGATCCCACGGGACCGACGTCGTCGAAAAGTCTCGGCAATCGAGTACGATGGCGTGCCCTTCCTCGCACAGGATCGAGGCCGACTGATCGAGCCCGCCGGTTGCCGCACCAGCGAAGTGCGTTTCCGCCTTGATCGCCGCGCGAATACGGTCGTGGGGAGTAGTCCCGAGCTCGCACAGCTCATCGATCGCGGCCGCGACCGCGCATTCGAGGGCTGCGCTCGAGCTGAGGCCGGCGCCGAGGGGAACGTAGCCGTCGATCAAGAGGTCGAAGCCGCACGGCGTTTCGTCCTCGAAGTGTTCCGCGAGCGCCCACACGACCCCCGCGACGTATGAAGCCCAGCCTTCGACGGCCCCCGGGGCGAGAGTCGCAACGGGCGCCTCGACCGTCTCGCCTGACTGCACGGACCGCATCCGCACGACGCCCGCGTCAGTGCGGCGTGCCGCGACGAAGCAGCGATGCGAGATCGCCATCGGGACGCACAACCCCTGCTGATAATCGACGTGCTCACCGATGATGTTCACTCGGCCGGGCGCAGAAAACACGCCTTCCGGATCGCCGCCAAAGGCCTCGCGAAATTCGCGAGCAGCCTTGTCGATTGCCTCAACGTCACGGGGAGCAGCATGTAGTTCAGTCATGCCTCAAGTCTAGAGGTGCCTGACGCTACTCATGTCCTCATCTGCGCTCTCGTCGGAGCGGATGGCCGGCATCTCGACGTCTTCGGGGTCCATTTCGACAATCTCGAATCCCGATTCGCGCGCTTCCGGCTGGAGGTTGTCGACGTCCTCGCGCCATTCCGGGCCGGCCTCAAGATCGATCGTCGGGTCAAGTTCGCCGGGATCGAGGTGAACGACTGGAATCGCCGTGGTGAGAGCGCCCGGCTTACGGCGACGCCTAAAGGTCACCATGCGGCGGCGCCGATTCGTGCTAAACGGCTGTGAAATTGCCGGCACGCGCACGCGCCCGCTCGCAAGGAGCGTCACCGCGCGGCTCGCAACGAGCTCACCGAGGATCACGCCCGCCGAAATCGCAATGGCGATCTCGCACGCCAGCAAGAGATAGCCGGCACCCGTATTGCTTCCGTCGCTCAGTCCCAGGAGGCCTCGATAAATAACCGAGCCAGGCACCATCGTGATGATCGCGGGCGCGATGAGGATGTTCACGTATGCCTTTGCGTGTTGCGAAATGGCGACCGCGAACACGCCCGTGAAGAACGCGGTAATGCCGGTAGCCCACGCGCGCTCGAGACCCGCTACCTCGATGAGGAACGATGTCGTTGCCGTGAAGCCCGGCAGGAGCGTCACCCAGTGCAAAAGCCGCGGCGGGACTTGAAAACCTACGGCGAAACCGAGCCCGATAAACGCTCCCGCAATCGCCACGAGGAGCGTCGAAATCAGGGTGGCTGGAATCGTCGACGTGATCGAGATGTCCGCGCCGACCCACTCGGCGATGAGCATGCCGCCACGAATACCGATGACAGCGCCCACGGTCAGCATGAACGTCTCGAGCACTCGCCCCGCGGCAGTCACGTACCATCCCGTGATCGCATCCTGCATCGCCCCGACCGACGTCGAGCCCGCAAGCACCATGACGAGACACGCGACAACGACGAGCGACGAATTCGCCGTCGGGTCCAGCCAGTTCACGACGAGGGAAATGAGCACCACGATGAATCCCCCCGCGATTTGCGCATAAAACACGGGAAGCCGCAGCTTGTCGAACAGAATGTAGACCTGCCACAACACGCCCGCCGCGAAAGCCGCAAAGGCTGTCACGAGAATCCCCGCGCCGAAGAACATCGCGCACGCGCCACCCATGAGCACCCACGCGAGGGTAGTCACGATCGGGCCGTAATACCGCTTCATTGAGCGCACGCGATCAACCGCGAGGAGCGCCTCGTGAAGATCCATCTCGCCCTTCACGTATTTCGTGGTGATCTCATCGACGCGGTCGAGCTTCGTGAAGTCGTACGTGTAGCCGCCCGCGGTGCTGATGCGCGTGAACGGTGCCGACTGCGTGTCCGGGTAGTAGGAGACCGACACTTCCGTGAGAGTCGTCTGCACCGACACATTTCGAATGCCGGAGGAGGCCGTCACGCGTAGCATTGTCGCGGTCACGTCGGCCGCCGCGGCACCGTTGGAAATCATGACCTCGCCAATGCGCATGGCGAGTTCGAATACCTGGTGCAGACGGGTCAGGGAAGTGCTCACACTCATATCGTGGCACACGCTCGTAGACCGCGCACGGAAAGGATCAGCGAATGACACACATCCCGATCGACGCTCGCGCTGCACTCGCACGCCTGCGCGAAGGCAACGCTCGATTTGCG
Organism: Dermabacter sp. HMSC08H10; assembly: GCF_001807585.1. NCBI lineage: Bacteria > Bacillati > Actinomycetota > Actinomycetes > Micrococcales > Dermabacteraceae > Dermabacter > Dermabacter sp. HMSC08H10. The sequence continues at coordinate 7,877 of NZ_KV789423.1, forward strand.
AGCGGAACGACCCGTCACCCGAATAGCGACGAGGATCGACGCCTCGACCTGTCCTCGGGTCAAGCACCGTTCGCGGCGGTCCTCGCGTGCGCCGATTCGCGCGTCCCGCCCGAGATCGTGTTCGACTGCGGGCTCGGCGATCTCTTTGTTGTGCGTTCCGCTGGACAGATGGTGGAAAACGCCGTCCTTGCGTCGCTGGAATTCGCGGTGCATAAGCTCGCTGTTCCGTTGATCCTCGTCCTCGGCCACGACAACTGCGGGGCCGTCGCCGCCGCCGAAGCCCTCATGGAAGAGCGCGCCAGCGGGACGTCACTCGCCCTCCTCCCGGGACACCTCAATGCGCTTGCCGAGCAGATTTCGCGGCGTTTGGGATCCGACGCTCGCCGCGCCACCGTCGGAGAACCTCCCCTTTCCGGGGCAGACGCGCCCACGGACGCCGCTGCCGTGAATGCCGCCGCAGCGAAAACGGAAGTGTGCGTGCGTTCCCCGCTCATACGCGCGGCGCACGAGTCGGGCGAGCTCGCGCTTGCCCACGCAATGTACACCCTCGATACGGGGCGCGTCGATTTCGGCGACTAATCCACCGCTCAGAGACCGGGGCTCGAGGAGAGCGCGCAAACGAGAACGGCGAGGATGAGAATCGTCGCGACATCGATCGACCGGCGCCTCACCACGAGCGCTCCGAGAGCATCCACGGGCAGGATGAGCCGCACCACGGCGAGAGCAAACAGCAGCGCCGAGAGCGCGTATCCGGCGGTCGGGACAGAAAAAAAGACCCCGATCGGTAGCACCACGAAAAAGACAATGCCCAGCGTCACCAGCAAAAGTCGCTGGCGGTGCACGGCGGCGCCGAGGGAATAGGGCGATCGATTCACACAACCATCGTAGCCCGACGTGGTTACGCTAGTGGTGTCGCACCCCGTGCAACGCAACGACGCACTACCGCTACCAACCCACCACAAGGACGTGAACCACAATATGACCGCCGTGCGCATCGAGCATGACCTCCTCGGAGACCGCGAGGTACCAGTCGACGCCCTCTACGGGGTCCAAACCCTCAGGGCGCTCGAGAACTTTCGCATTTCCGATTTCCGCCTGAACCACTTCCCCTCGCTCGTCACGGCACTCGCGTATGTCAAGCACGCAGCGGCCCGCACCAACCAGCGACTCGGCGGCCTCGAAAAGACCAAGGCCGATGCGATCGCCCAGGCTTGCACCGAGATCGAAAACGGAGAGCATCACGAGCACTTCGTCGTCGACCTCATCCAGGGCGGCGCGGGCACGAGCACCAACATGAACGCCAACGAGGTCATCGCGAACCGCGGCCTCGAAATTCTCGGTCACGAACGGGGCGAGTACGAATACCTCCACCCGAACAACGACGTGAACTTCGGGCAGTCCACCAACGACGTCTACCCAACGGCGGTGCGCCTCGCGATCCTCTTGAGCTTCCCCGATCTTGCCGACGCGATGCAGGGCCTGATCGAGGCGCTGCGCGCCAAAGGTGACGAGTTCGAGCACGTACTCAAAATGGGGCGCACGCAAATGCAGGACGCTGTCCCGATGACCGTGGGGCAGGAGTTCCACGCATGGGCGACGACAGTGAGCGAGGACGTCGAACGTCTCACGCGAACCGCCCGATTCTTCCGGGAAATCAACATGGGTGCGACCGCGATCGGCACGGGCATTACGACCGACCCGAAGTATGCCTCGCTCGTCGTCGAGGAGCTCACGCGGATCACGGGAACGGAGTTCACGCTCGCCGCCGACCTCGTGGAGGCCACGAGCGACACGGGCGCGTTCGTCACATTTTCGGGCGTGCTCAAGCGGATCGCGGTCAAAGTCTCGAAGATCTGCAACGACCTGCGTCTGCTCTCCTCCGGCCCTCGCGCAGGTTTCAATGAGATCAACCTTCCCGCGGTCCAGCCGGGCAGCTCCATCATGCCGGGCAAGGTCAATCCCGTGATCCCGGAGGTCGTCAATCAAGTGGCGTTCCAGGTGATCGGAAACGACCTCACGGTCACACTCGCCGCTGAAAGCGGACAGCTTCAGCTCAATGCCTTCGAGCCGGTGATCGCCTACAACATCCTCACGTCGACCCGCATCATGACCCGAGCAATGCGCACACTGACGACGCGCTGCATCGAGGGCATCACCGTGAACGAGGACGTTCTCGCGGGCAACCTCGAGCACTCGATCGGGATTGTCACGGCGCTCGTGCCCGTAATCGGCTACTCGGCGTCCTCGGAAATTGCCTCGCAGGCCCTCCACACGGGCAAGTCGGTGCGCGAGATCGTACTCGAGCGCGGCCTCGTGAGCGAGGGGCACCTCGATGAGATCCTGACGCCGGCTCGCATGACCCAGCCGTACAGGGCGACCGCAACGGGGGCGATCCCCGCGCTCGACAGTTCTGACCCGATCGCCGAGGACGACCTCGAGCTTTAGCTCGGGCCGCCCCCGCTTAGCGGGCTATTCGTCGGCCTCTTCGTTCTTGCCGCGCATCACGAGCAGCGGATCGGGCGTGCCGACGACCTCGTGGTCCTTCCCCTCGTATTCGAACTGCGAGAGGAAGTACTTCATCGCGTTGATGCGAGCGCGCTTCTTGTCGTTCGAGCGGATGATCGTCCACGGCGCATACTTCTTGTCGGTGCGGCGGAACATTTCTTCCTTTGCCGCACCGTACGCCTCCCAGCGGTCGAGCGATTCGAGGTCCATGGGCGAAAGCTTCCATTGGCGGACCGGATCGAGCTGGCGGATCGCGAAGCGGGTGCGCTGCTCCTTTTGCGAGACCGAGAACCAGAACTTCGTGACGTGGATGCCCGAGTCGACGAGCATGCGCTCGAAGTGCGGCACTTGATTCATGAAGGTTTCGTATTCCTCATCGCTCGCGAAGCCCATGACGCGCTCGACACCGGCGCGGTTGTACCACGAGCGGTCGAACAGCACCATCTCGCCTTCGGTCGGCAGATGCTCGACGTAGCGCTGGAAGTACCACTGGCCCTTCTCTCGCTCGGTCGGCTTGTTGAGGGCGACGACGCGCGCCATGCGCGGGTTGAGGTGTTCGGTGAAGCGCTTGATCGTACCGCCCTTACCGGCAGCATCGCGCCCCTCAAAAATGATGATCGCTTTCTTCTTCGCGTCCTCGAGCCAGTACTGGAGCTTGAGCAGCTCGACCTGAAGGAAATACTTCTCGCGCTCGTACTCGTCGCGCTCCATGCGTGTCTCGTAGGGGTAGCCCTCCTGCCACGTGTACACGGGGTTGCCATGCGGGTCGATCAGGTCAGGATCGGGCGAGTGGCCATCGGCAACGGTATAGCCGAGTTCGCGAAGGTGCTCGATAAATTCGCGAAGGTTGCTGCTGTGCGGCAGTTCGCCGTTGAGATCGAGTTCGGGCACGGGGGCTTTCTTGCCTTTTTTCATCGCTCGTCTTTCGCTCGTGGGGGCGGGGATTGGGGTCTCAGGGCTGGGATCGACTGGCGCCGGGGCGGGGTCGATGGAAGGTTCCGACGGCTGCTCTGCTTCGGTGCACTTGCCAAAAATCCGCGCGATAAAGGCGATCAGTGCGCGAAGTGGCGAGTTCCCGTCATGTACATGGTGATTCCCGCGCTCTTGCATGCCTCGATCACCTCCTTATCGCGGATCGACCCTCCGGGCTGCACGATGGCGCTCACGCCCGCGTCGATGAGTTGTTCAGGGCCGTCAGCGAAGGGGAAGAAAGCGTCGGAAGCCGCCACCGCACCGCGTGCGCGCTCCTCGCCCTCGCCGCCGAGGGTGTTGGCGCGCTCCACCGCAAGGCGGCACGCGTCAACGCGGTTCACCTGACCCATGCCTACGCCCACGGCCGCGCCATCTTTCGCGAGCAGGATCGCGTTAGAACGGGGGGCCCGCACGGCGCGCCACGCGAAGGCGAGGTCGGCGAGGGTTGCGGCCGAGGCCGGCTCACCGCACACGAGCTCCCAGTTCGCGGGGTCGTCGCCCGGTGCCTGGTAGCGGTCGGGCTCCTGGAAGAGCACGCCGCCCCAAATCTCGCGGCCGTCGAGGGTGGAATCAGTGCGGGGCGCACCGGAGATCTCGAGGATGCGCAGGTTCTTCTTCGCTTTGAGAGCGTCGAGTGCGCCGTCCTCGTAGCCGGGGGCGACGATGACCTCGGTGAAGACCTCGCTGACGCGCTGTGCCATGTCGAGGCTCACGGGGCGGTTCGCGGCGATCACGCCACCGAAGGCGGATACCGGGTCGGTTGCGTGGGCCTTCGTGTAGGCATCGGCGATGTCGGCATCTTCGGAGGCGATGGCAATGCCGCACGGGTTGTTGTGCTTGATGATCGCGACGCACGGCTCGGGGTGGTCGAAGGCAGCGCGCAGCGCGGCATCGGCATCGACATAGTTGTTGTAGCTCATCGCCTTGCCGCCAAGCGGTTCCGCCTCGGCGAGGGTCGTCGAATCCTCGAACAGCGAACGGCTCGAATCAAGGAAGGCCTTCTGATGCGAGTTTTCGCCGTAGCGAAGCGGCGTGAGGTCCTCGTCTTCAGGATCGACGCCGAGGGCTTCGTCGGCACGGTCCGCCATCCACTCCTCGATAGCGGCGTCGTATTCGGCGATGCGCGAGAAGGCGTCTGCGGCCAGAACGAGGCGTTCTTCGCGTGTGAAGCCACCGTCGGCGACGGCTCCTTCGACCAGGTCGTACTGTTCGATGCTTGTCACCACGGCGCACGTGGAGAAGTTCTTTGCGGCACTGCGCACCATTGCGGGGCCGCCAATGTCGATCTTTTCGACGATGTCGTCGAACGATGCGCCGCTCGCGACGGTGTCCTCGAAGGGATAGAGGTTGCACACGAGCAGGTCGATCGGGGCGATCGCATGCTCCTCGAGCGCGGCGACGTGCGAAGGCTTGTTGCGGTCGGCGAGAAGACCACCGTGGATCTTCGGGTGGAGGGTTTTCACGCGGCCGTCGAGAATTTCGGGAAAGCCCGTCACGTTCTCCACGGCCGTCACGGGGATTCCTGCCTCGGCGATCGCCTTCGCGGTGGAGCCGGTCGAAACGATCTCGACGCCGTTCGCATGGAGACCGGTCGCGAGCTCGATGAGACCAGTCTTGTCGTGTACAGAGACCAGGGCGCGCGTGACGGCACGCTTGGACATGCGGGGCTCCTTCGTCGTGGTGTGATTGGGCGATTTGCCCTTTAAACCTATCGCGTTCACGTGAACGCGATGTGACGTTGAGCTGTCGCGGCGTTTATTCGTTGCGGGCTCGGCGGGCGATGACGTCCACGAGCATCTCGCGTTCGATGACCTTGATCCGCTCGTGAAGCTCTTCTTCGCTTTCACCCGGCCGAATGGTGAGGGCACGCTGATCGATGATTGCGCCGGTATCGACCCCTTCATCGACGTCGATGACCGTCGCACCCGTCACCTTCACGCCGTAGTTGAGGGCGTCGCGCACCCCGTGGGCGCCCGGGAAAGCGGGAAGGAGCGCCGGGTGAGTGTTGATGATGCGCCCCCGGAAGGCTTCGAGCATGGGGGCTCCGAGCAGACGCATGAACCCCGCGAGCACGACGAGGTCGGGGGCGTAATGTGCGGTGCAGTCGACGAGTGCGCGGTTCCAGTCCTCGCGCGTGGAGTAATCGGCGAGCGGAACAACGTGCGCGGGAATCCCGCGATCGCGCGCGAAGCTCAACCCGGGGGCGTCGACGTCGGCGATGACGGCGGCGACCTTCACGCCAGCAAGCGCCCCTTTCTCGATTGCTTCAAGGATCGCTCGAAGATTGCTCCCCGTTCCGGAAATGAACACGACGCACGTGAAATCGTTCATGTCTTAACAGTAGCGGGGCCCGTGCCTGGGGCGCGTGTAGGTTTCGGTAGGCGCCCATGCGGCACAATGGAATTCGTGACTTCCGAACCGAACCACCCTCAACAGGACCAGCCAGCCTTTACCCCCGAGCGTCAGCAAGCGTTCTCTCGTGCACTCCTGCTTGCCGCGACGTGCATGATCCTCGCGTGGGGTGCGACTCTCCTGCCCCTACCCTTTAGCCTGCTCGCGGGCCCCGCGGGCATCGGCGCCCTCGTGTTCCTCGTGCGCCTTTTGATTGTGGCGTGGCCGACGCCAGCCCGGCGTTCAGCGAGTGTCACGGCAGCCTTCGGGATCCCCGCCTCAATCGTGGTCATCGGTCTCGCGCTTGTTTCGCTCGTGTTTTACGGCCCGATGACCCAGTACCAGGAGTGCCTCGATTCCGCGCTCACCAACGCGGCAGTGTCATCGTGCGGCAAGGACCTGCCGGGCGCGATCCTCGAGTGGCTGCACCTCTAGTCTGACTCGCGCAAAGGGGAGGGTGCGCTCTGCGCCTCGCCGCCCTCGTCTGCGTCGCTCACTGCGCGCTCGGGTTTCTCCTCACGCTCGAGCGTGTCTTCAACGGCGTCAGCCTTGATGCCCTCACCGCCCGAGTCCACGCTCCTCTCGGAGCCTTCGCTCGATGAGTCCGCCGCGCTCTCGGCGGCGTCACTCCCACCACGTTCCAGGCCCTCATCTTTCGATTCGGCTTCTTCAACCCGTGCGCGAAGAGCGGCCGCTCCCTCCCTCACGCGGGCACGCCCCGCGCGGAACTGCGAGAAAACCCAGGTGTCGAGACCCGTTTGGCTCCATCCCGCAATGAGAGCGGCAGGCACGGACACGAGAAGTGCCACGGGAAGCACGAGAGTCGTGAGCCGCGGGCCCACGTGCGCGAGTTGAGCCGTGCCGATTGTCCCGCTTCCGAGCAAAAACAGCACCGCGAGAACGATCAGGGCGCCGATCGCGTACGTGAGCCAGGACGTGACCTTTGCGCGAACGTCGAAGTCACGGGTCTGACGGGCAAGGACTACAGCGGCGGCGATCGAGGCGAAGATCGGTATCAGAAGAAAGGCCCACACCCACGGCGAAAAGTGGCCCGGCTCAGGGACCGCGCCGAGAATCGGGAACGCGGGCAGTACCCCCGTCAGCGATCCCTCGAACGACGTGTGCGTGTGAGGGCCGAGCGTTACCGTCCCCGCGCTCACGAACGCCACCATCCACACGAGCATGGTGGGGAAGAAGGCAAGGGCCGCAAGCACGAGCGCAACCGTGCCAAAAAAATCCGGTTCGAGGCCCCGATGAAGGTGAATAATCGCGTCACGGCGAATCACCATCCACACCGTTAGGGCAACTGTCGCGCCGCCGAAAAGTCCAAGTACGAGCACGCCGATCGAGCGCAGCGCCGCTGCGTACTTCTCCGGCACGAGCGCGAGCAGCCCCACGCGCGGCGCCGTCCCGCTCTTGCGCCGCACGAGCGACGCCATGAGGCCGGCAGCACCGGCGATCACCGAAAGCGCGAGTGCACTCACGCCAGCGCTCACCGTCACGGGCTGAACGCCCGGAGTGCGGGCAAGCAGAGAGGCAACTGTCGCCATAAGCGCGTACGAAACTCCAAAGCCCGCAAGGATCAGCCCGAGCGCCGTGAGCGCACCGCGTTTGAGAGCTCCCGAGGTCTCCGTGAGTGTCAATGAGCGACCAGTGCGCAGCATCGCCGCGCCACACACGAGCGCGAACACGAGCGTCAGCCCAAGCGGCGGGAGTACCACCGTGCCATCGATCCCCACATCCTTAAGCGACAGCGCGCCACCATGACCGAGCACGACGAGGCACAGCGACACAATCACGGCATCGAGCGTGCTCGCCTGGGTAAGGGTGTTGAAGCCATGCGCAACGAGCACCGGGACGGCGACGATCGAAAGGTTGATCGTGAAAGCGATTGCGGCGGCCGTGACTCCGAGGAAGATTGGGGTCGCGTCATTTCGCCTCATCGCGGCCCCTGGCTGGTCGTAGAAACCGCGGTAGGTGCGAGAGCAAAACAGACGGTGCGCAATAATGTGGACATCATGCCCATCTTATTAGCCCCTGACGCCCATCCCCCGGTAGATCCCCCACGTTTTTCTGTGCGATCGGTCCAGCTTGACAGCCCCGTCACCATCGCCGAGCGCATCCCCGAGGACCCAAGCGCGCTATGGCTCCACGGATCGGGGGGCCTCATCGGAATCGGTGAGGCCGCAAGGCTCGAGGCCACAGGACCCGACCGTTTCGATGCACTCGCGCGTGCGTTTCGCGCCGTGAGTGACAATGCCGAGGTAGAAGACCTCGCCAACCTCCGCGGAAGCGGCCTCGTGGCCTTCGCGTCATTCTCCTACTCCCCTGGGTCCTCGCGCCCCTCACGCCTCGTGATTCCTCGCTACTTGCTCGGATCCGTAGACGGCTGCGCCTTCCTCACGATCGTGAGCACCGAAAACGAAGCAGCCGTCGGAACCTCCCCCACCTCAGCCGAGCAGGTCCTCGCGCTTTTTCAGGCCGGAAAGTCCCCGACGGTTGCCCCGCGCGCAATGCGACCCGCGCATTCGGGCGAGGCCTACCGCGGGCTCGTCAAAGAAGCAGTCCAGGAGATTGACGACGGCGTGGCCGAAAAGATCGTGCTTTCGGAGCGATTCGAGATCGACCTCGGCGCACTCGAAGCGAAAAGCCTCGTGCCTGCGCTCGCCTCCCAACTCAGCCGCCGCTACCCCACCGCGTGGACATTCGCACTCGACGACATTGTGGGCGCCTCCCCCGAGATGCTCGTGCGCACAGAGGGCTCGACCGTGTTCTCGCGCGTTCTCGCGGGATCGCGGCCCGTGAGCGGGGACGAGGAACTGAGCGCCGAGGAGCGAGAGGCGTTCCTCCACGACCCCAAAGAGCGCTCCGAGCACGATTTCGCAGCACGCTCGGTGCGCGAACCGCTCGAAAGGCTCGGCGTGCGCCTGGCGCCGTCGGAAGGCCCCTTTGTACTGCATGTGCCCGGAATCGAGCACCTGGCGACCGACATTCGGGGCGTCGCGCCCGAGGGCCTCGGGATTCTCGAGATCGCGGGGGCGCTGCACCCGTCCGCAGCCGTCTCGGGCACGCCACTTTCGGTCGCGAACGAAGTCATCGCGCGCCTCGAGCGCGTTGACCGCGCCGGCTACGCCTCCCCCGTTGGCTGGATCGGCGCGGATGGCGACGGCGAGCTTGCCATTGCCCTACGCATGGCCCACGTGGGCGCCACTACGCTCACGGTGCAAGCGGGTGGTGGGCTCGTGAGCGATTCCGATCCGCTCACGGAGCACGCAGAAGCGCTCGCCAAAACCCGCCCGATCGTGCGCGCCCTCGAGGCGCTTAGCTCCCCTGAAGCGTGATATCGACGGTCCGCTCTTTCCCATCGCGCAGCACGGTAAACGTGTGGGTGCTGCCCACCTCGAGACTGCGCACGTACGCGGTCAGCGCTGACGAGGAGCCGATCTGAACGTCGTCGACCTTCGTCACGAGATCCGCATTGGCGATTCCCGCCTTAGCCGCGGCGCTATCCGCAGTCACATCGACGACGTGGGCGCCCTGAACTACGGCCGACCCCGTGTTGGCTTCGCCGTCCTTGATGCGCACACCGAGGAATGCGTGCTTAGCCTTGCCGTTTTTCGCAAGCTGCTCCGCGATGAGCTTCACCGTGTTTGAGGGGATCGCGAACCCGAGGCCAATACTGCCCGCTCCCTCGCTCTTTGACGCGTTCGACGCGATCGACGAGTTAATGCCGATCACCTCGCCGGCACGGTTGACGAGCGGGCCGCCCGAGTTACCGGGGTTCACCGAGGCATCGGTCTGGATCGCTGACGTGTACGACGCGGTCGAGGGATCTTGGTTTTCGCTGCGCTCCGGCCGCGTGACAACGGGGCGGTTGAGCGCCGAAACGATGCCTGTCGTCGCCGTGTTCGCAAGACCGAGAGGAGTGCCCATCGCCATGACATCCTGCCCCACCGTGAGGGCGGAGGAATCCGCGAACGTCGCCGGGGTGAGATCCTTCGGCGGGTTCGAGAGGCGAACGAGTGCGATGTCGGTGCTTTCATCCGAACCGATGAGGGTCGCATCGAACGTCCGTCCATCGGAGGTTGTCACGTTAATGAGGATCGCGCCCGCGACTACGTGCGCGTTCGTCACGATCGTGCCCTTGCCGTCGTACACGATGCCCGTGCCTTCTGAACCGCCGTTGCCGGTATCAACGCGAATCGAAACCGTGCTCGGCGAGATGACGCGGGCGGTATCGACCCACGAGTCCTCGACAACGTCACCACCGTGGCCGACCCTTTCAGCCGCGTTGTCGGACTGCGCCTTGCTGCGCGAGGCCTCACCGGGCGCTCCCCAGAACATAAGACCGAGGCCGGTTGCCGCGCCGATCGTGAAGATCGACGAGAGGAGCATGCCAACGAGGACGAGGGTGGCGGTCGCAAGCCACGACGGTGATTTCTTCATAGGCGTGATCTAAACCCCGTTTCCTGAACGTTCGCTTCCGATATCCACAAAAAACACCCGGCGGCGAGCGTTGTGTGAGGCGGTCGACAGGCGCCCTGAGAGTTCACCGGGAGCACAGCGGTCAACCTGAACGCCGAGCCCCTCGATCGCCGAAGCCAAATCAATCCCATGAGGCGTCGTGAAAAACCGTTCGAGAACCGAGCTCGGCGCCCCCTGATGCTCAAGGCCCGAGAAGATGCGCCCGCCATTGTCGTCCACGATCACAATGTCGAGTTCGGGCTCGCGCTCGGTGGGGCCGATGACAAAACCCGTGAGATCGTGAATCGCGCTCACATCGCCGAGGAGGACGCGCGTGCGATTCCGTTCGGCGAGGGCAATGCCGCTCGCCATCGACACTGTGCCGTCGATTCCCGCGAGGCCGCGATTGGCGTACACGCGCGCGCTATTCGATCCCGCGTGCTGTTCGAGGTCGCGGATGAGGGAACTCGCGCCGAGTACGAGTGGGGCGCGGTCCTGCGCGCATGCCTCCCATACCGCGAGCGCGGCCACGGCTTGCGGCGCGAGACGCTCACGGCCCCGCGCGTCGAGTTCCCTGCCGAGGTCCTTCCACGCGTCGAGGTAACTCGGCTGTTCCTCGGCGAGGCTCGAGGTTTCGACGTCGATCACGGGAATGATGCGCGAGGCGTTGCGAGGCGCATCGGGCCATTCAAGGCGGCTGCTTTCGAGGATGACCTCGGTGTCGCCCGCGCCGAGAAGTTGCCGCATCACGGGCCGAGAAAGCGTGGGGTGGCCCACGACGATGACAGTTCGCGGTCGAAGCTCGTGGGCTTCCGCGCCCATGACGTGCGCGATCGCCTCCGGGTACATGGGCACGAGGACCTCTGCGCACGTGCGTGCATTGCTGCTCGGTTCGGCGAAAAGCGGCAGGCCTAGGCGTGTGGCGAGCGCGGCGGCTCGGCGCCCGGAGTCATACCCGTCGCCGGCGACGACCACGGTGCGGGCGGGCAGGTCGCGAAGGGGAACACCGGCGCGGTCCGCCGAAGCAGCGTGTTCGGGAATGCGGAGTACTTCCTCGACACGCTCGACTGTCGCCCACGTCGCCGCGAGCGGATCGCGAAAACCGAGGTTGAGGTGCACGGGCCCTGGAGACTCGAGGGCGGCGTGGGCCGCGCGCGCCGCCGTGTCGACCGCAAGCCGAACATCGGTGTGGCTCGCTTCGTGGGCACCGGGGGCTGGAAGGTCGACATTGAGCACGGTGAACGGCGAAAAGAGCCCCGTCTGGTACGTCGTTTGGTTCGCCCCGGTCCCACGTAGCTCGGCCGGTCGATCGGCCGTGAGCAGCACGAGGGGGATACCGCTGTGGTGGGCTTCCATGGCGGCAGCAAGAAGGTGTGCGGTTGCGGTTCCGCTCGTCGTTCCGACGGCGGCCAGCTCACCGGCTCGACTAAGCCCGAGAGCCGTAAACGCCGCGGATCGCTCATCGTGGCGCACGTGCACCTCGAATGCCGTGCTTGTGCGCTCGGCGAGGGCACTGGCTGCATAGGCGAGCGGAGCCGAGCGCGATCCGGGAGCAAGCACGAGGTGGCGAAGCCCGCACGCGATGAGGGAGGAAAGAAGGGCGTGTGCGGCCTCAAGCGCGCCCGAACCGGCACGAGGCGGGGCAGAAATATGCATGTCCCCAGCCTACCGGGCTACCGCGTGCGCGCCTCGAGCACCTCGGCTGCCTGGGAAATGCGCGCATGCCATTCGCGCGCGCGACTCTCACTCGCGCGGTACTTCTCAATGAACTCCTCGCTCACGTCGATGCGCCCCGCGGGAAGCGTGCCGTCGTCACTCACGAGCGGGCGCTCGCACACGTCCCCTTCGAGGAGTCTCGCCGTGCCGAGCCCGCACGCATGCTCGAGCTCAGGAAGGGCCGCCGCGAACGCGAGACCAGCGCTGAGGCCGACCGACGTCTCGAGCGCGCTCGAGACCACAACCGGAAGCCCCGCTTGCTCCGCAAGCGCGAGGGCGCGCCGTACTCCCCCGAGCGGCTGGGCCTTCATGACGAGGATGTCGGCGGCGTTCGCGCGCGCCACGGCGAGGGGATCGTCGGCTTTGCGCACCGATTCGTCCGCGGCGATCTTCACGTGCACGCCGCGCCTCACCTCGGCAAGCTCGCGGACGCTCGCGCACGGTTGCTCGACGTATTCGAGACCGCCAGCCGCGCGATCGAGTTCGCGAATCTTCTCGATCGCCTCGCACACCTCCCACGAGGCGTTCGCATCCACCCTAATTCTGGCCTCATCGCCCAGGGCTTCCCGCACGGCCGCGACTCGCGCCACATCATCGCTGTGGGCGCAGCTAGCGTCGGACACCTTCACTTTCGCAGTGGTGGCGCCGAACGACCGGGCAAGTGCGTACGCGCGCTCCGGGCTCACGATGGGGATCGTCGCATTGATGGGGATGCAGGGGCGCAGGGGCTCTGGGAAGGGAAGGGTGGCCTGCTCGAGAGCGGCGGCGAGCCAGGCCGACGCCTCTTCGGGGCCGTATTCGAGAAATGGCGAGAATTCTCCCCAGCCCTCGGGACCGAGGAGGAGAGCTGCTTCGCGCACGTCGATGCCGCGAAAACGCGTGCGCATGGGGATGCGCACGACCTCGATCCGCTCAATCTGTCCTTCGAATTGCATAGGAGTTGTGGGGGTAATGGTGGTTCCGTTCGCGCGGTCGGGTGGACTAGGGCCACCCGGATTGCATAAGGGTTGTGGGGGTTATCCGCGAGGTCTCGCCCCTCGCAAACCCCCACAACCTCTATGCAATTCAGGAAAGGGGAGGTGGCGGGGAGCTACTCGTTGTCGCCGCCCGTCACGTTCACGGCCTCGCTCGCGATAACCGCATCGTGCTGCTCATCGTCCCACACCCAGTTCGCGACCTCGGGAATGTCGGCGCCGTGCGTGAACGCGTACTGCCGGGCGCGAATACGCTCGTCAGACATGCGCTGGCGCAGTCCCGCGTACCGCGTACCGAGCGAATCGACGTGGTCGATCACATCCATGACGAGGTGGAAACGATCGATGTCGTTACGCATGAGCATGTCGAACGGCGTGGTCGTCGTGCCCTCTTCCTTGTACCCGCGCACGTGGATGCGCGCGTTCGGGTCGTGGCGGTAGGCAAGGCGGTGAATGAGCCAGGGGTAACCGTGGTAGGCAAACACGACCGGGATGTCCTTGCCGAAGAGGCCGTCGAAGTCCTTCTCGGAAAGACCGTGCGGGTGCTCACGCTCATGCTGGAGACGCATGAGGTCAACGACGTTCACAACGCGCACGCGCAGCTCGGGGATCTCCTCGCGGAGGATTTTCGCGGCCGCGAGAGTCTCGATCGTCGGGATATCGCCCGCGCAGCCGAGGACGACGTCCACGCCCTCACCGTTCACCTCGGTGCCTGCCCACTCCCAAATGCCGATGCCGCGCGTGCAGTGCACGATCGCCTCGTCCATCGTGAGCCAGTTCGGGTTCGGCTGCTTGCCGGCGACGACCACGTTGATGTACTGGCGCGAACGCAAGCAGTGATCGTACGTCGACAACAGCGTGTTGGCGTCCGGCGGAAGGTACACGCGCACAACTTCGCTCTTCTTGTTCACCACGTGATCGATGAAGCCCGGATCCTGGTGGCTAAAGCCGTTGTGGTCTTGGCGCCACACGTGCGAGCTCAGGAGGTAGTTGAGCGAGGCGATGGGGCGCCGCCACTCGATCTCATTTGTAACCTTGAGCCACTTGGCGTGCTGGTTCACCATCGAATCGACGATGTGAATAAAAGCCTCGTAGCTCGAGAAAAGGCCGTGGCGGCCAGTCAGCAGGTAGCCTTCGAGCCAGCCCTGCATCTGGTGCTCGGAGAGCATCTCCATGACGCGGCCCTCTTGCGCGAGATTCTCGGAGGCGTCATGGTCCTCGAACTCGCCATTCCACTGCTTTCCCGAGACTTCATAGATCGCCTGGAGACGGTTCGAGGCAGTTTCATCAGGGCCGAACACGCGGAAGTTATGCATGTTGTTCTTGACGACGTCGCGCAGCCACGTGCCAAGAACGCGAGTGGCCTCGGAATTCGTTCCACCGTGATGAGGCACGTCAACGCCGTACTCGCGAAAATCGGGGAGCACGAGGTCGTGGAGGACCTCGCCGCCGTTCGTGATCGGGTTGGCGCTCATGCGCTTGAGCCCCTCCGGCGCAGCATCGACGACCTCGTCGATGAACGCGCCGTCCTCGTCGACGAGCTCCTCGATCTTGTAGGACTCGAGCCATTCGCGCAGGTCGTTCAGGTGCTGATCGGTGTCGCGTGCGCTCGCGAGCGGCACCTGGTGGCTGCGCCACGAGCCCTCGGTTTTCTTCCCGTCGATCTCCTTCGGGCCAGTCCAGCCCTTCGGCGTGCGGAACACGATCATCGGCCACATCGGGCGCTCGATGTCGCCTTCGGCGGCGCGCTTTTTAATGTCGGCGATCATGTCGAGCGCCTCGTCGAGCACCGCAGCGAAACGCTTGTGCGTCTCTTCGATCGGCTCGTCGTCGAAGCCACCTTCGAAGAACAGAGGGGTGTGACCGTAGCCCACCATGAGCGAGCGAAGCTCATCCTCGCTGATGCGCGCAAGAACGGTGGGATTCGCGATCTTGTACCCATTGAGGTGGAGAATCGGCAGCACAACGCCATCGTTCTTCGGGTTGATGAACTTGTTCGAGTGCCAGCTCGTCGCGAGCGGGCCCGTCTCGGCTTCGCCGTCGCCCACGATCGTGAAGGCGATCTGGTCGGGATTGTCGAGCACCGCACCGTACGCGTGCGAGAGCGCGTAGCCGAGCTCGCCGCCCTCGTGGATGGAGCCCGGAGTTTCGGGGGCGACGTGCGAGGGGATACCGCCGGGGAACGAGAACTGCGTGAAGAGCTTCTTGAGGCCGCGCTCATCCTTCGTGATGGCCGGGTAGGTCTCGGTGTAGGTGCCTTCGAGGTAGCTCGCGGCAACGAGGCCCGGGCCGCCGTGGCCTGGGCCCGTCACGTAAAACGCGTTGAGGCCGCGCTGTTTGATCGCGCGGTTTGCGTGCGCGTACAGGAACGTGAGCCCGGGGGTAGTGCCCCAGTGACCGAGAAGGCGCGGCTTCACGTCATCGCGCGAAAGAGGTTCGCGCAGGAGCGGGTTGTTCATGAGGTAGATCTGGCCCACCGAAAGATAGTTCGCGGCGCGCCACCACGAATTGAGCTGATGGGCTTCTTCGGCGGTAAGTGGATGGGATGGCTCGTTCGGCCATTCGTGTGCGGAGCTCATGTCTCTCCCTGCCCATGACTGGGACTTGCACTAGTGGGGCGACACGGCGCAGGGCGGCAGGCCGCTCATGCGCCAATGCCGATTGCTTAATGTAGTCTACGCCTCATTTTTCACGAGCGCTTGGGTGGTTTCAGGCCTGCGACGGCGCGCTTTTCACACGAAGCTTTAAACTTGACATCATGACTGCAGCGCCACTTCCCGCCCCCGTATCAGCGACGTTCGACCCCGATCGTTGGCGTGACATCGACGCGGCCGAACTTGGCTCCGCACCGTTCACGGACATCACCTACCATCGCGCTGTCGAGCGCACGCGCGATGAGCACGGCGAGGAACAGTGCCGGGATCTCAACGCCGTACGCATCGCGTTTGACCGGCCCGAGGTGCGCAATGCCTTTCGCCCGCACACGGTCGACGAGCTGTACCGCGCGTTCGATCACACACGCCTCGACCCGAGCGTGGGCGTCATCATTCTTACGGGCAACGGTCCCGCCCCCAAGGACGGCGTCTGGGCGTTCTGCTCGGGCGGGGACCAGCGGATCCGCTCGCGCAGCGGGTATCGGTATGCCGACGGTGACACGGCCGAATCGATCCGCCCGGAAAGCGCAGGCCGCCTCCACATCCTCGAAGTTCAGCGTCTCATCCGCACGATGGGCAAGGTCGTGATCGCTGCGGTCAACGGCTGGGCTGCCGGCGGTGGCCACTCACTGCACGTCGTCGCCGACCTCTCGATCGCGAGTAGGGAACACGCGCGCTTCAAGCAGACCGACGCGAATGTGGGCAGCTTCGACGGCGGCTACGGGAGTGCGTACCTCGCGAAGCAGGTCGGGCAGAAGCGCGCGCGCGAAATCTTCTTCCTCGCCGAGGAGTACTCGGCGGAGGATGCCTACAACTGGGGGGCCGTCAACCGCGTCGTGCCTCACGAGGAGCTCGAAAACGAGGCCCTGCGCATGGCCCGCGTGATCGGCACGAAATCCCCGCAGGCAATTCGCATGCTCAAGTTCGCCTTCAACCTCGCCGACGACGGCCTCATGGGCCAGCAGGTTTTCGCGGGTGAGGCCACACGCCTCGCCTACATGACCGATGAAGCGGTCGAAGGGCGCGACGCGTTCCTCGAAAAGCGCGAGCCGGATTGGTCGGCCTTCCCCCACCCGCAAGGCTAGGGTTCCGACGGTTGCCGGCAAGCGTCGGATTGACATTCTTCACCGAAAGGAGCACGCGTGAGCACCTCACATACCCCCGACCGCGAGTCGCTTCCGTGGCTAACGCCCGGCCCGTTTGATGGGACCGTGTGCTCGCAAGCTCAGTACGCGCGCGGCATCGGCGAGGCCCTCGCTGGTACCGCTCGCCTCTGGCTCGGCGCCCATGAGCGACCTGAGCTGATCGGCCCGCTCGAATGCGCGAAACCGCGCGAAAACGCGTGCGCGGGCTGTACGTGTGCGCGTTCTAACGCGGGGGTACGTGAGCCCGATCCGCGCGAGATCGCCCTCGTGGTGCCGACCTCCGGTTCCACCGGGACGCCGAAGTCTGTTGCGCACTCGATCCAGAGCCTCAAGGCCTCGATTCACGCGACCGCCTACGAGCTCGGCTCGCACGGTGCCTGGATGCTGTTTCTTCCCCCCACGCACATCGCGGGCGTGCAGGTCATCGCTCGGGCGAGCGTGGCAAGCACACTTCTGGGACTCGACGATCACGACGGGCTTCCTGGCGCACTCGCGCCGCTCGTGGATCTTTCGGGTCATTTCGATGCGGCGGTGCTGACGGGTGCAATGGAGCGCTGGGACACACGTGTCCGCAGCGATCAGGCCCTTGCTGACCTGCCGCTTTACACGTCCTTCGTTCCCACGCAGCTTGAGCGAATCGTGAGCGCGGCCGAAGCGGGTGATGCTGCTGCATCGCGCGCCCTCTCCCGTTTCGAAGCGATCCTCGTGGGCGGCGCCGCGACTGCGCCTGCGCTCCTCGATCGTGCGCGAGAGCTCGGCGCGCGGATCGTCACAACTTACGGCTCGAGTGAAACCGCCGGTGGCTGCGTTTACAACGGTTTCCCCCTCCAGGGGGTCGAACTCAAGGTCAACGACGAGGATCAGCTCATGATTACCGGGCCGCCGATCGCGCTCGGATACATCTACGAGACGGGCGCGTTCACGAATGTCGACGGCAACGATGCCGATACGCGCCGCCGCTTCTTTTCGACACCCGAGCTCGCCGCAACGCGCCTCTTGCGCACGAGTGACCTCGCACGTCTCACCCGCGACAAGGCCACTGGCCTCACGTGCCTCACCATCCTGGGGCGTGCGGATGACGTCATCATCTCGGGCGGGCGCAAAATCGTTCCCCAGGCCCTTGAGCGCGTGCTCGAGGGCACGGGCGCGTTTCGCGAAGTTCTCGTCGTTCCCGTCGAGTCGAAGGAGTGGGGCCAGATGGCGGTAGCCCTCACCGCCCCGAAAGTTGAGGGAACGATGCCCACGCAAACCTGGACGGCGGATCTCCAGGCGCAGCTGACGGTCGCGACTGCCCTTACCGATGCCGGTTTTGCGCGGCACGAAATTCCCCGCAGTGTCCTGACGACGGGCTCCCTCCCCCGCCTCGACAGCGGAAAGGTGGACCGCAAAGCCGCCGCAGAGCTTGCGCACGAGGCGCTTCTCAATTTCGAGGCTTTCGAGTACGCGAAGAGCCTCGGCACACGTTTCAGCGCCGACGGGCACCACGAGCTCGAATTCGGCGGGCCCGACGAAGAGGACAACGAGTAAATGGCAAGTGCAGCGCAATGGATCGAGGGGGCCCGGCCCCGCACGCTTCCCGCGGCCATCGCCCCGGTCGCGGCCGGCACGGGCCTCGCCCTCATGCACGGAGGGTTCCAGGGCAGCGTCACCGTCGGGCGGGCCCTGCTCGCGCTCGTGCTCGCTCTCGCCCTGCAGGTGGGCGTCAATTACGCGAATGATTATTCCGACGGTGTCCGCGGCACCGACGATGACCGCGTCGGCCCGTTCCGGCTGACCGGTTCGGGGGCGGCGCGGCCCATGGCCGTGAAGCGCGCGGCTTTCGCGTCATTTGGGGTGGGGGCCCTCGCGGGCCTCACGCTCGTGATCCTCGCGGGCGCGTGGTGGATGATTCTGGTCGGGATCGTGTGCATTCTCGCGGCGTGGTACTACACGGGCGGCAAGCACCCTTACGGCTACATGGGCCTCGGCGAGGTCATGGTGTTCGTGTTCTTCGGGCTCGTTGCGGTCATGGGAACGAGCTATCTCCTATCTGGGCGCACTGGGCTCGACGACCTGCTCGTTGCGAGCGGCGTTGGCCTGTGGGCCTGCGCGGTCATGCTCACGAACAACCTGCGCGATATCCCCTCCGACCGCGTCTCCGGCAAGCGCACACTTGCTGTCCGGCTCGGCGACGGTGCCACGCGCCTGCTGTATGCGGCGATGATCCTCGTGCCGTTCCTTTTGCTGATTCCCGTGGTTCCGCACGCTCCACTCGTGGCGCTCACGTTCCTCGCACTGCCCCTTGCGATGGCGCCCATCCGGCGCGTGATTGAGCAGCGCGCTTCGGGCCGAGAGTTAATTCCCGTGCTCGCGGCGACGGGCAAACTTGAACTCGTGGCCTCGCTCCTCATGCTCGCGGGGTTCGCCCTGAGTTCGGCGCTCCTCTAAAAGCAGGGGCTACTCACCGCGGTCGATGAGGCTGTCCTCTTCCTCCGCATCGAGCTCGGCGTCAGATTTGTGACCCCGCTTTTTCTCTCGTCGCTCTTCGACGGAGTGCTCAAGGTTCGAGGCAACCCCCTGGCGTAGTTTTCCGAGCGCAAGGATCGAGATCAGCATCGCGATGACCGCGGCGAGCGTTCCTGTGAAGAGCCAATGCACGCCGGGCATGAAGAAGTACAAGAGTGCCCACACCCCGGCAAAGAGGGCGAGGCGGATGACCGAGTAGAGAACATAATTTCGCATTACCTCCATTATCCCTCGTCGTGAAAGAATGGCGAGCATGCCTCGCTTGATCCTGGTTCTCGCCTACGTTGCCCTCACGGTATATGCCCTCGCGGATGTCGCGAACACTCCCGAGTCGCGCTCTAAGGGGCTGCCGAAGCTCGGGTGGCTCCTCGTGATCGTGTTCGTCCCTTTCCTCGGGGCGTTCCTGTGGCTTCTCGCAGGAAAAGACCGAGGTTCACAGTCGAATGCTGCTCGCGCGCCCCGCTCGCGTGCACCTCAGCGCCCGCTGGCCCCGGATGACGACCCGGCTTTCCTCGCGAAGCTCGACCAGGAAAACCGCGCGCGCCGCCGCGAGCACATTCAGGAGGAGATGCGCCGCAAGAAACGCGAAGAGGGCGCCTTAGGTAGTTCCGCAGCGTCGAACAAGCCGCGCCCGGCGCCTGGGCGCACACCCGCGCCAAAAGACGATTCGAGAATCACCCCTGCCAAGGGACCGCGTGATTACACTGTGCGCGACTACGAGCGCCCCGAAGACAAGCCAACGGGCGACCTTGAGGGCCCCGACGACGATGGCGCCCGCCGCTAAGGTCACTTCCCGTCGCTGACGCTAGGTGCCCTGCCCGCGCACGGCGCCGATATCGCCCGCCTGAGCTAGAGGCGGTTTGCCGGCGCTCCGGGCTCGGACATGAGGGTTGTAGCAGAGTGCTGCGGGTATGTTGCCTCGTATTCGCGCTTCCACTGGCGCGCAAACGCCGCGGCATCCGCGCGAGAAACGAGCGCCCACACGCTCCCGCCGAACCCTGCACCGAACGCGGAGGCGGCACGAGCCCCGAGCGCGCGTGCCGAGCGAGCAAGCTCGATGGTTTCCGGAATCTGGTTGCCGAGCTTTCGTTCCGCAAGGTCCTGCGAGCGCAACACGATCGCCGAAAACGCGTCGATATCCCCTCGATTGAGGGCTGCGGCAGCCTCGGGCACGAGCACCTCGGACTCCTCGATGAACTGCTCGAGCCTCTGGCTCGCATACCCCTCGGGAGCGACGCGCCTGAGCGGATCGAGCTCGCGCGAGGAGCGATCCACGGGCAATGAGGGATCACTGCTCCCGGTCAGCTCTCGCACGACGCGGTGAAGCGATGAATCATCGCGTCCCTGCTGCTCGTTCCACGCTTCGAGCACCGCCCCGAGCGCAGCAGGCCCACGGTTGTACGCCTCGCGCGCCGCACCCGTCTTTTCGGCGAGGACCCCGCTCACGGCGATGACGAACACCAGATCTTCAGGAAGCGACGAGGTGCCGAGAACCGTCGGCGGATCAAACACCACGTGGCTGAGCGCGCCCGGCTGCGTCGCGAGCATCCCGGTGTGATCGAGCGACCCGCCCGACGTGCCCACGCCCGTGAGACCCGCGAGGTCTTTGAACCGCTTCCCGTTTTCGATCGAGGCGGCGTACCCCGCGAGATCCACGCGATTGTCGATGTTTCGCGTCCACTCTTCACGCGCGGGAAGGTCGTTGAGGTCCGCGAGAGTGAGTGCCACCGCCGTGAGGACCGCGGACGAACTGCTCATCCCCGAGGCGGGTGGCAGATCCGAGGCAATGGTGAGTTCAGCCGGAGCAAGCGGACCGAAGTTCGCCGTGAGGCGGTTGAGCGCCGTTTGCACGTAGTGGGCCCAGTGGCCGTTTGGCAGTTTCGGGTCGCGCAGCGGGGTGAGTTCGGCCGGCTCGCTACTGAGCGACGTGCGGATGGTGAATGTCGAGGAAGCGTCGGGCTTGTTCCGCCCGCGCACCGTCACGGCCCGGCTCACCGCCGATACGAGCACCTGGCCGCCCCCGTAGTCAGTGTGTTTTCCGAGGACTTCGATGCGGCCCGGAACCCGCCACCCGGTCACAGGCGCACGTCCACGTGGGAGAGGCGCGCCTGAACATCGGCGATATCATCGCGGCGCGAGAGGTCGAGCACACCGCCCGACACCGGCACGACCTGCACGCTTTCGAGCGCCATGACGGCATCGACGATCTCGTACTCGCCGCGGGCCGACGGCGCGATGCTTCGGCATGCCTCAAAGATGGACGGCTCGAACGCGAAAAGGTTCATCGATACCGGTGCGCTCTCGCCAAACTCGGCACGCTCGGACTGGGACGGTTTCTCGATCATGCCGGTCAGGCGGTTGCCCTCGTGCCTGATGAGCGCGAACGAGGCGATTCTCTCGGCGGGAATGTTGCTGTTTTCGATGAGCGACGCCCGGTCAAAGCCCGCGATTGCGCTCCCCGACACCTTCGCCATGGCCTCGAGGGCTTCGCGCGGGTAGAGGTTATCGCCGTTGACCATGAGCATCGACTCCTCCCCCACGACGCTCGCAGCGCTCGCGAGGGCGTTCGCCGTGCCGAGAGGCTCATCCTGGACCGCAAAGTCAATGCGCAGGCGGCTCGGCGCGAGCTCGCGGACGTGCGCGCTGAACGCCTCGTGTTCGGGCGCGACAACGACGACGGCCCGCGTGATGCCCGCATCCGCAAGCGCACTGAGCGAATAGTCGATGAGGCGATGCGCGCCGATCGGCATGAGCGCCTTGTAGCCGAGGCTTGCGGCGGCAGCCTGCTCGGCACTCAAGCTCGTGCTTTCGCCCTCAGCGCGCATGCGCGTGCCAAGGCCGCGGGCGAGAATTACAGCGGTGGTGATCACGGGGTTCCTCCGAACCAAGGGTTGTTCCCTGACGGGTATTAATCCTAGGCGTAGCGCCGCGCGATCGTGAGCGCCTCGCCGGCGTACCCGCCGCCAAAAAGTGCGGCGTGCAGGAGCACAAGATGCAGCGAATGGAGAGCGAGAACGTCTCGCCACTCATGCGCGAGTGGATGCGCTGCTTCGTAGCCTTCGACCACGTGGGCGAGATGCGGCGCTCCGAACAAGTGAAGGGCCGCGAGGTCATCCAGACGGTGGCCGGAATACGCCGCGGGATCAATCAACACTGCCCCCTCGGAATCAAAAAGCACGTTGCCCGCCCACAGATCACCGTGGACACGTGCGGGAGGCTCGTCGTCATCAAAATCACCGGCGCACAGCCTCGACATGAGACGCCTGAAAACTTTGCGCTGCTCCGCGTCGAACAGATCCCCCGACGCGCGCACGAGCGGGTCGACCCGCGCATTCGCGAACATCGCGCCCCACGAAAGGTACTCGCCTTCCTGCGCGAGGGGAAGCGCAAGCTGCTCGCCCGCGGGCCCCTGGAGACCGTCTCCCCGCCACGCGCGGCCTTCGGCATCGACCGGCCCGAGCCCGAAACTCCGCTCGCCACTCTCACTCGCGCGGCCGCAACCAGCGCCATGCGTCACGGCGAGTGCCGCGCCAAAGTCGCGCGCCGCACGCGCGCTAGGCGCCACGTGCGAAATGCGTTCGAGGCACAGCTGGGAGGCGTCGGACCCCACGATCCCGACCACCCGAGCACCACCGCTCGTCGCGGCCTCCTCAAGCCACTCGAGACCCGCGCGTTCCCACTGGATCGCGCGCGCGGTCCCAGGTTTGCGGAAGACGTCGCACTCACGCACCGACATTTACAGGCCCGAGTACGAATGCAAGCCGTTGATGACCGTGTTGACGATCGTGTAATTGAAGATCACGCACACGAAACCGGCGATGCAGAAGTACGCGGCGATCTTTCCTCGGAAACCCACCGTCGCGCGCGCGTGGAGGTACACCGCGTACACGATCCAAATGACGAACGTCCACGTTTCCTTCGGATCCCAGTTCCAGTAGCGCCCCCACGCATAGTTCGCCCAAATAGCACCAAAGATCAGCGTGAACGTCCACAGCACAAAGCCCACGGCCGTCGTTTGAAATGCAACCTGCTCGAGGCGCTTGGCGTTGGGAACCCGCTCGAGCACCCGCTCGAGAAGCGACGAGCCCGCCTCATTCCCCGCCTCGAGGCGACTCTCACGCGAATGCTGGAGCAGCTGCAGCAGCGCGACAACGGCGGACAGGGAGAACAGGGCCATCGAGAGGATCGCCACGATCACGTGAATCACGAGCCACGGCGAATTCTGGAGGCTCGGCGTGAGGTGCGCGGCCGGCAAATACCACGACGTGTACGCGATGACCATGATGAAAAGGACGGGCGTAAGCACGAAGAGTCCAAGCCTACGCATGTCCCGCACTCGGTGCGCGAGCAGCAGAAATATTGCCATGATGACGGCCGCCCCGGTCATCGAGAACTCGTACATGTTGCCCCACGGCACACGCTGAGTCGCGATACCGCGCGCAATGACGCCGAGGAGCTGGAAGGCGGTCGCGATCGTCGCAGCCCCCAGGGCGAAGCTCAGCGGACTCATTCCACGTGCAGGCGTGAGTTCGGCCTCGGCATCGTCGGCGCCGTCAGAAAGGTCGAGATCCGCGGCAGGGGCAGAGCCGGCGAAATTGGAGCTCGCAGGCGCGCCGACGGTGGCGAGCTCACGCTCGCGCGCTTTCTTCGCGAGGCGCACATCCGAGCGCACCCGAACCGCTTTCGCGAGATCGATGGCAAAGGCGACGAACGCCATCATGTACACGACCATCGCGAGCAGGATGAAGAAATCCGATGCCGCGGCGAGCTGCTGAAAATTCACTGACGGGGTCCTTTTCCTCGAGGAACGGCGGAGGGGGAGGCAGGCGCGAGGTGGTCGGCGAGGCGGGCCACGTCGTTCGCGAGGGCGAAGTCTTCGCTACGCGCAAGACCAGCAACCTCGATCTCTACGCCTTCGCCCGCGGGGATCGCGCGCACCCACAGGCGGCGGCGCGGGATGAAGAGCGAAAGCATGAGGCCAGCGGCCGCGGTGAGCGCCATCGCAAGCGTGAAACCCTGCCAGGGGTCATGCTTCACGTCGAAAGCAGCATAGCGCTTGACGCCGCTAAACTCGATGCTCGAGCCATCGGGAAGATCGAAGCTCTCCCCGGGCGAAAGGCTCATGAGCAGAGGTTTCCCATCGGCTTGGGTCACTTGGTCAAGCGTGGAGACGTCGATCTGATAGGCGTTGGTGGGCACGCCGGCATCGAGGCCCAGGTCACCGGTGTGCGCCGTGAGGAAGAGCTTCGGTTCCACGAGGCCCGCGTACGTCGAGTGGGGGCCGCGCTCATCGACGACGGCCGTCGGCGCGAAGATCCCCACGAGAGCCATTTGCTTCGGGGACGCATCGGGCATCTTCAACACGATCTGGCCGGTGTAGTTTTTGTCGTTCGAGACGGCACGAACGGGCCCATCCGCGACGACGTTTCCCTCGGGGTCACGCACGGTGAGGATGGGGGCGTAGCCATTGCCGAGAAGAAACGCGCTCGCGCCATCGACCTCAAGGGGCTCGTTCACGCGCACGCGCTTGCGGAATGTTTCGCGGCCCGGTGCCTCAACGGTAAGGTCCGCCTCGAACTTCGTGGGCAGCCCGAAGGCCTTCGGATTCGAGGTATCGGTCGAGAACTCCGCGCGAAACTCGTCGAGCGTGAAGCGAAAAGACGGAAGATCGTCGGGATTGAACCACGCGCCCGACTCAAACGTGTCGTAGCGGGTCAGAGAGTTCGCAAACCCCTCCCCCTCGACGACGGTGATTTGCCCGCGATATGACGTGAGATAGCCGAGCCCCACGCCGATGAGGACGCCGAGGAGCGCGAGGTGAAACACGAGATTGCCGGCTTCGCGTAGATACCCGCGCTCGGCGCTCACGCTCAGCGCACCCGTTTTCTCCTCGAGGTGCCGCACGCGATAGCCGGCCCGCTTGAGGCGCTTACTGGCGCGATCCTGGATCTCCTTCGCCGTGGCTGCCTCGACAGGACGTCTCGTGTAACCAGTGAAGCGCATAAGCCGGCGCGGCGTGCGGGGCGGCTGTGCGACAACTTGACGCGCGTATGTCGCGCAGCGCGGAAGCACACAGCCCACGAGGGAAATGAACAGCAGAAGGTAAATCGCGCTAAACCACGGCGAGGTAAAAACCTCGAAGAATCCTGCCCAGTCAAGAAGCTCGCCCCACCAGCCGTTCTCGGCCAAGAACTGATCCGTTTGCGCGGGATTCACGGAGCGTTGCGGCAAAAGCGACCCGGGCACAGCCGCGACCGCGAGCAGAAGAAGCAGCACGAGCGCCGTGTTCATGCTCGTGAGCTGGCGCCAGATGAAGCGCAGGCTTCCGCGCAGGCCGAGACGCGGCAGGGTGGGTTCTGGCGCGGGTGTGGGGTCAGGGGTGTCCGACGCCTGCTGTGTTTCCACCGCGGCTTCTCCTTTCGTGTGATTCGGGCCGGTCATATGACGGTCGTAAACGAGCCGGTCCACGTGGCAAGCTGCGCCATCCAGGTGCTCCACTGCCCCGTGAGAAGCAGCGTGCCGATCACGATGAGTAGCGCACCGCCGACCACGGTGACGGACCGACGATGATTCTTGAGCCACGCCGACCACGTCAGTGCGCGGTCAAAGAGAAGAGCGAACGCGAGAAATGGGAGCCCGAGACCGAGCGAATAGGCGAGCGCGAGGAGCGCGCCGCGACTCGCGCTCCCGCCGTCGAGGGCGAGGGTGCTCACGGCCGCGAACGTGGGGCCGATGCACGGCGTCCAACCGAAACCGAAGATGATGCCCATGAGCGGGGCGCCCCAGAGTCCAGCATCGGGCCGTTTCTTCACGCGCACCTCCCCGCTCAGACGCGGAAAGAGGCCGATGAACAGGAGCCCCATAAGAATCACGAGGACGCCTGCAATGCGGTTGATCCACGTGGTGTGTGCGCTGAGGGTGTACCCAATGGCCCCAACGAAACCGCCCATGACCATGAAGATCGCGGTAAAGCCCAGCACAAACAGAAAAGCTCCCAGGGCGAGGCGACCGGTGCGATTATTCTTCTCTTCCCTCTGGCCGGCCAAGCCGGAGACGTAGGCGAGGTAGCCGGGAACGACCGGGAATACGCACGGCGACAGGAATGCCACGATCCCCGCGAGCGCGCTCACGGCAGCGGCGAGAAGAAGCGAACCGTCGAGAACAGTGCTCGCAAACACGTGCTGGATTTCGGTCATTCGGAGAGGACCCGATCGATCATCGCGCCAAGGATCGAGGGGTCGGCGAGGCCGGAGATACGCGCGGCAACCCTCCCCTTCGCGTCAAACACGAGAGTTGAGGGCACGGCATTCGGGGAGACCTGCCCGCGAAGTGCATACATGATGGTGCCGTCCCGGTCGGGGATCGACGGGTAGGGAATCGAAAACTTTTGCTCAAACGCCTGGGCAGGACCGGCTTCGTCTCGCACGTTCACGCCGACGAACGTCACGCCTTTGCTCGCGTAGGTGTCGTGGAGTTTGACGAGGTCGGGAGCCTCCTTGCGGCATGGTGCACACGAGGCGTACCACACGTTGAGCACGACCGGGGCGCCACGCTTCTCACTCAGCGTGAAAGTCTCGCCACTAAATGTCTCGCCCGAGAAGTCGTAGGCATCGCCGCGCTTGTCGACCGCGATTTCGGTGCTCACGCCCGAGCCTTCAACGTAGCCGGTGTCGTAGCGCGCGGAGGTATCCGTGCTCGCGCAACCCGCGAGGCCCACAATCCCCAAGGGAAGAGCCAGCGCCGCACGACGCGTGAAAGATACGTTCCTCATGTGAGCTTCCCTCCCGTGGCATCCACCGCGCCCTCGTAGAGCGCGGCGGCAGGCTCCGCATACTCGACGTGATCAAGATGCTCCCCGCTGAACACGAGGGAGGTCACGGATGCGAGGCCGCATTCACGCTTGCGCGGGTCGTGCAACATCGGCTTGTGCTCTGCGGCGCGGCGCGTGAGCCAGATTGGCAGCTGGTGCAGCACGAGCACTGCCTCGTGCCCCTCGGCGGCGTGTCGAGCATCGCGCACCGCCGCCATGACGCGATCCACCTGGTCGCGGTAGCGCTCACCCCAACTCGGACGAAACGGATTCACGAAGTATTTCCAGTTGTTCGGATTGGTGAAGCTCGCTTCGCCGTGGCCGATCCTGTGGCCCTCAAAATGATTGAGGGCCTCCGTGAGGCGTTCGTCAGTCTCAATCTCAAGCCCGTGCGGTTCAGCGATCGGCTTTGCCGTTTGCTGCGCGCGCAACAGTGGAGAGGCCACCACCTTCGCGATGTCACGCTCCGCAAGAGCCGCGCCCGTCAAGCGGGCCATCTGTTCACCGCGCTCCGAAAGGCGATAGCCGGGCAGGCGTCCATAGAGGATCTTTCCCGGGTTATGCACTTCACCGTGCCGAACCAGGTGAACGATCGTCTCAGTCATAAGCCCCTCTCGAAGGTAGAAAGAGTGGCCACGAAGCGACCACAAAGCCTTGGCCGTCCAGCCTAGCCTCTAGTCCCGCTCGCCGGCGGAAAACTCAATGCACTCGCGGTCCTCATCACTCACGAGCTTATCGAGGATGCGAGCAAGCTCGAGAAAATCCTCTCTACCCAGCGGCTCCAGAAGAAATTCACGCACGCTTCTCACATGCACCGGCGCCGCTTGCTCGAGCAGCTCGCGGCCCGCGGCCGTCAACACGGCGACGCGCCCGCGACCGTCGGACACCGAACGCTCCCGCGCCACCAGACCGCGCTTTTCCATGCGCGCCACCGTGTGCGTGAGCCGAGAGCGCGAGTGGACGACCTGTTGGGCGAGATCCGACATGCGCACGCAGTCGCTTTCGCTCTCGCTCAGCCGTACGAGAATTTCGTACTCGGGGAGCGAAAGGTCGATTCGTGGATCCTGCTCGAGGGTCTGCGAGAGGCGATCCTTGAGGCGCGTGGTCGTGAAAAGGTAGGTGCGCCATGCCTCTTGTTCCTCGAGGTCGAGCCACGGGACCTCCTGCCCGACGTCCTCGTTCGCCACCTGCGGCCCCTTTCGCTCAAACTCTCGGATAGTGCATGAAAACGCCTCCTATTATGCGCGTATGGGGACCCGGGTGCACGAAAGGGTGTCCCCCACCTCACCTCCTGAGCGGCAGCGAGGGCAGGTCGCGAGGGTTGACAACACCACACATCAGGTTTTAGTTTAGTTTTCAACTTCTGGGGTTGTGGAACACGCCCGCCCCAATCCACGGCAGAAAAGGAGAACCCCATGACCGCACTTCCCGAAGGCCTCACGCAGGGAACCTGGACCCTCGATGCCTCGCACACCACCGTCGCCTTTACCGTTCGTCACGCCGGCATTTCGAAGACTCGCGGGCAGTTCACCGACGTCTCCGGCCGCATGGTCATCGGCGAAAAGCTCGAGGACTCTCGCGTCAATGCCGAGATCCAGATTGCCTCCCTCACGACCGGGAACGAGGATCGCGACAACCACCTCAAGAGCGCCGACTTCTTCGACGCCGAGCAATTCACCGCCATGGCGTTCACCTCGACGGCCTTCGACGGCACGACCCTCAAGGGTGATCTCTCGATCAAAGACGTCACCAAGGAAGTCGAACTCGACGTCGACTACGAAGGCGCCGCAACCGACCCCTTCGGCAGCTACCGCGCGGGCTTCTCGGCGACGACCAAGATCTCCCGCAAGGAATTTGGCCTCACGTGGAATGCGGCCCTCGAAGCAGGCGGCGTTCTCGTGGGCGACACGGTCACGATCACGATCGACGTCGAGTTCACGGCGCCCGCGGCAGCATGACACCCCTCGAAAGATCCGCTGAGCCGGGCCTCGTCTCCTCGAGCGGCGCGCGAATTGTGCTTCTCGAAAGGCCCGGCTGTCACCTGTGCGAGGAAGCAGCCGAGGTAGTCTCGCGCGTCGCCGCGCTCACGGGTGAAGAGGTCGAGCGCGTCAACATTGAAGCCAATGATGAGCTCGCGCGGCGTTGGTCGATTGAGATTCCCGTTGTCGCCGTCGACGGCGACGTTGTCGCCGTCTATCGCGTGAACGAAGAGGAGCTCAAGGCTGCCCTCGTACGCGGCCTGAGGCGCCCGAATCCGCTCTTTGGTGCGGCAGCGCGCATTTTCCGCCGCGGCTAGCGTAGGGCTGGGTGCGGCAACACCGCCCAGTAACTCCCGGTTCAGGCACTAGGGCCCCTCCTCATGAGGAGGGGCCCTAGTGCTTTGTGTGCCTCACCATCCCCCCTATCCATCCCCCTTCTCCTCTCCGCCCCCTCCCTTTCCCCTCTCCGCCTGCCTTTTCGAAAGTGGTGAAAAACGGCGTGAGAGTTGCGTTTTGGCGCGCCAGGAGGCGATTTTTCGCCACTTAGAATCCGGGAGCGAGAACAGAAACCAGGGGCCGAGATTGAAACCGGGGGCTATAGCCTGGAATGAATCACAAAGAAGGCCGCCGCCCTCCGGATGGAGTGGCGGCGGCCTTCTGTACAAGCGGGCTTTGGCCCG
>NZ_KV789424.1:0-221773 GCF_001807585.1 Dermabacter sp. HMSC08H10
CTGGCGGCCCCCTCCCGCGGGAGGGGGCCGCCAGCACGCCCATCCCCCTTATACTCGAATCCACACCCCTCGGGCCCGCGGGGTCCGTGTGACTCACGGAAGGCAGCGCTCGTGAAACTCGAACTGCGAGGCATCACGAAGGTGTTCGGCTCGCTCGTAGCCAATGACCACATTGACCTGGTCATCAACGAGGGCGAAATTCATTCGCTCCTCGGCGAAAACGGCGCGGGTAAGTCCACCCTCATGAACGTTCTGTACGGGCTCTATCAGCCCGACGGCGGCCAGATTCTTATCGATGATCAGCCCGTGCATTTCGCGGGCCCCGGAGATGCTATGGCCGCCGGTATCGGCATGGTGCACCAGCACTTCATGCTCATCCCGGTCTTCACCGTTGCGGAAAACGTGGCGCTCGGCCACGAGCCTACGAAGGGCGCCTTCCTCGACCTCGACCAAGCACGCGCGAAGGTGCGCGAAATCTCCAAGCGCTTCGGCTTCGACATCGACCCGGACGCAAAGGTCGAAGATCTCCCCGTCGGTGCGCAGCAGCGAGTCGAGATCATCAAGGCGCTTTCGCGCCGCGCCGAGGTTCTTGTTCTCGACGAGCCCACGGCGGTGCTCACGCCGCAGGAAACCGATGAGCTCATGCAGATCATGCGTCAGTTGAAGGATGAGGGCACATCGATCGTGTTCATCACCCACAAACTGCGCGAGGTTAAGGCAGTCGCGGACCGTATCACGGTCATTCGACGCGGCAAGGTTGTGGGCGCAGCCGATCCAAGCGCGCCGCAAACCGAACTTGCAAACTTGATGGTGGGCCGTCCGGTGGCCCTCGACTTTGCGAAGTCTGAGCCGAAGGGCGGCAAGGCGGCCCTCAGAGTTGAGGACCTCACGGTCACGGACTCGCAGGGGCTCAAGCTTTTGAACTCCGTGAGCTTTGACGTCCACGAGGGAGAAATCCTCGGTGTCGCGGGTGTTCAGGGCAATGGCCAGACGGAACTCACCGAAGCTCTCCTCGGCCTTCAGGAGAACGTGAGCGGTCACGCCGTCCTGAACGGCAAGGATCTCGTGGGCCTCAGCACGAAACGAATCCTGGACGAGGGCGTCGGGTTTGTTCCCGAGGACCGCACCGAAGACGCCCTCATGAAGTCGTTCTCGGTCGCTGAGAATCTTGTTCTCGACCAACACGACCGCAGGCCTTTCGGCTCGGTAATCTCCCTTCACCCGGGCACGATTCGCACGCACGCCGAAAGCCAGGTCAAGGAGTTCGACATTCGCACGGCCGGAATTGACCTTCCCGTTGGATCCCTCTCGGGTGGCAACCAGCAGAAGGTCGTCATGAGCCGCGCGCTTTCGCGAGACCTTTCGCTCTTTATCGCCTCTCAGCCCACACGCGGCGTTGATGTCGGCTCGATCGAGTTCCTTCACAAGCGCATCGTTCTCGAACGAGATAAGGGAACCCCGGTCATCATCGTCTCGACCGAACTCGACGAGGTGTGCCAGCTTGCCGACCGCATCGCGGTGATGTACCGCGGTGAGATCCTCGGGATTGTGCCTGGAGACGAAAGCCGCGAAGTGCTGGGCCTCATGATGGCCGGGTACACCGCCGAGGCGGCTCGCGAGGCCGTCGCTAACGGAACGGGAACGCTGAGTGAGGGCGCCCTGACCGAGGAAGGAGAGCTCTCGTGAGCGAGAAAAATACCGCGTCGAGTCGCACCCTCGCGCAGCGGATTGGCCGCAGCGAAGTCTCGGTCGTCATCGGTGCGTTCATCATTGCCGCGATCATCGGTAGCGTTCTCATCCTGATCGCCAATGAAGATGTGCGTGAGTCCTTCGGCTATGTCTTCGCGCGCCCGAGCGATTTCTTTGGGGCATCGTGGGCAGCGATCGCCGGGGCGTACGAGGCGATGTTCCGCGGCGCTATCTTCGACTACAACGCGCGTACGACCGCCCTCATGTGGCGCCCTCTGTTCGAGACACTGACAGTCGCGACTCCGCTGATCATCGCCGCCTACGGCATGGCCGTGGGTTTCAGGGCGGGCATGTTCAACATCGGCGGCACCGGTCAGCTCCTCATCGGTGCTGCAATGACCGGATACGTCGGATTCACGTGGACGTTCCTTCCGCCTGTCGTCCACCTCATTGTCGCGCTTGCGGTCGGTGCACTCGCAGGTGCGGTGTGGGGCGGCATTGCGGGCTTCCTCAAAGCGCGATTCGAGGCGAACGAGGTCATCTCGACCATCATGCTCAACTGGATCGCGGTCTCGCTTCTCGGCTTCCTCCTGACGACGAAGGCCTTCACCGCAGCGAACTCGTCGCAGCCCATCTCGCCGAACGTCGCCGTGAATGCACAGCTTCCCATTCTCATCTCCGGTTACCGTCTGCACGCCGGTATCTTCATCATGCTCCTCGCGGGCGTGTTCATGTGGTGGCTGCTCACGCGCAGCTCGCTCGGCTTCAAGTTCCGGACCGTCGGTGAAAATCCCCGCGCCGCGCAGGTCGCGGGCATCAAGGTTGGCACGACGAGCTTCCTCGTCATGGTCGTCGCCGGCGCACTCGTGGGTCTGGCCGGCTCCGTTCACTTGCTCGGCACCGAGCACCGCCTCACGAGCGGAATCGCCGGCAACGTCGGCTTCGACGCGATCACGGTTGCGCTCCTCGGCCGCTCGGGCCCCATCGGGATCCTCCTTGCGGGTCTACTCTTCGCGGCCCTCGGCGTGGGTGGTCGGTTCATGGAGTCGAACCAGGGAGTCCCGATCGACCTTGTGAGCATCGTCCAGGCGCTCGTCGTGCTCTTCATTGCCGCGCCACCGCTCGTGAGGACCCTCACCGGTCTCTCGTTCCTTGCGCGAGACAAAAAGGACGACGACACACCGGCGGGTAGTGCCGCTCCCGCGACGGAGGAATCCGACGCCTCCACGGCAACCGTCGGAACCGTAACCCCCGCCGCAGCCGGCAGTCACCGGGCAAGTGCCCCCGCAGCCGACTCCGCCGACGCTTCAAAGGAGGCATGAGATGAGCGTTCAGGATCCCCGCGCCCTTCCCACGGACGACGTCGTCGTTCTCGACACCGTCAAGGGGCGTCTCCCGAACTGGTGGCATATGCCCGTTGCCCTGAGCGTCTTTGCCCTCGTGGCTCTTGCAGGGTTTTGGCTCGGGGCGGTTCCCGGGCACGACTCGACATTCGCGATCGCCCGCGAGTCGATGTTTACCGACATGGGGGTGCCCCGGAAAATATCGATGCCCGCGCAAGCAACCTCGCTTGTGCTGGGCCTTATTCTCGTCGCCCTCGCGGTCCTTGCGTGGATCGTGCAGGCGAAGAACCTCGCGTGGCCGCGCGGCACGAAAGCACTCCTGCAGGTTCTCTTTGGCGTTTTGTGGGCCTTTGACTTTCTCGTGTGGGCCGTCGCGGGTCAGGCACTTGACCTCGGCTACCTCCTCCAGGCGACTCTTGCCCTCGCGGTTCCGCTCGTGTTCGGTGCGCTTTCGGGCGTGCTGTCGGAGCGCGCGGGCGTCGTCAACATCGCGATCGAGGGCCAGCTGCTACTCGGCGCGTTCGGTGCCGCGCTCGTAGGCTCGATGACGGGCAGCCCGTGGATCGGCATGATCGCCGCGCCGATCGTCGCGCTCCTGATCGGTGCACTGCTCGCGCTCTTTGCGGTCGGCTACCATGTGCAGCAAATTATCGTCGGTGTGGTGCTGAATGTGCTCGCGATAGGCCTCACGGGCTTCCTGTTTGGAACGCTCATGAAGCAGGATCCGGAACACTTCAACACCCCCATGCGGTTGCCGAACCTCCGCGTTCCCGTTCTCGCCGATATCCCGGTGATCGGCCCCGCGCTCTTTGACCAGAACATTCTCGTGTATCTCATGTGGGTCATCGTTGCCATCCTCACGACCGCGCTTTTCTGGACCCGCTGGGGTCTTCGCGTACGTGCCGTCGGTGAGCACCCCCTCGCCGCCGACACCGTGGGCATTAACGTTGCACGCACGCGCTGGAGCAATGTTCTTCTGGGCTCGGCCGTCGCCGGCCTCGGCGGCGCGACCCTCACCATTGGCACGAACGTGGCGTTCGCGAAGGAAATGAGTGCGGGCAAGGGCTATATCGCTCTCGCCGCGATGATCCTCGGCCGTTACCATCCCGTTGGAGCAATGTGTGCGGCGCTCTTCTTCGCGTTCGCAACTGCCCTCCAGCAGAACCTCGGCATTCTCTCGAGCTCGCTACCGCCGGACCTTCACAAGGCCACCGTGCCCTCGGAGTTCCTCGCGATGCTGCCGTACGTCGTGACGTTGTTCGCGGTCGCCGGTTTTGTGGGACGTGTTCGCGTGCCCGCTGCTGATGGCGAGCCGTACATCAAGCAGTAGGGGCCTCGGCGATGACCGACTTCGAACCTTTGCTTGAGGCAGCGCGAGCGGTCGCTGCCCGCGCCTACGTCCCGTATTCGCACTACCCTGTGGGGGCCGCGGGGCTCGTGGATGACGGGCGCATCGTACGCGGGTGCAATGTCGAGAACGCCGGTTATGGTGTGACGCTTTGCGCCGAGTGCGGCATGATCTCAGAGCTCATGGCGAGCGGTGGCGGGAAGATCTGTGCGTTCGTGTGCGTCAACCGGCTCGGCGAGGTCATCATGCCGTGCGGCCGCTGCCGGCAACTTCTCGCCGAACACGCGGCGAGCGACTTCACGATCCTGACGCCGAAAGGGGAGGCGAGCCTCGACGAGATGCTTCCCCAATCGTTCGGCCCTGCCGATCTCGATGCTGCCGCGCCCGAGGCGTAGGCGCGTTTTCTCAATTGACACAGTCGAAAGGACACCCCATGGCTGAAGCATTTGATGCGGTTGATGTCATCCACGCCAAGCGAGACAAGCGCGAGCTCACGCCCGAGCAAATCGCCTGGACGATCGACGCGTACACGCGCGGTGTGATCGCCGAGGAGCAGATGAGTGCGCTCGCGATGGCGATCTTCCTCAACGGAATGAACCGCGAAGAGATTGCGCTGTGGACGAAAGCCATGATCGCTTCGGGCGAGCGGATGAGCTTCGACGCCCTGTCGAAGACGACGACCGATAAGCATTCCACGGGTGGCGTGGGGGATAAGATCACCCTTCCGCTTGCTCCGCTTGTCGCCTCCTTCGGGGTGGCTGTTCCGCAGCTCAGCGGCCGCGGTCTCGGCCACACGGGAGGTACGCTCGACAAACTCGAGTCGATCCCCGGCTGGCGCGCAAATCTCACGAACGATGAAATGATGCGCCAGCTCGAGACCGTTGGTGCGGTCGTGTGCGCGGCAGGAAGCGGCCTTGCCCCCGCCGATAAGAAGCTCTATGCGCTGCGTGATGTGACGGGGACCGTGAACTGCATTCCCCTCATCGCGAGCTCGATCATGAGCAAGAAGATTGCCGAGGGAACCGCCTCCCTCGTGCTTGACGTGAAGACCGGCTCGGGCGCGTTCATGGAAGACGAGTCGATGGCGCGGGAGCTCGCCCGCACGATGGTCGATCTCGGTTCCGATGCGGGCGTCAATACCGTCGCGCTCCTGACCGACATGTCCGTCCCGCTCGGGCGCGCGGTCGGCAACGCGATCGAGGTCGAGGAAAGCGTCGAGGTTCTCGCCGGCGGTGGCCCGGCCGACGTCGTTGAACTCACCGTTGCCCTCGCGACCGAAATGCTTGCCGCAGCGGGCGTCACGGACGTTGACGTCGACGCCGCGCTCAAGGATGGCCGCGCGATGGACACGTGGAAGGCCATGATTCGCGCTCAGGGCGGCGACCCGGAGGCCGCACTCCCCGTCGCGAAGCACAGCCACGAGGTCATCGCGCAGTCCGACGGCTGCGTGACCGGCCTCGATGCCATGAAGGTCGGCGTTGCCGGTTGGCGCCTCGGTGCTGGCCGTTCGCGGCCCGGCGAAGCCGTCCAGTTCGGCGCGGGCGTGCGCCTCAACAAGACCGTTGGCGATCGCGTCAGGAAGGGCGAAGTTCTCGCGACGCTCCTCACCGATACCGAGGATCGTTTTGCGCGCTCCCTCGAAGCGATCGAAGGCGCGTGGTGCATCGAGGACGTCGAGAATTTCGAGCGCGGATCACTCGTGCTCGACCGGATCGCCTAAAGAGCGAATGGGGCCCTGCCCCTTTCGCTGCTCAGCGTGCGGCGTTGAGTTTCGCGCGTAAGCGCGGAAGCACTTCGTCGCGAAACAGCGGGGCAAGGAGGTGCGCCTCGCCCGGCTCGGGGTGGATCGGAAACCACCGCACCTCTTCGATCTCTGCGTGCGCGGTGAACTCCCCGGGGCTCGCAACTTCGGGCGCGAGGAAGACATCGGAAATGAGGAGAGTACCGGCTTCGTTCGCGGCGGCGGTTTGAAAATGCCCAAGGTGCGTGAGCTTTTCCGGATCGAGGCGGAGATTGAGCTCTTCGTGAATCTCCCGCACCGCGCAGTCGAGTGGGGTTTCGCCCGCTTCGGGTTTTCCGCCCGGTTGCATGAACTTCTCTGTCCCGCGCTTGCGGACGCCGAGGACCTGCCACTCGCCTTGGGACTTGCCGTAGAAGCATACGGCAGACACCGTGATTGTGGGCAGTGTCTCGCGCGAGCGCGCGGGTTCGACGGTTGCTGAGCGAGCGTCGGCCTCCCACAGGCATTCAAGCCCGCCAAGGCGGGCGAGGGCCGGCCCGAGTGCGAGGCGGCGCATCCCGGCCCCGGCCCATGCGTCGACATCTCGACCCTGGGAACGGGCGAGTGCGAGACCGCGGCGAACGAGAGTGGGGATCGGCTTGCGCGCCTGGCGAACGTCGCGCACGAACCGCAAGGCGAAAACGAGGGCGGCGGGACGATCGAGGACGATCGCATCCGCGAGAAGCCCGCGCTCGGCGAGGGAAGTGACGAGTTCGGCTGCGAAAATGCCTTCGGCAATGACAAGTGGAGATTCCTCCGCACTAAAGATGCGGGTGCCCGTGCGCCGGGACTGCGAAATCGAATACGTGGGAACCTCGACCGCCCCCTCGTAGCAGAGGGTTTCAAGCGCTGCGAGGGCGTCGCCTGCGCGCCACGAGGCCGGATCGTCCCAGTCCACGATCCCAAAGGCGGAAGGGAGGCCCTCTTCATCGCCGTCGCGATAGAAGTCATCGAGGTTGAGCACGGGCAAGCCCGAGTGCTCCGCAAGGCGCCCCTTGCCGCTTCCCGAAGGGCCGGAGAGAAGGACGATGCGGCGCGCGGGTGCGCCGGTGCGTGGGCGATGCATCGAGGCGGGGCTTTGGGAAATTGGGGGATGACTCACGGAACCTCATCCTATGCCCATCGGCTTTGAGAGAGCCCCGGTCGGCGCGTGGGAGAATGAACGCATGACAAATCACAACGACAACACCACCGTGTCCTACGACGAGCTGGCCGCGATGATCGACCACACGCTCCTCAAGCCCGAGTCGACTCCGGCCGACGCCGCGGCTCTCGCGCGCGAGGCTGAGAAGCTTGGCACCTACTCGATTTGCGTGTCGCCATCGATGCTCCCGATCGAGACGAGCGTCCACGTCGCGACCGTGTGCGGCTTTCCTTCGGGGCAGGTAGCGCCTGAAGTGAAGGCCTACGAGGCCGCCGATTCGGTCAAGAAGGGGGCCGAAGAGATCGACATGGTGATCAACGTTGGCCGCGCGATCGCGGGCGACAGCGACTTCACTGAGCAGGAGATCCGCGCTGTGCGCGAGGCCGCGCCGAAGCCCGTCATTCTCAAGGTCATCATCGAGTCCGCAGCGCTCACCGATGAGCAGATTGTTGCCTCGTGCGAGGCGGCTAAGCGCGCGGGCGCCGATTTCGTGAAGACTTCCACGGGCTTCCATCCCGCCGGCGGTGCGAGCGCCCACGCCGTCGCGCTCATGCGCGAAACCGTGGGTGAAGACTTCGGCGTGAAGGCCTCGGGTGGCATCCGCACGCTCGAAGCTGCGAAAGAGATGATCGCCGCGGGCGCAAACAGGCTCGGCCTGTCCGGTTCCGCGGCGATCCTCGATGAGCTTGAGGCGCGTTCCTAGGCTCTAGGCGCCAAGGAGCTCGCTGAGCTCTTTCTTCATGAGTTCGAGCTTCTCGGCCGCGCGTTCACGTGCGGCCGAGAGGTCGTTAAAGCTTGCGTCTGTCGCGATAGGGCTGACGACCTCGAGGTAGGCCTTGAGCTTCGGCTCGGTTCCCGACGGGCGCACGATCACACGCGAGTCGTCCTCGGCGAGCAGGAACATGCCGTTTGTGGGCGGCAGGCCCGTGGTCTCGAGCGACCCCTCGGCGAGATCGTGGACATCGACCACAGGCGAGTTCGCGAGCGCGCTCGGGGGAGTCGTGCGCAGGGTGGTCATCATCTCGCCGATGCGGTCGAGGTTGCTCACCCGGATCGAGAGTTGCGAGGTGAGGTAGAGCCCGCACTCGCGCGCAAGGTCGTCTAGGAGATCGACTAGGCTCGCGCCGTGTGCTTTCGTGAGGGCTGCGAGCTCGGCGATCGCGAGAGCCGCAGACATGCCGTCCTTATCCTTGACGACATCGGGGAGCACGCAGTAGCCGATTGCTTCTTCGTACCCGAACGCAATGTTGTGTGCGCGGGCGATCCATTTGAAGCCCGTGAGGGTCTGGGTGCTCGCGTATCCGCGAGCTTTCGCGAGCGCCCCGAGGGAGCGTGAACTCACGATCGAGTTCGCGAATGTCCCCTCGACCTCGCGGTGGTCCGCAATGTAGGTCGCGAGAAGCAGTCCCAGCTCATCGCCGTGCAGCATGCGCCATGCCTCGCGGCGTGGGTCATAAATGGCGGCGGCACAGCGATCCGCGTCGGGATCGTTCGCAATGACCAGATCGGCCTCGACCTGTTCGGCGAGTTTTGCCGCGAGATCGATCGCGCCCTTTTCCTCCGGGTTCGGGAAGGGAACGGTCGGGAAGTCGGGATCTGGCTCTTGCTGTTCCTTCACGCTGTGGACATCCGTGAAGCCAGCGCTCTCGAAGGCGGAGAGCATCGTCGCGCTACCGACGCCGTGCATGGCCGTGTGGACGATGCGCAGGTTCGCGCGTGCGGCGCGAGCCGCACCCGTATCGGTCGCGTCGCTTCGCTCAATAATCGGGAGGATAGCTTCGACGTACTCGTCGACGAAGGATTCGGGCATCGTCTCCCACCCGCTTTCGGCGAGGGGAATGTCGCGCACCGCACCCACGGAGGCGATCTTCGCGGCGATATCCGCGTCGGCCGGCGGGACGATCTGTACGCCGTTGCCGTCTTCACTTGCGGCGCGGCCACCCAGGTAGACCTTGTAGCCGTTGTCCCGGGCGGGGTTGTGGGAAGCCGTCACCATGATGCCGCAGTCTGCGCTCTTCGCACGCACGGCGTGCGCGAGTACGGGAGTTGGCCAGTGGTGGGGCATCAGGATGACCTCGTGGCCGGCAGCGGTGAGGATAGCGGCGCTCGTTTCGGCAAACGTGCGCGAGTTGTAGCGCGCGTCGTAGCCAATCACGATGCGTGCCGTCCCAACGGCATCGCTGAGGTAAGCGCCGATTCCTGCCGCGGCGCGCGACACGACCGCAACATTCATGCGGTTCGGGCCGGGGCCCATCGCACCTCGAAGACCGGCGGTGCCGAACTGGAGAGTTCCGGCGAAGGCTCCTTCGAGTTCGGCGAGTTCGGCTTCGTTGCCCGACTCAGCAGCGGCAATGCGGTGCTGGAGTTCCTCGCGCGTGCTCTGGTCCGGGTCATCCTCCATCCATGCACGCGCGCGGGACGCGAGGTTTGGCTCGAGAGCGTTCATCGGTTGCTCTCCTTTGCGATGGCGTGGATGGTGCTTGACAAAAGCTTCGCGAGGCGCGGAGCCGCAGCGCGCCCTGCCTCAACGACTTCTTCGTGGTTGAGCGGCGTCGGTGAGATTCCCGCGGCAAGGTTTGTTACGAGCGAGAAGCCGAGCACGTCGAGGCCCGCTTCGCGCGCAGCCATGGCCTCGAGCACGGTCGACATGCCCACGAGGCTCGCACCGAGAACGCGCGCCATCTGGACCTCTGCGGGGGACTCGTAGAAAGGTCCGCGAAATTGCATGTAGATGCCTTCGTCGAGGCTCGGATCGATTGACTTCGCGATCTCGCGCAAGCGCGGTGTGTAGATGTCGGTTTGGTCGACGAAGGTCGCACCCGTGATCGGGCTGTCACCCGTGAAGTTGATGTGATCGGTGATGAGCACGGGACTACCCGGCTTCCACTGTTCGTTCAGGCCGCCGCAGCCGTTGGTCAGCACGAGCGTCGTCGCGCCAAATTCGGCAGCGGTGCGCACGCCATGGACCGTGGCGCTTACGCCATGGCCCTCGTAATAGTGGGTGCGGGCACCGAGCACGAGTACGCGGGCCCCGCCGGGAATCTCAAAGATGCGGAGGGTCCCGACATGGCCTTTGACCGAGGGCTTCTGGAAACCGGGGATCGCGTCGGCGGGAGTGCTGAACAGTTCGGTGCCGAGGAGCTCGGCTGCCCCGGACCAGCCGGATCCGAGCGTCACGGCAATGTCAATTCGCTCGATGCCGGAGGCTTCGCGCAGGGCGTTTGCCGCGTCCTTGGCGAGGAGGTACGGGTCGGGTGTCGTGTGTGCATTGTCAGTCATGCGACAAGCCTACCCGCGCGGGACCTCCTAATCTTCGATCGAGCAGAGTTGCGCACCCGCGGAAACCGTGGCGCCGATCTCCGCGTCGAGGTTCGTCACAATTCCGCTCCGGTGCGCAAGGATCGGCTGCTCCATTTTCATCGCCTCAAGGACGAGGATGAGGTCACCGTCGGCGACGGTTTGCCCCTCCTCGACGGCGATCTTGACGATGGTTCCCTGCATGGGTGCGCTCACCGCATGGCCGCCGGCCGAGGTACTCCGGGCGCTGCTCGTGCGACGCTTGCGGCGCTGGGGAGTGGCTGCACGAGGCGCGCGCAGAGACGCGGGAAGCGAGATCTCGACCTTGCGCCCGTCGATCTCGACGATGACGTCCTCGCGATCCTCGACGTCGTCCGTGGCGTTCGGGAGAGCGGAGGGGGTGATGTCACCCGAGAATTCCGTCTCAATCCAGCGCGTGTGCACGGCGAAGGGAGTATCCGGATCGCTCGGTGCGAATGCTGGATCGTCGACGACGAGTCGGTGGAAGGGCATGACGGTGGGAATGCCGTCGATACGGAACTCGGCGAGGGCACGACGTGAGCGCTCGAGCGCCTCCTCGCGGGTCGCACCGGTCACGATGAGCTTCGCGAGCATGGAGTCGAAATAGCCGGAAATCGAGTCACCCGTGCGCACGCCCGAGTCCACGCGCACGCCCGGGCCGAGGGGCGGTTCAAAAAGCTTGACGGGCCCGGGGGAGGGGAGGAATCCTCGCCCCGCGTCTTCGCCGTTGATGCGGAACTCAAAGGAGTGTCCGCGGGTCTGAGGATCCACGGGGGAAATTTTCTCGCCCGCGGCGATGCGGAACTGTTCGCGCACAAGGTCGACTCCCGTGACCTCTTCGGTCACGGGATGCTCAACCTGGAGGCGCGTGTTGACTTCGAGGAACGAGATGGTGCCGTCCTGGCCCACGAGAAACTCGCACGTGCCTGCCCCCACGTAGTGGGCTTCCTTCAAAATCGCTTTCGACGATTCGACAAGGCGCGCGTGTTGCTCGTCGCTCAAGAATGGTGCAGGCGCCTCCTCGACGAGTTTCTGGTGGCGTCGTTGGAGCGAGCAGTCCCTGGTAGACACGACCTGGACGTTGCCGTGGCTATCGGCGAGGCACTGCGTTTCCACGTGGCGCGGTGCGTCGAGGTAGCGCTCAACAAAGCATTCTCCACGGCCGAACGATGCGATTGCCTCGCGAGTCGCGGAGTCGAAGAGCTCGCGCACCTCACTGAGCTCACGCGCGACTTTCAAACCGCGCCCGCCCCCGCCGAATGCCGCCTTGATGGCGATTGGGAGGCCGTGCTCCTTGGCAAAGGCGACCACTTCGCCCGAATCTTTGACGGGATCCTTGGTGCCCGCAACGAGCGGCGCTCCTGCCGCCTGGGCAATATGGCGTGCGGAGACCTTGTCGCCGAGCTTCTCGATGGCCTCGGGGCTGGGGCCGATCCACACGAGGCCAGCGTCAATCACGGCTTGCGCGAAGTCCGCACGCTCCGACAGGAACCCGTAGCCCGGGTGGATTGCTTCAGCGCCGCTTCGCTGCGCGATGTCGAGAAGCTTGTCGATCACGAGATAGCTCTGCGCGGCGCTCGCTCCGCCGAGGGCGTAGGCCTCGTCAGCGACGCGCGTGTGCAGAGCGTCGCGATCCGAGTCGGAATACACGGCGATCGATCGCAGCCCGGCGTCGCGGCAGGCACGGGCAATGCGTACGGCGATCTCACCACGATTGGCAATGAGAACCGTGCGGAACGGTCGATGGAGCGCGGGCTTAGGCATTCGGGATCCTTTTCAGGTGTCGGGCGAAGTGCTCAGCAACCTTCCGAGCATATACCGCCCGTAGACGAAAGAGCTTTACGACGAGGACGTTGGACGCCAAAGGTCAGTGATCGGGAGAGAAATCTCCGCGAGCATCCGGCGAAGAAGCGGAAGCGACAGACCGATGACCGCGTGGTGATCGCCCTCGATGCGTTCAATGAAGGGGCCGCCGTACCCGTCGATCGTGAAGGCGCCCGCAACCCACAGCGGTTCGCCCGTCGACACGTACGCGTCGATCTCGGCATC
This sequence comes from Dermabacter sp. HMSC08H10, assembly GCF_001807585.1. NCBI lineage: Bacteria > Bacillati > Actinomycetota > Actinomycetes > Micrococcales > Dermabacteraceae > Dermabacter > Dermabacter sp. HMSC08H10. The sequence goes on from NZ_KV789424.1 coordinate 12,672, forward strand.
GGAAAGCTCGGCAAAATAGACATCTGTCGATGCCGTATTGCCGAACGTCGCCCCGGTTCCGCCATCCAGCGGGTCGCGATCATCGATGAGCCAGTGCCCCGAATGAAGTCGCGCCCTCTTTCCTCGCATCTCCCGCCACCTCTCACGTGCGGCATCTGCCGTGCGGGGCTTGCCTACGAGGGCGCCATCGATCTCGAGCATCGAATCGCCGCCGAGAACGACATACCCACCTTCGCTCGCCGCGCACGACGCTTCGGCCTTCGCTCTGGCGAGTGTCAGCACTTGATCCTCGAAGGCCAGCTTGCCCGAGGACTCGAGTGCCGCGGCGAGAACAGCTTCCTCGTCCACATCCGCGGGCAGGGTCGTGAACTCGATCCCGGCACGCGTCAGCACGGCCTTACGTCCGGCAGATTGGGAGGCCAGGAGCAGGAGCGGTTCGTGAAGTGGGGTTCCGACGGTTGCCGGGCTGCCGTCGGCCCCTTCGCCCACCCCGGGGAGCCCGCTGTTCATGCACCGACCCCGCTGCCGTGGGGAGCCGAAAGAGCGGAGCGCAGCACCGAAAGGGGCAGGCTGCCGAGCTCGAGCGCTTCGCGATGGAAGTCGCGAAGGGACGTGCCGCGCGCGAGAGCCTCGTCGCGCAACTGCTCCCAGACTCGCTGTCCGAGCTTGTAGCTCGGGGCCTGGCCGGCCCAACCGAGGTAGCGGTGATACTCGAAGCGCTGAATCGGCTCTTCCATGCGCCAGTGTTCGCGGACGAACTCCCAACCGCGCTCGTAGGTCCACTGCCCGCCACCAAACTGTTCAGGAACGGGAAGTTCGTTGTGAAGACCGATATCGAGGACGACGCGGCCGGCGCGCATGCGCTGCTCCATGAGCATGCCGAGCTTTTCTCCGTCGGTTGTGAGATAGCCGAGCTCCTCCATGAGCCGCTCTGCGTACAGCGCCCAGCCTTCGCCGTGGCCCGACACCCACATGAACGACGCACGCCAGCGGTTCAGACGCTCCGCTTGAAGCTGCTGCGTGCCCACCTGGAGGTGATGCCCGGGCACGCCCTCGTGGTACACGGTTGTGGTTTCACTCCAGGTGCGGAACGTGTCAACTCCGGCGGGGGTGTCCCACCACATGCGACCGGGGCGCGAGAAGTCCTCGCTCGGGCCGGTGTAGTAGATGCCGCCCGCGCCCGTTTCAGCGATCATGCATTCCAGGCGCGTGAGCTCCTCCGGAATATCAAAGTGCGTCCCGGCAAGATCACGAATCGCCGCGTCGGAAAGCTCCTGCATCCACGCCTTGAGGTTGTCGGTGCCGTGAAGAACGAGCGACTCATCGGCATTGAGGGAGGCCATCGCGGCATCGATAGAATCGCCGCCGCCATTGCCGTAATGCGCATTCAGGCGCGAGGCTACCTGCTTCTGTTCGTCGATCAGGCGCGTGAGTTCCTCAACACCGAACTCGTATGCCTCCTCGACGTCGATCTCTTCGCCGAGGAACGTGCGCGAACCGAGCTGGTAGGCCTCGCGGCCGACGGCGTCCTTCTCGGGAGCGTTGTCCGCAAGCTCCTCAAACACCTCTGCGAGTTTCGTATAGGCCTCGCACGCGAGGTGCACGTTCTGTTCAAGCTTCGCGCGGGCCGAGCCCTCAAGGCGGGACTTGGCGACGAGGGAGGGGAAGAAACCGTCGGCCTTCGTGAAGGAGCGTGACTGTTCCGCGCCAATGAGCTGCTGGCGCTTTGCCGCGAGAACCCCCTTCGACGCGGCGTATCGGAGCGATTCGGCGTAGCCCTCGATGGCCGCCGGCACGCGTGCGAGGCGCTCGCTGATCGTGTCCCAATCCTCGGCGCTTTCGTTCGGCATTATGTCAAAAATGCTGCGGATCCCTTGAACGGGGGAGGCGATGTTGTTCACGGTCGCATGCGTGAGGAGCGCGTCGTGATGCTCGAGCTCGAGGCCGAGGCGCTCCCGCATGGCTGCGCGCGTCACGTGATCGACATCGTCGCCAGGATGCTCACGCTCAACGCCGTCAAGGGCGGCGAGCGTCTCGCGCGTCAGTGAAGCACCTTTCTCAAGACCTTCTGGGGACGGGTCGTCCATGAGATGGTCCTGGCCGGGGACGCCGAGGCTCGTGGCGGTCATGGGGCTCAAAGCGATCGAGCGCTCAACAAAATCATTCGCGACGTGATCGGTAGGGCTAGGGGTGCGCTTCGTTGTCATGGCACCACTGTAGTCACGTGAGTCAGCGCTGGGAGAAAATCCAGGAGCTTTGGCCTGCGTTCGCGCGGAGGGAGTGAGCCGATCTGTGGGTGCGCACGGGAGAATTCCATGCCGAGGATGAGCCCCCTGTGCGCTCTGCGATTTCACGCTGGTGCGCCTCTTCTCGCGAAATCGCGCTCATCGCCGCGACCGCCACCGAAATGGCGGCGATTTCTTCCTCGGTAAGGCGGCCCGAGACAAGTTCGACGCTTGGGCGAGGCTCTGCTCCGTCGCTTCCGGCGAATGAAGGGGGACTCAGCTGCTCGTGAGCGCTCACAGCGGAATGTTCCCGTGTTTCTTTGTGGGCAGGGCGTCACGCTTGGTCCGCAGTGCCCTGAGCGCCCGCGTAATCGCCTCGCGAGTCTCGTGAGGCTGGATCACGCCGTCGAGAAGGCCTCGCTCAGCGGCCACATAGGGATTTGCGAAGGTCTCTTCGTACTCGGTTTGGAACTGTGCGCGAAGCGCCTCGGCGTCCTCGCCTGCTTCGCCGGCTGCTTTGAGTTCCTTTCGGTGAAGGATATTGACCGCTCCCTGTGCACCCATGACCGCGATTTGAGCAGTTGGCCACGCGAGATTGATATCCGCACCGAGCTCCTTCGAGCCCATCACGATGTACGCGCCGCCGTACGCCTTGCGGGTGATGACGGTAATGAGCGGGACGGTCGCCTCAGCGTACGCGTACAGAAGCTTCGCACCGCGGCGAATGATGCCGCCATACTCCTGGCCCGTTCCCGGGAGGAAACCCGGCACATCCACGAACGTCAGCACCGGAATGTTGAAGGAATCGCATAGTCGAACGAAGCGTGCGGCTTTCTCGCTCGCATCGATATCGAGCGTGCCTGCGAGTTGCGAAGGCTGATTCGCGACGATGCCGACGCTGTGCCCTTCGACTCGCCCGAAACCCACGATGACGTTTTTCGCGAAATTTCCGTGGATCTCGAGGAACTCGTCGTCGAGGACCGCCTCGACCACGCTGAGCATGTCGTAGGGCTGATTCGGGGAATCGGGGACGAGGCGATCGAGGGCGCGGTCTTCCGCTCTCGGTTCGAGATCCGATTCGTCGGGATAGACGGGGGCCTCAGTAAGTGTGTTCGCCGGAAGATACGAGAGAAGGTCTCGTACGTAATCGAGTGCGTCTGACTCATCGCTCGCCATGTAATGCGCGACTCCGGACGTGCTCGAGTGCGTGCGAGCCCCGCCAAGCTCCTCGAAGCCCACGTTCTCGCCGGTGACGGTCTTGATGACGTCGGGACCCGTAATGAACATGTGCGAGGACTTCTCCACCATCACGATGATGTCCGTGAGCGCAGGCGAGTAAACGGCGCCGCCAGCCGCGGGCCCCATGATCAGAGAAATCTGGGGGATAACGCCCGAAGCACGCGTGTTCCGCCGGAAAATTCCCGCGAAGGCCGCGAGTGACGCAACGCCTTCCTGGATGCGCGCGCCACCGCCGTCGAGGATCCCGATAATCGGAACGCCGGTGGACAGCGCGAGGTCTTGAATCTTCTGGATCTTCTTTCCGTGTGCCTCGCCGAGTGAGCCACCGAGAACAGTGAAATCCTGCGAGTACACGCACACCTGACGGCCGTCGATCGTCCCGTATCCCGTGACGATTCCATCGCCATCGATACGTTTATTCTCGAGCCCAAAATTGTGGCTCTGGTGGCGCACGAAGCGATCGGTCTCGACAAACGATCCCGCATCGAGGAGTTCCTCGATCCGCTCGCGGGCGGTTTTCTTGCCGCGCGCGTGCTGCTTCTTGATCGCTGCGGCCCCCGCCTCCGTGACGGCCGCATTCTCGCGGGACCGAAGTTCGTCAAGTCTCTCGGCGGTCGTGGACCGCCTCGGGGTCTCGTTCACTCCCACTCCTGCTCCGTCGTGGCCTGGCACAATTGCTCTCGTGAGTGTACGCCATAGTGGAAAAGCGAGGCAGCGAAGAGGGAGTGAAAGGCCGTGAGTGAGCATTTGCGTATCGACTATGTGGACTCCTGCACCTCAACCCTCGACATTCTCACCGAGCCGCCCTACGACACGCTCGAAGCGCCGTTCGCTCTCATGACTCTCGATCAGCGCGCCGGGCATGGGCGGCAAGGGCGGCGCTGGCAGAACCGGCCGGGAGAATCCCTAGCGCTTACACTCGCGTGGCCGCTGCCGGGCCCCGAGCGCCGAGGCTGGTACCCGCTCGCCGTGGCCCTCGCCGTTCTCGATGCTTGCGCTGAAGCAGCCCCCGGGGCCGTATTACCTCGTGTGAAGTGGCCAAACGACATTCTCTCGCTCTCAGGCGAGAAGATCGCGGGGATTCTCGTTCGGCTTGACCGCGGGCGTCTCCTCGCGGGAGTTGGCGTCAATCTCGTGGGGGAGATTGAACGGGGGCGCGAGGGGTTGGAGAAGGCGCAGACGCTTGCGAGCATGGATGCTTTGTACGGTGGAGTTCTCGCCGATGCGGATGGGCGTTGCGAGTTTGGCACCGTGCTCGCGCGAAGCATCGCGCGCATTTTCGCACTTGTCGATCACGGCGGAGAGGACTTCAGACACCTGCAGAGGCGGTATGCTGTGAACTGCCTCACTGTGGGGTCGTCGGTTGTCGTGACGACACCGGCGGGCGCCACCTATAGCGCGAGGGCGCTTGGCATCGATCCAGTGGGCAGGCTGCTCGTCCACAATGCCGATCGAGGTCACCACGCTCTCGATGCCGCCGACGTTCATCTGGCGCGGCCGAAGCAAGTGTGAGTACCTGGAGATGCGGGATTCGAGGACAGAACGAAAGGACCCGATGAGTACCGTTCACGATCGTGAGGAGCCCAACGCACACGTCGCAGGCGACGCCGTGCCGAATGAGCTCAACGAACGCTTCGCGCGCGTGCGCGGCGCCATCGGTGCACTCGAGCGCTCCCTCCTCGACGGCGAACGCGAATACTCCAGGCGGGATCTCGAAGAAGACTTCAACGTCGACCGGCAACTTAGTACCGACTATTGGCGCGGACTCGGGTTTTCCAACGTCGCCTTCGACACGACCGTCTTCACCGAAGACGATGCCGAAGCGATCGCCGACCTCGCCGCTCTCGTCAATGACGGCACCTTGAGCGACGACGCATTTGTCACGATTGTTCGCGGGCTCGGCTTTCATATGGGACGCCTCGCGATGTGGCTCACCGAGGCACTCGTGGACGATGCCAAGCAACGCCACGGCATGAGCGACACCGAAGCGCGTATGCGCATGCTCGAGAGCGTTCCGCAGTTCGTCGAAATCTTCGAGCACCAAGCGATCCACGTGTTCCGCCGGCAAATGTCGGCCTACACCGCGCGTGCCGGTGCGGAGATTCTGCGGACCTCGACGAGCGAATGGGACGACGATTCTCTCCCGCTCCCGCGCGCCGTTGGCTTCGCGGACCTCGTCCAGTTCACGCGCCTCGCCCAGTCGATCGATGGCATCGAGCTTGCCGGGGTCATCAGGGATTTCGAGAACCTCACACGCGACGTCATTTCCGACGGCGGCGGGCGCGTCGTCAAGACGGTGGGCGACGAAGTCATGTTCCTCGCCGATACCCCGGAGGACGGCGTCAGAATCGCGCTGTCGATCTCCGAAAACATCAAGCGTCAGCCGTCGCTGCCCAACGTGCGCGTGGGCCTTGCGTGGGGAAACATGTTTTCCCGCTACGGGGATGTGTTCGGCCCCAAAGTGAATCTCGCGGCGAGGCTCGAAGGTATCGCCGAACCGGGTGCGGTCGTGATCGACGGCGAGACGGCGGATCTGGTCGACCGCGCCTTCCCCGGCGGATTTACGCGCGTAGCCGAATGGACAGAGGAGCTTCACGGGATCGGCGAGACCGCCATTGTGAGGGTCGAACGGGCTGCGGCCTCGCTCATCGAGCGTCACTCGTGAGAGAGTAGAGAGTCGCTTGAAGGTCTGCGCTTCTCACAGCGGGGACACACGCACTCGGGTAAGGATGACTTCGTGACACGACTACTTCTGGTTGAAGACGATTCGGCGATTGCAGAGCCCCTCTCGCGAGCCCTCGACCGCGAAGGCTATTCCGTTGTGAGAGCGTCGAGAGGAATTGACGCCCTGACCATCGCCGCGAGCGAGGACCACATCGACTTCGTGATTCTCGATCTGGGTCTACCCGACATCGACGGCCTCGAAGTATGCAGGAGGCTTCGCAAAGGTGGCCTCGAGGCCCCCGTTCTCATTCTCACCGCGCGAGCCGACGAGGTCGACGCGGTTGTGGGTCTCGACGCTGGCGCCGACGACTACGTGACTAAGCCCTTCCGCCTCGGTGAGCTCCAGGCTCGCATCCGCGCCCTCCTTCGGCGGACCCAGGTCGCAGAAGACACGAGCTCGAACGTGTACGACATCAACGGGGTGAGCCTCGATCCATCCGCGCGCCGCGTGTACGTCGACGGCGAGGAGCTCTCCCTCAGCGCTAAAGAGTTCGATCTTCTCGCGGTACTCATGCGCGAAGCAGGAAGCGTCGTCACTCGCGACGACCTCATGCGGGAGGTGTGGGGCGCCGAGTGGTGGGGCTCCACAAAAACGCTCGACATGCACATTTCGTGGCTGCGCCGCAAACTTGGCGATGACGCGACAAGTCCCAAGCGCATCACCACGATTCGCGGCGTGGGTTTCCGCTTCGAAGACACCGACGCCCACTAAGGCGCGCTAGGCGCTCACCATGCAACTTCGAGTTCTCCAGGCCACCCTCATGACCGTGCTTCTTGCGGTCCTCCTGCTTGGCATCCCCCTGGGTGCGGCATGGCTGACAGCCGTACGCGACAACCTCTCCGCTCAAGCCGGCACCCTTCTTCAAGACGTCATTTCTGAAACGGATCACCGCCTCAACGAGGGGCTCCCGATCGACGAAACAATGCTTCAAGAGACGGTCGATCAGGTTGTGAACCTCGACGTGCAAATTGCGGTCACGTATCAAAACACGGAACTCGAAGCAGGCGAAGACGCAGGCGCCGATGCTCTCCAACAGTCGGCACAGGGCGTCAACGGCCAGATCGTGACCGTGCGCATTCCCCAGTCCGATGTCCGAGCGCATACGGCAAGCGCGTGGGTGCTCATCATCGTCGCCGCGATAAGCGCGATTGCGATCGGCGTGTCGGTCGCGCTGTGGCAAGCGCAGAGGCTTTCCGCACCGCTCGTTCGCCTCACGAGGCGCGCTGAAGAACTTGGCAGCGGTAGGAGCCGCTCAGAGTGGAAGCCGAGCGGGATCGCCGAAATTGACACCGTGGCGGTCGAACTTACCCGCTCCGGCGCGATGCTCACCGAACGGCTCGAGGCGGAATCGGCACTCGCCTCCGACGCTTCCCACCAACTGCGCACACCGCTCACGGCCCTGTCCATGAGGCTCGACGAAATTCTCGCAACGAGCTCGGAAGAATGGGTCCGCGAGGAAGCGCGCGTGTCCCTCGAACAGGTTGACCGCCTCACCCAGGTCGTCCATGACCTCATCAACGCCCCCCGTTCCTCCCAACGCCGCACTCCCGGGGTCGTCGATCTCCGCCAAGTCCTCGTGCAGCAGGCCGAAGAATGGAAGCACGCCTTCCGCGGCGCCGGTCGCGAGTTGCGAATCCAGGTCCCGCACGCCGCAGCCGTATGGGCCTCGCACGGGCCGCTCACTCAAGTGATCGCCACGTTGATCGAGAACTCCCTCGCCCACGGCGGGGGAACGACCCGCGTGAAGGTGCGCCGCAACGAGCAATCAACCGTCATCGAGGTCGTCGACGAAGGTGCCGGCATCGACCCGGCTCTGGGCCAGCGAATTTTCGAACGCTCCGTCTCAGGCAAAGACTCGCGTGGAACGGGCGTCGGCCTTGCCCTTGCCCGCACCCTCGTCGAGGATGACGGCGGTCGACTCGAACTCATTGATGAGCGTCCCGCGCGCTTTGGCATTTTCCTCTCGACGGCGCCCGCTCCCGAGGACCCCGAGCTCGCAGACACAGAAGACGAGCAGCCGTCGGACCCCGCCAAAGCCCACGGGCTCGTGGCGCGACGGGACAAGCGACGCGCCGAGCGGCACCAACGAGAAGCCGCCGCCTCCGCGGCGCACGCTCTTGAGGCATTGCCCACCGACGCAAGTTCCGCCCAGCGTGCCGGGGACGCAAGTGCGGACGGCGCACTACACTAGCGGCGTGAGTACTCAACACGCCCGCAAGTCCAGCACATCACATGTGGAAGGTGCGCGCTCGCCGCGTATTGGGGTGATCGGTGGTGGACAGCTCGCGCGCATGATGATCCCCGCCGCAATCGAACTCGACCTCGACTTGCATGTCCTCGCGACTACCCCGGATGAGTCCGCGGCGCGCGTGAGCCCTCACGTCATGCTCGGGCGTCACGACGACCCCGAGGCAGTCACGGCCTTCGCGAGGAGCGTTGACGTCGTGACCTTCGATCACGAACACGTCCCTACGGGCCTCCTTCACGCGCTCGAGCATGAAGGGGTGGTGGTGCGTCCGGGCCCCAACGCGCTCGTGTACGCACAGGACAAGCTCGCCATGCGTGCGCGCCTCAGCGAGCTTGGCCATCCATGCCCCCGGTGGTGGCGCGTCGAGACCGAAGCTGACCTCGAAACCGCCCTCCGCGAGAGCGGGGGAGACCTCATCTTGAAGACCGCTCGCGGCGGTTACGACGGTCATGGAGTGATGCGGGTCGAGGCGCTCGAGGACGCCCGCGAGTGGCTCGAAAGAGGACAGCCGCTGCTCGCCGAGGAGCGCGTCCCCTTCGTCCGCGAACTCTCGGCGCAAGTGGCGAGGCGCCCCTGTGGTGAGATCGCCACCTACCCCGTGACCGAATCCGAGCAAAAAGACGGGGTGTGCTTTCGCGTGAGCGCGCCCGCACCGAATCTCGCATCGGACGTCGCCGAGCGAGCACGCACCCTCGCCGCAAATATCGCGAGCGACCTCGAGGTCGTGGGAATGCTCGCTGTCGAACTGTTCGAGTACCCGGATGGTCGCATTGCCGTCAACGAACTCGCGATGCGGCCCCACAATACGGGGCACTGGAGCATGGACGGGTGTGTCACGAGCCAATTTGAGCAGCATCTGCGCGCAGTGGCAGACCTCCCACTCGGAGACACCACACCCACCGTTGCGTGGACTGTCATGGTCAACACTCTTGGCAGCACCCGCGAAAACCTCGCCGAAGGTGCACGAGAGGCTCTCGCGAACGATCCCGGAATCAAGCTGCATCTGTACGGCAAGAGCGTTCGCGCAGGCCGCAAACTTGGGCACGTGACCGCTCTCGGATCCGACCTCGAGGAGACGGAGCGCCGGGCCCGCGCCGCGGCGCACACCATCGTGACCGGCGACGAATCAAAGGAATAACACATGAGTAAGAAGCCCCTGGTCGGTATCGTCATGGGGTCCGATTCGGACTACCCCGTGATGAAGGATGCCGAAGAGCAGCTCGCCCATTTCGACATCTCGTGCGAGGTCGAGGTCGTGAGTGCTCACCGCATGCCCGAAGACATGGTCCAGTACGGACGGTCCGCGCACGAGCGCGGCCTGCGTGCGATCATCGCCGGTGCAGGCGGAGCCGCACACCTGCCGGGAATGCTCGCCGCCCTTACCCCCCTTCCTGTGATTGGCGTTCCTGTTCCGTTGCGGCACCTCGACGGTATGGACTCACTCTTGTCGATCGTGCAAATGCCGAAGGGAGTGCCCGTCGCAACCGTATCGATCGGTGGCGCTGCCAACGCCGGGCTCCTCGCAGCGCGCATTTTGGGTTCCGGAGATTCGGATTTTGCACGAGAAATCCGTGAAAAAATGGTGAGGTATCAGACAGGATTGCGCGATCTCGCGTACGAAAAAGGCATAAAGCTGCGGGAGTCCCGCAAGCCCTCAACAGCGACGAACGAGAACACTTTCGAGAGCTAAGCCCGTGGATACTCGGGACTGTTGAAGGGCGCGGCGAGGGAGCTCCCGGCTTCCTATGGTGTCTCCTTAGACGCAGCCAAGGCGTGATTGCGGTAAGCCTCGGGGGACTCCGCTTCGTACACGGCTACCTTGCGCGCCAGCTTTGTCGTGCGTTTCTCCGCGGTTTTGGTACGGGCCTCTTGGAGTGCGAGAAAGCCCAGCAGCACGACCACCGTGGCGTAAAGAAGAAGATCTGTGCCGCGGCCGACCCCGACAAAGCGTGCAATTGCTGTGACTGACGCAGGAAATATGACAGCGAGCACGGCGAATCCCGCGAAAGCCAGGATGAGCAGGCGCCTAATCGCAAGTTGCCGGGCCCCTCGTTTAATGAAGAGCCATCCGGTGATTCCGACGATTCCGAGGATAAGGAGAACCTGGATGATGAGAGTGCGGTTCTCCATAACGACACCCGCTGGCGAAGCTATGACGGTGGAGAAGGGAGCGAGCATGGTCATGTCGACTTCCAAGTGGTTTTTCCTTCGCTGGTACCTGAGCGCCACAAAGAAATTGAAAGCCCATTTTCGGGCCGCGGAGGTCTCATGGGGAATCCTTTCGCATTCATCGGCGTGCGCGCAGGGAGTCCTGCAACTGGAACTAGAGTATCGTTTGCGGGGATGAGATTGTCCCACCTGCAGTGCGACTCTCGCAGCCCCGTCAATTTCTACAAGGATTTTCTGATGACGTTAGGCCCCGGAGCCGACTCCACCTGGTTCGTGATACCTCTCTTCAACGAGGCTCAGGTAATTGGCGAAGTTATCGCAAAGCTGCGCGAAACTTATCCACTAGTCGTCTGCGTGGACGACGGCTCACATGATGATTCTGCTCAGAGGGCAGAGGATGCAGGTGCCGTAGTCGTGCGCCATCCCTACAACATGGGGCAGGGAGCGGCGATCAAGACCGGTATCGACTACGCGCTTCGGGATCCGTCGATGCAGCAAATCGTCACCTTTGACGCCGATGGGCAACACCAGGTGAGCGATGCCGCGGCGATGATCGAGAAGATGAATGCTGAAAAGGTTGACTGTGTGCTCGGCTCACGATTCCTCGATAGCCGCACGAAGCCGGGCTTTCTCAAGCGCATCGTGCTGCGGATGGCGATCGTCTTCACAAACATCACGAGCGGCGTTCATCTCACCGATACTCACAACGGTCTTCGCGTGCTCAGCCGCCACGCGTGCGAGTCCATCTCGATCGAGCAGAATCGTATGGCGCACGCCTCGGAAATCGTCTCGGAAATCGGTCGCAACGATCTCACGTACGCCGAATATCCGGTTCACATTCTCTACACGGATTATTCGAAATCCAAGGGGCAGCCGCTGCTGAACGCGATCAACATCGTCACGGACCTTCTCTTTAAGTAGAGAAGATGAGCCTCGCTCCGTTAGTCAGTTCCTAGCCTTCGGGCTTCGATTCGGCCGAGCCGTCGGCGATCGATGAGAAGAAGGCGTGCACGTCCTCGTCGTCAACCTTGATGGCGACACCCGAGTGTTTCGTTTTGAAGTTCGGGTCCTCGATCGGCATGGCGAGAACACCTCCAGAGTTGGGTGCTGCACGCATGACCAAGGCGGCACTCGCGAGGTCGATGAGGCCGGTGTCGTTATCGGTAACGAGGGCCTTCGTTCCCGCGCTTGCGAGATTCACCTGGGTGAGTGGATTGAGCAGGACGCCCGGTGAGGATGCTCTTTTCATCAGAGCGCTCACGAACTGCTGCTGGCGCTGTTGCCTGCCTATGTCGGCCGTGGGATCGAAATAGCGGGCGCGTACGAACGCGAGGGCTTGCTCACCGCCTACGTCGTGGCAGCCTTTGGCCATCTTGAGACCCGAACGCACGTCATCGACATCGCGGTCGATACAGAGGTTCACTGTGCCGATTGCATTGACGACATCCTCGACTCCGGAGAAGCCGATCACGACAAAATGATCGATCGTGAGACCCGAGAGTTTCTCAACGGTTTTGACGAGGAGGGGAGCACCACCCATCGAGTAGGCGGCGTTGATTTTGTGCGTTCCGTGCTCGGGAATTTCGGCAAGCGTGTCGCGTGGAATGGAGACAAGGTACTGCTTCCCGTTTGGTGCCTTGTGCAGCAGCATGAGGGTGTCGGTGCGCTGGGCTCCGCCCTGTTCAATGTCGGCGCCTGCAAGAAGGTAGGTTTCGCCCGGTGTATCGGCGGCTCCGGAGAGCGCGTCCGTGTGCGCGATTTTCGAATTGGCCCACAGCCCGAGGCCAACCGGCCACCCGAGGGCAATAACGAGAACGAGAAGGACGATCGAGCGGGCAAGGCGAAACCCGCGCTTTCGAGACATGCCTCTTCTGCGAGGCGGGCCCGAGGGCGCTGGGTGCATCGGGGGGAGTTGATGCTGCGCGTGCTGCTCTGGGCTGCCCGATGGCTTCGAATTCAGACGCACCGGAGCCGGCCGGGCAGCATTGCGTACAGCTGGCATTTGACGCGTAGGCGTTTCGGCGGTGGGCTCGCTGTGAGCGCCAGACTCTCGTGGACGCGGCGCGGATGGCCGCGTCAGAGGTCGCGCCGACCCGCCCGAGCGGGCGCGCGAATGGCCGGGCCGCGAGCGGCCTGTGCCGGCGTCGCGTGGGAAGTCACCCGTCATCGTGTTCACCTTCAATCGTGTGGGGGCGCGGCAAGCCGCACCATGCGCGCTCCCACAGTACACACCGACGACAACAAAACCCCGGACACCGAGGTGGAGCGAGTGAATCTGGCCCGGCGATGGCGTGTGTGCTCAGGCTCGGGACTCACTGCCCGTAAGATCATGCCTAGACTCTGCGATAAACGTGGGCGAAAGGCGAGGAGACGACGTGTCAGAGAAAGAGCGACGGCAAACGCCGCCGCGCACCCTCGTTCTCGGTGGTGCGGGCTTTGCAGGTTCCCATATCGCGCGCGAGCTTCGTGAACACGGGACCCCCGTGGTGACGGCAGACATTCGACCCGCAAGCGGTGATGGCGAGCATTGCGTGCTCGATATTCGTGACGACGAAGCCCTGTGCGCCGCGGTTCGCGGATGCGACACGGTTGTGAACGCCGCTGGGGTTCCCGACTCGTCGAGCGTCAGCACACGTACGCTCAACTCGGTCCTTGTGGGAGGCGCGCGTTCGCTCATTGCCGCTGCCGAACGTGAGGACGTTCGAACCCTCGTGTTCATTTCGAGCGGCGCCGTGTACGGCGAGACGCCTGACGGGCATAGTGCGCACGAATCTGACCCACAGGCCCCCACGACCGTCGAAGGGCGCGCGTTCGCAGAGGCGGAACGTCTGTACGGCCAGTGGGTGCGTGCGGGGCGGGGCCGACGCCTGCTGGTGATGCGCGTGGCCGAGCTTTTTGGTCCCGGTTCTCATGCGCGCATCTCGCGACTGATCGCTTCGCTCGTGAACTCAGGGGCGGTCTCGCTTACGCACACGGTCATCGCGCGCCCCCTGGCAAGCGTCGGAACCCTCGCTGGCGCGACGCGTGCCGCTCTCAATCTGAACGTCCCCGAAGGCGAGCCCTACGTGCTCAACGTTGCAGATTCCCCTCGGCTCGACGATCACGAGTTGCGCGCCCTCGTGCGCTCGATTGCGAAAACTGCACCGCTCGCACTGTCCCTTCCCGGCCGGCGCCTCATGGCGCGCGCGGGTCGGGCCGGGGAAGCGGTTCGTGCAAGCGGCCTCGAACTTCCCCGTCGAATCAAGCGATTCGCCCTTGACGCGCGGCCGAGCGCCGAAATGTCGCGGGAGAAACTCGACGCGCTTCTGCCCGCGCGGCCATCGCTCGAAGAGTCCCTCGCTGAGACTGTTCGCTGGGTGCGGGACAACAGCATCCCGAGCAATCCAGCGGACTCAGCCCCCATTCCGGAGCGCTTTGTTCCACACCCCGATGCCACGCAGGAGGACTCTCGACGAGTCGTTGCCGTGGTGGTGACGTACAACCGCGCTGACCTCCTCGGCGAGTGCCTCGATGCACTGCACGCGCAAAGCAGGCCGCTGGAGGGCGTCGTCATCATCGACAACGCAAGCACGGACCGTTCCGGCGCCGTCGCCGACACCCACCCGATTGGCGCCGACGTTGTTCACCTCAATCGCAACGTGGGCGGCGCCGGTGGCTTTTGTACCGGCATGGCGCATGCTCTCCTTGAGCACAACCCCGATTTCCTGTGGATCATGGACGACGACACGGTTCCAGCGCCCGATGCGCTCGAGAAACTCCTCGAGGTAGAGCGCAAGCTCGATGTTCATGCAAGCGTTCTCAGCTCGCTTGCGGTCTGGACCGACGGCAGGCCGCACCCCATGAATTCCTCGCGTACGCGCCTCGGCACGAGTGACGCCGACCTCGATCGTTACGCACAGCTCGGGGCGCGCCCCATCCGCACGGCGAGCTTCGTGTCGGCGCTCATTGCTGCCGAAGACGTGTGGGAGCACGGACTCCCCATTGCCGACTATTTCATTTGGTCCGATGACTTTGAGTTCACGGGCAGGCTTCTGCGAGACTCCCATGGCTTCGCCGTCGCGTCGAGCACGGTTGAGCACCGCACCGTGAAGTTCTCGAACGCCCAAACGAATCCTGGTTCTAGGTTCTACTTCGACGTGCGCAATCGGTTGTGGGCCCTCACGAGAACCGATTCGTTCACCCCGATTGAAAAGGTTCTTTACGGGGGCAAGAGTGCGATTGGGTGGATGCAGACCCTGGTGCGCACTCGCGCGGATGTTCTTCCCGTCGCGCTCAAGGGTCTTCGTGAAGGGCTCTTCACGTCGCCCAGGCGCTCGAGCGTGGTTCTTGCTGCCGATCCCATGAGTGCCACCGAGATCCGCGCGCTCGAATCTTCGATCGATTCCGCCGAACGCTCACGAAGGGCACTCACGTGAGTAAGCACGGTGTGCGGAAGATCGAGGAAGACCTCACCGTCCTCATGCCCCTGTGGGAGGGGGACGACCCGGCGTACGCGCGCGAAGCCATTGCCTCGGCGACGGTCGACCAAACCACCGCTCCAGGCTTATTGCTGCTTGCCATTGACGGTCCGCTTCCCGACGCCCTGGAAGACGTCATCGCCGACGTTCTCGACGGAAGATACGGTCGCGCACGAGTTGTGAGAAATAAGAGCCACGGTGGACTCGCACGCACCCTCGACAGTGCCCTCAAGCATTGCGAAAGTCCGATCGTCGCGAGAGCCGATGCTGACGACGTGAATCATCCTGAACGGTTTGCGGTGCAGCTCGCTGCTTTGCGAGAGCGGGGCCTCGACATCGTGGGCGCGAACATGCGCGAAATCGACGAGGTCTCTCTGCCTCGCCGCGATGAGGCGGGCGAGGAGCGTATTCGCCGCCGCCCCCTCACCCACGAAGAAATCGCGAACTATATGCGTGATCACTCACCGTTTCACCATCCCACGGTTCTCATGCGAGTCGAGGCCGTGCGCAGGGCAGGCGGCTACAGGGACATTCCGCTGATGGAGGACTATGACCTATGGCATCGCCTGTTATGCACGGGCTCTCGCATGGGCAATGTTGCGGACGTCCTCGTGGATTACCGTGTGAGTACGAGCCTCTATCGCAGGCGCGGGGGCCTCACGCTCTTTAAGAGCGATGTGCGAATGCAGCGGTCGATGCTCAAGAGCGGGGCAACTAGCGCGCCCAGGGCCCTGAGAAATCTTGTGGGACGCGCGGTGTATCGTGCGGTGCCCGCGTTTGCGCGCGACCGCGTGTATTGGCGCGTCATTGAACGCGGTCTCACGGGTGCGCCGAGGTCGTGACCCGTCGAGGCTCCGCCCATGTGACGAACCAGCGCCGCGCTGTCGGTGCGCCCTCGAGATTCTGCGCGTGCGACCGCTATTGTGGGATCGACGTATCAGACCTCGAAGGGAACGACACAGCATGAGCACACCCGACCTTCTCATCGTCGGATCCGGCCTTTTCGGCCTTACGCTCGCAGACCGCGCCGCACGCGAACACGGTGCAAAGGTGACCGTGATCGACAACCGCCCGCATATTGGCGGAAACGCCTACAGCGAGATCGACCCCGAGACGGGCATCGAAGTGCACAAGTACGGCGCTCACCTTTTCCATACCTCCAACACACGCGTGTGGGAGTACGTCAATACGTTTACGTCGTTCACGAATTACGTGCACCGCGTGTACACGAACCACAAGGGCATCGTGTACCCGATGCCGATCAATCTCGGCACAATCAACCAGTTCTTCAACGCGGCCATGACTCCGGACGAGGCGCGCGCGCTCATCGCCGAGCAGGCGGGCGAATTTGCCGGGCAAGATCCCGAGAACCTTAATGACAAGGGCATTTCGCTCATTGGCCGCCCGCTGTACGAGGCCTTCATCAAGCATTACACGGGCAAGCAGTGGCAGACGGACCCCAAGGATCTTCCCGCGTCGATCATTAAGCGCCTGCCCGTGCGCTACACGTACGACAACCGCTACTTCAACGACACCTACGAAGGTCTGCCCACGAACGGCTACACCGCGTGGCTCGAGAATATGGCAGATCACCCGAACATCGAGGTCAAGCTGGGCGTCGATTATTTTGATGAGTCGCAGCCGTTCAATAAGAAGGACGTGCGCGACCAGCTTCCCGTTGTGTACACGGGTCCCGTTGACCGCTACTTCGATTACGAGCTTGGTGAGCTCAAGTGGCGCACGATCGATCTCGAGTCCGAAACGCTCGATACGGGCGATTTCCAGGGAACGTCGGTGATGAACTATGCCGATGAGTCCGTGCCGTACACGCGCATCATCGAGCCACGCCACTTCCATCCTGAGCGTGATTACGCGAAGGACAAAACCATCATCATGCGCGAATACTCGCGGTTCGCGAGCCGTGAGGATGAGCCGTACTACCCCGTGAATTCGGCGGACGACCGATCGACTCTCCTCGAGTACCGCGAGCGTGCGGAGGCTGAGCCCGCGACGCTCTTTGGTGGCCGCCTTGGCACTTACCAGTACCTCGACATGCACATGGCCATCGGCGCCGCCCTCTCGATGGCTGATAACAAGCTTGAGGAGCTTTTGCGCCGCTAGTTGTGCGCATCCGCCGTGACTCCGATGAGTGAAAAGAGCACCATGACTGACACGTTTACCCTGCCCGAAGGGCACCGCGAACTCCACCGGCTTGTCTTGCCGCTCGGCGCGAGCCCCGAAACGATGCCGCTGTACGTTGAGTCGCAGGCTGACGTCACCCCGGTCGAAGTGGCAGGGGGATCCCCGGGCGTATCCTCGCCGGTGAATGCTGATGCGAGTGCTGATGCCTATTCCCGGACAGGGCTGACGATTCCGGCGGCGCGCATGCGCTCGTTTGGTACCTACTTCAACGCCTTCCCGGCTTCGTACTGGCGCCGCTGGACCCCCGTGCGTGAGGTGACGCTCACCATTGGGACAAAGGGCGAGGGCACGCTTGTCGTGAACCGCTCGAATGCGAAAGGGCGCTCGCAGCGCGTGGCCTCGAGGGCTGTATCCGGTGAGGAAACATCGACCTTCATCCTTCCGCTCACGGCGTTCGGCGACGGCGGCTGGTACTGGTTCGACGCATACGCCGGAAAAGACGAATTCGAGGTTCAGGGAGCTGTGTACTCGGCCCCCGAAAGCCTCGCGCGAGCTCGCGGTTCGTTCTCGATCGCGATGACGACCATGAACAAGGTCAGCTATTGCTTCGAGAACATCCGCACGATTGCCGATTCACCCCGCCTGCTCGAGACTCTCGACACGATGTTCATCGTCGATCAGGGAACCGATCGCCTTCGCGATCACGCCGAGGAACTCGCCGAGCTCGAGGCGGCCATGGGTGGCAAGCTTCGAATCATTGAGCAGGGGAACATCGGCGGTTCAGGTGGCTTCTCGCGCGGCATGTACGAGGCAAGCATGGCGGGAGAGTCCACGTATGTCGTGAACTGCGATGACGATATTGTGATCGAACCCGTCTCGCTCGAGCGTCTCGTGACCTTCGCCGATTTCGCAACAAAGCCCACGATCGTGGGGGCGCACATGTTTGATCTCAACAATCGCACGTCCCTCCACACGTTCGGAGAGATCGTCGATCGGTGGCGCATCCAGCCGGCGCTTCCCCATCAGGAGATGTCACTCAGCTACGACCTTGGGTCGCACCCGTTGAGGGCGACGCCCTGGCTGCACCGTCGGGTGGACGTCGACTACAACGGTTGGTGGATGTGCCTTATCCCCACCGAGGTTGTGCGCGAAATTGGCCTGTCTCTCCCGGTGTTCATCAAATGGGACGACGCCGAATACGGTCTACGGGCGAAGAACGCCGGATACTCGACCGTATCCCTTCCCGGAGCCGGAGTGTGGCACGTTGCGTGGGGCGATAAGGACGATCTTGTGGGGTGGCAGGCGTTCTTCCACGAGCGCAACCGGCTCATCACCGCCCTGCTGCATTCGCCGTATGAGCGCGGCGGCAGGCTCGTGAAGGAATCGCACTTCATGGACATCAAGCATGTGATTTCCATGCAGTACTACACCCAGACCGGCCGCCTTATGGCCCAGCGCGATGTCCTTGCAGGCCCTGAGCATCTTCACGAGACGATAGGGACGACGCTTCCCGAGATTCGCGCACTGGCCGCACAGTTCGACGACGCCGTGCAGAAGAAAGACGTCGACGAATACCCTGACGTGCGTACGAATAAGCCGCCTCGCAAAGGGCGGGGCTTTAGCCAGCCTCGTCGACTCCTCATGCCGGCGTGGACGATCAAGCAGCTTGCGAAGCAGGCTTTCACGAAGCCGAGCGAGCTCGCGCTCGAACATCCGCAGGATGCAATTGCGCACCAAGATGCGCGCTGGTGGCGCCTGTCGCACTACGACAGTGCTCTTGTGTCCAACGCCGAAGGCACACAGATCGCGTGGTACAAGCGAGATCCGAAGCAAGCCCGCGAACTGCTCGCCGAAGCTGTGCGCACGCACGCTGAACTCTTTGCGAAGTGGAGCACCTTGCGCGAGCAGTACCGCGCTGCAGCGTCACAACTCACGTCGTTTGAGGCGTGGGAGCGCACATTTGCGGCGAATCCCGCCCCAAAGCGTGAGGGCCGAAACGCGTGAGTATCTCCTCCATCACGCGCGAGGAAAAGGCTCAGGGATGGCGAGTACCGGGAAGCGACAAGGGATGGCTTAATCCTCTCTACGAGCGTTTCCTGCTGCGCCTTCTCGTGAAGAAGGAACTTCGGGTGCGCTACCGAGGCAGCGTGCTGGGCATGGCGTGGAGCTACGCGAAGCCCGCGGTGCAGTTCGCGGTGTTCTACCTGGCACTCGGAGTCTTTCTTCAGCTGAACCGCTCGCTTCCGGCATACGCGGCGTATCTTTTCTCCGGCATCATCGTCATCAACCTCTTCAGCGAGGTGTTCGGGAACTGCACGCGTTCGATCGCGTCGAACGCGCCGCTTGTGTCGAAGATTTACCTGCCGTCGGAGTTATTCCCGTGGGCGAGCGCACTCGTGGCGCTTGTGCATTTCGTGCCCCAAGTGCTCGTGCTCATGGTGGGGGCGGGGCTTTTCGGCTGGCGCCCTTCCATCGCTGAGGGATGGTGGTTCCTCATCGGCATGGTGATCCTGCTCGTGTTTACCGTGGGACTTGGCATGCTCGCGGCGGCGCTCAATGCGGCGTTCCGCGATGTCGAGAATTTCGTTGATCTCATCATTATGGTGGCGACGTGGACATCGCCGGTTCTCTACGCTCTCGTGATGGTCAAGGACGCCCTTGGCACAAGCGCGTGGTGGGTTCTCTACAGCCTCAACCCGATCACGATCGTCGTGGAGTGTTTCCACGGGGCGTTCTGGCGCCCCATGGCGAGTGCGCTCGATTCGACCGGTGAAGCCGCCCCGACGATTGCCGTGGGCGCCGAGGCCACTCAGCTGTGGTGGGCGGGGCTGCTTATTGCGATCGCGGTCTTTGCCTTCGGGACGTTCGTGTTCGAGCGTTCGAAGCGGAAGTTTGCGCAGGAGCTGTGATGCCTGTTTCTGAATCACCGCGCGAAATGGTGCGTATCGAGAACGTGTATAAGGAGTTCTCGCTTCGCCATACGAGGGCGCTGAAGGAGCTCGTATTTTCGGCGCTCAAGAGGCAAAAGTTGCGCGATACGTTCATGGCGCTCAACGGGGTCGATGTGACGGTTCGAGCGGGGGAGACCGTCGGGCTGATCGGGTTTAACGGATCGGGCAAGTCGACGCTCCTGAAGACGATTTCGGGCGTGCTTTTTCCCGATCGCGGCCGCGTGCGCGTGCGCGGCAAAGTCGCGGGCCTCATCGAGGTTGGCGCGGGCTTCCACCCGGATCTGTCGGGTCGCGAGAATGTGTATCTCAACGGTGCGATTCTCGGGATGTCGAAGGCCGAGATTGACGCGTGCTTCGATGACATCGTGGCGTTCAGTGAGATCGAACAGTTTATCGACACGGACGTTAAGTACTACAGCTCGGGCATGTTTTTGCGTCTCGCGTTTGCCGTCGCGGTGCACACCGATCCCGATATTTTCCTCGTCGATGAGATTCTCGCGGTTGGCGATGAGCCTTTCCAGCGCAAGTGCCTTGCGCGGATTCGCGAGATGCAGGCGCATGGCAAGACCATGGTGATCGTCTCCCACGAGCTCGATATGCTCACCGAACTGTGCACGCGGATAGTGGTGCTGCAGAAGGGGCACGTGATCTTCGACGGCGATCCGGTCGAGGCTGTGGAGACTTTGCGCGCGAGCTCCTGAGCGTCGAATGCCTATTCGAGCCCTTCAGCCGCACGCGTAGCGACGTCGAGACGTGAAAGTGGCGTCACGACCGTGCGCCTTTCGCACCACGCGGCTATCGCGGCTGCCGCGTCTTCGCGATCGATGTCCTCGAGTCCTACCCGGTGGGCATCGCCCCAGGTTCGGTGTGGCGCGGGCTGGGGTCCCGTGAATGTCGTGAGGGGGACTTCGAGGGCGTCTCCTGCTGCTCGCACGGCTTGGACCCAGTCGAGGGCCAGAGGGGGAGTCTCGCCCGGGAACGCGAGGGACAGCGCACGAGCTTCGAGGACGAGGACGTCCTCGGCGCGTTCTGCGAGCGCCGTGTTGGGGCGTGACGTGGCGAGGACGTCGATGTGCTCGGGGAGGTCGTCGGCACCCGCGATGGAGACGCTCGCGCCGAGGTGCCATGCGGCAATCTGGAGAACGCTGCGCTTGAAGTGCGGGGGAAGGTCGAGGACAAGCGTGAAGCCTTCGTCCACGAGCAGTTCGTTCGCGAAGAGGTTGATCGATTTGATGATCCAGTTGGCGAGGACACGCCCGGACAGTTCGGTCCGTCCGTCTTCGGCGTAGCTCACGAGTGCGGGGGCGCTTCCGGCGGCGGCCAGTTCGTGAAGAAGCGTGCTCATTTTTGCGCCTGCGCCCACGGGTCGATCCATGTTTCGGTGTCGAGGCCCAGATAGGCCGCCATTTCTGCGGCGAAGCTCATGGTGCCAAGGGCGATCACTTCGCGTGAGCGGCGCTGGATAGCGGGCAGTGCCTCTGTCAGCGGCATGACTTCCCAATCGTCGGGGTAGTTGTCGAAGAACAGGTGGTCTTCGTGCGTTGTCGCGAGG
This sequence comes from Dermabacter sp. HMSC08H10, assembly GCF_001807585.1. Classification (NCBI taxonomy): domain Bacteria; kingdom Bacillati; phylum Actinomycetota; class Actinomycetes; order Micrococcales; family Dermabacteraceae; genus Dermabacter; species Dermabacter sp. HMSC08H10. Next base: position 34,380 of record NZ_KV789424.1, read on the forward strand.
ATCGTGCGGTCTCGGTCGAGGAGGGTGAGGATGCTGCGAATATCTTTGATGTCCGGCATGCACACGAGGGTGTGCGCGTTATCGAAGCGTCCCGTGTGTCGAGCGTTCTCGAGGGCGGATTCAACGCCTTCGCGTGAGATGGCGGCATCGAGGAGCCAGCGGGTGCCGCGGGCGTAGACGTGGGAGGAACGGCCCGGGAGGCGAAGGCTCTGGGCAAGGTGGGCGGCGCGTGAGTGCGGGACGGGGGAGTGGGGGAGTCCGACGGCTGACTCGTGGGTAATTGCGGCCGCGGTGTATCCAGTCGCAACGTTCATGGAGGTGAGTGCGCCGAACCCGAGGTCGCGTGGTTCCGGAACTTCGTGCGGCGCAGCGTTTGGCAGGAGTGCGCGAATGGCGGCGCGGGCTTCGGGACACTGTGTGGTGGGGAAGATGACGTCCCGTGTACGGTCGTCACCGGCACCGACGAGGTTGCATGCAATCGCGTCGATAGTGTCGCCGATGATCCCTTCGTGTTCGAGAAAAATGGGGGTCACGACCAGGGTGTCGAGCCGGAACTGGGAGATTTCGTCGCTCGCGCCGCCCAGGCCTTCCTCTATGACGAGGATGTCGACGCCGCAATCGAGGAGGTGCGCGGCCCCGGCGAGGGTGAACAGGCCCGTGGGGGCGAGGTAGCCGCCCGTGTCGGCAACGGGTGGCATGGCAGCGAGCGCAGCGGCAACGCGGTCGGCGAGGGAGTCGTAGTCGCGAGCCGAGAGCGGGCGGGCGTTGAGACGGATGCGCTCGCGGTTGGTGAGGAACGGGGGAGAGGAGATCGTGCCTACCCGGTACCCGAGGGACATGAGGTATTGGGTGGTCGCGGCGACTGCGGAGCCTTTGCCTTTGGAGCCTACGACGCCGATGACGGGGATCGTGGGCGATGTGTCAAGGGCGAGTTCGCGCGCAAAAAGTTTGGCGCGCGAGCGCGAGCGGGCGTACGGGCCGTGATACGTCTTCCATTCGCGGAAAAACGGCTCGTCCCCGGGGAGGTGGCGTGCGGGCATGTGCGGTTCCTTTGCAGGTCAGAGAGTCAGGCAGCGGACCCGAAGCTGGTGCGGCGCGCTCGCCGCGCCTTAAAGGAAAGGATCATAACCCTAAAGATTCGATTAAGCGGCTTGACGCGCCTAAGTTACATCGGTGTATTTTAGTGCTAACGCCGAACGCGTGCGCTTCCACTGTAGCGTCACTTGTAGCGTTATTCGTAGCGTCACTGTAGCGTCGCACCCCTCGCGTCTGCAGTAGTCGTGCCTATAGCCCACCCACCCGAAAGGACCCTCATGACCCTCCAGGCATTCGAGGACGATGCTCGCCGCGAGCTGACCTTGGTCGAGTTTTCCTCGCTGCTCCCCGAGGGCGAGGGAGAGGGCTCGTGGCAGGAGCGGGCTTTGTGTGCTCAAACCGACCCCGAGGCGTTCTTCCCTGAGAAGGGCGGTTCGACTCGCGAGGCGAAAAAGGTGTGCGTGTCGTGTGAGGTCCGCGCCGAGTGCCTGGAGTACGCGCTTGCGAACGACGAGCGGTTTGGCATCTGGGGCGGCCTGTCTGAGCGCGAACGTCGCAAGCTAAAGAAGCGTGCGATCTAACCCTTCGTCACGGATTGGTGGTCGCGCCCTGTGACTGAACGCGACGTATCCGCGCTCATCCTCATCTCCGCTACCCACGAGATCGGGGATCTTGCCCGCACCCTCGAAATGGTGCGTGCGCAATCTGCCCCGCTTTCCTGCGTCGTTGCAGCCGTGCCAGAGTCTGCTCCGAAGGAGTTGCGCAACTTCGCTGAGTCGGCCCTCGACGAGGGACGTATTGATCTGCTGCGGGTCACTCCCGCAGAGGCGAGTCGCCCCGACATTGTCGAGGATCTCGTTGGCTCCCTTGACGAAGCGAAGCAGGCGCGCGATGCGCGTCCCGAGCGCAAGTCTTCGCGCGCCTCAGAAACGCAGGATGGCGCGAGTTCTCCCGATGCGCCGCGGCTTGAGGTCTCTGAAGCTGCGGGAGAAAAGGAAAGCGCGCCTCGCAACTTTACGCTGCTCAACCCCGCTTTCGGTGGGGCAGTCCGCCACGAGGATGAGGGTGCGACACTCGCTGAGGAACCGTCGGAACCCACACGCCACGATGAGACTCCCCAGTCCACGGTCCACTCGACGCGTGACCTCGAATGGGAAAAGCGCGTGTATCTCACGAGCGGTGCTCGGGGTCGCCGCGCGAAGGACATCGATCTCGACCGCGAAGAGCGGCGCGAGGAGAAAACAGCGACGCACACCGCCCTCGTCCCGGAAAGGCTCAGGGACGATACGAGCGAGCTGTATGGAACGAGCGGGACTGGGCGCCGGCGTAAGCGTAGTCGTGGAGCCGAGTCATGGTTGTGGATTCTTGACGCAGCTGCGGCCCCGAACCTGACGTGCCTCGAGGAACTTGAGAGTGCTCTCGACGCCGATCCGACAGTGGGCCTCGCGGGTACGAAACACCTTGCACTCGAGGACGTTGAGCGCCCCGCCTCGCGACTGGTGGATCTCGGTCTTTCACTCACGCATTCGCACAGGATTCTTACGAGTGTCGAACCAGGCGAGATCGACCAGGGCCAAACGGACTGGCGAAGCGAGGTCTTGGCCGTTACGGCACCCGGAATGCTCGTGCGTGCGCGCACTTTTGACAAGCTCCGAGGATTAGACCCCGCGCTCACGGCGCCGTGGGATGACATTGATTTTTCTCAGCGAGTATGGCGCGCTGGCGAACGCGTCAGGGTGGTTCCTCAGGCCTCGACGCGTATCCCGCATGACGACCTCACGAGACCGAGGGATTTCCGATACCGCTCCTCTCAGGTGCTTTCGCTCCTCAAGTTCCGCTCGCTCCTGCTTGCGTTCGCGACCCTCCTCGCCCTGCCTTTCGTCACGCTCGGGCGCATGGCGCGAGCGATCACGCAGCACGACGCTCGCGCGGTGGGGCACGAGTTCCTTGCATGCCTGAGAGTTTTTGCGAAGGCTCCCGGCGTCATGAGGCGATCTCGTCGAGCCGCCGGGCGCGCTCGCTTGTCGCGCAAGCGCATGAGCGCGCTGTATATGCCCCGCAAAGTGGCCATGCGCGAGCAACTCGATGCGTGGTGGACCTCTCTGTTCGCCGACGACGATCGAACGCGCATGATCCGCCGCACGAGCTGGGGGATCGCAGGCACACGTCACGGCCTCGATGATGCCGATTACGGCCGACACACAACCTGGACCATCATTGTTGTGCTCGCGTCTATCGTCGGTGGACTCTTCGCGATTCGGCCGTTGATCGGGGAAGGCACGCTAAGGGGCTCCCACTACCACCCGCTTTCCGCGAACGCGCGAGACAACTGGGACATCGTGACGTCGGCGTGGCTACCCGGAGGGCTCGGGGCTGAAGGGCCGACAGACCTCCTCGCACGTGTCGCAGCCCTCATCCCCGTGAACGGCGCGAGCGTGAGCGCGTTTATCCTCGTTGCGGGAATCGCTCTGAGCGCCATTGCCGCGTGGTGGGCGAGCGGCACGATCTCGCGGAGCATCTTCGTGCGGATGATTGCCACCGCCCTTTGGGTACTCTCTCCCGCTTTCGTCTTTGCCGTGCTCGAGGGGCGATGGCCGCTCATGCTTCTCGGCATCGCTGTTCCCCTTGCCGCGTTCTTCTTCGCAAAAGCCGTGGGGCTTCCTCACAAGGTGTCTCAGGCAAGCATCCCAGCGGCTGCGGGAGCCGGTTTCATGATTGCCGTGATTTCTCTCGTGCAGCCTGCCCTTGCCCTTCTCTTCATTCTCGGAACCGCGGCTGTTGCCCCGTTCGTTCCTGGTCGCAGGGGGCGATTGTGGTGGTGCGGTCTTCCCGCGCTCTTCCTGCATCTCGGCGAGCTTCCGACTTACGCCGCTCGACCTGAGACACTCTTCGTGAACGCGGGCACTCCCGGCGTGTTCGAGATGCCTGATGCGCTAAGACTCCTTGCCCTCGTGCCTTCCGCAGGCGATCCTGTCGCACGAATGGTGGGTGCCTCATCGAGCTGGTGGACCTTCGCGATCCTGACAGCCCCGGTACTGATGGCCATCGTTGCGGCACTTGCCTCTGGATTCCTCAGGCACACTGCCGGTCTCGTCGGTCGAGTCAGCGTTCTCGCGCTCGCGGGGGCCGTGAGTCTCGCGTGGATTTCGCAACGCACCGTCGTCGGTTTCGAGGGCTCGACGCCCTACACCGCGTACCCGGGGCCGGCGCTCATGGTCGCTAGTGGAGCGGCAATCGTCGGCCTGATTTGCCTGGCCGACGCCATTGTGAGGCGCGCCCACGAGTCGAGTCGACGGGGCCAAAGGATAACCTCCTTTGTGCTGCAAGGAGCGTGCCTAGCGACAGTATTGGCGTGCGTTGGTATGTGGGCTGTTCAGGGCAGCGATGCGCTCGAAGTCGAACGCACGACGGTGCGAGAGATCCCCGCCGTGGCCGCGGATTCGGCGACAGGCGCCAATCGCACCCGCACACTGGTCCTCCACGAGGACACCCGCGGCGAAGTGCACGCGCACCTCGTCAGCGGCGCGCAGCCGAGCATCGACGACTCCTCCGCCGCGGTGGAGACCGCGCGTGCGCGCGCGGCTGAGCGTGGCAATATTTCCGACCAGGCCGATCGCGCACTTGCACAAGCTGTCGCGAGTGCCCTTGGTTCGGCAGCCGCGACGGAAGGCAGCGTGAGTCTCGCCGACTTCGCGATCGGCTACATCGTGGTGGCGGGTGAGCCCGATGCGCAAACGAGACTGTACGAGACCCTCGCAGCAGCCCCGCAGCTAGAGTTTGTGACCGCAAGTGATGCCGGCGGTTTGTGGCGAGTGACAGGCACGAACGCTCGGGCGCGTCTGATTGATGCATCCGGGGCCGGTGCTGAAGCTACTACCCTCGAATCGGCGCGAACAGCGGTATCGGGAACGATCGATGCTGCGCAATCGGAACGCACGCTCGCGCTTGCTGTGCGCGAAGATGAGCATTGGGTGGCGACACTCGACGGCAAGCCGCTCAGCCCCACGACGGTCGACACGTGGATGCAGGGCTTTACCGTGCCTGCGAACGCGAAAGGTCGCCTGGAGGTGCGGTACCGAAACGACGTGCAGACGGTTGCTGGTCTTGTCACCGTCGTAGGACTCATTGTGTGCGCTCTCGTCGCGGTCCCGAGGCGGATTCGAAGCGAGGAGAAGCGATGACCGATACGCATAAGCAGCCCCGGGCACTCCTCGCTGCCTTCGCGGTTCTCGCCATCGTTGTGCTCGTGGGAAGCGTTGTTGTGCTCGTGCCCGAGAAAACCTTGACGAAGGCGAGTCTCCCAAGTGCGGCTGCCACGTCGACGCGTGCCGCGCGTGTATGCCAGGGGCCAATCGTCGCTCGACCGGCGGGAACACAGACGTCAGACGCGGACTTCGCCGGTGGCGCTCCTTCCCCGCAGGTGTCGATGAACGCGGTCGCAGTCGATCCCTCGTCGAATGCTCTGTACGGAGGGACGCAGTCCTCGCAAACGAATCTCGACCCTGCCTCTTCCGACATGAATGGCAAGGACGCCTCGCCTCGCCTTTCCCGAGTCGATGCTCAGGGGCGTGCAGCCGATGTCGATGCCGCGTCGAGCGCCCTCCTGAACTCGGTATACGGCCTCGACTCCCTAGACGCTTCAACCATCCTCACCGCGAGCACCGCAGATGAGACCGCGCCGGTTCTTGATGCGAGCCAAGCCCATGTGACCGGAAGCGGAGATTACCGAGGTTTCGCACTCGCGCGGTGCGCCCAAGCGACGACCTCCGCCTCCTTCGCTGGTCTCACCACGCGAGCGGGCACGTTCGACACTCTGGTGGTGTCCAATCCAGGAACGCGTGCTTCCCGTGCGCGTGTGACCGTGTACTCGGAAAACGGAGTGGAACCGGCAACCCAGGGTTCCGACATCGTCGTAGGCCCGGGAGAAACTGCTCGTGTTCCGGTCTCGACCCTCGTTGACGAGCGCGAAACGGTAGCCCTCGATGTCGAGGTGCGAGGCACCGCGCTCGCCATGAGCACGGAGCTCGTGAGGCGCGAGGGGCTCGTGCCTCAGGGGACTGAAAATGTCCAGGCGAGCGAGCCGAGCAGCTCCCTTACGTGGCCGGGAGTGGTGCTTCGCGAGGGAGGGAGTGCACGCCTTGCGCTCGCACGCACCGCCCGAGGTGGCGAACCCGGGGATGTGGCGCAGGTGCGCTCTGAGGAGGCGTTCGCGACGGCCCGTGCGTTCGATGCGCAGGGCAAGCTCGTGAAAGAGTGGGATGTCAAAGACCCGGGTCAGGGTGCAACCGTAGAGATTCCGCTCGACGGCCTCAATGCTGGAACTTACACAATCTCCTTGAGTGCGCGAAGCGCCGTCACAGCGTCGTTGCGCTCGTCGATTGCAAGCGGTGCACGGCAGGGCGACACGGTCGGTCTTCCGCAAGACTTTGCCGAGTACGCCCCCTCGGAAGCAATCGACTCCGCTTCGGTTCTCGCACTCGGGCATGGAGCTGAAGGCGGAAGCCTCACGCTCAACTCAGAGCACGGGGCGCACGTGAGTGTCGCACCAATCAGACGTGACGGGACGATAGGCGCGAGCACTTCCGTCGATATCGAGGCTGGGCACTCCGTAACCGTGAACCCCGATCAACTGGGAAAGGATCCAGCCTCGATCGTCGGTCTCCTCGTGGTGTCTCAGGACGGAGGGGCGTACAGGGGGTCCTGGTCGCAAACGGCCGCTGCGGACGATGGCGGCACACTCGTCACGACCCTTCCCCTCGCCGCAAACGCTGCCCGGGCAACTGGGATGACTGTCAACCTCGAGCCTAGGTAAGCGCGAGCGCCAGAAGAGCGGGGTGTCTTACGCGGCCCACGGGTCGATTTCGTCGACTCGCTTCCCGAGGGCAACCGCAACGTTCTCCAGTACAACGACGTAGATGAGCTCGGCGAGTTCCTCGCGGTTGCCGGCGCGGGATTCGATCGCGCGCCGATACAGGACGATCCGTGGACGCGTGCGGCGGTCGCCCGGGAAATAGCGTCCGAGTGGAGGAGCGTGAAGGGCGGAAGTATCGAGCGGAACCTCTTCGATGAGGACTTGCAAGTACTCGAGTTTTGCGTACCTCTCGTAGAGCGGGCCCATCGCCTCGGCAACGAGTGCATCGAAGCGGTCGCTCGGCGTGGCAAAACCCGGAAGATGCGAGGGAATGAGATCGCCGCGGAACCCGCGCCCATGCCGATCTCGGCGACGCAGCCGGGCATTTCGTGTGAAAGCCATGCCATAAGCCTACGCGTGGCGGCCGCGTCGAGTGGTTCACGAGCCATCGGGCCGTAAGATGGACGTCGTGTCTGCCCGTTCATGCTCCAAATCCTCATGTTCCCAGCCTGCCGTTGCGACGCTCACTTTCGTGTACGCGGACTCGACCGCAGTCATTGGTCCGCTCTCGCGCGAAAGCGAACCGCACACCTACGACCTGTGCGCGAGCCACGCCGCTTCGTTCACGGCGCCCAGGGGTTGGACAGTCGTGACGGCTCCGGCGCCGCTTGAGCCCGAAGATGATGTGCTCGCACTCGCGCGCGCCCTCGCCGACGAACCAGAAGCCAAGCCGAGCTATGAAGACGTAGGCCACGGGGCAGGCAAACAGACGTCGGACCCCCGGCCCCAAGGGCGAAGGCGGCTCACCCTTGTGAAGGATGAGAGCGATGAGCGTTGAGGGCGCGCGAGATCATGCAGGGGCTCTTGAGGCGATAGTTGGCAGCTACGACATTCGTGGCGTTGCCGACGAAACTCTGACGCCAGAAATTGCAGGTGCACTAGGTGCGGCCTTTGCCGACTTTCTCGATGCCGGCGACATCATCGTCGCGCACGACATGCGCATCTCGAGCCCTGACCTCGCCGAGGCATTCGCGCGCGGAGCGGTGAGGCGCGGCTCAACGGTCGCGTTCGCGGGCCTGAGCTCGACGGATCAGCTCTATTGCGCGAGCGGACTGTTCGCCGCGGCAGGCGCGCAGGTGACGGCATCGCACAATCCGGCGCGCGACAACGGCATCAAAATGTGTCGCGCGTACGCGAAGCCCGTGGGGAGGGCAAATGGCCTGCTGGACGTGCACGATGGTGCACGCGCATACCTGGATAGAGGTTCCATCCCTATTCGTGAGGGCGGGCGCATTGAGCGCCTCGATATGCTCGACGACTACATCGACACGATGCTGCGGCTTGCGCCGCTTGAGGGCACGCGACAACTGAGGGTTGTGGTCGATGCGGCTAACGCGATGGCAGGGCACACGGTCCCCGCACTTGCGAAGCGTCTTCCCACCGTGGAGATTATTCCGCTCTTCTTCGACCTCGACGGAACGTTCCCACATCACGAGGCAAACCCTCTCGACCCCGCGAACCTGAGGGACCTGCAAAACGCGGTGCGCGAGAACGGGGCAGATCTCGGCCTTGCGTTCGATGGCGATGCCGATCGCTGCATCGTCGTGGATGAGCGAGGTGAGATCGTTCCCCCGTCGGCGGTGACCGCAATGATCGCGGAGGCCGAGATTGCGCGTTCAATGCTCGACGGTCGTTCGCGTCCGGTCGTGATCGGCAATGCCGTGTCGAGTCGAGCGGTCCGGGAGGTAGTGGAGGCCTCAGGCGGCGAGTTCGTCCGCACGAAGGTGGGCCACTCGATCATCAAACAAGAAATGGCGGATCGCGACGCGGTTTTTGGAGGCGAGCACTCCGCCCACTACTACTTCAGGGAGTTTTTCTTCGCTGATTCAGGGATGCTCGCGGCGCTTCATGTGCTCGGCGCACTGGAGCGAAGTGATGCACAATCCTTGAGTTCGCTCTTGGAGCGCTACTCGCCTTATGCGGCAAGCGGTGAAATAAACTCTCGAGTCGACGAACCCGTGAACGAGATCCTCGAACGCGTTGCGCGAGTTTTTGTCGAGCGCGGTGCGCGACGCGACGACCTCGACGGTGTGACGCTCACCCACTGGGATGAAGCAGCTGATCCACGTGAGCAGTGGTGGCTTTCGGTTCGGCCATCGGGGACCGAGCCGCTCGTGCGGCTTAACGTCGAAGCTGCTGAGGAGGCGACCATGCAGCACCTGCGAGATTTCGCGCTCGCGCTCGTGCGCGGTGAGGCGGAGGTACTCGGCGAGGTTGCTCCGCACGGCGAAGGCGAAAAGGAGAGCACCATGTCGCCAGATGAACGGAACCTAGAGGGGATGGACTGGGTTGGCAGCCTCGTGCGCTGCCCCGAGTGCCACGCGAGTCTTGACCTCGGAAAAGAACTGATCGTTTGCGAGTCGTGTGGGCGCCGCTACGAGCGTGAGGGCGGTATTCCCATGCTCATCTCGCGCGACGTTTCAAGCATTCGCGACTAAAAAGTTTTCACTGTTACTGGTTTCTGGCAGGATAACGGCATGAGCACACCCCCTAGGATCCTTGCGATTGACGATGACACGGCCATTGCCGAGATGGTTTCAATTCTGCTCGAAGGGCGAGGCTACAGCGTTGTTACGGCCCCCAACGGGAGTGAGGGCCTCGCTATTCTCGAGCGTGACAACATCGATCTCGTTCTCCTTGACCTCATGCTTCCCGTGATGGACGGCATCGAGATCTGCAGGCACATTCGCGAGAGTTCGAACGTTCCAATCATCATGCTCACGGCACGCACCGAGACCGAGAAAGTGGTCGAGGGGCTTGAGGCAGGTGCCGACGACTACCTGACGAAACCGTTTGAGCCCGAAGAACTCGTTGCGCGCATTCGTGCCCGTGTGCGCCGTGCGCCTCATGGCGAGGCTGAGGTTCTTACCCTCGGCGACCTTGAGATCAACGTTGATCGCCATCAGGTCATCAGGAACGGCGAGACGATACGACTCACCCCGATGGAGTTTGGGTTGCTCCTGCAAATGACGCGTCATCCCTCTCAGGTATTTAGCCGAGAGGAGCTGTTGCGCGAGGTGTGGGGCTATCAGCATTCGAAGGATACGCGGCTCGTGAACGTTCATGTGCAGCGCCTGCGTTCGAAGATCGAAATTGACCCCGACAATCCGCGCTTGATTGTGACGGTTCGCGGCGTGGGCTACCGCGCGGGTGAGTAGTCTTCGCGAGCGCTTCTTCCCCCCGGCTTCAGCGGATGAGTCACAGATCAGTTCGCGAAGCGCGGGGCGTGTCCGCTTTCGCGATTTCTCGACATGGCCGATCGCCGCGCGCGCGGTTTTCGCGACGATGCTCTTATCAGTCCTCTCGATCCTCGTGGTCGAAACGTTCCTCTCCACGGCGATTTCCGACGCCCTTTACGAGCTTAGACGCGATCGGTCGCTTGAACAGTCCGAAGCGTTGCGTAGCGCGCTCGTGAGTGACCTCGAGCCTCTCGTGGGCACGTCGGTGAACGAACGTCAGGACGTGATCATTTCGTTTATGGAGGGGGCGACCATCGGGGATCCGAAGGTTTTTAAAGGACTTGCGGTGATACCGATGGGGAGTACCGCGGGCGAGGCAGTGACGAGCAACGGGGCGCTCACGGCGTTTGTGAACGAAAAGTTCGAGCGCGAGCTCGACGCCGCGAGTGACCAATTCGTGTACCGCAGTATCGAGTACGTCGAACGTGGAGACTCCGGACCCGCGATTCTCGTGGGAGCGACGATCGATGTTCCCGGAGCGGGCCTCTACAGGCTTCTCATGCTGTACTCCGTCAGTCAGGAGCAAGAGACGCTCGACCGCGTGAACACAATTCTTGTGATTGGCGGCGCTGTTCTCGTGCTGCTTTTCTTCCTCGTGTCCCTCGCGATCTCGCGGATCGTGACGACACCACTCAAACGCGCCGCGCGGGCCGTCGACCACATTTCGGAAAATGACCTGGATTATCGCCTCGCGATTCAAGGCGGCGATGACCTTGCGCGAATGGGAACGAGCTTCAACAACATGGCGGCTTCGCTCCAATCGACGATTACCGAGCTCGTCGAGCTTTCGGAGCTTGAAAAACGTTTCGTCTCGGATGTCTCTCACGAACTTCGGACGCCATTCACGACGATCAAGATGGCCGCCTCAATGCTCGAGATGGAAAAGGACTCCTTCAGCCCCTCGGGTAAGCGTAGTCTCGAACTGTTGAAAGAACAGGTGGCGCGTTTCGAGTCGCTCATTGCGGACCTCCTCGAAATTTCTCGGCACGAGGCCGGAACCGTGGAGCTCGAGGCTAAACCAACATCGCTGGCGAGGCTTGTCGACGATGTCGTTGAGCAACTCGAGCCGATCGCCGCCGAGTACGCAGCCGATATCCGCGTACAGCACTTGAGCGTGGATACCGTCGGCGACATGGATTCGAGGCGCATCGAGCGCATCGTGCGAAACCTCCTGACTAACGCGATCGAACACGGTGCAGGTGGTGTGATCGATGTGCGTACGGCTTCGCGGGGGTCGACTCTTGCGCTCACTGTGCAGGATTTTGGCGCGGGCCTTAGTCCGGAAGAGGCGACCCGTGTTTTCGACCGATTTTGGCGTGCGGCGCCGTCGCGCACGCACACCCTAGGGGGAACGGGGTTGGGCCTCGCCATTGCACACGAGGACGCCGAGGCTCACGGGGGGCTTCTTGAGGCATGGGGCGTCAAGGGGGAGACCGCAGTGTTTCGACTGCTGCTCCCGCGTAGTCCCGGGGCGAAGCTAACCGCCTCGCCGCTCGCGCTTGTGCGGTCGGCGGAGAAGGGAGAAGCCGAATGAACAATCACTTTTCTCTCTCCCGCGATGTGTCGCGGCGTGCCGTGCTCGGTGGGGCAGGAGCCGCTGTGCTTGCGGGGTGCGCCCGCATCCCCAATTCCTCGGACGTCCACACGGCGCCGGTGAAGGGAATCGGTCTCGGCGCGCAGGGCAACGCCGCGGTGGCGCCCCCGGATCAGGGGGCGACAAAGATCGACATCGTGCGCGGTTTCCTTGCGGCTCACCTTGGCGTCGACGACGGTAACCGCATTGCTCGCGAATACCTGGCGGGGAATGCGCGCGAGGCATGGAATCCCTCGACGGCGATTGAATTCGCCGAGTCGGAGGGGCTCGTGTTTCAGGAGCGAGAGGGGAACGGGGTCGCGGTCACGGTGCCGGTCGTCTCAAAGGTTTCGGCTACGGGCGCACGCACCACGAATCTCGAGGCCACACGGGAACTGGCGCAGTTTCGGCTCACCGAGGTCGATGGCGAGTGGAGAATCGCGGAGGCTCCCGATGCGCTCGTTCTGGGGGCGGAGGACTTCGCCCGGTTGTACGAGCCTGTCAACGTGTACTTCGTTGCGAATGCAGGAAATATGCTCGTGGCGGATCCTCGATGGTTTATGCGTCAAACGACGTTCGCCTCCGCGTTCAATCGGCTTGCACTTGGGCCGGCCCCCTACCTCAAGGGGGCCGTGCGTTCCGCACTTCATGAGGGCATCGTGATTGCCTCGAGCGCGCTGTCGAGAAACGAGGCGGGGGATCTCTTGGTGCAGACGCCGGTCTCGGTCCTCGAGCTGCCCGAGAGCGAACGGGCGCTCGCACTGGCCCAGATTTCCGAGACACTTCGGAGTGTCAAGCGCATGTCGTCAATCATCTTCATGAACGGTAGCGAAAAGGTTTCTGTTGCGCCGGAGACCCACCCGATGAAGGCATCGGTGGGGCATAGGCTCTATGGATCGGGTGACAGCGGCATTATTTCTCTTGCCAGTGACACGGGAGGGGCATCGCTCGTACCCGCTTTCGCGTCCGAGACCGTGCGTTGTGGACGCGTGAGTCTACGCGGCCGTTACGCAAGTGCCGTGAGCCTTGATCGACGCGAGCTTCTCGTTTCAGCGCTGACAACCAAGGCCGAAGTTCGCCGGGAAACATTCGGTGAAGCCCTCTGCAGCCCAAGTATCGACCAGTTTGGATACGCCTGGACGATGCCGGAGGCTGGAGGGCCGGAGCTTCTCGCGGTCCACCCCGATCCTGAGCGCGCCGTGCGAAAGTTTGCTGTGGTGTGGGAGCCGACCGAGGACGTTGCCTTCACGTCGATGTCCACAGACGGGGTGCGTTTCGCTATCGCGCATGGGGTGCCGGGAGCCATGACCTTGAGCATCATGGGAATTGTGAGGGAGCCCGACGGTACCCCGACGGGTCTTGCGGAACCACTTCAGGTGAGCGTTGCCCTCGACAGTGTTCAGGGCATCGCGTGGTACTCCGAGGAATCGATCCTCCTGTGGGGCGCGTCGGATGCGAGCGCCATGCCTGTTGCCATCGCGTGGAGCTTGCGCACGGGATTCGAGCAGGTGAGTGAACTTCGAGAGAACACGACGTCCGTTGCCGGCTCGTCCGAAGCACGGCTGCTGTTTGTCGGCAGCGACGACGGGCAGGTCGTCGAGAGGACCGTGGACTCGTGGGCGCATATCGACGCTCGTGGGCGGGATATCGCCCTTTATTAGTGCGGCAGTGCTTGCCCGGTAGCCGTCGGAACGCCCTCCACAGCGACGTTCCATCCTCAGCATGCCGAGGAGGCTCATCAGCTGACGGAGAAACGCGGTCGAATGGAGCCATGAGACGACGCATCACCTCGGCGCTCGCGCGCACCCTTGCATGGGCATGTCACACTCTCGTGCCGTTTTCGTGTGCGTGCGGAGAACCAGGGCTTCACATGTGTGATGAATGTGCGAGTGCCCTTTCGGGTGGGATGATCCGCGTGGAGGAGGTATGCGAAGGGGTCTGCGAGGCACGGCCAAGTGCCGACGGCCGCGAGATCGAAGCGCTGCCGATGTTTCCCGTGGTGACTCTCGCCGAGTATGAGGGGCGCGCGAAGAACCTTGTTCTCGACTACAAAAACGGAGGGCACTTCGCGCTCGCGCAATACTTCGGGCCACTCCTTGCGGATGCTCTCGCCGAATTCGCTGAGCGGTGCGCCCACAGACATATCCTCGTCGCGGTACCCTCACGCAGCGAAGCGGTGCGGCGCAGGGGAGAGGATCACATGCGACTCCTCGCCGAACACGTGAGCGCACACGCGCGGGTGCGCCTAGCCCCGGCGTTGCGCCTCAGTGGGCCGAGCCAACACTCGCGAACGAAGCGCGAGAGGGCGGCCGGGCGAGGCCGTGTGATCGGGCCGAGGAGAAGCGACGAATGGGAGGGGTTGCGCGGCGTTTCGGCGGTCATCCTTGATGACGTTGTCACGACAGGCACAACTCTGAAAAAGACAAGCGATGCTCTCGCAGGGCTTGGGGTGCACACCTGCGCGGCACTGACGCTCGCGTCTGCGAGGGTTCCGCGCACACACGTTCCCAGTCTACTCGTGTGATCTGCGGTACGTTTTCAGTCAGAAGCCTCATAATTGAGAGACCACAAAGCGGCAGGGACGCCGCGAACCTCGTGAGGAGGAGGTGAACCACCCACCCGTAGAACCGGGCGGATCGTGGCCGCCCATTCACTTCTCAACTCTGGAGGATTTCCATGGATATCAATGTTGTTGGCCGCAAAATGGACGTTTCTGAACGCTTCCAGCGCCACCTTGAGGACAAGCTCAGCAAGGTTCCTCAACTAGCGCCAAGCGCAATGCGAGTGGACGTTGAAGTTTCGTCCGAAAAGAACCCGCGCCGCGCCGACGAAAGCGAACGCGTTGAGCTCACCGTCCATGACGAGGGGCAGATCATCCGCTCCGAAGCACGCTCCGGGGACCTATACTCTGCACTCGACCTCGCTCTTGACAAGCTTTATGAGCGCCTCCGCCGCCTCGCAGATAGGCGAAAGGACCGGCACCGTGGCCGCTCCAAGGGACATGGCGCTGATACCGAGACGCTCCGCAAGATGCAGGCCGATGCGGACCGGATTGAAGAGCTTTTCGCCAAAGCCGAGTCAGGACCACGCGAGGAGAATGATGACAGCGACACGGAGGCCCCTGACGACCCCGCACTTGATTCCCCCATCGTCATTCGCGAAAAGAAGCACAAGGCCACGCCGATGAGCATCGACGACGCCCTCTACCAGATGGAGCTCGTCGGCCACGACTTCTACCTTTTCATTGATGAGGAAACCGCCAACCCGAAAGTGGTGTACCGCCGCAAAGGATGGAACTACGGCGTTATCGAATTGGAATAATTGTGACCCGCCGCGAAAAATCCAGCTAAGTTGCGATTTTTCCGGTGTGTGATGACTTACTCGAGGGGTCCGGGCGCTCAAGTAGCGCGCGGACCCCCTTTGCCACGTAGACTGGCACGGTTCGCGCTGTTATCCGCAAGGAAACCGCGCCGTGAGTGTTCCGCACGCGCGCGTGCATGACGAGATCCTCTAAGGGAGTTTTCCAGTGGCCAAGCTTTTCGACGTCATCCTTCGTGCCGGTGAAGGCCGCGAGCGTAAACGCCTCGCCGACATCGCTCAACGTGTCGATGATATCGAGGAAGGCTTCCTCGAACTCACCGACGATGAACTTCGAGAAGAAACGGACAAGTTCAAGAAGCGTCTCGCCGACGGCGAGACGCTCGACGACATCCTGATCGAAGCCTTCGCGACCGTTCGCGAGGCCGCGCGCCGCACACTCGGCCAGCGCGCCTACCCCGTGCAGCTCATGGGCGGTGCTGCACTCCACCGCGGCGAGATCGCCGAAATGAAGACCGGTGAAGGCAAGACCCTCGTCGCGACCCTTCCCGCATACCTCAATGCGCTCGCCGGCAAAGGCGTCCATATCGTGACGGTCAACGATTACCTCGCGAAGTACCAGGGTGACATCATGGGCCGCGTATTTCGCATGCTCGGCCTCACAACCGGCGTGATCGTCTCCGGCCAGGACCCCGTGGAGCGCCGTAAGCAGTACGCCGCAGACATCACCTACGGCACGAACAACGAATTCGGCTTCGACTACCTGCGCGACAATATGGCGCACTCGGTTAGCGATAAAGTGCAGCGCGGCCACTTCTTCGCAATTGTCGATGAGGTTGACTCAATCCTCATCGATGAAGCCCGCACGCCCCTCATTATTTCCGGCCCGGCCACGGGTGACGTGAACAAGTGGTTCGCTGAGTTCGCGCGCGTCGCAACTAAGCTCAAGCGCGACCGTGACTACGAAGTCGACGAAAAGAAGCGCACCGTCGGCATCCTTGAGCCGGGGATCGACCTCGTCGAAGACCAGCTCGGCATCGACAATCTCTACGAGTCGCTCAATACCCCGCTCATTGGCTTCCTTAACAACGCCATTAAGGCCAAAGAGCTCTTCAAGCGCGACAAGGACTACGTCGTCATGAACGGCGAGGTCATGATCGTCGATGAGCACACGGGCCGCATCCTTTCTGGCCGCCGCTACAACGAAGGCGTCCACCAGGCGATCGAAGCTAAGGAAGGCGTCGCGATCAAAGCCGAGAACCAGACGCTCGCGACGATCACCCTCCAGAACTACTTCAAGCTCTACGACAAGCTCGCGGGCATGACCGGTACCGCCGAAACTGAGGCTGCCGAGTTCATGGGTACCTACAAGCTTGGCGTTGTCCCAATTCCCACGAACCTTCCTCTTCAGCGCATCGATCAGATGGACCAGATCTATCGCACGGAGAAGGCGAAGTACCGCGCGGTCGTCGCCGATATCGAGGAGCGCCATAAGAAGGGCCAGCCGGTTCTCGTTGGCACGGTGAGCGTGGAAAAGTCCGAGTACCTTTCCGGGCTGCTCAAGAAGAAGGGCATCCCTCACAACGTCCTCAACGCTAAGAACAACGAGGGCGAGGCTGCCGTTGTCGCGATGGCGGGCCGCAAGGGAGCCGTCACAGTCGCGACCAATATGGCCGGCCGAGGCACCGACATCATGCTCGGCGGAAACGTCGAGTTCATGGCGCATAAGGAACTCGAGAACCGCGGTCTCAGCGCCGAGGAACAGCCCGAGGAATACGAGGCGGCGTGGGACGACGCGCTCGAGAAAGCTCGCGAACAGGTCGCCAAGGAACACGATGAGGTTGTCGACCTCGGTGGTCTCTACGTTCTTGGCACGGAGCGCCACGAATCCCGCCGCATCGATAACCAGTTGCGCGGTCGTTCGGGCCGCCAGGGAGACCCCGGCGAGTCCCGCTTCTACCTGTCACTTCAGGATGATCTCGTGCGTCGCTTCTCGCAGGGGCGTGCCGAACAGATTCTTGAGCGCGGAGGTGTTGACGAGGACACGCCGCTGACAGGCAGGATCGTGACAGGGTCGATCCAAGGCGCTCAAAAGCGTATCGAGGCGCAGAATTTCGAGATTCGTAAGAACGTCGTGAAGTACGACGACGTTCTGACGAAGCAGCGTGCCCGCGTGTACGAAGACCGCAACCGCATTCTCGAAGGCGAGGATCTCGAAAACTCCATCACTGGCTACATCGACGACGTCGTGGGAGCGCTCGTGCGTAACGCGACCGCCGGCAAGAGCGCCGAGGACTTCGAACTCGAGGAGCTCTGGGGCTCGCTCAAAGCGCTCTACCCCGCCTCCATCACGGCCGAGGACGTCGTTGAGGAAGTTGGAGGCAAGGAAAACCTCACGGCAAAGCGTCTTGAGCGTGAGATCCGCTCCGACATCGCGCTTGCCTATGAAAAGCGTGAAGACGAGCTCGGAGAAGCAGCGATGCGCCAGCTTGAGCGCCGCGTTCTCCTTTCGGTGATCGACCGGCGCTGGCGCGAGCACCTCTACGAGATGGACTACCTCAAGGAGGGAATCGGGCTTCGCGCTATGGCCCAGCGAGATCCGGTTATTGAGTATGCGCGCGAGGGCTTCCTGATGTACAACGACATGGTCGCTGGCATCAAGGAAGACGTCGTGGGGTACCTGTTCAATCTTGATGTCAAGGTGCAGCAAGCACCCAGCAAGGGGCAGGTTCCCGAGCAGGTCGCAAAGCTCGTGCGCGAAGCTGCGGCTCAGGCAAAGGCTGTGCCGGGTGGGGCGAAAGCCGGGTCTGGGGCCACAAACCAGGCCAGCGACTCCGAAGGCATCGAGATCGCGGCGAAAGGTCTTGGCGAAGGGCCGAAGGTTGAGGACTTCTCCTACAGCTCCGCTGAGGGCGAAGTAGCCACCGAGCGGCCGCTCTCGCGTGCCGAGCGTCGCCGCAAGGAGCGCGAGGAGCGCAAACGCACGAAAAACAACTGACCTTCGCCGTCGGTTAAAGCCTGCTGAGGTGCGTTAGCCGAGTTCGAGAGTTGTAATTTTCCAGCCGGAACGCTTCTTCTCCCACCTCATGCACACGAATCTGGGGCGAAGGGAGTCTCGCACGACCGAGTTCGCCTCGATCACGCTGTCGCTGACTTGACATATGTGCACGCCGCCGACACTCACGCGTGGGGCGACTTTGATACCAGCAGTGTGCCGGTAGGCGTTGACGTAGGAGACGCGTTTGGCGAAGTTTTCCTGTTCTTGCGGAACGAGAACTTTGCCTAGCGACGTGACGGGGCGATAGCCGTTGAGTACCTCAAGTGCTTGACGCGAGACTGCCTCGACGAGCCTGCGTGCCTTGATGTCGTCGTCGAATGGGGTTTCGATGCGCGGTGACGGGGAATGAGGATTGGTGAGCATGGCGTGAATCTTTCTGCGTGGTGCGGCTAGCGATCAAAGGTTGAAGTTTTGGCCGGGGAAGATTAGATCGACGTCGTCGATTTCGGGATTGAGCGCGGCGATTCTCTCGATTTCGCGAACGATAGCTCCGTTGGTGGGGCGTTCACCGTTGAGGCTGGTGAGATGGCGCTTTGCGATCGTCCATAGCGTGTCGCCCTGCTTCACTGTGTAGGTATCGCTCGAACGTGGCGCCGTTGCGGTGCGAGCGGCGGTAGGAGCCGGAGATGCGTTTTCTTGCTCGATAGCGTTTGGGGCAGCCGCTGGCGCTGGGAGGGCCTGTGATGCGCCGCTGTACGCCATCGATTGCGAAGGTGTGGGCTCCGCGGTCGTCTCTAGGCTTGGGATGATGCCCGAGCTTGCCTCTCGTGGAGCCCAACCGAGGGTGGTGACGTCGGATAAGGGAATGCCTTCACTATTGCCGATAGCCTCCACGGGGTTGTCTCTTTCTCCCGAATCGGAGGCGTGTGGAGTGGCTGTGGCAGACGGGGGCGTTGGTGCGGCATCGGCGAGAGCCCGTGTGGGGTCGCCAAGGGAGAGGGCTGTTGCCGAGATCCCAAGTGCGACGACCGCGAGCCGCGCGGCTCGCGGAGACCAGAGGCGTAGAGCCTTGAGAGCGAATGCGCGGCGAGAGGAGTGCCTGGGCGCGGTGAGCGCGCATGAGATGAGAATCCAGGTCACGCTTAAGTGCGCGGTGAGCGCGGCGAGCCCTCCGGCGCCTAACGCGAAGACCGAGAGCGCGAATTTTCTGGTGCCTTCGCTCGAGTGAGCGCTATGCAGCGCGAAGGTGAGTGCACCGACAGCGGCGACGCTCGCGATGAGCCACGCGAGCGCCTTGGCGAAGGCGCGAGTCTTTCGAATTTCGACGGGTGCCAATGTGGAGAGCTCGGTGGACTGGAAGCTCTCTGCGCGATGGCTGTGCGCGGTCAACGTCGTGGTCACAGTGTTCCCCCTATGCGTGAGTGCGACTGCTCGCGCGCAGAAACGTCGAAGCTTTGCTGAAGCAGCGGAAAGCCTCTCGGGAGTACTGAGCACGTACGCACCATTTGATGCAGTTTGATGAACTTTGATGTTCGTGAATGATGTTATGTGCTTTTTGGTGGATGTGCAAGAGGTCACTGTGGAGAGTGCGATACCTTGTCGCCATGAGTGCCGATGACCGTCTCGAGGATCTCGATCGCTGGCTCGAGCGAGAGCGCCTTGAACGCATTCGCCAAGACGCGCAGGAGCTCGCCGAAGCAGAGCGTGCGGAAGTGGGACTCCTCGACCGAATCGCGGGGACCGCGGGACAGGCTGTGACGATAAGTCTTTGCTCGGGTCGGGCATACGAGGGGCGCGTGCGACGTGTCGGCCGCGATTGGATCGAGCTCGATGCTCTCCACCCCTCGCGCACAATGATCGTGAACGCGGCGAAAGTCGCGTGGGTGAGTGGCGCTCTTGGTCGGGTGCGACCCGGTGACGAGCGGCGACCGCGGCTAGGGCTGCGCAGTGCCGTGCAAGAAATGGCCGAAACTGGGCGTCGTGCAGTGATCGTGACGGTGACCGGGGACCTTACCGGGGTGGTGGCGCGAGTGTTCGCAGATCACTGCGAGATCAGGGCGGTCGCAGGGGCCGACGCTTCCAGGCGGACGCAGAGCGTTATTTCCGTGCCGTTTTCCTCGCTTGAAGCTATCTGGGTCGTTTAGCTCTATCGCGTGCGCTCGGCGGTGCGGGCGCTGTTGTGCGCATTAATTTCCGCTTCGGTCTCGGCGTAGGCGCGATCGACGAACGCGCGTAACTCGGCCTCTTCAACGCGCCACTGGCCGCGCCCTCCAAGTTTGATTGCGCGCAGACTTCCGCTACGCACAAGCGAGTAGGCCTGCGGTTTTTCGATCGCGAGGATCTCGCACACCTCATCGAGCGTGTAGAAGTGCATTGGCATGGTGCTCCTCGGTCAACTTGGCTCTCCACTATTTTTGCATGAACAGTCATCCGGATTAGCGACCCTGTGGATAAGTGTCGACGGGTTGGCGCCCCGGCAGTTGTCCACATTTGGAAAAACCGCTCGCATGCTGCCACGACTGTCGTTATGCTCGTCGTGAACTACGTGGTTCACGAACATTGGGGGGTCAATGGGGGAGCGCACGCGCTTTCGACGCATCAGAAAGAATCCATACCGCGATACCCGCTTGCTTACGGGCGCTGCACTCGTGTTAGGTAGCACTCTCGTCGGGGGCCTGGCATTCACGATGGTGTCCTCGAGCGAAGACGTTCTTGTCGCGACAACCGATATCGCCGAGGGTGACGTGCTCACACCCGAACAATTTACGGTGGCCGAGGTCCGCATGGGGGAGAGTCGTGAGCACTACGTGCACAAAGCCGCCTCGATCGCAGAGGGAAGCGTTGCCCGTGAAAGCATCGCGCGAGGAGAGCTTCTACCCCGCAGCGCCGTCGGGCAAGCGGCAGATTCATCGATGCGTCCCGTTACCATTCAGGTCGATCAGCCAGTCACGTCTTCGCTCAAAAAGGGTGCACTGGTTGACGTGTGGGCTTCCGGTGGTGAGGATGCAGCCAATTCGACGATCCTCGTGGAGGGTGCCGTCGTTCGAGGCGTTGATGAGGGTGGCGGGCTCAGTGGCCGTGGCGCGCGAGTTGAGGTCCTCATCCCCTCCGCACACGTGGCAAGCGTGCTCGATGCACTCGGAACAAAGCGCAACCTCTATGTTGTCGAAGCGCCGGGGCTTTTTGAGGATTCCGAATGATCGACATCCTCGTGTGCGCGTCGGGTGCTGACGAAGTTCAGCTGGTTTCGACCATCGCGCAGCGACTTTCCACTCGTTGCCGTGTGCTTAGGCGGTGCGTTGACCTTACGGAGCTTCTTGCTCTCACACGAGCCGAACTCGGCGATGTTCTCCTTCTCGATGTTGATGTTGCGGGGCTTTCGCGTGAAATCGTCCACGAGATCAGGCGTGGGGGAACCGGCGTCATTGCCGTGACATCTCAGTCGAGCCGCACCGATCCTGCGACACTTGGAATCACCCTCGAAGTGCACGGCGGAATCGATGCCGATGAGCTCTACGACTTGCTCTTGCACGCGGGGCTCGAAACGCAGGATCCCGATCACTCTACGTGGACCCAAGAGCCAAGCACCGACGAAGCAGCCTCTCCGATGGTGACCGTATGGGGCCCCGAAGGCGCCCCCGGGCGCTCCTTCGTCGCCGCACATCTTGCGCACGAACTGTCGCTTCTCAGAGGCGAGAGCATTCTCATCGATGCCGACACCTACGGTCCGTGCCAATCACAGATTTTCGGCGTCCTTGATGAAGTGCCCGGGCTCGTCGCCGCATGTCGAGCAAGCGATAAAGGCGCGCTCACAGCCGAGCTTGTCCTCCAGTATTCTCCGCTCGTAAGCGAAGACCTCCACCTCCTCAGCGGAATAGGCGTCCCGTCGCGTTACATCGAGGTCTACGACAATGCCCTCGAAGCGGTATGTGGAAAAGCTCGAGAGGCGACGAACACCGTCGTCGTTGATGTCGCCGCGCCACTGGACCACGAGGGCAGCGGGGGTGACTTCGGGGCTCAGCACCGCAATGGCACCACGCGAACCGCACTTGTGTCGGCCTCACACGTGATCGCCGTTGTGGCCGCTGATCCCATTAGCGTGACGCGCTTTGTGCGTGAAGCTCCCCAGGTCATGGAGCTCGCGCGGAATCCCGTGACCGTCGTCGTCAACAAACTCGACTCAAGCGTGACGCTCGCGAGCATCGAGCGGACTCTTCGCGCGCGCCTCGATTTTGATACGTGCCTCGCCCTCCCGCTCGATGCCGCGGTAGCCTCTCGCGCGAGGTGGGACGGCGTCCTCCTGTCAGAGTCTGCACCGAAATCGAAACTTCGGCAGGCGCTCACGCGGCTCGCCACTCACGTCGACCAGAATCTTCTTCGGTAGTCTTGAGGCCTCAGCTGTTACTAGCCAAGGAGAGGCACATGCGCGTGTTCTGCCCTGTGGATGCGCTCGCGGGAGATACGAGCGTTCTCGATATGACGGTCCCGACGTTCGACCTTCCCGCAGGCGCGCGGGTGTGGGGTGTGCCGGCCTCGGCGACTAAGGGGCTCGCTGGTGATGAAGCCGAAGAGCGCGAATTCGAGGCGATGTGTGAATGCATCCTGTCCCTCGCCCACGCGCACAGAAGTGGGGGCCGGATTGCGATCGCAGCGTTTGACCTTCCCGATCGCGCACTCGAGAGCGACGCCTCGGCCGACGTTGGCGAGTGGTCGCACCTCCTTAAGAGCGAGGCGATAACGGTGCCGCTACGGGCCTATCTCATCACCCAGAATTCGGCCGCTGAGGTTGCCGACGATCCCTACGCTCCCGATGTGTTGTGGTTCGACGCGAGCGAAGCCAGCGCCGTCAGGGAGTTCCTCGAAGCCTAGCGCTCGTTTGCGAGGACGTCGTTGGCAAATGCTTCCTCGGTGTCGAAGGCATCGCCCGCTGCTTCGTGTGCGGCCTTTTCGATTGCGCCTCCCACGAGGGGAATTTTTACGCTGAGGTTTGCCTCGATGCTCATGCGCGAGCCGTCGCCGCTGCCGCTGAGAGTAAAGTCCGCCGAAAGGTCGACCGGAAGAGAGGCGACCGTCGCGCGTAGGCGCCCCGTCCGGGAGCCGCCGTCGGGAGCGTCCCAGTCATGCACGATGGTCACGTCGAGGCGCCCGGGCAGGAAACGGCTGAACTTGTCGTGGTCGATCTGCTCGCGTGGCACAGTCGCCTGGATCGTCGTGGTGAAGGCGCTGTCGGGATTGCCCTGGACATCCACGTGCGTATCGTTCACGCCGAGCCTTCGCGCACGCTCAGCTGCGTGCTCACTGCTCGCGTAGAAGCGTGCGACGCGCTCGACGCTCGCGCTGTAGTCGATGGTGTCGTGGAGTGTTTTCACTGTCGTCTCCTCACATCTGGTGCTGACCTAAGACTAGCGGCGCGCGGCGAGACGAGCGTGTGCGCGGTGCCGGACTCAAGCCGTGAGGCAGTAGGCTTGAGATATGGCTCCCACCGTGAACAACGTGCTTACCTATGACGATGAAACGCCGAGGCCCGAGGTTGAGTGGCTCCAGCTTCTCCTCGGTGATTGGCAGGTCGTCTCGGACCTGCTGGGTTCCGATCTCGTGCTGTGGGTGCCGCGCGAAGAGGGGATGTGCGCGACCGCGCATTCGCGCCCGGCTAACGGCAGTACGGTGTATTTCGAGGACCCGATCTCGAGTGTCTACACGCGTGAGGATTGGCCTGAGCTACTCGCGGCCTATGACAATGCGGGAGCGGGCATCGACGATGTCGACACATTCGTGACGGTCGAGCGCGAGTCTCGCCCCGCATTCGTGCGCTTTGCCCCCGTTCGTCGCAAGGGCGTGGTCCTCGCGATCGTGTCGATCGAATCGTTTACATCGCCCGCCGATGCGCGACTCACCGCCGCGGAAGTGGAGCAGCATCGGCTTGGCCGAGAATTGCTGCTCATGATGGGGGAGGGGGCGTTCCCCATTAAAGGGGCGCCCGTTCCGCCCCGCCGAGGGGCTCCTCGTGTGGGTGACGGTTGGGTGTCGGTCGATAGCGAAGGTGTTGTCAAGGCCGCCTCTCCGAACGCACTTTCCGCCTTCCACCGCTGTGGGATGCAGGGAGACATGGTGGGGTCCCTCCTCGCGGAGCTCGCGACCGCAGATCTGCAATCTCGAATTCCCGTCGATGAGTCGCTTCCACTTGTGTTGACGGGGCGCGCCGCGTGGCGCGTCGACATGCAGGCAAAAGGCGGGATCCTGTCACTGCGCGCGATCCCGATCACGCGCCGGGGGCAGCGAACGGAGGCCATCATTCTTGTACGCGACGTGACCGAGGTGCGCCGTCGCGAAAAAGAGTTGATGACTAAGGATGCGACGATCCGCGAGGTTCATCATCGCGTCAAGAACAATTTGCAAACGGTCGCTGCGCTTTTGCGCTTGCAATCGAGGCGCATGAAGTCCGACGAGGCGAAGGACGCGTTGCTTGAGGCGATGCGGCGCGTCTCGACGATCGCACTGGTTCACGAATCCCTCCTGCAGGGCAGCGAAGAGACCGTTTTGCTTGACGACGTGATCGATCGCTGCCTGCGCCTCGCGGTCGATGCCGCCTCGGCAACGGTGCATGACGGTGACCACGCGAGCGGCATCGGGCAGGTTACGGTCACGACTCACAAGGTTGGCAAGGCAGGGCTCGTACGCGCGGAGGAGGCGACCCCGCTGGCGCTTGTCTTGACGGAGCTCGCCACGAATGCCGTCGAACACGGACTTTCGGAAACCGGAGGAAACCTCACGATCACGAGCGAGCGGAGCGGAACCCATCTCGTGATTGACGTCGACGACGACGGCAAAGGGATGCCCAGCAGGCCCGAGGGACTCGGCACGAACATCGCGCAAACACTCGTGCAGGGGGAGCTTGGTGGCGTTCTCACCTGGGAGAATAGGCCCGACGGTGGCACGCGCGCCACGATTGATGTGTATCTCGACCCGATCTCACGCTAAGGAGTGGGGAGGGCAAGTCCAGAGTTGACGCGGCTGTACCTCGCGGCAGTAACGCCGCTGGATACGGTTCGAAAAATACGCCTGTGTGTAGTGGCCGTTAGGCGACGCGTCGCGCTCGCGCGGTGCGGCGCTTAAGTGAGCGGCGCTCATCTTCGGAAAGGCCGCCCCACACGCCGGAATCCTGGCCGGATTCGAGCGCGAACTTCAAGCAGATGTTCATGACCTCGCAGCGTTGGCACACGGCCTTGGCTTCCTGGATCTGGGTGATCGCCGGTCCCGTATTCCCGATGGGGAAGAAAAGCTCGGGATCTTCGGTGAGGCATGCAGCGCGGTGGCGCCAATCCATCGGGTCACTCTCTCTTTCCAGTGCATCGTGACCGTAGTGGGGTCACAATGGCGTGTGGCCCAGTGGGCCTCGACATCAATGCATATCGCCTCTAACACGGTGGTGTCGAAGCGATGTAGTACTCTATTGTTCCTGGCAACGTCGCTAATGGACAAGGATCTAGCGAGAAGATCCCTCGTTATCTTTTCCACACCGCCTGCATCTTGCCAGCGGCGGTCACACGGCGTACCGGGCATTAGGGTGGGGGCATGACTTCCGTTAGCGGTGCCCCCGGTTCCAAGGCGCAATCTCAACGCCCCACGCACCCTCTGCGCCGCGTGAGCGCTGCGCTTCTCGTGGTCGAGGCGCTCCTGCTTCTCGCCGCTGCGCTCTATGCCCTCGTGACGCTCCCCGCTCAGTCCCCGAAACTCTCAACGCTCGCCGTGGGACTCACCGCATGTCTAGGGATCTTCGCCCTGATGGTCGCGCTTGCCGCGCGTTCGCTCATGAAACGCGGTCGCTACGGCGTGAGCTTTGGAGTGACATGGCAGCTTTTTCAGGCGTTGATTGGGGGAAGCCTCATCCGTGGAGGTCTCCTTTGGGCTGGCTTTACTGCGCTCGCCCTCGCGATTGCGCTGTTCGTTCTTCTCATACGCCCTGAGAATCGACCCGATCGCGAGCTCTTTATCGCCGACGAGGACTAAGCCGCCGACGGTTCTAGGCAGGCGTCGGATTCTGCCGATCAATGAGATGGGCGCCCTCGTTCGTCACGTTTCCAACGTCGTCTCCCACCCGGTAGGCTTCAAGTGCTTGAGCTGGGAGCTGCCCTTCAGAGCCGTTGATCCAGGTATGGGCGTCGTTCCCCGTTGCGAAAGACTCGAAACCGAGCCAAGTTTCGCGGCCCTCAGGGTTGAGGAAAACGGGCATGCGGGAATGGATTCGTTCGAGTTGTCCCTCGGCCGCTTTCGTAATGATCGTCGCTGTCAACAGCCATGCGGCTTCTGGCCGCGCAGGGTCTTTCCACCATGACACGAGGCCGGCTGCATACAGGAGTGGGGCGTGCGGATCGTGGAGGTGGTATGGGATTTTCCCGTTCGGTCCCGATTGCCATTCGTAGTAGCCGTTCATGGGGACGAGGGCACGATAGCGGCTAAGGGAGCCGCGAAAACTTGGCTTTTCTACGAG
Organism: Dermabacter sp. HMSC08H10; assembly: GCF_001807585.1. Lineage (NCBI taxonomy): Bacteria > Bacillati > Actinomycetota > Actinomycetes > Micrococcales > Dermabacteraceae > Dermabacter > Dermabacter sp. HMSC08H10. Next base: position 60,942 of record NZ_KV789424.1, read on the forward strand.
AGTTTCCCGTCTCGCATTAAAGGTTTTCGCGGAGAACGAGAGGTCTTTTGCGAACCGTGGGACGAGGCCCCAATGGGCGGTACGCACAGCTCTTGCGAGCGTGCCGGTATCGCGTTCGACCCCCTCGGTCACGACATAGATCGGCGTCGTGGGAGGGATGTTGTAGCGCGCCGCCAGGTGCGGATCGGCGCGATCGAGGGCGCCGATGTCATCGAGAAGCGGCTCGATCTCCTGGAAAAACGCGAAACGCCCGCACATGGCGACGCCGCAGCCTAATCCTGCGCGTCGCGCGCGCTGTTCTCGGTGGCTGAAGCCGCGGGCTCCTCACCCGATGACTCGTCGCTTTCGGAGACGGAGAAGACATCCTCGTCGCCCTTGCGAAGCGCGTCCTCACCCGCGAATGTCGCCGTGTAGTTGCCCTGGTTTTTGTAAAGGTTGCCGACGCGGATTTCGCGACCTTCCTCAACGATCTTGGCGTATTTGAGGTCGGCTTTGGTGGGCGGTTCGGCGCCTCGACTTGGAAGTTCGAAACCGTCCTCGGCGGGCATACCAGCGGCGAGCTGGCGCCCGCGCAAAACCTCGGCATCGAACGCCGCGCCGAGAATGAGCACGATGCTCACGACCCACAGGACGAACAGGATTGCCATGACGCCACCGATGGCGCCGTAGCTCGAGTAACTCGCCGCGGTCGACATGTAGATGCTGAGGGCAACGAGCGCGAGGGCAATGCCCACGATGGCGAAAATTCCACCCGGCGAGATGAAACGGTACTTGTGCTCAAGATTCGGCGTCGCCCAGTACAGCAGCGACACGACAGCGAACAAAAGTGCGAGCATGAACGGCCACTTCACCCACGCCCAAATCGGGATAAAGGTGTCGGTGAGGAAGGACAGAAGATCCGGCATCTGGATCGCCGAGAAAATGGGTCCAAAGAGGGAGTCGACCATGCTTTGGTTGAGCAACATGGAAATGAAGAGCAGGAGGATTCCCACGATGAGTGCGGCAGTGACCGCGAGCATCGAGAGGTTGAACTTGACAGGGCCGCGGGTCTCCTCCACCCGGTAAATTTTGTTGGAGGCTCGCGAGAATGCCTTGACGAACGCCGAAGCCGACCACAGGGCGGTCACGATACCGATGATGAGAGCGATCGTGCCTGAGGAGGTCGACCCGAGGAGAGATTTGAGTGTGGATTCGATCGGGCCGCTCAGATCGCCCGAGCCCTTCGCAATGTTCGACTTCGCCACTGCATCGGTAATGAGCCCGACGATTTCGTCCTGGAAACCGCTCAGCACGAGTGCAGCGAGCGAGAAGAGGGCTAGGAGGGATGGGGCGATGGCGAGGACGATGAAGTATGTGAGTTGAGCGGCGAGATCCGTTCCGCCAGCTCTAGAGAATTCCGTGAGAGTGCGCCTTGCCGCGTACGTCCATTCGGTCTTCGACATCTTTGCTTCGGCCGCGGTATCGCGGGTGGAAAGGCGCGTTGCCATGCGGTCATCCTCTGGGACGGGGAACGGGACGACGTGAGTCTATACGGCCGATCTGCACGTATGCCGCACCGCACACGCACCCGCAGTCTGGATAACCCAGGAATACTTATCCACAATTGCCGAACAGTGTTTCGTGTGCCCTCAAACTCTGGTACAAAGATGACAGAAAGCCCCAGGGGGACGGGGCGCGGGGAGCCTTGAGTAGGCGCCACGATTGCATAAGGGGGGGAAACCCATGCACGACGCACTCGGCATCATCGAGGCCGAAGCTCGCCAAGCGATTCGCGAGCAGGGTCTCGATGCGACGTCGTCGTCACTCGACGACCTCATCGCCACAGTTGTCAACGAGTACGACGCCAAAGCCGCCCGTGGTGAAGTCCCCGCGTTGCGTGAGCGCGAGTCGGCCGTGGGGGAAGTGGCCGCACGCATCGGAGGTTTCGGCGCCCTGCAGACGTTCCTCGACGATCCGGAGATCGAAGAGATCTGGATCAACTCGCCGAGCGAAATCTTCGTCCACCGGCACGGCGTCAGTGAGTTGACCCCACTCGTGCTCTCGGCCGGCGAAGTTCGCGGGCTCGTCGAACGAATGCTTGCGCAAACGGGTCGCCGCCTTGACCTCAGTACACCATTCGTCGACGCACTTCTCCCCAGCGGTGCGCGCCTTCACGCCGTGATCCCGAATGTCACGCGCAAGCACTGGTCCGTCAACATCCGAAAGTTCATCTCAAAAGCACACTCGCTCGCAGACCTCGTCGCGTTAGGGTCCCTCACGCAGCAAGCTGCCGACTTCCTCGACGCGAGCGTAAAGGCAGGGCTCAACATCATCGTCTCCGGGAGCGTAGGCGCAGGCAAAACGACGATGGTCAGTTGCCTCGGCTCGGCCGTCTACCCGCGCGAAAGAATCGTGACGATCGAGGAAGTATTCGAACTCAACATTTCCGCACGGGACGTCGTGGGCATGCAGTGCCGGCAGCCGAACCTCGAAGGCGTCGGCGAGATTACGATGCGCCGCCTTGTGAAGGAGGCGCTGCGTATGCGCCCCAGCCGCATAATCGTTGGCGAGGTTCGTGAGGCCGAGTCGCTCGACATGCTCATCGCGCTTAACAGCGGCCTTCCAGGGATGGCCACCATTCACTCCAACTCCGCCCGCGACACGATCGCCAAGCTGTGCACGCTCCCGTTGCTCGCGGGCGAAAACGTCAGCGGCTCGTTCGTGACGCCTACCGTCGCGAACGCAATCGATCTTGTCGTCCACCTCGACCACCTTCACGATGGCACCCGTCGAGTGCGAGAGATCGTCGCCGTTCCGGGGAGAGTCGAAGATTCCGTAGTCGAGCTCGGACACATTTTCGAGTTCCGTCGCGGCCGGCTATGCAGGGGCGACGGATACCCGCCGCACCCCGAACGGTTCGAACGAGCCGGTTTCTCGCTATCGACCCTCCTTGGGGACAAGCGATGATCCCGGGCTTTGCTGCTGGAGCTCTCTTCGGCCTCGGGCTCGTGACGATCTGGTCAGCGTTTTGGCCCCGTGAAGCCAGGAAGCCGGTTCGGGTAGGCTCGCGTACCCGTATTGAGCAGCGAATCCGCGACGATTTCGCCCGGATCGGGCTCTCGAGTGCACGCCCGCATCACCTTCTTATTGCGTCGGTGCTCACCGGTGGCGTGGCTTTCATCCTCACTTTAGGGCTCAGCACCGCGATGATCCCGAGCGCCGCTGCAGGGGTCGGCGGAAGCCTTTTCCCCGCATGGGCGCTGCGAGCACTGGCAAGGCGTCGGCAAGAAAACCTCCGCGAAGTATGGCCGGAAGTAATCGACCTCGTGGGATCGGCTGTCCGCGCGGGGCTCTCGCTGCCCGAATCGCTCGCCCAACTCGCCGATCGCGGTCCCGAGCAACTGCGCTCGTCATTCGGTGAATTTGCGAGGGAATACCACGCTACCGGCGATTTCTCCTACAGCCTCGATCGACTCAAGGCGCGCTTGAGCGACCCTGTTGCGGATCGCATCATCGAGGCACTGCGCATTACGCGAGACGTGGGCGGAACCGATCTCGGCACGCTTCTACGTACCCTGTCATCGTTCCTTCGTGAAGATGCGCGCGTGCGCTCCGAGCTCGAAGCGAGGCAGAGTTGGACGGTCAACGGGGCGAAGCTCGCCCTTATCGCCCCGTGGGTGGTGCTCGGGCTCATGATTCTGCGACCCGAAGCCGCAGAGGCCTACGACTCGGCCGCCGGCGGCATGCTCATCATCGCTGGTGCGCTCGTGTCGTTCTTCGCTTATCGCCTCATGCTCGTGCTCGCGCGCTTGCCACAAGACGAGAGGGTGCTGCGCAAATGATCATCCGCGACAATACGCTCACGATCGTCATTTTGGGGTGCACCCTCGGCGCACTTTTTGGCCTTGGCCTCGCTCTCGTGATCCTCGAGAATCCGTGGCGGCGGCCTCGGTCAGTTGAGGCTCGCGTCAGCCCGTACATCAAACGGGGCAGTGCGCGTGGAGCAATCGGTTTTCTCGAGAACAGTGCACGAGTGCATCCCGTCATTGACGCTAGCGTGGGCCCGTTTCTCGAGAGTGTGCGCGCTTTTGCCGCGCGGGCGCTCGGGAGTCAACGTGAGATCGAGAAGCGTCTCGCGCTCGCGGGTGGTCGGATCACCTATCGCGATTTCAGAATTCAGCAGTTCACCTGGGCGATAGTGGCGTTCGTGGCGAGCGCTGCCCTCGGGATGGGGCTGTTCGCGCTCGAGCGAGCGCCGCTCATTGCGCTCCTCGCACTTGTCGTGATCGCAAGCGTGACCGCACCGCTCGTGCGCGACTACCTCCTCACGAGCGCGATTTCGTCGCGGAAGCAGGCAATGGCGCGCGAATTCCCCACTATTGCCGATCTACTGGCCCTCGCGATTTCAGCAGGGGAAGGGCCAATCGCGGCAATGGAGAGAGTCGCGCGCACCTCTCAGGGAGAGCTTTCGCGGGAACTGGCGATTGCAGTCTCCGAGATCCGCGCGGGAGCGAGTCTCGAGGACGCACTTATCAGTCTTGGGACCCGCTCCCCGCTCGACTCCCTCTCGAGGTTCGCGGAAACCATTGCCGTCGCCCTCGAACGAGGCACCCCACTCGCAGATGTCATGCGCGCGCAAGCGCAAGATGCCCGCGAGCTTTCGAAGCGGACCTTGATGGAGAGCGCAGGGCGGCGCGAGGTGTACATGCTTCTGCCCGTCGTCTTCCTCCTCATGCCGCTCGTCATTGTGTTTGCGGTCTTCCCCGGCATCACCGCACTCCAAGTGGGGCTATGACAGGCATGGCCCCGCGTTTTGCAATTTTGGTATCCCACCTCATTCCGAAGGAGAACCCCGTGTCCATTAACCGCTCAACCTTGATTGACAATGCCACCGCTCGCACCCCGCTGCGTGAGCGCATCTCCCGTGCGACCGTTCGGGCTTTCTTCGCGGCGCGCGAGCGCCTAGCCAGTGAACGCGGTGACGTTCCCGGATGGGTCCTCATCACTCTCATGACGGCCGGCATCGTTGTGGCTCTATGGGCCGTGGCATCCGATGCCCTCGTGGGCTTGTTCAACCAGGCCATGAGCCAATTCACCGAGTAGCGTGCGCATGCGTATACGCCGATTGCATCGGCGCCTGCGCGAAGAACGGGGCAACGCGGTCGTGGAGTTCCCCCTCATCGCGGCACTCGTGGTAGCGCTTGGCCTGAGCCTTCTCCAGCTTGCCCTCTTCCTTCACGTGCGCAATGGACTCACGGATATCGCCGTACAGTCGGCGTACCACGGGGCGTTGCTCGGCAATGATCCGAGCGACGGCCTCGCACGGGCCTCAGAACTTGCCTCTGCTCGGTTTCAGCAACTCGGTGACGTGGACGTCGAGGCTCGCGAGCATGCGGGCGTGATTGAGATAGAAATCCACGCGGCCCTGCCGCTCATCGGATTTTTCGGACCGAGCAACGCATTGCACGTCGTGGGGCATGCGGTGGACGAGGATGCGCTCTAGGTTGGGCGCCGTCGCGAAGGAAACGTCGCGTCGGTTGAGGGATGCATCGGGGAACGCGGTCGTCGAGTTCACTGGACTATCTGTCATCCTCCTCATTCCGCTCGTATATCTCTTGCTCACGTGTGCCTCGGTGCAGTCCGCCTCATTCGCCGCCGATACCCTCGCGCGGCAGATCGCGCGGGTGTATTCGGTCCATGACCTTGCCGAGGGGCGCGAGGAACGCATCGCGGGCATCGTGGCTGAAGTGGAGCGCGACTACGGTGTCGAGGTTGAGGCCGGGGACATCGCAGTGTCGTGTGAGTCGGTGTCATGTCCTGTTGCGGGAGAGGTCGTTTCGGTGGAGGTGAGCCTCGCGGCGCCCATTCCCGGCCTGGGAGTGATCGGTCTTGAGTCCTCAATCGTCGACGTGAAAGGCCGACACGCGTTGATTGCTGAAGGGGGCACGCCATGATCCGAAAGCGTCGCCTGGCGCGATGCAGAGGGGAGCGCGGCAACGCCAGCGTCTTGACGATAGGCGTCAGCGTCGTGGTTTTGATGGTGATTGCGTTCGGCATCGCCGTGACCGGTGTCGAGATCGACCGCAATCGTGTCCAGTTCGTGGCGGATGGCGCGGCCCTATACGCAGCGGGGGGAGCGAGCGAAAACAGGCTCTACGATGACGCGGGTGACCCACGTATTCCTACGGAGGCCGAAGCGCGCGAGCGCGCCTCTGCCTATCTCGCGCAGTACCCGCACCAGTTTTCTCGCGTGAGCGATATGGACATTACAGCGCTTGCCCTCTCGCCGAATGGTGAGGTGAGGCTGTCCCTCGAAGCTCGCGTGCACCCGCCGCTCGTGGGGTGGATTTCTCGTGCGCTCGACTCTCCCATCGTTGTGCGCGTGGACTCATCGGCGCATGCGCACTAGTGCGGACCGCCGGTGCTGGTGTGTAGCGGGCCGCATTGGCCCGGGCGCGAGCGTCGCGTCCCTGCCGTGCGGTGAGTGCGTAGCGTAGAGTGGATGTTTGTGAGTTCTGATTTTTCTGCCGAGATTCCCCACCTGCGTTCGACCCTCGAATCGATCGAGAAGGTCACCGATCTTGATGCGCTGACCGCTAGGATCGCCGACCTCGAGAAGCAGGCGGCCGCCCCCGATCTGTGGGATGACCCGGAGGCGGCTCAGAAAGTCACGTCCGATCTCTCGCATGCGCAGGCGGAGAAGCGCCGCGTCAGCGAACTGTCGAGTCGAATCGACGACCTCGAGGTCATGGTCGAGCTTGGCGAGGAAGAAGGCGATGCCCAGTTCGCCGAGGACGCTGAAAAAGAACTTGCCGCGATTCGTAAAGCGCTTGACGAGCTCGAGGTTCGCACGATGCTGAGCGGTGAATACGATCAGCGCAACGCGGTCGTGACGATTCGCGCGGGCGCCGGTGGTGTTGATGCCGCGGACTTCGCCGAGATGCTGCTGCGCATGTATTTGCGGTGGGCTGAACACAAGGGGTACCCCACCAAGGTCATGGACACCTCGTATGCGGAGGAGGCCGGTCTCAAGTCCGTCACCTTTGAAGTGAGTGCGCCATACGCGTATGGAACGCTCAGTGTCGAGGGCGGGACGCACCGCCTCGTCCGTATTTCCCCGTTCGACAACCAAGGGCGCCGTCAAACCTCGTTCGCCGCAGTCGAGGTGATCCCGCTCATCGAAACGACCGACAGCATCGAGATCCCCGAGAATGAACTCAAGATCGACGTGTTCCGTTCGTCGGGTCCGGGTGGCCAGAGCGTGAACACGACCGATTCGGCCGTGCGCATGACTCACATCCCCACGGGCATTGTCGTTTCGATGCAGGACGAGAAGTCGCAGATCCAGAACCGTGCCGCGGCTCTGCGCGTGCTTCAGTCGCGACTCCTGCTCCTGAAGAAGCAAGAGGAAGACGCCAAGCGTAAGGAGCTCGCCGGCGATATCAAGGCGAGCTGGGGCGACCAGATGCGCTCCTATGTCCTGAACCCGTACCAGATGGTGAAGGATTTGCGCACGGAGTACTCGGAAGGCAATCCCACCTCGGTGTTTGATGGCAATATCGATGGCTTTATCGAGGCCGGTATCCGCTGGCGCGTCGAACAGGCACGCACGGAGGACTGACTCGCCGGGGTAGAGCTCGGCCCGTACCCGCACGGGGCCGACGCTTGCTGAGCTCACATGGGCGCGAGGCTCAGCGCGCTGCCTCTAGCACCTCTTGACGAATTCTTGAGGAAAACGTGACCCGTGTGACCGGCCTGAATCCGAAGATTTGAGGTGGGCCGTGGTTAGGGTTGACGGGTACTGACCCTCGTAGTGCCCGCGGACATCTCGAGGGGAGCTGTCGACCCGCCCAGATGGGATGAGCCTGTGATTCGTTTCGAACACGTGACGAAAACATATCAGCGTAAGAGCGCGCCCGCCCTCACTGATCTGTCGATCGAGTTTGAGCGTGGCGAATTCGCTTTTCTCGTTGGGGCTTCAGGCTCGGGAAAATCGACAATGCTCAGGCTCATTTTGAAGGAAACTAATCCGACCTCTGGTTCCATTTTTGTGGCGGGCAAGGACCTTTCGCGTCTGTCGAGCTGGAAAGTTCCCCGGCTCCGCCGTGAAATCGGGATGGTATTCCAGGACTTCCGTTTGCTGCCCTCGAAGACGGCGTTCCAGAATGTGGAGTTTGCGCTCCAGGTCATTGGGACTCCGGGCAGAGTGGTGAAAAAGCTCGTGCCCGAGGTTCTCGACATGGTGGGCTTGGCAGACAAAGGAAAACGGCTTCCGCATGAGCTGTCTGGTGGCGAGCAGCAGCGTGTTGCCATTGCGCGTGCGTACGTGAATCGGCCCACGATCCTTCTTGCCGATGAGCCAACGGGCAACCTCGATCCGGAAACGGCCAAGGGGATTATGGATCTTCTCGCAGACATCAACGATCGCGGAACGACCGTTCTCATGGCTACTCACGACGAGAAAGCAGTGAATCGCTTGAACAAACGTGTGGTCGAACTCGTCGATGGGCACGTTGTGCGTGATGAGAAGCGCGGCCACTATCGAGGATCCTCCGATGAGAGCGTGATCTCGGGCGCGGTACCCGATGGTGAGGCAGCGGGGGAGCGACAGCCGTCGGACTCCGCGACCGGAGGAAGTGTGCGCGCCTCAGACGTAGCTTTCGAGCGGTTTGACGAAACCGCGAGCGGTGACGAGCGCATGGGCGATTTCGATCGCGCCTTCGAGGAATCGGATACGGGCGAGGAGGATGAACTCGCATGAGGCTTCGCTACATCCTTAAAGAAAGCTTCGGAGGGCTTCGTCGCAACATCGCGATGGTGATTTCCGTCGTGATTGTGACCGCGGTTTCGCTCACGTTCGTGGGAGCGGGGCTTCTGATGCAGAAGCAGATTGTCGCGCTTCAGGACATCCTCGTGAAGAACTCGCAAATTAGCGTCTATATGTGCTCTCCGCATTCGACGGCGACATCATGTGCCGGCGGCGCTGCGACGGACGCACAGATTGCCGAGGTCCGTGAGGCGCTCAAGGGTGATATTTTGGGCCCGTATATCGCGTCCGTGGATGAGCGCTCCCAGGAGGAAGCTCTCGAGGTGTACCGCGATCAGTTTGGCGGTGAGAGCTTTGCGCAGGATTTCACTGCCGAAGATATGCCGGTGAGTTTCCACATCACGCTTGTGGAGGCGGAGCGCTCGAGTGCTGTCGTGGATTTCTTCCAGGGGAGAGAAGGGGTCGATGAGGTATCCGATCTTCTCGCGGTATATGCACCGTTTATTTCGATCTTGAATCAATCAACTGTCTTTGCGATCTCTCTCGCTGTCGTCATGCTGGTGGCGGCGGTGCTCCTCGTTGCGACGACGATCCGTATGTCGGTGGCGAATAGAAGGCGTGAGATTGCGATTATGCGCCTTGTAGGCGCGAGCAATATCTTTATTCGCTTGCCATTCCTTCTGGAGGGGGCTGTTGCCGCACTGATCGGCGGAGCGCTGGCTACCGGTGTACTTTCGCTCGCCATTAAATATCTTGTGGAGGGCTGGCTCGCTCCGACTCTCGGAGCTGATCTCATCCACATGACGATGTCGGACCTGTTGTGGGTAGGACCTATTTTGCTCGCGCTCGGTGCTATTCTCGCGATAGGCTCGTCCGTCGTTTCGCTCAACCGCTATTTGAAGGTGTAGGCAGGTTCTGGATATGTCGAATGATGAGGGGAAAATGAATTTTCTTTCTCGACGCGCACTCGTGAAAGGTGCGTCGTTCGCTGCCGTTCTCGGCCTAGCCTCGTCAGGCATTTTTTCGCACGACTATGTGCTCGCTGACGATATCGACGACAAGAAGAAACAAAAGAAGAGCGTCGACGAAAAGCTTGCAGCGTTGCGCGAGGACCTCAACGAGGTTGACACGGAGCTTGCCGACGCGTACCTCGCCCTCGCCGAAACTGAGTCGAGGATTCCCGATGCACAAGCACGCCTCGACTCCGCGCGCTCCGCGCTCGAGGCGGCGAAAGCTGAGGACGCCCGACAGGCGAAGCGGCTCGAGGCCGCGCAAGCCGAGGAGAGTGAAATCCGGCAGGCCGTCGAAAGTGGCCAGCAAAAGATTTCGCAGTCGAACGAGGACGTCTCACGGGCCTCTATCGAGGCGTATAAAGGCACGGGTGCTCCCAATCCCGCGTCGATTTTCTTGAATTCGGAGGATCCGCAGGACGCGGTCGATCGAACGATGAACTACCGCCTCACGCTTCAAGCGCAAGGCGCGAAGCTCACGGATCTTCGCGGTCAGCAAGCCACGAATGTGAACTCCGCGGACCGGCTTGAGGCGATCCGTGCCGAGATCGAGGACCTCAAGAAGAAGTCAGCGGCTGCGGTCGCCGAGCGCCGCCAGGCTGAGAGCGAAGCGGCGCAGGCAAAGAAAGACCTCGATGGTCTTTACGCTTCGCAGAAATCTCAGGCGGCGAACCTCGAAACGCTCAAGGACAAGTATCGAGCGTCGGAATCGGCGCTCGAATCTGAGTCGAGCACTCTCGAAACAGACATTCAGCAGCTCATCGAAAAAGAGCGTCAGGAAGCGCTTGCGCGCCAACGCGAGCAGGAGCGGAAGGCTCGGGAGGCGCGCGAGGCTCGCGAGGCGGAAAAGCGCCGGGCAAAGCGCGAGCGGCGAAAGCCCCGCAGAATCCCCGAGCCGAAGCCTGAGAGCGGCGGTGGCGCATCGTCGGGTGGCTTCCGCGATCCCGTTTCGGCGCGCCGCAGCTCAATGTTTGGCTATAGGTTCCACCCCGTGTACCACACGCGCAAGCTCCACAAGGGTATGGATTATGCGGCGGCATGCGGGACTCCCGTGGGGGCGATGGCTGCGGGCAAGGTTCTTGCGACGACTCACAACAGCGGCGCCGGGAACAAAGTCATCGTGAGCCATGGCCTGTATAACGGTCAGATCCTCACGACCTCGTATCACCACCTTCAGGGGTTCGCGGTCTCTGCCGGCCAGCGGATCGAGGCCGGGCAGACCGTGGGCTACGTTGGTTCCACGGGAGCCTCGACTGGCTGTCACCTACATTTCGAGACGCACCTTGACGGCACGGCGCTCGACCCCCGCAAATTTGTGGGATACTAGGCGGTCAATGTGTCAGCAGCTGTGGAGGGATGAACGTGGCCACGAAGGCTGGAAAGAAGCAGGCGCCCGTAGCGCCGGAGCGAAAAAAGCAGCTTATCGCCTCGAATAAAAAGGCGCGCCACGACTACCACATCGATGCGACGTGGGAGGCCGGCGTGGTCCTCCAGGGCACCGAGGTGAAGTCGCTGCGCGAGCGCGGTGCGTCTCTCGTTGATGGCTACTGCTATATCGACAACGGCGAAGTGTGGATGGATGCCGTGCACATCGCTCCGTATGTACGGGGTACGTGGACGAATCACGCGGCGCGCCGCAAACGTAAGCTCCTGTTGCACAAACGCGAGATCCTGAAACTCATGAATAAGACTCGCGAAAAGGGGTACACGATCATCCCCCTATCGATCTACTTTCTCGGCTCGCACGCCAAGGTCGAGATCGCGCTTGCTCGCGGCAAGAAAGAGTGGGATAAGCGCCAAACCCTGCGCGAAAAGCAGGATGCTCGCGAGGCTCAACGCGCGATGAGGCGGCGGGAGATGCTCAGCTAGCGTCGGAACCGCCCGCACGCCAGGTTCCGCGGTGGCGAAGGGGCCGACGCTTGCCCTCGGGAATAGAGCCCTTGGCGGTAGGCGTTGAAAGCTGTATACTGAACTGCTGTGCCGGAAGGTGCAACAGATTTTTGATAATCGAATAGGGTGTGCGAATCAGGCACGCATCCCACCCGCAGTTGCGGGTGCAGATTATCTGGCACGTTCCGTTTACGGGCGTTGCCACCCGATACGGGGTCGATCGGTTTCGACGGTAGTTGTCCAGCCAGGGGAAGCGGGCCGAGGATCCAGGGTTATCTCGCTAACGCTCCCTGGAAAACAATAAGTGCCGAACCTAAGCGCACTGACTTCGCTCTCGCTGCCTGATCAGCGACAGCAGTCTGGACCGTCAGGGATTGCCTTCGATCTGACCTGTCCATCATCTAGAGGGCCACTGCTACCAACCCTGGTCACCGGGGTTGGGTGAACACCTTAGAGTGACTGAGCCTGTCAGCGACGTGTCCGTGTGAGCGCTGGGGCTGAGAAAACGATTTCGCGGACTGCGCCCGGAGAAGCCCTGGCTTCGCACTATCGGACGCGGGTTCGATTCCCGCCGGCTCCACGATGAGGGCGCCCACTATGCAAAGTGGGCGCCCTTTTTGTTGCTTTGTGGATTGGGCAAGCCGGTTCTGGCCTGCGTTGATATGGTGGAGCCAGTGGTGTGTATGACTACAACACCTTTAGATTTGTCCATTGGGTGAAAAGGCATGCATATGAGCAACTCCGCGGATCTCGCTATTGCAGATAGATGGGACGCCGAGGACTTGGGCTGCGGCGAGCTTGTCATGAAGCTTCGCTCGCGAATGCTCGCCCTGAATCCGGGAGAAATCTTCGAGCTGATCGCCACCGACGAAGGCGCGATCATCGACATCCCCGCCTGGTGCAGTCTCACCGGGCACACTCTTGCCGTGGCACAGCCGCCGCGGTTTTTGATCCGACGAAAGGATTCCTGACATGTCCAAGATCTGTGTGAGCATCACCCACGCCAAAGACGATGTTGACAAGGCGACCGTGGGTTTCGTTATCGCCAATGCCTCGATCGCCTCCGATCAGGAAACCGTCGTGTTCCTCTCCTCCGAGGGGGCGCGGCTCGCTGAAGAAGGCTACGCCGATGACCTTCACGAGGAGGGCTTCGCGCCGCTCAAGGAACTGATCACCAACTACGCCGAAGCTGGCGGCACGATCTGGGTGTGCTCGCCGTGCTACAAGAAGCGTGGACTGGACGAAGGCAAGCTCATCAACGGCGCGACGATCGTCGGCGGCGCGAAGCTCGTCGAGTACATGTCTCAGGGCGCTAGCTGCGTGAGCTACTGACGGCTGCTACTCGAATACCGCCATGACGAACGCTCAAGAGTTCACCCCGGCCACCTTCAAAGACGGCTTGAAAGGCCACACCAGTTTTGACGGTGGAGATCTGGATTGTGGCAACGGACTGCTGTTGCTGATCCGCAAACATCTGGATCCCCTGGATCCGGGAAAGTTCCTGGAGATCGCCTCCGTGGATTCCACGGTAGAGGTCGACTTGCCTAGCTGGTGCAGTATGACCGGGAATGACCTGGTCGATACGACGACCACGACCGTGCAGTTTCAGGGGCGCGAACTCACCCAGTGGCGGTTCTTGGTGTGCAAGGGTGCCTACGACGGCGCAGCGAGCATGCCTCAGCAGGAGAACACCCCCGAGGCACTCGTGCCCGCGGCAGGCAAAGGAAAGAAACCCCGTAAGCGCCCGCAAATGGCGATTACGCAGGAAGTGGTCACGCCACATATTCCTGCCGAGCTTCCCGAGCCTGCTGCGGCGCCCGCGCTCGAGCCCCTGGCCGTGCACACTATGGGCAGCTGGCCGCGGCCGTCGTGGCTGATTCGCGCATTGCATGAGCATCTGGAAGGCCGGCTCTCCCAGGAGGAGTTTGACGCTACCGCTGATGACGCCGTGCAGCTTGTCGTGGCAGCGCAAGAACGCGCCGACGTCGACGTCGTCACCGACGGTGAAATGCGCCGCGATAACTATTCCAGCTTCGTTGGGGGTCTGCTGCAGAACTGTCAGCTCATCCCCATCACGGATCTGTTGCCGTACGTTGATGATCCGGTGCAGTTTGAACGTGAGCTGCGCGCCCTCGATGTGCCGGCAGGGGAGGTTCGCCACCCGGCGGTATTCGGGCCGCTCGGCCGTGACAGATCCCTTGCTGTGCATGAAGCCCAATACCTGAAGACCATCACCGATCGCGCGGTGAAGGTGGATCTTCCCGGCCCTTACCTCCTCACTCGCACCATGTGGATGGAGTGCGTTTCCGATCGCGCCTACCCCGATCGGGAAACCCTCGCCACCGACGTGGTCCGGATTCTGCGGGAGGAAATCGCCGAGCTTCTCGCCGCAGGCGTTGCGTTGGTGGAAATTGACGAGCCCGTGCTTAGCGAAGTGGTCTACGGCAACGAAGGTGGCGGCGGTCGTACATTCATGTGCGGGGCGCTCGGTGAGCGTAAAGCAGTGCAGCCGGAGCTGGAATTTGCGCGGGATCTGATTGCGCAGGTAGCGGAGGGCTTTCCTGCCGATCGCCTGGGTATTCACGTGTGCCGTGGCAACTGGACCCCCGATGAGTCCAAGGCACTTTCCGGAGACTACGCGCCTTTGCTCCCGCTCCTGTCATCCGTGCCGATCGGCAACGTCATTGTGGAAACATGCACGCCGCGCGCCGGGGACTGGGAGCATCTGACGGGCCTGCGCGAAGACCAGCGCATCGGTATCGGCATCTTCAACCAGAAGGCACCGCAGGATGAAACCTTCGAAGCTGTGCTCGAGCGCGGGCGTACCGCAGTGAAGATGTTCGGCAAGAATCGAGTGCTCCTGAATACCGACTGCGGCTTCGCGACGTTTGCCGATAATCCAATCGTGGCGGGGAAGCAGGCTGAAGCGGCAATGGCGATGCTCGTCAAGGTGCGCGACGCCCTGCGGTAGAGCGTTCCGGCGCCTTCGTGCCTTCCCGCGTTAGCGCTCGGGCCGTGTAGCGGGGGCGTTTGATAGCCACGTCGCGCGCATTGCCTCGGCGAGCGGACGCAGGTCGTTGCGCATGATGCGCTGCGTGTTGGCGCTCGGAGAGATGCCGAGGCGCGCCGCGGTATCGCCGTTTGATTCGCCCTCGAGGATTCCGCGTAAGCTTCCGCAGGCGCCCCCCTTGAGCGCGCTCACGTGTGCGTCGATCAAGTGGCATAGCGCTTCGGGCGGGGGCGTGTCGTGGCCTTGCGGGGCTTGTGTTCCGACGGTTGCCCGGCGACCGTCGGACTTTGTATTTTCCGAGGTTGCTGCACTGAGCCCGGTGCGTATACCTGAGAACCCGGAGGTTTGGGCGAGTTCTTCTGTGCGCTCAAGGGCCTCGCGCGCGGCCCACCAGGCGGAGCCGTCCTGGATGCCGGCGCCTTCGTCGATGATGCGGATCTCACCGGCTCCGATTCCGAATCGAATGTCGATGTCATGTTCGCGAAGGTGGAGCCTGAGGATGTGGGTGGCGCGAAGGGCGTCGCCGTGGGTGGCGAACACGCCTTGGATTTCGTCGCCGACGGTAGGGTGGAGGCGTTCGTGTGATGGTGTCTGAATCGCGTTGAGCGCACTGGTGAGGTGTTCGTGGAGCGCGGTGCGGTTGTGATCGCGAGAGTTGACGATGTCGCCGATGACAGCGACGGCGTAAGCCTGATCCTTCACTGGTGCCATATGTAGAGAATAGCTTAATTTGTCTCAAATGTAGGAAATGCCTAAACGGGTGGTGTTGTGACGGTTGTGTGGAGCGCGCTTGCGCTAACTGTGTGTGGCTGTGGAGCCGTGGCGGGCAATGGGGTTATTCGCGCGCTTTTGCGGCGCATTGATGAAGGCGGGGCGCGTGCCGCCGCTGTGCAGGGCACCCTCATGGGGGCGCAAAAAGAATTGCCGGGAGGGCGATGGATCGGCATTCTCGAGCGAATCGCTGTCTACGTCTCGATTGTTGCGGGCTTCCCGACGGGTATCGCTGTCGCGCTTGCCGTGAAGGGGCTCGGTCGGTATCCGGAGCTGCGTGCGGAGAAGGAAGGGCGTGAGGCGGCTCGCGTGGGGGAGTTGTTCATTATTGGGACCTTCGCCTCGGTGCTGTGGGCGGCTGCGTGGGCGGGAATCGCCGTGGGGGTGCGTGCGCTCCTCGCGGGTGTCGCGTGATGGCGAGAGTAGGAACGATTCGCAATAAATAGGCATATTGCAATATGCGCATGGATGTGGTGTGATTGTCGTATGGAAGACAGCATGCAGATTGAGCACGCCGCACGAGTATTCAAGGCGCTTGGCAACACCTCGCGTCTCGAGATCGTGCTGCACCTCGCTGAACGCGAGTGCACAGTCAAGGAGCTCGTAGATCTCACGGGTCTCTCGCAACCGCTCGTCTCCCAGCACCTCGGGAAACTCCGCGAGGTGCACGTGGTGAAGGGGGAGCGTGAGGGAAGAGCGACGAGGTATTCGATCGCCGATGCCCATGTCACCCACGTCATCCACGACGCACTGGCGCACGCACAAGAAGGAGAACGCCATGACTGACCACAAAGCCGAACACACCCCCACGGAGCACGCGCACGGCGAAGGCTGCGGCCACGAAGCAGTCCAGCACGGTGATCACGTGGACTACAAGCACGACGGCCACCTGCATGCAGAGCACGGCGACCACTACGACGAGCACCAGCCGCAGGCTGAGCACACCGTCGCCGATCACCAGCACGGCGAGGATTGCGGACACGAGGCTGTCGAGCACGACGATCACGTTGACTACATCCACGACGGCCACCGCCACGCGGAGCACGGCGACCACTACGACGAACACTGAGCAAACGTCGGGACAGTACGGTCGGGGGCCTAGGCCTCAACCGGTGTTCTGATACGAGAAAGGCCCGGCACGGATTGAACTGCTCCCCATTAGTTGGACTGAGAAATCAGTTACCAACTAGTGGGGAGTAGTTTTCGTTGAGAGCACGAAGTTCGCTGAGTGAGCATCAGCGCGAGCAGCTGGTTGGACTGTTTGAGCAAGGCATGGGCTATCACGCCGCTGCGAATGCTTTTGGTGTCTCCAGATACGCCGTCCGTACGCTCTGTCGTTGATTTAAGCTCCATGGCAGGCTATGTCTTGTGGAGAAACCGACTAAGCAGCAGTATTCGTTCGAAATCAAGAAGGAAGTTGCCGAGCGCCACCGTGCTGGTGAGACAGCGATGGATCTTGCGCGCGAATTTGGCCTGTCATCGGAGCAGCTGGTCAGCGGGTGGTCGTGGAAATGGCGTAAAGGTGGCGATGAGGCACTAAAACCGAAGCCGAAGGGCAGACCCAAAGGCTCGGTCGCGCCGAAGCCGCTCTCGGAGGAAGAGAAGCTGCGACGCCAGATCGCACGGTTGGAAGCGGAAAACGCCTATCTAAAAAAATTGCGGGACTTGAGGAATCAGGGACGCGCCTGAAAGTCCAGGCGATTGTCATCCTCAAGTCGCATCACCGCTTGGAGTACCTCCTAGAGGCAGCAGGTATCCCACGGTCGACGTTCTTCTACCACCAGAAACGCCGCGGCCAGCCGGATAAACATGCTGCGCTCAAAGACGCGATCCGGGAAAGCTTCGAGCGTAACAAGCATCGCTACGGCTACCGACGAGTGCTACTTGACCTGCGCAACCAGGGGTGGGTGGTCAACCACAAGCTCGTCTACAAACTCATGCGCGAGATGGGGCTTCGAGCCAAAGTCCGCCAGCGCAGGCCGTATGTTTCCTACAGCGGGACGATCAGCCACATTGCCGACAACACACTCGACCGCAAGTTTACCCCAGATAAGCCAAGTGCCGTCTTTGTCAGCGACGTCATCGAGTTCAGGGTCGCAGGCCGAAAAGTGTATTTGTCGCCGGTGATGGATTTGTTCGACCGTTCAATCGTTGCCCACACCGTTGCTACATCGCCGTCGACAGCGTTGACCGCCGATTCTTTAACTAAGACGATTAAAACCTGTGCGCCTGAACCTGGGTGGATGATGCACACCGACCAAGGTTTCCAGTACCAGCATGCCTCCTGGCGTAACCTGATCGGCGATAACGGTGGTGTGCAGTCGATGTCGCGTAAAGCCAACTGCTACGACAACGCGGTCATGGAGAATTTCTTCGGGCACTTGAAAACCGAGATGTACCACGGAGAAGTCTTCGACACCGTCGCAAAGTTCAACCAGG
Source organism: Dermabacter sp. HMSC08H10 (assembly GCF_001807585.1). NCBI lineage: Bacteria > Bacillati > Actinomycetota > Actinomycetes > Micrococcales > Dermabacteraceae > Dermabacter > Dermabacter sp. HMSC08H10. Next base: position 78,808 of record NZ_KV789424.1, read on the forward strand.
CGATCGACGAGTACATCCAGTGGTACAACACCGAACGCATCCAACAACGACTCAAGGGCCTGACCTCGATGCAATATCGAAATCAGACCCTTGAAGCCCTAACCACCTAGAATTAAACCAGTCCACCTTCCGGGGGCCAGTTCACATTGGCCTGTTGCCTGCGGGGCCGGATCTCACGCGTGAGGGCGCTTTGACTGCGACCTACTAACTGGATTTATGCAGTTTTGGTCGCGGGCTTAGCCGAGCGGTCGAAAAGCAGCAGCAGAAGTCCCGTAGCGATCCATGCCGCGAGGACCCACCACGCTGCGCCGGTACCGCCGCCGTCGAAGAAGGCCAGAGACCGAACGAGGTGGCCAGTCGCGCCGATGGGCATCCACTGGCCGAGGGTCGACCAGCCGGCGGGGAGGAGCCAGGGACCCGTTGATAGTCCGGAGAGCGGGTTGGCCAGGAAGATCGTCAGGATCGCACCGATTCCCGCACCTGCGGTGCCGATCACAGCGCCGAGGCCAGCGGTGAGCATGGACGTGGCCAGGATGCCCAGGGAAACCGCCAGCCACTCCATGCCGAAGCTGCCGGACAACGTTCCGTAGACTGAGTGGAGCATCCACGTTGCCACCAATGCGCCCAGAGCTGCGATGCCCACGAGGACGGCGAGCTTGAGCCATTTATTGCCACGGAACAGGAACGTTGCAACGACCGCCGAGATGATGCCGCCGAAAGCCAGCGGGAGGCCGAGCAGAGCGATGCCGGCTGCTTGCGGGTCGTCTTTGGTTGTGGGGGCGAGATCTTCGCGTTCGACGGGCATGTTCTGGGCTTCGAGGGAGGCAGCGATGCCGTCGATAAGCTGCACGTACGGTGCGCCGTTTCCGGAGGCGGTGTACGTGGTGGCTCCGTCGGGGGTGATGGCGATGCCGCCGACCGTTTCCCGGTTCAGGATCGACTCGCGCACAGTCTCTGGGTTGTCCATGACGCGGATGTCGGGTGCCTCGTCTCCGGCTTTGTCTTTGATGCCCTGAGTGATCTGCTCGATGACGGGCTCGGGTGCGGACAGAGCAACAGGGACGTCCTGGGGCCCAGAGGCGAAATTCGGGGCGAGGAACGCAAAGAGCATGAGTCCCATGATTACCGGGATACCGAGGATGACACCGAAGGCTTTAAGTGTTGGGGACGCTTTTCGCGTCTCGGTCGTGGTTGTTGACATGGGCAAACTCCTTAACTGGAACATTGCGTTTCACTTATAAACTGGAGCATAGTGTTCCATTTGTTAGGATGCAAGCGTGAGACAAGATGCAGTAGCGAACCGAGACGTCATTGTCGACGCAGCCCGAAAGTTGTTCGTGGAGCAAGGACCCGGTGTGTCCATGAGGGCGATCGCGAAGGAAGCCGGCGTCGGCGTAGCGACGGCCAGTAGGCATTTCCCTGGGTGCGTTGAGCTGTTCGACGCAATCGGAGCCCGCGCCGTGACCGATATCGAGGCTGTGATCAATGAGGCTCGGGAGAAGTTCGATGAGAACCCTCGGGATGCCTGGCGGGGCGCGGCGCACGCCATCGGCGAGATGAAGCTGGCAGCGCTCGCGCAGGCGCTCTTCGGCGCCCTCAATGCCAGCACTGCGGGCGGGACGCAAGGGGTAGGTGAAATTGTGGATAACCGTGTGGCTGACCTGCGTCGGATCTACGAACCGCTAGTCGACAAGGCGAAAGCAGCCGGGCTATGTCCGCAGAAGGTTGCTCCCCTTGATGTCCATTTTGGCTTAGGGGTGATCACGCGTCCGCTTCCGGAGACTGCCGTGAGCAAGAATTACTTCTCCGAGATTCAGGAGGAACTTCTGGACGTGATGCTCGACGGATTAGAGGTGCGTGCGCAGGGGGAACGCTAAGCCTGCGGCGGAGTACCCCGGTGCTTGCGGATTCCGCGCATAACCAAAACGATGCCAGCGATCCAGCTGGCCAGCGCTGTCATGTAGGAGATCGTGCCCCACGCTGTGGCGATAGCGAGGAACCCGAGCAGGAAGACGATCACCCCGATGATGATGTCCTGCTGCCCGGTAGTGCCGGAAGAACGCGAGTTGCCCGGTTCGTGGGGCGTCTGGGAAGTCATGCCTGCCAGTGTGCCAGGAAAGCGAAAGGCCCGGCACGGATTGAACTGCTCCCCATTAGTTGGACTGAGAAATCAGTTACCAACTAGTGGGGAGTAGTTTTCGTTGAGAGCACGAAGTTCGCTGAGTGAGCATCAGCGCGAGCAGTTGGTTGGACTGTTTGAGCAAGGCATGGGCTATAGAGCCGCTGCCATTGCTCTTGGTCAGACGCGCGTGGAGGTTGCTACCTCGATTTGCGGGTGGCGTACCAGGCGCCGATGATCACCAGGACCTGCGCTGGGATGCGGAGTGCGACGACGGAGGTCGGGATGCCGAGCTTCTCCGTCACTTCGGGGTTGCGGAGCTGATCGATCGCAGCGGGAAGAGTTCCGGCGAGCATGATGGTCGCGGCCCAACGAGCGATGGGATTGAGGGGCGGGATGAGGAAGCTCGCCCCGATCCCTGTGAGGGCGACGGTCGCGGCGCCCTGCACCCGGTCGCCATGTTCAGCGATCTGTTCCGGGACGAGGGCGGTGAAGAATTCGCGGTGAGTGGCTTGGATGATGCCGGCTCCGATGAACAGGGTCCCGAGGCCGGTGCGTAGAACGGTCTGCTTCTTCGACATGGTGTTCTCCTAGTTGTGCTGGTGGGCCTGGCCCCTGGAAAGTAGACACGTCGGGGGCTAACTATGCTGCTTGGGTCAGTGTAGCTGAATTAAGCGCTTCGAAATCAACGGGGGCTAGGAAGTCAACGGGGGCTAGAAGGTTGCACCAGGAGTGCCGCCTGCGCGTGTTGTAGCGCATGCACCACCGGAAGATTTCCTGGGAGCGAACCAACCCCCGGATAGCACATGAGGATGCCGTTCTGATGGATTGGACCAGAATCGGGCGTGTATAAGGTGCGAAACCTTATACACGCCCGATTTATACCGTTTGATCAGTAAGAACCCCGAAAATCAGACACACATTTTGCTACTTACCCCCCCCCTTGAAGCCCTAACCGCCTAGAGTTAAACCAGTCCAACTTTCGGGGGCCAGTTCAGATGCCGGGCCTTTCGCTATTGGGAGTGGTCGGAGGTCAAACCCCGTGGCCCCCGTGCAATTCAGGGCAATGGGGGAGAGAGCTTGGGTCAAACCCCCACAACCCCTATGCAATTCAGGGCGATGGGAAACTCAGTTTTCGGCGTCGCGAGCCGCGACAAATGCCTGGACGGCGCGATCGATATCCTCGCTCGTGTGGGCCGCCGAGAGCTGCACGCGAATGCGTGCCTTCTCCTTCGGCACGACCGGGTAGCTGAACGCCGTGACATACACGCCGTGCTCGAGCATGCGGTCCGCGATGCGGCCCGCGAGGGCGGCGTCGCCGAACATCACGGGGACGATGGCGTGTTCGCCCTCGAGCAGCTCAAACCCGGCTTCGGTCATAGCGCTGCGGAAATGCTCCGCATTCTCGAACAGCTTCGTGCGAAGCTCACCCGAATTCTTCACGAGGTCGAGAGCGGTAATGGTCGCTTCGACGATCGCCGGCGCGAGTGAGTTCGAGAAGAGGTAGGGGCGGGCGCGCTGACGCAGAACATCGATGATCTCCTGATGCGCCGACACGTACCCACCGCTTGCGCCGCCGAGGGCCTTACCGAACGTGCCCGTGTAGATATCGACGCGATCCGAAACTCCGAAGTGCTCGGGGGTGCCCGCCCCCGTCTCGCCCATGAAGCCCACGGCGTGCGAGTCGTCCACGAGCACGAGCGCGCCGAACTCATCGGCGAGGTCGCAGATCTTGTCGAGCGGAGCGAGGTAGCCGTCCATGGAGAAGACGCCGTCGGTCACGATGACGGTGCGGCGGGCGCCCTTCGCGGCCTCGAGCTGGGTGCGAAGATCGTCCATGTCGGCGTTCTTGTAGCGGTACCGCGCGGCCTTCGACAGGCGGATGCCATCGATGAGGCTCGCGTGGTTGAGCTCATCGGAAATGATGGCGTCTTCTTTCGTAAAGAGTGACTCGAAAACGCCACCGTTCGCATCGAAGCACGAGGAAAACAGGATCGTGTCATCGGTTCCGAGGAACTCGCTCAGCTTCTGTTCGAGGACCAGGTGGCGATCCTGGGTGCCGCAGATGAAGCGCACGCTCGCCATGCCGAATCCGCGCTCGTCCAGGGCGCGCTTTGCGGCGGCGATGAGCTCGGGGTGATCGGCGAGACCGAGGTAGTTGTTCGCGCAGAAGTTCAGGACGTCGCGGCCTTCTGCATCGCGCGCGGAAGCAGCCGAGACCGCATTCGACTGCGGGGTGAGAATCGGGCGCTCATTCTTGTACGTTCCGGCCTCGCGAATGGCGTTGAGTTCCGCGGTCAGCTCGTCTTTCATGCTCGTGTACATCGATACTCCTTAAATGTTTTCCCAGTCGAGAACGATCTTGCCAGCTTCGCCTGAGCGCGCGAGCGCGTAGGCATCCGCCCACTTTTCAGCGGGCAGCACGTCGGTCACGGTCGACAGCACGCGCTCGCGAAGAATCTTCGAGGTGCGCACCATAGCGTTCATGGCGTTCCACGTTTCGAACATTTCGCGTCCGTAGATGCCCTGGAGGGTGAGCATGCGCGTCACGACGGTCGTCCAGTTGATCTCGAACTGCTTCGAGGGCAGGCCAAGCATGGAGATTTTGCCGCCGTGGTTCATATTGTCGATCATGTCTTGGAGGGCGCTTGCCTGCCCGGAGATCTCAAGGCCGACATCGAAGCCCTCGCGCATGCCGAGAGACGCCTGCGTGTCGCGAATACTCGTGTTCGAGACGTCAATCTGGGCATCCGTGCCCATGTCCTTTGCCATCGCGAGGCGGTGCTCCTTGACGTCGGTGATCGCGATGTAGCGTGCACCGGCGTGGCGAGCAACGGCGGCGCACATGAGCCCGATCGGGCCAGCGCCGGTGATGAGAACATCCTCGCCAACGAGTGGGAATTTAAGCGTCGTGTGCACGGCATTGCCGAGCGGATCGAAAATCGCGCCGAGCTCGGGCGTGATGACCTTTTCGCCACCATCGTTGTGATGAACCCACACGTTTTGCTGCGGGATGACGACGTACTCGGCAAACGCGCCATCGCGCTGCACACCGATCGAGCGCGTGCGAATGCACATGTGGCGGCGTCCCGCGCGGCAGTTGCGGCAAATGTCGCACACGACGTGGCCCTCGCCCGAGATGCGATCGCCAACGCGCACGTCCACGACGTCGTCACCGATCTCGGTGACCTCTCCGTAGAACTCGTGGCCCGGCGTGAACGGGACCGAATCGCACATGTCCTGTGCGGAAGCATCCCACTCGAGGATGTGCAGGTCGGTGCCGCAGATACCGGCGCGCATGACACGCACTTTGACATCGTTGGGGCCGACCTGCGGCTCCGGGATGTCAACGATCTCGAGTCCCTTTTGTGGGGCGGACTTGCGAAGGGCTTTCATAAGAACCTCTCTGTTCGGTAGGGATGCGCCTCAATGGTAGGGGTGTCGTGCTGAACGAGACTCGGATGCGGACGCACCTGCCGCATGTGAGGGATGCTTGTGTCCACTCCCACGGACGAATGCGGCGATCCGGCGACTACGATGGAGGCGATATGACCTCCAGCAACGAGAATACTGGCGCGCGCCCCGGTACGGCGAAGCCGCGTCTTGCGATCACTTACCCCGCTGACCTTCCCGTCTCTCAGCGGCGTGAGGAAATCCAGCGAGCGATTCGCGACAACCAAATCGTGATCGTCGCTGGCGAGACAGGCTCGGGCAAAACCACGCAGCTTCCGAAAATGCTCCTCGAACTCGGCTACGGTGGCCGCGGGCGCATGATCGGTCACACGCAGCCCCGAAGGATCGCCGCCCGAAGCGTCGCGAGTCGCATCGCGGAGGAATTGGGCGAGAGGCTTGGCGAGGGAAGCGTCGGATACCAGGTGAGGTTTACGAAAAACACCGCCACATCCACGCGTCTCAAGGTCATGACCGACGGCATCCTCCTCTCGGAGATTCACGGCGACAGGCTGCTGAAGAAATACGACGCCATCATCATCGACGAGGCTCACGAGCGCAGTCTCACGATCGACATGCTGCTCGGCTACCTCAAGCGCATCGCCCGCCGTAGGCCCGAGCTGAAAATCATCATTACCTCGGCGACAATCGATCCCGAGCGCTTCGCCGAATTCTTCGGAAAGAAGGATCGCGCGGGTGACCTGCACCCCGCCCCCATCATCGAGGTGTCGGGCCGTACCTACCCCGTTGAGGTGCGCTACCGGCCGCTCGTCCTCGAGCCCGAGATCGGTGAGGTGGACGAACTCGCAGACATCCGCAGCGAGGAGCGCGACCTCACCGAGGCGATCGTCGATGCGTGCGATGAACTGATCGCTGAGGGACCCGGCGACATCCTTGTGTTTCTCCCGGGCGAGCGCGAGATCCGCGAGGTGGGCGAGGAGCTCCAAACGCACGTGAAGAAACGGGTGGGGGCGGCGAGTCGAATAGACGTTCTGCCTCTCTTTGGCCGTCTCTCAGAGCAGGACCAGCAGAAGATCTTCAGCCCGCCGAAAGACGGACGTCGTCGGATCGTTCTCGCGACGAACGTCGCGGAAACCTCCCTCACCGTTCCGGGCATTAAATACGTCGTCGACTCGGGCCTCGCCCGCATTTCACGTTACTCGCAGCGCACGAAGGTGCAGCGGCTCCCGATCGAGCCGATCAGTCAGGCGAGTGCGAAGCAGCGTTCTGGTCGATCCGGGCGAACGAGCCCCGGCATAGCGATTCGCCTCTATTCCGAGCAGGATTTCGCCACGCGGCCCGAGTTCACCGAACCAGAAATTCTTCGTACGGCCCTTGCGAGCGTCGTCCTGCAGATGACCGCTCTTGGGCTCGGCGACATCGAGAGCTTCGAGTTCGTCGAAGCCCCCGATAAGCGCGCGGTGCGTGATGGCGTGCGCCTCCTCGAGGAACTCGGGGCGATCCGCAGCGAGAAGAATGCCCCCGGTGGACGAGCGCTCACGGCGATCGGCGAGCAGATCTCGCGTTTTCCGCTCGACCCGCGTATGGCGCGCATGCTCCTCGAAGCTGATAAACGCGGTGCACTCCGCGAAGTCCTCGTGATCGTCGCCGCGCTCTCGATTCAGGATCCGCGCGAGCGTCCCCTCGAGAAGAAAGCGCAGGCGGATCAGCTGCACGCGCGTTTCACTCACGACACCAGTGACTTTCTCACCTACCTCAACCTCTGGCGGCACTTGAGCGAGCGCCGCAAGGCGCTCTCCAACTCGGCATTCAAGCGCGAAGTCAAAAGCGAGTACCTGCACTACGTGCGTATCCGCGAATGGTGGGACCTCCACGCGCAGCTCAAAGACATGTGCCGCGACGTGGGGCTGCGGCCGTCGGATAACCCGGCGAGCGAGGCGACCATCCATCAGAGCTTGCTGGCCGGGCTTCTGAGCCACGTGGGGCTCTATGACGAGCGCACGCGCGACTACCAGGGCGCGCGCAATTCTCGGTTCGTGATCTGGCCCGGAAGCACGATCGCGAGGAAGCGCCACGATTACGTCATGGCCGCTGAGCTCGTGGAAACATCGCGCCTGTTCGCCCGCACGGCCGCGAAGATCGATCCCGCGTGGATTGAGGACGTCGGCCCCCATGTCATGAAGCGCAGCTACTCCGAGCCGCATTGGAGTTCGAAGAAGGCAAGCGCGATGGCGTACGAAAAAGCGACACTGTTCGGCGTCCCGATTTTCGCGCGCAGGACCGTTGCCTACGGCCGCATCGATCCCGAACTTTCCCGCGAGATTTTCATTCAGCATGCCCTCATCGAGGGGCAGTGGAACACCCGCCACCACTTCTTCCGCGACAATGTGCGACTCATCGAGGAACTCGAAGAGCTTGAAAACAAGGCGCGGCGCAGGGACCTCATCGCGGGCGACGCCGCACTGTTCGAGTTTTATGACGCGCGTATCCCCGCGAAGGTGACGAGTGGGCGGCACTTCGATGCGTGGTGGAAGAAGCAGCGTCATGAGACCCCCGAGCTTTTGCATCTCACACGTGAGATCCTGCTCGAGGACGACGCGGAGGACCACGCCGCAGGTTTCCCCGACACATGGGTGCAGGGGGACATCACGCTCGCGCTTCGCTATACGTTCGAGCCTTCGGCTCGAGGTGCCTCCGACGGTGACCAGCCGAAATCGACGGCCCACTTCAAGGATGGTGTCACGGCCCTCGTTCCCCTCGCCGTGCTCGGCAGGCTTGAGCCGAAGGGCTTTGATTGGCTCGTGCCTGGCATGCGCGAGGAAAAAATTGCCGAGCTCATTCGGACCCTCCCGAAGCCGATTCGCCGCCATCTCATCCCCGCGCCGGACAAGGCTCGCGCCGTCGCCCAGATCCTGCGCGACGACGATCCGAATACGGGCGAGCGCTTTGTCGAAGCTGTTGCCGACGAACTCGTGGCACTTCCCGGTGTCCCCGACGACCTGCCGCTCTACGGCGATGAATTTGATGCGAGCAAACTTCCCGCGCACCTTCGCATGCATTTCTCGGTGCGCGATGATCGCGGGCGCGAGATCGGCTCGGGCGATGACCTTCACTCACTCAAGAAGGCACATCACGCACGTGTTGAATCAAGCGCGGCCCGGCAAGCCGAGTCCTTTGGCGACCGCGATCTCGACGGATTTCCTGACTTCGAGATTCCCCGCACGAAACGCAACCGGCAAGGTGGGCTCAATGTTGTCGTGTATCCCGCGCTCAAACTCCGCGAGGATAGCGGCGGTGTGAGTGTCGACCTCACCGCGATGCCGACTGCCCTCGATCAGCGCCGCGAGCACGTCCGTGCCGTGACGCACCTCGTGACCGAAACGCTCGGGTCGAACTCGGCGCAGGTGCTCGGCTCGCTCCCGAATCCCACGAAGCTCGCGATTTCTCAATCCAGTTACGGGAGCGCAAAGGCGCTTTTGAGCGATGCGGCGCTCGCCGCGAGCGCCGAGTTGATCTCCCGAACGGAAAACGGCGGTCTTGTGTGGACGAAGGCTGAATTCGACGCGCTCGTCGAGGCCGTGCGTGCCGAGCACGCAGGCCTTTCACGCACGCTCGTGCTCGCCGCCGTCGACGCTCTCGCCCTTCACGCGAAGCTTCAGCGGGCCGTCTCCAAAGTTTCGAGCCTCTCGGTGCTGCAGCAACTCACCCAAATCCGCGAGCACGCCGACTCGCTTACCTCCGGGAGGTTCATTTCGCGCACGCCTGCGCACATCGTTCCCGAGATTCCTCGCTACCTGAAGGCAGACATCCACAGGATCGAGAAAATGCAGGACAACCCTGCGCGCGATGCTCAACTTGCGTGGCAGATCGAGGATCTTGCCGGCATGTTCGAGAAGGCGAAATCGAAAATCTCGGCAGAAACGCTCGAAAGCGAAGAGGCGCGCGAGATTCCCTGGATGCTCGAAGAGCTGCGAGTCTCGTTCTTTGCGCAGCAACTTGGAACGCGGTACACGGTTTCGGAAAAGAGAGTGCGCCGCGCGATCGCGGATCTTCGGTAAGTCCCGGCGGAAATGTCGTGGCCGTGGAAGGATGAAATCATGGCTACGCACACACCTGACAGCACCGAACCCACGCGTCTTGAGACCGGAACCGAAGCCGTCGAACGTCGCATTTTTGAGGCCCACGAAGGCGGAAAGCTCACAGTAGAGCCCACCGCTCCGATCGACAACGCTGACGACCTCGCGATCGTCTACACGCCGGGCGTGGCACGCGTCGTCGAGGAAATTGCGGAAAAGCCCGAGAAAGCCCGCGAGTACACGATCAAGAAGAACACCGTCGCGGTCGTGACCGACGGCTCCGCCATCCTAGGTCTCGGCGATCGAGGCCCCCTCGCCGCGCTACCCGTGATGGAAGGAAAGGCGGCGCTCTTTTCACGTTTCGCGGACGTGGATGCCTTTCCGATCTGCCTCGATGCGCACGAGGTTGAGGACATCGTCGCGCACGTGAAGGCAATCGCACCCGCCTTCGCGGGAATCAACCTCGAAGACATCTCCGCGCCGCGCTGTTTCGAGATCGAAGATCGACTGCGTGCCGAGCTCGACATTCCCGTGTTCCACGACGACCAGCACGGTACCGCCGTGTGTGTCCTTGCGGCGCTCACGAACGCGCTCACGATCGTGGAAAAGCCGATTGAAGAGGTCCGCATCGCGATGTCGGGGGCGGGTGCTGCGGGCACGGCAATCCTGCGGCTTCTCCTTGCGGCGGGCGCGCGCGATGTGATCGTGACTAACTCGAAGGGCATCGTTCGAGAAGGCCGCGAGGCCGGGGACCGCCTCGAGTGGATCGCTCGCCACACGAACCCTCGCAACGTGGAGGGCGGGCTGCGCGAGGCCGTTGCGGGGGCCGATGTGTTTATCGGCGTGAGCGTCCCGAACATTCTCGATGAGGCCATGCTGAGGAGCATGAACGAGCGAGCGATCGTCTTCGCGCTCTCGAACCCCGTGCCCGAGGTCGACCCCGAGATCGCCTGGAAGTACGCCGCCGTCGTGGCGACGGGCCGCAGTGATTTTGCGAACCAGATCAACAATGTCCTTGCGTTCCCCGGCGTGTTCCGCGGGCTCATTGACGCCCACGCGTGCGAGGTGACCGACGAGGCGCTTCTCGCGGCGGCCCAGGCGATCGCCTCCGTTGTGAGCGACGAGGAACTTTCGCCACGGCACATTGTGCCGAGCGTGTTTGACGAGCGCGTCACGCCCGCGGTTGCGCGCGCCGTGGCCCGAACGGGGGAGCCCCGCTAGGATCGAGGCATGAGTACGACACGCATTCGCTTCACGGCCTCGATCTCGGACCCGAACTCCCCGGACCACGGCGCCCCGCAGGCACCCGCTGCCCCCGGCGCTGCGCCGAGCTCGACGGCGGTGCTCGAACGTGAGGAGCAGACGGAGGACGCCGATCCAGGCGATCACGATCGCTTCGCCCACTACGTGCAGAAGGAAAAGATCGCGAAGGCTGCGCTCAACAACTCGCCGGTGATCGCGCTGTGCGGCAAAGTGTGGGTTCCGGGCCGCGACCCGAAGAAGTACCCCGTGTGCCCGCAGTGCAAAGAGATCTACGAGGGCATTGGTGACGGAAGCAACTCAGGCGACGGCGAGGATAAAGGCCGAGGTAAAGGCGGCTTTGGCGGCTTTCGGGGGCTTTTCGGTTCGGGTCGCTGAGATGCTCTAGCCGCTGCCGGGTTTATCGTGGATGGCGCTTATGAATGCCCACGAGTCTTCCGCTTCGCCCGACCTGTTCTCGAGTTATCTGGAGTCGACGCGCACCAGCGAGCAACACGCGCCGGCTGTGCACACCCAGTCGACGCCCCGCAAGCCCTCGTCGTTTGCGGCGCAGCAGATGCCGCCCGCATTCCCCGAGCGCGCAGCGTGGGGCACGGCGCCGAAGCTCCGTGCGTGGCAGGCCGAAGCCCTGAACCTTTACCAGGAGCGCCAGCCTCGCGACTTTATGACCGTGGCGACCCCGGGCGCTGGCAAAACAACCTTTGCTTTGCAGATCGCCGCGGGCCTGCTCAAGGAAGGGGTCGTGCGCCGCGTTACCGTGGTTGCCCCGACCGAGCACTTGAAGACCCAGTGGGCGGATTCCGCTCTGCGTGTGGGCATTCAGATCGACCCGAACTTCTCTAATTCCCAGGGTCGGCACGGCGATCACTATCAGGGCGTTGCCCTCACGTACGCGCAAGTGGGGGCGAACCCGAGGTTGCACCGAGCGAGAACCGAGGCGGCTCCCACCCTCGTCATTCTCGATGAGATCCACCATGCGGGCGACGCGCTCACGTGGGGCGATGGTGTCCGCGAGGCCTTTGACCCCGCGAAACGTCGACTCGCACTCACGGGTACCCCGTTCCGCTCGGACGATGCCCACATCCCCTTCGTGCGCTACGAACCTGACGCCGAGGGGTTCATGCGCTCAAAGGCCGACTACACGTACGGCTACCGTCAGGCTTTGCAGGACCACGTGGTGCGGCCCGTGTTGTTCATGACGTATTCGGGGCGAATGCACTGGCGGACGAAAAGCGGGGACGAGGTTTCGGCGCAGCTTGGCGGTCTCGAAACGAAAGACATCATGCAGCAAGCGTGGCGCACGGCGCTCGATCCGAAGGGCGAGTGGATCCCCACTGTTCTTGCGGCAGCCGATCAACGCCTCACCGAGGTTCGTCGTGGCGTGAGCGACGCGGGCGGCCTCGTGATCGCGACGGATCAGTCCACTGCGCGCGCGTACGCAAAGATTCTCGAACGCATCACCGGTGAGAAACCCACCCTCGTTCTCTCGGATGACGCGACCGCGGGCCGCAAGATCGAAGAGTTCAGCGCCTCGCAGGATCGCTGGATGGTCGCGGTGCGCATGGTGTCCGAAGGGGTCGACGTTCCGCGCCTTTCCGTGGGCGTGTATGCAACGTCGACTTCGACCCCGATGTTCTTTGCGCAGGCGGTGGGCCGCTTCGTGCGCTCTCGCACGCGTGGTGAAACCGCGAGCGTGTTTCTTCCCTCGGTCCCCGTTCTTCTCGGCCTCGCAAACGAGATGGAGGTCGAGCGTGACCACGTCCTCGACATGCGCGAAAAAGACCAGCTTGACCCGGAGACGGGCCTCGATGAGGAGGCACTGCGCGAGGCCAATCGCGAGGAGAAGGCGAGCAGTGAGCTTGAGGGCAGCTACGAAGCTCTCGAATCAGATGCCCACTTCGACCGCGTTCTCTTCGATGGTGGCGAGTACGGGACCCTCGCGATGGCGGGGAGCGAGGAAGAGCAGGCGTTTTTGGGAATCCCGGGCCTGCTTGAGCCGGAACAAGTGACGACGCTCTTGCGCGAGCGTCAAAAGAGTCAGCAGCAGCGTTCGTCAGCGCGCTCGAGCGCGCCTGCAGCAGCAACGCACCGCGACGTGACGGCGCTCCGCAAGGAGCTCAGCTCGCTCGTATCGGGCTGGGCGCGCCGCACCGGAACCCCGCACGGTCAGGTGCATAACGAACTGCGCCGCCGCTCGGGTGGCCCGGCCGTTCCGCAGGCGAGCGCGGAACAGATCCAAAAAAGGATCGACATACTGCGCGGCTGGTTCGTGGGCAAGAAGTAGCCCGACGCTTGCCGGGAACTATCGCTCCTTGGCGGTTCGCAGGGAGGCGAGCTCCTCGAGGGAGTGGATGACCGGTAGCACGACATCGCCGTCTTGCCCCGTGCGGATATGCGGATCGGCGAGTGCAAGTTCGTCGAGAGCACGCTCGTGCACACTGCGTGCGGCTTCGATACGCTCCCATTGGCTACGTGAGTCGAGAACTTCACCGCGCTCGACGAGGCGTGTGAGAAGAGGCCGGGAGCCCGGGGCTTGCGATGGCTGATCGCCCTGGTTATCGGCGAGGACGAGCTCGGCGCATGCCTCGCCTTTGGCACCGCGCACGCGATAGGCGCGCTTGCTTCCCCCGACGGTGGCCTTTTGCGCGGACTTCTTCGCAACGGCCTCCATCTCGCCGGATAAGTTCTCGCGTTCGACGAGTTTGAAAACGAAGCCCTGCGCGGGGTGATCGCCGCCGGTCACGAGGCGAGTGCCGATCCCATAGCTATCGACGGGGCTGTCGCGAAGTGCAAACACGCGGTACTCGTCGAGGTCGCTTGTCGCGGTGATCGAGGTGCGCGTCGCGCCGAGCGCATCGAGCTGGGCACGCACCTCGCGGGCCGTTTCGCCGAGGGCGCCGGAGTCGATACGCACCGCGCCGAGGTCGGGGCCCGCGATGGCTACCGCGGATTCGACGGCCGCGGAGATATCGAACGTGTCCACGAGCAGGCTCGTGTGTGCGCCTAGCGAGTTCACTTGAGCCTGGAAGGCTTCCGCTTCGGTGTCGAACACGAGAGTGAAGGCGTGGGCGGAGGTGCCAACGACGGGAATCCCGTAGGTTCGGCCGGCCTCGAGGTTCGAGGTTGACGAAAATCCCACGATGGCCGCGGCACGCGACGCGGCGACGGCGGCATCCTCATGCACGCGCCGCGAACCCATCTCGATGCACGGGCGCCCCGCCGCAGCCTGGATCATGCGCGAGCCCACGGACGCAATCGCCGAGTCGTGATTGAGGATGGAGAGCACGAGTGTTTCGAGAAGCACGCACTGCTCGAAGGTGCCTTCGACGCGCACGACGGGGGAGCTCGGGAAAAAGAGCTCGCCTTCCGCATACGCATCGATGCTGCCCTCGAACCGGTAGTCCGCGAGATAGGCGAGTACGTCTTCGGTAAACTGCCCCGTCGACCGCAGAAAATCGAGATCCTCAGCCTCGAAGCGAAACGATTCGAGCGCATCGAGAATGCGGCCAATCCCTGCGAACACTCCGTAGCGTCGCCCCTCGGGAAGCGAGCGGGTGAACACCTCGAACACGCATTGGCGATCCGCGACACCGGCATCACGCGCGGCCTGGATCATGGTGAGCTCGTACAAATCGGTCTTTAGTGAGGTCGTTGGCACAGAACAAGCCTAAACGAGGAAGCCGGGTAGTCTTAGTGTTCATACCCGTAGTGGAGCCCGCAGTTGAGAGGCGAGGGAGGAAACGCCGTGCGCGAAGACCGCCAGAGCGAGTCCCTGGCAAGCGTCGGAACCGAAACCGACCGAAAGTGGAACACCGTCGTGCTTAACGACTCGGTGAATGAGCAAACGTACGTGACCTACGTGTTTCGCACTCACTTCGGGTACGCCCGCTCCAAGGCCCACGCGCTCATGATGCAGGTCCATACGCAGGGGCGTGCGATCGTGTCGTGCGACGGGCGAGAGACCGCTGAATCTCACGTGGGTGCGATGCACGAATTCGGCCTCCTCGCGATCCTCGAGGAGGCGTAGTGGCGCATTCGTTCATCGCGCGGGCCGACGGTCGACTGATGTGCAGGCTCGAAGCGGAAGAGCGCGCCGTTCTCGCGCAAGTAGCGGGCGAAATTACCGACCTCATCCGCGCCGATCTTGAAATCGGCGAGAGTGATGAGAACGGGCAACGCCCGAGCGAGGTGATGTCAGAGGATCCGCTCGCGAGGCTCGAGGCTGAAACCTCGCGCGCGCGGACGGAGGCCCCGCGCGACAGCGCAACCCAGCGGCTTTTCCCGCCCGCGAGCGAGAACGATGAAGAGGCGGGCGAGTATCGGCGGCTCACGCAGGGCAACCTCGCCGATGCCCATATCGCGAACTTGAGTGTGCTTCGCGCGAGCCTGGAAGTTGCCGGAGACATCGGGGGAGAGGGGCCGCACGATGAGATCGTGATCGAGCGCTCCGATGCGGTCTCATGGCTTAAAGCGCTCAATGTTATTCGCCTCGTTCTCGCGGACCGCATGGGGATCGAGAACGACGGTGACTTCGAAGCGCTCCAGCTTTTGTGTTCGAACGACCTCGAACAGGTTGAGGCCGAGCCGGGAGTTGCCGGTTTGGAGTTCCTCGCAACACTGTATGAGTTCGCCTCGTGGCTCCAGGCGACGTTGATCGGGGCTCTGAACGCTCGCTCCTAGATGCCTGTGAGATCCCTTGCACGGGTGGGCCGAAGCACTCTCGGTCAGCGCGCAGGTCGATAGATTGAAAGCGTGAACGATTCACCCATCGGGATTTTTGATAGCGGGATCGGCGGGCTCACTGTCGCACGCGCGATCATCGATCAGTTGCCGAATGAAGAGCTTTTCTACATCGGCGACACGGCCCACACGCCCTATGGCGACAAACCGCTCGCGAAGGTGCGGGAATACGCTCTCGGGGTCATGGACGAACTCGTTGAACACGACGTGAAGATGCTCGTGATTGCGTGCAACACGGCAACCGCGGCGGTTCTCGCCGATGCGCGCGAGCGCTACAGCGTTCCCGTGCTCGAAGTCATTAAGCCTGCCGTGCGCCGCGCCGTGTCCGTGACCCACAACAAGCGAATCGGCGTGATCGGTACGCGTGCGACCGTGAAGTCGGGGGCCTACCAGGATGCCTTTTCAGCGGCGCTTGACGTTCATGTGGAGGCCGCAGCCTGCCCCCGCTTCGTCGAGTTCCTCGAGAGCGGGACCGATTCGGGCGAGGAGGTCCTCGCTGCCGCGGAAGAGTACCTCGCGCCCCTCAAAGCAGCGGGCGTGGACACGCTCGTGCTTGGCTGCACGCACTATCCGCTGCTCGCCGGCGTAATCAGCTACGTGATGGGGCCGGACGTCACGCTCGTGTCATCCTCGGAAGAAACCGCAATCGACGTGTACCGCACACTTCAGGGTGAAAACCTCATGCGCACGGCGGCCACCGCGCCGAGCCACATCTTCGCTGAGACGGCGCCGCGCGTGGGCCGCACGAGCAACTTCGCACGCCTCTCGCAGCGCTTCCTCGGCCCCGCGATTACCCACACGACCTCCATCCCCGCCCGTGAGGAGAATGCATGAGCATCGAATTGACAGTGGTGGGCTGCTCCGGCAGCTATGAGGGTCCGGGCGAGCCGGCCTCGTGCTACCTCGTGACCGTGCCCGGTAAACGCGGTAAGCCGTTTCGCATCCTCATCGATTGTGGCAATGGTGCCCTCTCTAACCTTCACAAGGTCATCGACCCGTCTCACATCGACATCATTCTCATTTCGCACCTGCATGCGGATCACTTCCTTGACCTCGCGGGACTCGAGGTCTACCTCGCCTACCACCCGCTGGTCAACTGCCCGACGGTCCGCGTTTTCGCGCCCGAAGGTATCGATGAACGCTTGAGCGCCGCGACCGGCAATCCCGACCCCATCCCGCCTGGCGCAAGCCGCGCCCCCTACGAGTTCATTGCGCTATCGGAGGGGGACAGCATCGAAGCGGGGCGCGCGATCATCACGGCGGTTCCCGTGGAGCACCCCGTTCCCGCATTCGGCTTCCGTATCGCCGTGGGCGACACCGTACTCGCCTACACGGGCGATACCGACGTGTGCGAGGGCGCCTCGGCTCTCGCAAGTGGCGTTGACCTTCTATTGTGCGAGGCCGGGTACGTTGAGGGGCGCGACGACCACTTCCAGGGCATCCACTTGACGGGCAAGCGTGCGGGAATTCTGGCGCGCGAAGCCGGTGTGAAGAAGCTTGTGCTGACCCACATCCCGCCGTGGACCGATCGCAAAGTCCCGCTCGAAGAGGCGAGGGCCGAGTTCGACGGTCCTCTCGAACTCGCCGAGTCACTTCGCACCTACACGCTTTAATTCCCTACTCGCAACCAACGAGGAGAAAGCCATGACCGAGCAGATCACCCGAGTCGACGGGCGCACCGTCGATCAGCTCCGCGACGTGAGGATCACGCGCGGTTGGCTTGACCACGCCGAAGGCAGCTGCCTGATCGAATTTGGGCGCACGCGCGTGCTGTGCGCGGCGAGCTTCACGGAGGGGGTGCCGCGCTGGAAGAAGGGCAGCGGCACGGGCTGGGTTACGGCGGAATACGCCATGCTTCCTCGCGCGACCGGGAGCCGATCGGATCGCGAGAGCGTCAAGGGCAAGATCGGTGGGCGCACCCACGAAATCTCGCGACTCATCGGCCGCTCGCTTCGAAGCGTCGTCGATATGAAGGCGCTTGGCGAGAACACGATTCAGCTCGATTGCGATGTTCTGCAAGCCGACGGTGGAACGCGGACCGCAGCAATCACGGGCGCGTATGTCGCCCTCGTCGACGCGATCACGTGGGGCAAACGCCATGCCTCGATCCCGGTGCTCGCCGACGTCCTGCGCGACTCCGTGTCGGCGGTGAGCGTCGGCATCATCGACGGCACCCCGATGCTTGACCTCGAGTACCGCGAGGACGTCAAGGCCGAAACCGACATGAACGTCGTCATGACCGGTTCGGGCGAGTTCGTTGAGGTACAGGGAACAGCCGAGGGAGCACCCTTCAGCTACGACGAGCTGAACCAACTCCTTGGCCTGGCCTCCCAGGGCTGTGAACAGTTGATCCAGATGCAGCTCGCGGCCTTTGAGGAACGCCAGTGAGTACCGACGCGAAGATCGTTCTCGCGAGCCACAACGCCAAGAAGCTCAAAGAACTGCGCGAGGTACTCGCGGGGGCGATCGACGGCTTCGACCCGGCTCTTGTCGTCTCCAGTGCCGAATTGGGCCTCACCGACCCGGTTGAGGATGGTGTGAGCTTCGAGGAGAACGCTCTGATCAAGGCACGTTCGGCGGCGCGAGAGAGCGGCCTTATCGCGATCGCCGATGACTCGGGTCTTGCCGTTGATATTCTCGGCGGAAGCCCGGGAATCTTTAGCGCCCGCTGGTCGGGCCGCCACGGCGATGACGCCGCCAACAACGTCCTCCTTCTCGCTCAACTCGCCGATATCGCACCGGCCCACCGCGGAGCGCAGTTTGTGTGTGCGGCCGCAGCGGTCATTCCCCATTCCGACGGTGGCAGCGCTCGAGAGGTTGTCGAGCTCGGCACGATGCGAGGGGCCCTCCTTCGTGCGCCGCGCGGTGAGGGAGGCTTTGGCTACGATCCGCTTTTCGTCCCTGAGGGGTACGAGAAGACGTCGGCTGAACTCACTGCCGAGGAGAAAAACGCGATCAGCCACCGCGGCAAGGCGTTTCGCGCGTTGGCGGGGAGACTCGCGAGCCTGATCTGATTCCCGCGGGGCGCTTGCGCGCCTGAGACGCTAGGCGTGTGCTGTTAGTTGATGCCCCCGGCGGCAAGGGCGCGCCGCACGAGAATCGCATGCGATTGCTCAAGTTCATCCATGACGGCTGACTCAAGGATCGTCGCCGCATCGAACCACCCGAGATCCAGTGCATCTTCTTGCGGGGCACAGTCGCCCTCGACGGGAACGATGTAGGCGAGTGAAACCGCGTGCTGGCGCGGGTCCACAAACGGCGACTGGCCCGGGGTAGGGAAGTATTCGGCCACCGTGAATGGCACCATCGACGTGGGGACCTTCGGAAGTGCCACGGTACCGAGATCCTTCTCGACGTGGCGAATGATGGCCTCGCGAAGGCTCTCGTGCACGAGGACGCGGCCGGAGACGAGGGAGCGAATGA
This sequence comes from Dermabacter sp. HMSC08H10, assembly GCF_001807585.1. Classification (NCBI taxonomy): domain Bacteria; kingdom Bacillati; phylum Actinomycetota; class Actinomycetes; order Micrococcales; family Dermabacteraceae; genus Dermabacter; species Dermabacter sp. HMSC08H10. Next base: position 97,837 of record NZ_KV789424.1, read on the forward strand.
TGCGCCCGGAGCCGTCGGCTCGAAGCAGCAGGCCGATGTCCTTGATCGCCCCGTAGGGGTCGAGGCGAACGGGGACGACGTCGATGTAGAGGATCGGGAGCTTACGACGGAGCTCACGGATCTCGTCGTCGTCAAACCAGTTGGATTCGGTTCCCACTGCGGTGCGCGTCATCGTGACTCCTCGGTGGTGTGGCTCGGTGCTTTTTCGGTTGTCGGGCGGTACGCCTCGAGTGCGGAGCGCTCGGTGAGCGGGAGAGTAGCTGGGTCAATGCCGTTTGGCGCGTCCCAGGCGGGATCGAAGCGGGGGAGTGCCCCCTCCTCGTGTGCCCACTCGAATGGTTCACGAAGCGAATAACCCGCGATCATAGGGACTCGCCAGAGCGTGGGGGAGACCTCGAGCATCGTGAGGGAGGTGTTCGGGAGCGACGTGAAGTCACGCTCGGCCACGGCGCTCACGAGGTAGCGGATGAGCGTTCCGTGGGCGACCACGAGAATGCGCCCATCGGGGTGCTGCGATGAAAGATCGCGAAGCGCCGCGCATGCGCGCTCGAGAACCTCATCGATGCTTTCGCGGCCCGGGAAGTCACGCTGGGGGTACGCTTCGTAGGCGTCGGCGGTCGGCTTACCTTCGGCCCACCCGAAATCCACCTCGCGAAAGCCTTCGTGAACTCCGGTAAATCGGAGGTTGTGGTCGGCGGCGATGATCTCAGCGGTGCGGCGTGCGCGGATGAGCGGCGAACTCATGACGAAGTCCCACGGGAGTGCGGGGGAGAAGTCGAGCGCGTGGTGGGCCTGCTCGATACCGGTGGCGTTCAGCGGCACATCGCTCGCCCCCTGGAAGATGTTGTTGAGGTTCCAGTCGGTTTGGCCGTGACGCACGAGGCCGATCAGGGTCATCGATTCCTCCTCAACGCACGGGGCGCTGTCGAGATAAGAGCGAGTACGCACGGGGGGACTTGAACCCCCACGCCCGAGGGCACTGGAACCTAAATCCAGCGCGTCTACCAATTCCGCCACGTGCGCATACCCGTCTAGCCTACCCGGCCAACGCATCGCGGTGAAAGTCCAGCCGGCGCCCGGTAGACTCGAGCGGTACGACCATGCGACGACACATCCCGGGAGGAACTCGTGGGAAAGAAGAAGGAAAGCCTCGAGGACATGAAGGGGGAGGCCCTGCGCCGCCAGGACAACCTCGCCGCTGACATCGACGAACTACTCGACCGCGTCAACCCCGTCAACGCCATCCAGCGCTGGAAGAACGAAGCAACGGATACCGCGAAGTCTTTTTTCGTCGCCGATAGCGGCGCCGTGAAGCCCGCTCCGGTTGCGGGCCTCGTCGGTGGCGCTCTCGGCCTTCTCGCGATCGCGGCCGGAGCCATCGTGCTTGTGACCCGCACGCCGAAGGACGGCGACTACTTCGACCGGGACTACCGCCAGAAGTGAGCGACAACCCTGCTCTTCCCCTGCGAATGCTCCACGACCGACTGCTCGTGGAGCCCGATCCCGAGGGGGAGCGCCGCAGCAAGTCCGGCATTCTCATTCCGGCGACAGTGAACGTTTCGACTCGGCTCTCGTGGGCAAACGTTGTCGCCGCCGGTAGCAACGTGCGCCAAGTGCGCGTCGGGGACCGTGTGCTTTTTGATCCCGCCGATCGTGCCGAGGTTGAACTCGACGCGAAAGTGTATGTGCTCCTTCGCGAGCGCGACGTGCATGCCGTGTACGAAGACGCGCGCGAGGGTGACGTCGCCGGCCTCTACCTCTGACCCCATTTCGCCTCCGAACGGAAGGAATCATTCATGACCACCACCAAGACCGCCGTCATCACGGGCTCGTCGCGAGGCGTGGGCGCCGATACCGCGAAGATCCTTGCCGCGGGCGGCTACAACGTCGTCGTGAATTACCGACAGAAGGCGCCGCGTGCGAACAAGGTCGTGAAGGAGATCGAGGAAGCCGGCGGTCACGCCATTGCCGTGGGGGCCGACCTCACGAACGAGGACGATCTCGAACGCCTCATGCAGACGGCGATTGACGAATTCGGTTCGCTCGATCTGCTCGTGCTCAACGCCTCGGGCGGCATGGAAAAGGACCTCGGCGAGAACTACGCTCTTCGCCTCAACCGCGACGCGCAAACGAACGCCCTCACCGCCGCCCTTAAGCGCATGAACCCAGGCGGTCGCGTGATCTTCGTGACGAGCCACCAGGCGCACTTCATCAATAATGTCGAGACCATGGACGCGTACGACGCGGTCGCGAAGTCGAAGCGCGCGGGCGAGGACGAGCTGACATCGCGCATCCCCGAGATGAGCGAGAAGGGCGTGAGCTTCGTGGTCGTCTCGGGCGACATGATCGAGGGAACGGTCACGGCAACACTCCTCAACCGCATGGAGCCGGGTGCGCTCGAGGCGCGTCGCGAGGCGGCCGGGAAGCTGTACTCGGTGCGCGAGTTCGCGGAAGAGATCGCGAAACTGGCGACGGCTGACCTGCCCACGGGGCACATTGAGCTCGTGGGCGGCGCACAGGACTTCCTCGCGCAGGTGGACGCGAAATGAGCATTATGACAGTGGGCCCCGCGCGCACGAGGAAAGAGCCATAAATGGAACTCATCGTCCTCGCGCTCGTGGGGCTCACCGTCCTCGTTGCCTCCGCACTTTTCTCGCGCCGCACCGGCATCGCGGCGCCGCTCCTCCTTCTCGTGCTCGGGATCGTCGCGAGCTTCACCCCGTGGATTCCCGACGTTGAACTCACGAACGAGATGGTTCTCCTCGGCGTGCTTCCGCCGATTCTTTTCGCCTCGGGTCGCAACGTGCCCGTGATTGAGCTTCGACGAAATCTCAAGCCGATTGCGTGGCTCAGTATCGTCATGGTCATAGTGCCGGCCGTCCTCGTGGGCGTGATCGTGCACCTGCTTTTTTGCGAGATCTCCCTTCCACTCGCCATCGCACTCGGGGCCGCGGTATCGCCGATCGATGCGGTCGCGGCGACGAGCATCGGCCGGCGTCTCGGCCTTCCCGATCGCCTCATGACTTTGCTCGAGGGGGAGAGCCTCTTCAACGACGCGGCCGCTCTCGTGACGATGCGGATGGCGGTCGCGACCCTCGCGACCGGGTTCTCGCTCGTTGAAGCGAGCCTCGGCTTCCTGTGGGCCGTCGCAGGCGGGCTTGCGATCGGGTATGTGACCGGTCGGGTCATTAATTGGGCCCGTGGCCGCCTCAACGACCCGGTGCTTGTCACCATCGTGACTCTCGCGAGCCCATGGGCGTCGTATGTTCCCGCGGAGCAGGTGCATGCGTCCGGCGTGATCGCGGTCGTCGTCACCGCGGTAGTGATGTCCCATCTTGCGCCGCGGTCCCTCAACGCGGAGGAACGCGCGATGGTCCGCTCGACCTGGGCAACTACGAGCTACGTGCTCGAGCACGCGGTGTTCCTTCTCATGGGCATGCAAGTGGCGCGGCTCGTGAACGACTCGCGCGTGAGTGGAAGCCTGGGGCGCGTGTGGATCATGGCGCTCGTTGTGCTCGCCGTGTTGATCGTGCTGCGTGCGTGTGGCGTCGCGGTTGTCGTGTGGATGTCAAATCACCGCGAGGCCCGTGCCCGCGCGCTCGGGCACACGCTCAAGGGCGGCCTCACCGAGAAGGGCGAGCAGCGTGCGCGTAACCGCTTCGGTTCGAACTGGGAATCGGAAAGCTCGCGATGGCTCAATCGCACCCGTGCCGACATCGAATACGCGCTCACCGAGCAGATTTCGCCGAAGGGCGGAATCGTGCTGGCATGGGCGGGGATGCGAGGAGTCGTGACCCTCGCGGCGATCCAAACCCTTCCCTATGTTGCGGGAGGTCAGCTCGTCGAGTATCGCGGCGCGATCATTCTTGTCGCCTTCCTCGTGGCCGTGGGGTCGCTGCTGCTCTTCGGGGGGACGCTCCCGTTCGTTATTCGCGCAACAGATCTTGCGGCACCCGGCATTGATGAGCGGCGGCACGAGGAAAAAATGCTCGTGAGGAGCATGCTGGAGACGGTCAACCGTGAGCTCGGCCCCCTCGCCGAGCAGACGATCGACGGCAAGCCGGTTCCGGCGCACGTCATCACGAAGCTTGAAAGGCGAATGGCGGCGCTCAACAACCGCACGAACACGGAAGCTCTTCGGCTCGAGAGGGATACGCGCGATGTCTACTGGGCGCTCTTCACACGCTATCTGGAAGCACTTCGGCTCGCCCTCGAGGAGGAACGGTCGGTGGGCGCCTACTCCCATCACGCGTTCCACGCGGTAGAGGACATGCTCGATAGGTTCGAGGTCAACGCGCGTTCGCGCGTATGAGAGGGTCGCCCGACGCTTGCTTTCCTTCTAGAGCCATCCTCGTTCGTCGGCGCGCTTTGCGGCGGCAGCCCTCGTCGCGGCGCCGGTCTTGTGGATCGCCGAGGAAAGATAGTTACGCACCGTTCCCTCGCTCAGGTGAACCTTCTTCGCGATGCTCGAAATTATGTCGCCGTCGCGGGCAATACGCAGGATTTCTTGCTCCCGTTCGGTGAGGGGGTTTGCCCCCTCGAAAAGGGATTCCGTTGCGAGAGCCGGGTCGACGACTCGCTGGCCCGCGTGGATTTTCCGCACGGCTTCGGCGAGCTTTTCGGCGGGAGTTTCCTTCACGACGAAGCCGCGTGCGCCGGCATCGAGCGCGCGGCGAAGGTAGCCGGGACGCCCGAAGGTCGTGACGATCAGGCACCGAATGTCGGGGTGGCGGGCACGAAGAGCCGCGGTCGTCTCAATGCCATCGAGTTTTGGCATCTCGATGTCGAGAAGTGCAACGTCGATCGCCGTGGAGGCCGCCGCGGTGAGGGCCTCCTCACCGTTGGCCGCTTCAGCAACGACGTCAATATCGTCCTCGAGATTAAGGAGAGCAGCAAGGGCACCGCGCACCATGGCTTGGTCATCGGCAATGAGCACTCGAATCACATTGATACCTGCACCTTCGTTCCGTCATTGCCGCCGCGGAGGGTGAGTTTGCCACCTGAATACTCGATGCGCTCGCGAAGGCCTCTGAGCCCATTGCCAACGGTTCCCGAAAAGCCGACACCGTCGTCGACGATGTCGATTCCGTGCGACGTCATGGTGATGCTGACATTTTGGGCGTTGGCGTGGCGCACGATATTGGTCATCGCCTCTCGCAGGGCCCATGCGAAAAGGATCCTGTGACGCGGATCGACATCGTTTGGTTCGCCATGCACGGTGAGGTCGATCCCCGCACCGTGCGCAACCTCGCGTACTTGCTCAAGCTCTGTGCCCAGTTGGCGAACGCGAAGCCCAAGAACAGTCGCGCGAACGTCGGCGATGCCTTCACGTGAGAGCTGTGAAATGAGGGCTATCTCGTGCTTAGCAGCGATCGGATCTTTCTCAACGAGGCGCTCGGCGAGCTCCGACTTGAGCACGATCGCCGTGAGCGTGTGCCCGAGAACGTCGTGAATGTCGCGCGCAACCCTTTCGCGCTCGTCAAGAACGGCCTCTTGAGTCGCGACGCGGGAATCATCGATTGCTGATTTCGTGAAGAAGACCGAACCAGCACAGCTGAAAAAGACGCCGATAGAGATGATCCCGAAGGAGAGGATTGCGAGGTTTCGGGTGAGGAGGCTTGCCGCGAGAATCGCGACCACGACGCACGCTCCGGCGATATAGCCGGAGCGTGGCGTCAAGAGGAAGACTGTCGTGGGGACGAGGAACACGACGAGTGAAAGTGCATCGACGCCAATAAGGAGCAGCTGTGTGACGCACATCGCCACGAGGAGCGCGATGAACGCGACAGTCTTCCACGTGACCGAATCGGTAATTCGATCGGGGTCACGAAAATGCCGGATCATCGATCCTGCATAGAGGCCAGCAAAGGCGACCGTCACGAGGATCGACAGGATCCGAGAAGCCGTCGGAATATCATCGTAGACCGCGGTGAGCAGTGGAAATGAAAGGAAAAGAAGCCACACGAGCGACATCGCATAGGCAAGCGTGCGCCTTCGATTCTCGGTGACTCCCTTTCCAGAATTCTCGAGCATTACTGCCTTTCGCGAGTTTTACGGGCGAGCAAGACTGCGGCCGCAGTGAAGATCACGCACCACACAGCCATATTGACGAGCCCGTACCACAGAGGATCGGTGTAGAGACCTCCATTCATGGAGTACATCTTCCCATGCATGAAGGGATACTTGGCGAGCATGGCGTAGCCATAAAGGGGTGTGAAGCGCCCGATCTCAAGGAGAGTTCCGCTAAGCGGAATGAAGAGATTCCCCAGGAAACCAAAGAGCACGAGCAACCCGGTCGAAGCGGTCGCTGCGCCTTCACTACGCATGGCGAAGGCAAAGATCAGCCCGTAAAAGCCGAACATCAGTGATCCCGCGAACAGGATGAGGAACGACACGATCCAATCTTCGAGTGGTGCGTCGGCTGTCGTGAAGGCGCCGATGATGAACATGATGATGATGGGAAGGGCAGCGATGATGGAGCCCACCGCCGACTTCACTGCGATGTAGCGCATGTCGCTGAGCGGTGTAAGGCCGAGTTGGCGGCCCCAGCCTCGGATCTTTTCGACGCCGGCTTGTGACGCGATGCCCGCCGTTGCACTCGCGGCACCGTAGGCGGCCATAGCCACCATGATCGACATCGCAACGTTACCATCGCCGATCCTCGCCTCGGCAAAGCTGCTTGTCTCGCCGAGGGCAATGTAGATGATGACCGGTAAGACAACGATGTAGAAAAGGGTGACGAGATCCCTGAATAGGCGTTTGAGTTCGATCGCAAACATTAGGCGTCCTTCCGATCTTTCGTGAGGCGAACAAACGAGTCCTCAAGCGACGGGTGTGAAATTTCGAGATTGCTCACGCCCGCGAGCGAGAGGAGGAAACGGGCCACGTCGTCGCTTTCACTCGCGACGGTTGTCAAGTGTGCCCCCGTGACCTCGACGCTCAGGTGAGGGAAGCGTTCGCGAAGGGAAACCATGACCGACTCTGGGTTTTCTACGTTCGCTTGGATCGACCTTGCGCCGGTGAGGTCGCGGATCTGCTCCGTGGGACCATCGGCGACAATTGCGCCCTCCGAAATGAACACGACGCGACGCGCGAATTGCTCTGCTTCTTCGAGATAGTGGGTCGCGAAGATAATCGTGCGGCCCGAGCTCGCCTCACCTTGCATGCGATCCCAGAACGTGCGGCGGGCCGAGACGTCCATCCCAGCTGTGGGCTCGTCGAGAATGAGCACTTCCGGGTCGGGCAAAAGTGCGAGGGCAAATTTGAGGCGCTGCTGCTCACCTCCGGAGCAGGCTTTGACCTTGCGACTCGCGAGTTCCGCGATGCCAGCGAGCTCGAGTGCGCGCCGCCCCATCGTCGGCTTTGGGAAGGTTGAGGCGATGTAATCGACGGTCTCGCCGACGGTAATGTCGGCGAGAAGCCCGCCCGTTTGGAGAAGCGCCGAGACTTTTCCTGCTTTGATCGCTTCGCGCGGAGTGGTTCCGCATACCGAAATGCTTCCCGACGTAGGCCTTGTGAGCCCGAGAACCATGTCGAGTGTTGTCGTTTTTCCGGCGCCGTTCGGTCCGAGAAAAGCGAGAACCTCGCCGCGCTCGACTGTGAGGTCGATGTCATTGACGGCGACAATTGAGGAAAACTGTTTCCGAAGCTTCGTGAGCTCCACTGCGATGTCGTTCATGCCTCAAGTTTGTTCGAGGCTCGAGAACTCCTCCATCGGGGTCTGTCACGAGAAGGAGCTGACAGATGTCACGTGTCGGCGGGAGCGAGGTTTTACATGCGCGACCAGCCGAGGCTCGACGGCCCGATCGTTGGGCGCCATCCGGTTTCCCGCATAAATCGGATCGAAGAGACGCGCAGCGAGCGGCGTTGCACGTCCATTTTCGCGGGGAGAACGGCCTGCGTTGCGGCGGGGAAGAATTTTGCGTCCCCCTGCGCGCGCGCTTCGCGCCCGAGATCCTTTGCCCACCTCGCGCGTGTGATGGGCTCGCCTCCCACGTTGTAGAAACCGGAACGGGCATCGAGGGCCGCGAGAAAAGCACGTCCCGCGTCGATATGGTGCACGAGCGTGATGTAGTCGCTCGGCTTGCCGAGGAGCACCGCCTCGCCCTCGCGAGTCTTGCGAAGGGCGTAGGTTGTGCCGGGGTCGCGCCCATACAGCTGACCTAGACGCAGCACAACGGCGCTGCGCCCGCTTTCGGCGAAGTCGACGGCAGCGCGCATTTCGCATACTCGCGGCTTGAATGCCTGGTTTTTCACGGCAAGGGGATGCTCCTCACTGATCCACTTGTTCCCGTTATCGGGGTACATGAACATCGAGGATTCCTGAATGAGCTTCCTGACTCCGGCCCGTGCTGCCGCCTTTGCGATCGCGGCTGATGCTTCGAGGTGCAGGCGGTCATCTTCGCGCCAGGCGAACGGCCGGAGGGCACCCATGCCCGTGGGGATCTTCGCGAGCGTATTGATGACGACATCGTGGCCGCGAAAGGCGCGTTCGAGGTCATTGGCGGAGAAGACATCGGCGATGACGGCATGGGCCCCGCGACCTTCCACCACAGGGATGCCGCGCTCTCGGCGGGTCACGCCCGTGACCTCGTGGCCGGCTGCCACGAGTGCCTCGACAGCTTCTTGCCCGAGGACGCCTGTCGCACCCGTGACTGCGATCCGCACCGCTCAACTCCTTAGGCTCCGGCAATGACGTTCTTCCATAGTGTAGGCGGCGCCACTGAATGTGTGCTTCGGCATAAAACATCTTGATCGATTGGCGCGGGCGGCAGTGAGCGGCGTAGTGTATTTCTTCGTTAGGCGCCATTAGCTCAGTTGGTTAGAGCAACTGACTCTTAATCAGTGGGTCCGGGGTTCGAGTCCCTGATGGCGCACGACACGGAAGCCCCCGCTCGGAAGAGCGGGGGCTTCTTCATTGTTAACGGCAGCCATCCCATCGAAAATGATAGAGATCGGCACACCGAAGTATTCCGCCACCAGTGCCACCTCAGCCGCCTTCCAAGGTGAGTCGCCGCGCAACTTCATAAACACAGAGTTCTGCCCGATGCCAAGCACATCTGCTAGGTCGGCGTTCCTCATGCCGTGGAGTGCTACCAGTGCGCGAGTGGCCGCAGAAATTCGTTCGTCTACCGTTTGCTTTATGATTCCTACCTGATTCAGTGTCAACATACCCTCAGGGTGGGCGCTAACTGCATCGTTACCAATTTGTATTTAAGATGGTGCGAGATTACTAAAAATAGTAGTCCGCTGTCCTTATGACTACTAGTGCTCGAATTGCAGACATCCTGCTCACACAAAAGGGCTACCCCGGACTTTATGACTGGGCAATGGACCAAAGGCGTTCCGTTCGGCCTGCGACCTGGGACGAAGTCGCATTGTCCTTACGAGCCGCGACTGACGAAAAAATTAACGTTCGCGGCCAAATGCTTCGCCGATGGGGTGAAGCTGCCGAGCAAGCGCGTGAGTCCGACGAGGGCTCGGCGCAGTAGGCGGTAGCGCGATGACTGACCAAGCGAGGTTTCGGGGAATCTTGGGCGGGCTAGCCGAAGACGGCTGGCACGGCGAAGCAGGTCCTGAGTTCGTGGAGCTCATCGGTGAAGTGCTTTCAGCTAAGTCTTCGACGCTCGAATGCAGTGGGGACTGCGTGAGCGAAGCGGTCTTGGTTGTGGCTGGCTGCGGTGGCGGTGATTTAGGGGTTTTCGCGGCGCGGTTGCTGGCGATGGATAACCCTCTCGGTTACGTGATTACGAGTGTCGCGACGAATCTTGATCGGGCTGCGGTTGAGGACGTGATGGGGGTTGGGTCTCGTCAGGTGGGGCCTGGAGTTGAGGCGGTGACACGGTTTTCGGAGCTGTCGCGTGCTGATGACGGCGACGGTTTTGACCATGTGCTGATGCAGGATGCGTGGGCTCGTGGTGTCGCGGGTGGCTCGGTTGCCACGTTTCAGTGGTGCTCATGGGCATCTGGGGGCGTGGGGATGCGGCGCGGAGTTCTTCGGCTTCGGCTTTCGTGGTGCCGGACTTGTTGCCGGCCTCGGCCTCGGCCTGGCGGACCCAGTTCGTCAGGCAGGAGAAGCTGGTGCCGAAGTCCTCGGCGATGTCCTTCAGGTGGGTGCCGTGCTCACGGTTCAGGGCGACACGGACGACGTCATCGCGGCCAGGTTAGTCGGGAAATAGCCTCGGCGGTATGCGCCTCCACAAAGGGCTATCGCCGCCCGACTACACACCTCGTTTGTTCACGAAATCCAAACCGATCTCCGAGAGCAACACGTTTGACCAACTCCCCATGCTTGGTCCTTAGAACTGGCCCGGAGTTCAGAGGAAGCTCACTTGAGATCTTGACCACACTAGAGTCGGCTGCTAGTTTGACTCAGGGGTGACCAACCGGTGCCTTCCGAAAAAGCCACAGGAGTACCGTAATGACGCAGGACTCACTGGACTATTCGAAAACCTACATCGCCTTTGATTCAGGGTGCGGGGAATGTAGCGCCATCTCTCACTCACTGGAGCAGGAAACCAACGGCAAACTCCTCGCACGACCTCTTTCCGACCCAGAGGTCGAACAGATCCGCATCAACCACTTCGGCCCAAACCCGCCACACATCCCCGTGGCGATCACGTTCAATCGTACTACCCCAAAGGTATACTCAGGCCCGCGGCTTGTTGCTCTCATGGCCCGCCGCTTTGGCCCGACTACGTCCCTTCTGTTGGCCCGAATTATCGGAGTTCACCGCAATAATGAACATCTAGCATTTACTACTCCTCATGCGGAGCGACGGTTCTTCAGTAGGCGCGCCGCGCTTCAAAGCGCAGCCGGGCTCGCGGCCGTCGCTACCATTGCAACCATCCATACACGGGTTGGCTCAGGGGTGGCGCATGCCCTCGAGCCGAAGCCGCTAAAGTCCAAGACTAGTGGTCTCGACCAGCCCAGCATCGACGAGCTGATGCAAGAGCTTTCGGAAGATAGCAACACAAGAGCTGCCCTCGCCGCACTTGACCTCGACCTGGCAACGAGTCTCCCGCGGAGCACAGCCATCGCTCAGAAGGGATTACGTGGTAAGGAGGCCACCGAGGCCGGGCAGCGTCCCGATGCGCCCGAAGCAATGCAATCGGAGTTCGCCCGGACAAGCTTCAGCGACGGCTCCCACCGGTCCGTCGCAGCCCTCCAGCTTCCCGACTCTCGGTTCCTCGTTTATACAAAAGAGACCGCCGAAGACGGCTCCACCGGAGTCGGCGTCGAAATATATAGGTATGACCAGGAAAACGACGCTCTCTCCCTTTCAGCCGCAAGTGTCAATGGTCGCGCGGAAAAGCCAATCCCAGCTGCCCAATTAGCTGCCACGTACGATGCTCACACAGCGAGAGCATCAAAGAAAGATCCTTGTGGCGGTTGCGCGAAGACGAACTATCAGGTGAGTGGATCCTGCCAGTCAAAGAACGTCATGCAGTGTCTGGAGCGAGCAGCAGGATGCGCTACATGCGCGGCACCATGCGCCTCATCTCCCACCGGCGCCGGTATCGCCCTCTGCCTAGCGTGCGCCTTCGCTTCATGCGGTCCCGCGTTGCGAGCATGCTGTTCAAAGTTTGGCGCCCCCAATGTCTGCGTTCCGTGCATGCGCCTTCCCTAACACGACGGCCCGAGAGATAGGAACCGCCATGATGAAAGACCGGTTAATCGGTGCGCTATTCGGCATATGCTTAGGCGTATCGAGTTCCATCGCAGTAAGTGATGCCTTCACTCAACAGACGCATGCTATTTGGTCCAGCATTGGGGCACTCGCAGTCCTTGTCGCGACCGGGGGCTTCGTGTTCAAGGCACGCAGTGCACACTCACAGCCGTCGCCGCCACGAGAGGCAGAACGCGGACCGAACCGCAGCACGCGCACTGCGGCAGAGCCCAACCGGGTCGACTCCTAGGGCCTCGGGCGGCTGAAAACGCCCCCGCGGCGGGTGCGCTGCCGATGCGATCACATTCGGCAGCGCACCCATCAACAGGCAGATGTAGCCGACGCACGAGCACCTCCCAACAACGTATGCACCAGGCTCTTCCTCGGCGCAGGAGTTTAAGCGCGATTTGAAAAGCAATCAGGAGGGACTGCTGCGCGGAAAGGTGACATCTGATCTGGCTTGCCCGCAGGGCGGCCTGGAACGATGTGCCCTATGCCCGCTCCCTACCCTCGAGAGTTCCGCGATGACGTCGTACGGGTGGCCCGGTCCCGTGAGGACGGCGTCACGCTCGCGCAGATCGCGAAGGACTTCGGAATCCACGAGATGGCGCTCCATAAATGGATCCGCCAGGCCGATATCGATGACGGCAACCGCCCCGGGAGGACCCGTGAGGACTCGACGGAACTGCGCGATCTCCGTCGCCGCAACCGGGTGCTGGAGCAGGAGAACGAGGTCCTCCGTCGAGCGGCCGCCTACCTGTCCCAGACGAATTTGCCGGGAAATGGTTCTAACCGCTCGTGAGCGAGCTCGCCGCTGACGGGATCCCCGTCGCGGTGTCCTTGCGGGTCCTGAACCTCTCCCGCCAGCCCTACTACCGCTGGCGAAACCGGCAGGTCACCGCCTCCGAGCTGACCGAGGCCTACCGGGCAAACGCTCTGTTCGACGCCCACCGGGACGATCCCTAGTTCGGATCCAGATTCCTAGTAGGGGAGGGGAGGCCCGCGCCGCGGGCGAAGTGATGTGCGAGAAAACCGCGTGGCGGATCTGCCGAGATAACCAGTGGTGGCCCGTGTTCGGGAAGAAGCGCGGTAAGAACAGGAAACGCCCAGGCCCGAGCGTGCACGACGATCTCGTCCAGCGGGACTTCACCGCAGGTGACGTCAACGAGCTCTGGCTGACCGACATCACCGAGCACTGGACCGACGAGGGCAAGCTCTACCTGTGCGCGATCAAAGACGAGTTCTTCGGGAGGATCGTGGGCTACTCGATCAGCGGCCGGATGAAGGCCCGTCTCGCGGTGAACGCCCTGAACAACGCGGTATCGCGCCGTTCCGATGCTGCTGGGTGCATCGTGCACGCGGACCGAGGATTCCAGTTCCGAGCGCGAAGCTTCGTGCACGCCCTGAACCGCCACCACCTCATCGGGTGGATGGGCAAAGTTGGTGCGGCCGGCGACAACGCAGCGATGGACTCCTTCTTCGCACTCCTGCAGAAAAACGTTCCGGACCGCAAGCGGTGGCGGACCCGCGAAGAACTCCGCATCGCAATCGGCACCTGGATCGAGAGAACGTACCACCCGCGCCGCCGACAAACGCGACTGGGCCGACTGCCCCCATCGAATACGAGACCATCATGAACCAGGCCGTGAGCCTCGCAGCCTGACACCACCATTGTCACCTAATCGTGCAGGAGTTCCCTTTGTCTGTGGGACTGAGTTTTGCGTACCACTCGGACACTTCCATGCTGCAGTGCAGTGTCCACGTCGTGCCATCACCATATTGCCCAAGATATATATCGTCAAAGGTGTAGCGTCACTCAGGCGGTCATCCGCTGCCGCCGGTGAAATCAACCTCGATAAGGTCGCCTGGTTTGGGACTCTTAATCAGTGGGTCCGGGGTTCGAATCCCTGATGGCGCACGACACGGAAACCCTCGCTTGAAAGAGCGGGGTTTTGTCGTTCCCGCCCGCATGCGCGCTAAACTGGTGGCGCATGTTCCGGGAACTCGGTGCAATTCCGAACTGGCGGTGAAAGCCCGCTAACCCGGGCGCGTTTCACTCCGTGGGGCGAGCCTTGGGCCTGACCGGTGGAATTCCGGTGCCGACAGTACAGTCTGGATGGGAGGTTCATGCGGGCGAAGCATGCCGCTTTTACGCGCCGTGCTCTCGCAGTTTTCCCTTCTCCCGGACCATCGATCGAGATGAGCGATGCGGGAGGCGAGGACCATGGGCATGAATCAGCCCCCTCACGACGCCGCGCGCGAAAGCGCCCTGCGTGAGGCGTGTGAGCGCGCACTCGAACAGGCGCGGCGCGGACCCCTCGGTGCCAATCCGCGCGTCGGCGCAGCGCTCCTCAGCCCCTCCGGGGAACTCCTTGCCACAGGCTTCCACCGAGGCGCCCGAACCCCGCATGCCGAAGCAGATGCCCTCGCGGTCGCCCGGGAACGTGGCCTCGATGTGCACGGCGCGACCTGCATCGTGACTCTTGAACCGTGCGCCCACGCGGGCCGTACGCCCTCGTGCGCGCGCACTCTCATCGACGCGGGCGTTGCGCGCGTGCTCTACGCCGTTCAAGACCCGCACGACATCGCCGCGAACGGGGGTGCTCTTCTTCGCGATGCCGGCATCAACGCCCGTCTGTGGAGTGACGCGTTGCCGGGTAGCGTCGGAGGGGACCTCACTGCCCGCGCAACGGAACTGAACCGCCGCTGGTTCCTCGCCACGCGCGAAGCGCGCCCGTTCGTGACCGCGAAAATTGCGCAAACCTTCGATGGCTACGTCGCAGCCGCCGATGGCACGAACGCCTGGATTACCGGAGAGGACGCCCGTGTGGAGGGACACGCGCTCCGCAGCACCGTGGACGCGATCGCCGTGGGCACGGGCACGGCCCTCGCCGATGACCCCGCACTTACCGCGCGAGATGCGCACGGCACGCTCGCTCAACGCCAACCGCGGCGAGTCGTGATTGGCGAGCGCCCGCTCGAGCCACACTCGCGGCTCGCGAAAGCCACACACGGCCCTGAACACGCACGCCCGCTTCTTTATCGCACGCGAGATATCCGCGCCGTGTTCGAAAACCTGCGCGCCGAACACGGGGTTGAGCACCTGCTTCTCGAAGGTGGCCCGCGTTTAATCTCCGCGGCGCTCACGCTCGATCTCGTCGACGACCTCTGGATCCACGAGGCCCCGACTTTGCTCGGTGCGGGCACACCTGCGGTCACGGGGCTCGGCATCGGGACCCTCGAGAACCGGCTTGACTTCGACATCGTTCCCGAATCACTCCATGTGAGCGGTTCAGATCTTCTCTTCCACGCGATCCCGCGTGCGCGGCAGCAAACTCCCACGAAAGGCGAGTGACCAATGTTTACAGGAATTATCAGCGCGAAGGGCACCGTCACGGGGCTTGAGAAAGGGGCGGACGACACGGCGCGCCTCACCCTGGAGGCGCCGGCGCCTCTGCTCGACGGCCTTGCGCTCGGCGGATCCCTCGCCGTGAACGGCGTGTGCCTGACGGCGATCGAAACGCCCGAAACCCAAGGCGAGGCGGCTCGATTCACCGCGATCGCCATGGGGGAGACCCTCGCACGCACGAGCCTCGGCGATCTCGCCGTTGGTAGCCGCGTGAATCTCGAGCGCTGCACCGAGGTCGGCGCCCGCCTCGACGGTCACATTGTGCAGGGGCACGTCGACGGCGTGGGAGTTGTTGCCCGCATCGACGATGAGGGAACGTGGTGGCGCATGCGCATCGAGATCCCCGACACCCTTGAAGAACAGGTCGCCGAAAAAGGCTCGATCACCCTCGATGGCGTTTCGCTCACCGTCACGGCCGTGAATACGCCGGGGGAGAGCCCCGCCTTTGTCGAGGTGGCCCTCATCCCCGAGACGCTCGAGGCTACGACGCTTGGCGAGGCAACCGTCGGAACCCGAGTGAACGTCGAGACCGACGTGATCGCCAAATACACGGCGCGGCTCGTGGCCGTGCGCGCCGCACGTGAGGAGCGCGCGAAATGAGCTTTGCGATTGACCTGACCCCGATGGAGGAGGCGCTTGACCTGCTGGCTGGCGGAGAGATCCTCGTGGTGCTCGACGACGAGAACCGTGAAAACGAAGGCGATCTCATCATGGCCGCCGAGCTCGCGAGCCCCGAGAAGGTCGGTTTCTTCGTGCGACACAGCTCGGGATACCTGTGCGCGCCCATGACGGCCGAGCGCGCCGCTGCCCTTGAGCTTCCGCTCATGGTTCCGAACAGTGAGGATCCGCTGCGCACCGCCTACACGATTAGCTGCGATGCGCGCGCGGTCGAAGCGACGGGTATTTCCGCGGTGGATCGGGCGATCACTGCGCGCACGCTCGCGACCGGCGGCGCGGCGGAACTCATTCGCCCAGGTCACGTCCTTCCCCTTATCGCTAGAGATGGCGGTGTGCGGGAGCGCCCCGGCCACACCGAGGCCGCTGTTGAACTCACGCGCCTTGCGGGCCTCACTCCCGTGGGGCTCATCGGCGAAGTTGTGTATGACGACGGCTCGATGATGCACGCGGAAGCTCTCGCGGATTTCGCGCGTGAGCATGGACTCGGGATTATCACGATCGAGCAGCTCACGGCATATCTCGAGGAGCGCGACGCGCGAGAGGCGGCCCAGTGAGCGAGGCGCGCGTTCGCGGCACTGAGCCGATTCAGATGCCAACGCCTCACGGCACGTTTGAGGTGCGTGCGTGGCGCGGTCGCGATGCGGAACACGTGAGTCTGCTCGCGCGTGGCGCCGCGTGGCCGGGGGAGGGTTCCGACGCTTCCCAGCCTCCTCTCGTGCGCGTGCACTCCGAATGTGCGACGGGCGATATTTTCGGCTCGTACCGCTGCGATTGCGGCGAGCAGCTGGAAAAAGCGCTCGAGACGATCCAGCGCGAAGGAGGGGCCGTGATCTACATGCGCGGCCACGAAGGGCGAGGCATCGGTCTATTCGAGAAGATTCGCGCCTACCACCTTCAGGATCTCGGTGACGACACGGTCGAGGCGAATGTCCACCTAGGCCTGCCCGTTGACGCACGCCGCTACGACGATGCGGCGGACATTCTTCGCGCCCTGGGCATGGGGCGCGTGCGTCTCATGACGAATAACCCCGAAAAGGACGGCGCGCTTGCGGGCCTCGGCATCGAGGTTGCCGAGATCGTGCCGAGCGTCATCGCACCGCGCGGGGCAAATAGGCGCTACCTTGAAACCAAACGCGAGAAGATGGCGCATCGCCTCGGCCCCTCGCACGACTAACCCCACGACATCGAAGGAGAACCCTATGGCTGGATACGGCACCCCCTCCTCGGCGCTTGGCACGCATGATGCCGGCCCGGCGACGATCGGTATCGCGGCGGCGAGCTGGCACACGGAAATCATGGATGCCTTGCTCGACGGTGCCAGGCGCGCGGCCGCCGATGCGGGCTGCACGGTGACGGAAGTGCGTGTGCCCGGCTCGTTCGAGCTCCCGGTTGCCGCGCAAGCGCTTGCGCGCACGTGCGATGTCGTGGTTGCGCTCGGCGTCGTGATTCGCGGCGAGACTCCACACTTCGAGTACATTTCCGGCGCGACGACGGAGGGTCTTGCACGCGTCGCCCTCGACGAGTCCACCCCCGTGGGCAATGGCGTGCTCACGGTCAATACCCGCGAACAGGCCGTTGACCGTTCGGGTGTGGAAGGCGCGAGCGAGGACGCTGGCTATGCCGCGGCCGAGGCGGCGATCCGCACGTTCCGCGCCCTCGCCCCGCTTTCTGACATGCGGTGAGATTCACATCCCTTTCTCCTGCAAGAATTCGCGAAGTCCCGGGGCAGCCGGGTAAAGTATTTATCCGTTGCGGGAGACCCCGCACAATGGTGGTCGTAGCTCAGTTGGTAGAGCTCCTGGTTGTGGTCCAGGCGGTCGCGGGTTCAAATCCCGTCGATCACCCCGCTAAAGAGCCCCTCGAGCGAGGGGCTCTTTCCTTTAAGCGCGCAAAACCGGCACTCGCGAAATGAGGACACATGAGCGACACGAAGGCCCTCGTGGGAGAGGACGCTGCCTCGAGCGTTGTGCTCGCGGACAACCTCGAGGTACTCCGCACTCTCCCGGGCGAGTCGATCCAGCTCATCTACATCGACCCGCCGTTCAACACGGGCAGGCGCCAACAGCGCCAGTCCCTCCAGACCATGCGCGCAGCCGATGGCACCGAGGGCTCGCGAGTCGGTTTCAAAGGACGCAGTTACACGAGCATCAAGGGCGCCCTTTACGGTTACGACGACGCGTTCGAGGACTACTGGGAGTTCCTCGAACCGAGGCTCATCGAGGCACATCGCGTGCTCGCCCAGTCGGGAACGCTCTACCTCCACCTCGACTATCGCGAGGCGCACTATGCGAAGGTTCTCCTCGATGCGCTCTTTGGCCGCGAGTCGTTTCTCAACGAGATCATCTGGGCGTACGACTACGGAGCGCGTACGAAGAAGCGATGGCCCGCGAAGCACGACACGATCCTCGTGTACGTCAAGGACCCAAGAAGCTATTTCTTCAACTCGGAGGACGTCGATCGCGAGCCCTACATGGCGCCCGGCCTCGTCACGAAAGAAAAAGCTGAGCGGGGAAAACTTCCCACCGACGTGTGGTGGCACACGATCGTGTCACCCACGGGGCGCGAAAAGACCGGCTACGCGACCCAAAAGCCCGAGGGGATTCTCAGGCGAATCGTGCAAGCGAGCAGTCGCGAGGGCGACTGGGTGCTCGATTTCTTTGCCGGCTCGGGTACGACCGCTTCGGTCGCGCACAAACTGGGCCGACGGTTCCTTGCGATCGACTCGAACCCGCAAGCCTTCGACGTGATGCAGCGAAGGCTCGCGGGGTCGAACGCGCGGTTTATCGAGAGCGAGCTTCCGTAGCGACGGCGTGAGCGAGAGGCGGCCATGCGGGCAGGCGCGGAATAAGCGTGACCTGGTAGGCGTGGTAAATGTCTGGCTGGCCCTTCCAGGTCGTTTCGCTGATCTCGCCCGTGGCGGTGAGCTCGTGGACCCAGCTGCCGAGCCTGCCGGGAACGATGGTTGTCGTCTTCGCCCACTGCCACCAGGACTCATAGCGTTCTTCCCAGACGGCATCGCCGTTCGTGCGGAACAGCACAGCGGCCGCACCGATGGCCTCAGCGACGACCCAGTGCATGCGTTCGTGCACGACGGGTGAGCCATCCCAGTCCACCGTGTACGGGAAGCCGCCGTCACCGTCGATGCCCCACGTCTCACATGCCTTCTCGGCGAGGGCGAGCGCGCCGTCGCGCAAAGCTGAGGCGCGTTCCTGAGCCCGGGTGACGTCGGAAAACTGCCCCTCGAAACCGGCCGCGGTGTGCAGGGCGAGGCGCGCCCATTCAAACGAATGGCCGATCGTTGCACCATAGGGGCGGAACGGGTGGGCGGGCTCCTCCCGGTTGTAGTCGGGGCGGGGCTCCCACGCGGTCGTGAAGTGCTCGGGCAGGAACCAGCCGTTGCCCTTCGCGAACGCGAGCGCGCGCTCGACGATGACCGCGGCGCGCTCGAAAAGCTCGAGGCGGCCGGTCGCTGCCGAGGCTGCGAGGAGTCCCTCGACACTGTGCATATTCGCGTTGATCCCGCGGTAGTCCTCGCAGTTCGAGAAATCGCGCGAGTAGGTGTCGGCAAACATCCCGTGTTCGGATTCGAAAAAGCGTGCATGCGCCTCGAGCGCGGTTTCAAGGAGTTCGCCCGCGCCAGGGATCTTTGCCTCGACGAGACTCGAAGCGGCGAGTACCACGAACGCGTGGGCGTAGGCCTGCTTTGAATCATCGACCGGCTCACCCGTTTCACGGGCGATGATCGAGTAGAAACCGCCGTGTTCGACATCGTGAAACGCGCCCGAAAGCGCCGAGAGGCCGTGGGCTGCGAGCTCGGCATAATCGCGAGAGGACTCGGTGCCGCGGATGCTTGCGAGGGCGAAGCAGTGTGTCATGCGGCAATTGATCCACAGTTCGAGGTCGTGATCCGGATCGAGAGTACCGCTTGAGTCGAGCCATCCGAAGCCATGCTCCGTGCGCGAGGCTGCGCCCCACTCGAGTAGATCCTTCCCCACATCCTCAAGCCACGCGGCATGCGCGGGGTCGGTCTTCGTTGCCTCGAGAAGGAGGGGTGTCGTCATTGTCAAAACTCCTGTGTGGTGTGAGAGTGCGGGAAGAGTCTACTGAGGCGTGATTTCGAACTTCTTCGAGGCTGCTCGGGCCTCATCGCTCGTGGGGCCGGGCTCCTTCACGAAGAGAACTTCGCGGTAGTACTTGAGCTCCTGAATCGACTCGCGAATATCGGCGAGTGCGCGGTGGCCGCCGTGTTTCTCCGGCGTATTGAAGAACACGCGCGGGAACCAGCGCTTGGCGAGTTCCTTGAGGCTTGAGACATCGATCGTGCGGTAGCTCATGAACTGGGCAAACTCCGGGAGGTCGCGGTCGATGAAAGCACGGTCGGTGCCCACCGAATTGCCCGCGAGAGGCGCCTTGCCGGGCTCGGGGCAATGCTCCTTGACATAGGCGAGGCACGCCTCTTCGGCTTCGACGAGGGTGATGCCACCGTCGAGCTCCTCGAGCAGACCCGAAGTCGTGTGCATGTTCCGCACGAAATCATCCATCGACTCGAGCGCGCCTGCCGGGGGTTTGATGACGACATCCACCCCTTCGCCGAGGATTTCGAGGTCCCCGTCGGTCACGAGAACGGCGACTTCGATAAGAGCATCGTTTGTCTTATCGAGGCCCGTCATCTCGCAATCCACCCAGATGATGCGGTCGTTACCTGGTTTCGTCGTTGTAGAACTCACGCCTCTATCGTAAACCCGAGTTCACACTGAACACCCAATGGGACTCGATAGGGTTTCACCTGTGCGTATGTGCTTTGCGCATGCCCCGCACGTCAGCGTCGAAGAAAGGTGGCCACCATGGCTGAATACACTCTTCCCGATCTCGGATACGACTACGCCGCTCTCGAGCCCTCGATCTCGGGCCGCATCATGGAGCTGCATCACGATAAGCACCACCAGACGTACGTCAACGGCGCGAACCAGGCGCTCGAACAGCTCGCGGAAGCTCGCGACAAGAACGACTTCGGCACGATCAACCAGCTTCAGAAGAACCTCGCGTTCAACCTCGCCGGCCACGTGAACCACACGATCTTCTGGGAGAACCTTTCGCCCGAAGGCGGCGACAAGCCCGAGGGTGAGCTCGCTCAGGCAGTCGAAGAGTTCTTCGGTTCGTTTGATGGCCTGCGCGCCCAGTTCACCGCTGCCGCGCTCGGCATTCAGGGCTCCGGCTGGGCGATCCTCGCATGGGATTCGCTCGGCGAGAAGCTCATCATCGAGCAGTTCTACGACCACCAGGGCAACCTTGCAGCGGCAACCGTGCCGCTGCTCCTCCTCGACATGTGGGAGCACGCTTTCTACCTCGACTACCAGAACGTCAAGGCTGACTACGTGAAGGCATTCTGGAACATCGTCGACTGGGCCGATGTCGCTGAGCGCTTCTCGCGCGCGACCTCCCAGACGAAGGGCCTCATCACCCCGGTGGCCTGAGCATCTCAATTGTGTGGGTGGGGCGTCGCGACGGCGGCGCCCCACCTTTGTGCTTTCGCGCGCTATGCCCCATCGGCAGCAGGCACCAACACGCCACAATCATTCTTCCGCCGCCACTCTTCTCGCGTTGGTGGTGCGGTAGGGATCGGAAGGTCGCTGTTGTTACGGTGGAGTCATGACCGAAATCGAATCTCAAGACCCGCCCACCTTCGAAAGCGAGCACACGAAACCGGCAGGGAAGCCGGGCCTTTTTAACGGCTCCACGCGCCACGGGCTGCTGGGGGATCTTTCCCTTCGGCATCCGTGGGACATCCCGCTGTTTGCCGTGGGAGTTCTCATCACGTGCCTTCTCTTCGTCGCGTGGGTCGGTGCCGTCGTGTTCATCATTTACATGGCGGCGACGGGAAAGTGGTCGAGCATCCAGCCCGCCTTCGAGGGGGAGTCGGCAGACGGCGGGCTCTCGAACCCCTACAGCCCCATCTCCATCGGGATCCAGCTGTTCGTTGCCTTCATGTTGATCCCATGGGTGCTATGGATCGCCCGCGCGCTCATGTACGCGCAGCTTCGAGCCTCCGGCGTGCGCATGAGCCCCACGCAGTTCCCCGAGGGATACCGGATGGTCGCCGAAGCTGCCGAACAGTTCGGAATGCGCCGCGTACCCGACGCCTATGTGCTCTCCGGTAACGGCATGATCAACGCCTTTGCCGCCGGCCACGGTTATAGGCGCTTCGTGTGTGTCTATTCCGACCTCTTCGAAGTGGGCGGCAAAGTCCGCGACCCCGAGGCCCTTCGCTTTGTGATCGCGCACGAGGTTGGCCACCACGCCGCCGGCCACACCTCGTATTTCCGCCTGCTGTTTTCGAACTTCATGATGCGCATCCCGATCCTTGGCAAAGCTCTCTCTCGTGCCCAGGAGTACACGGCCGACAATTACGGCTACGCCCACGTACCCGAGGGCGCCCCGGGAACGATGGCCCTTCTCTCGGGAGGAAAGTACCTCAACGCGCACGTCAACGTGCATGAGCTCGCCGATCGCGCCGCAACCGAAAAGGGCCTGTGGATCCACCTCGTCAACCTTTCGGTGACTCACCCGGTCATCACGTGGCGCGCCCACGCCCTGCGAGACCGCTCCAAGCCCGGGCGAATGTGGCTGCGTCCCAAGAATCGAATCTTCGAGCCCTACCTTCCCGCCGGCTCCACCTTCAGCGGCAAGTACCCGACCCCCGAGGAGGCGCTCGCACTCCTTGACCGGGCCCGGGCCGAGGGGCATGTGATCGGGGAGGAACAGTTTGGTCGCTTCCCCTTCGGTCAGTCCTACCCCGAGCCGCAGCAGATGCGTCCGCTACAGGTGCGCCAACCGTCGGCCGAAGCGGCGAACCCTCTCGTATCCCGCAAGCCGGGAGCCCACTGATCCGCACGGATCACAAAGCGAAAGCGCCAGTGGAGGACACTGGCGCTTTTTCGCGCCCCCAGCAGGACTCGAACCTGCAACCTACGGATTAGAAGGCCGTTGCTCTATCCATTGAGCTATGGAGGCATGCCGCGCGGGCGGATCCAGTGTACCGGGAGAGAGCGCCGGGGCCGAACGAGCGGTGGCGCAGGCCGCACAGCCTCGATGTATCCACAAGCAGGGGAGGGGAGCTTTTGTGTGGGCGCCGTGCTCGGCATGCTCGTGGGTGAGCGCCGCACCGGGCGGCGACCGATCCCAGGGGGAACTTTAATGAACGCAATCGTGACAACCATCCAGGGCAACGCGACCGCGGATGCCACAATCTTCAAGTTTGATGGTGGCGGCTGCCGCACGTCCGTGACCGTCGCCGTCAATGATCGGTACTACGACGTACAGGCGAAGGAATGGAAGGAACGCAAGCCTGAATACGTGCGCGTGCAGGTACGGCGCGAATCGCTTGCGAACAACGTTGTGCTATCGGTGAAGCGTGGCCAGCCACTCCTGTGCACGGGCCGCCTCGTGACGCAGACGTGGGAGGACCGCGACGGCAACACTCGCACGGAGCTTCTCATGCACGCCGATCACGTCGCTATCGACCTCACCTACGGAACCGCGCAGTACGCGAAGAGCGCGCCGTCGTGGGTGGATGAGAACACCGGTGAGGTGCGCACCACGTCTCCCGATGTCGAAGAAGAGGCTGCAGAGGGCGAGTCGAATGACGCTGCGCACGCTCAACTCGAGAGCCACACAGGCGTCGAGGGGGAGTTGAGCGAGAGCGATCTCGAGGCGCTCACCGAGGTGGAGGAACCCAGCTACGCCTGAAAGCGGAGGGGGCGTCGGCTTCCGCACGTGCGCAATGCGGGCGTGCGGGGTCCGACGCTTGTGTGCTTCACGCGTTTACTCGGTTGGCGCAGCGGCGCCCGCACCAGGTGAGTCGATGCCGAGACTCGCACAGAGGGCCGCGACGAGCTCGGGGATCAGGTCGCGGCCAACGCGGAGGTCCTCGCCTTCGCGTGCAACCGCGCTGAACGTTTCGCCCGTGTTCAAGGCGCCTGCGGCGACGAACACGGGCGCGGGAGTTGCACCGGGCGCACCATCGACCGCGCCGCGGATACGGGCTTGAATGTAGCCGCCCGCGCAGCCTTCTGGCCACAACGCGTGTTCGAGCTCGTCGGCGACATCGCCATGCTGTGTTCCGGTCTCGATGCTCGTGAGATGGTGGGGGTCGCCGCTGGCGAGGTCGAGCGTCTCTTGTGGGAGGAGGCGAGAAAGCTCGGGGCGTTCTTCGAGAAGGGCTTCGGTGCTGAAGAGGGCGAAGCGCGCGATGTGTTCGGGTCCCGGGGAATCCTGTTCGCGCGTGTGGCGAACGAGCTCGAGTACCGCGGCCGCGAGGGCCCCTTCGGTTTCGCTCAGGTTGAGGTCTCGCGTTTCTGAATGCACAGCGCTTGCTCCTTACTGGGACAATAGTGGCACTTGCCTCTAGGCGGGGTGAGTACTCCTCCCACGATAGTTCCCCACGATGTGAGCCGAGGTCGCCGTTGAGTTTTACGAATCCCTTTGCCGGTGCTGCCCAGCCAGGTCCAAGGCCCGCGGGCTCGGCGAGTAAGAAGGGCGCGAAGAAAGTTTCGCCGCTCACGATCACACTCGTCGTGATCGTTGCGTTGATCGTGGCGTTTGCATGGTTCGCTGAGGTTGCGACGAGCTACATGTGGTTCGACCAACTCGGCTTCAACGACTTCCTCGTGAAGAAGTGGGTTACGGAGGGGATCTTGTTCCTCGTGGGGCTCGTGGCTGTTGCCGCCCCGATTTTCGTATGCCTGTGGGTGAGCCACAAGTACAGGCCGCAGATCGTGCCCGTCACCCGTGAAGACATCGCGATCGCGGGGTTCCGCGACGCGGTCGAGCCGCTTCGCAAGATCATCACTATCGCTGCCCCGGTGATTCTCGGGATTTTTGGTGGACTGACCCTGACTCGGCAGTGGCAAGAGATCCTGCTCATGCTCAACCAGGAGCCGTTTGGGAAAACCGATCCGGTCTTCCATAAAGACATCGCGTTTTATGTGTTCACCCTTCCCGTGATCGAGACGGCGCTCGGGCTCGTCAATTTCGTGATTCTCGCGAGCGCGTTCGCCGCAGTCCTCGGGCACTTCATCTACGGCGGCATCGAGTGGGACCACAAGAAGGGCCTCAACCTTACGCGCGCAGCGCGCACGCATGTGGGCATCATCGCGATGGCGTACATGCTTGTGCTAGCGGCCCAGCACTGGTTCGAACGGTATGCGGCCCTCACTGCCTCGCACGAGAAGTTTGATGGCGCGGCATACACCGACGTCCACGCACTGATCCCAGGGAAAACAATTCTCGCGATTTCGGCGATCATCGTCGCACTCCTTCTGCTCGCGTGGATCCTCAAGGGCAACTGGAAACTTCCCGCTGCCGCGGCGGGCCTCATCGTGCTTTCGACTGTCGCGGTGGGGATGGTCTACCCCTACCTCATTCAGACGTTCAAGGTGGAGCCGAACGAGCGCAATCTCGAAAAGCCGTTCATCGAACAGAACATGGCTGCCACGCGCGCAGCGTATGGGCTCGAAGACGTCAACGAGATTTCCTATCGCGCAAAGTCGACGGCAACGTCGGGTCAGCTGCGCGAGGATGCCGCGACGACGGCGCAGATCCGCCTTCTCGACCCCGCGGTGGTGTCGCCAACATTCGGCCAGCGCGAGGCGAACCGACGCTACTGGGGGTTCGAAGAGACACTGAGCGTGGACCGCTACGACATCGACGGGCAAAAACAAGACACCGTGATCGGCGTGCGCGAGCTACGGCCCGACAAACTCGAGCTCTCCTCGCAATCGTGGGTGAATCAACACGTCGTGTACACCCACGGATTCGGCGTTGCCGCGGCCTACGGTAACCAGCGGCGCCCCGATGGCGAGCCCGCCTTCTATCAGTCCGGTGTTCCCGGCTCGGGAAAGCTCGGCAACTTCCAAGAGCGCGTGTACTTCGGGCGTCATTCGCCGAGCTACTCGATCGTCGGTGCCCCCGAAGGCGCCGATCCCCAGGAGTTCGACTACCAGTCCGGAACAGATGGTGATGATCAGGGCAGCCAGGTCTCGAACACCTACACCGGTAACGGTGGCCCGAGTGTCGGCAACTTCTTTAACCGAATGCTGTTTGCCATTAAGTTCCGCGAGTTCAACATCCTGATCTCGAGCTACGTGAACGAGAAGTCGCAGATCCTCTACGATCGTGACCCGCAGCAGCGCGTGAAAACGGTTGCGCCGTTCCTGTCGCTCGACACCGAGATGTACCCGGCAGTCGTGGACGGCAAGCTCAAATGGGTCATCGATGCCTACACCACGAGCGATCGCTACCCGTACGCACAGGCCACTAATTTCGACGCTGTCGTGACCGACTCGAAGGTCAACGGCGCCGATACGGCCGGTCTTCGTGAGCGGCGCGTGAACTACATGCGCAATTCGGTGAAGGCCACCGTCGACGCCTTCGATGGCAGCGTGACCCTGTATGCCTGGGATACGGAAGATCCCATCCTCAAGGCGTGGGAGAAGTCCTTCCCAGAGTCCGTCAAGCCCTCGAGCGAAATCTCCGGCGAACTCATGAGCCACCTTCGCTACCCGGCAGATTACTTCAAGGTGCAGCGCTCGATTCTCGGTAAGTACCACATTGACAAAGCCGAGGATTTTTACGTGGGTCAGGACTTCTGGCAGACCACCCCGGACCCCACCCAGGCGCGCGATAGCGAGAGCGGCTCGGCGCCGCTTCAAGCCCCGCACTACCTCACGATGCAGATGCCCGACGAGAGCGCGCCACAGTTCACGCTCTCCTCGAGCTATATCCCCGAATCCGGCCAGGATGTTCTCACGGGCCTGCTTGCAGTCAATTCCGAGACGGGGACGAAGGCGGGCAATCCCGCGGAGGACTACGGCAAGCTCACGCTCCTCGTGCTCCCGAGCTCGAACCCGGTGAGTGCTCCGCGCCAGGTGCAGAATACGTTCAACTCCAACCCGCAGGTCTCGAATGAACTGAACCTTTTGCGGCAAGGCAACTCGAAGGTCATCAACGGCAACCTGCTTACGCTTCCCGTTGGCGGCGGTCTCCTGTATGTCCAGCCGGTGTACGTCATGAGCTCGAGTGCAGGTGGTGGCACCTCGTATCCGCTGCTGCGTAAGGTGCTCGTGAGTTTCGGTGACAAGGTGGGCTACGCTGACACGCTCGACGAGGCGCTCGATGCCGTCTTTGGCGGCGATTCGGGCGCGAGTGCAGGCGACGCCGAGGTCCCCACGACGGGAGAGGCTAAAGCCGTTGAAGACGCGGTCTCGGATCCGGCTAAGGGCGGCAACGACGCAAAACCGTCGCCATCGCCAAGCCCCGAGCCGAGCTCCAGTCCGACCGATGCCCCGGCGCCCGCTGAAGGCTCGGGCGACCCGAAGGCAGATCTCGACGCTGCGCTCAAGGATCTGGATGCCGCATGGAAGGACGCCGAGACTGCGCGTGCTCAGGGTGATTGGGCGAAGTACGGCGAGGCCCAGAAGCGGCTGAAGGATGCCATTGAGCGCGCCGATGCGGCAAACGCCCAGCTCTCCAATGGCGGGAGTTAGAGAGGGAAAGGGAGTGTAAACGGGGCGTGAACGTGAACTACGAAACGTTTACGCGCTCAAAACTAGACTCCGCGGTGGAGGCCTACTAAGTTAGAGATCACCGACGCGGGGTGGAGCAGTTCGGTAGCTCGCCGGGCTCATAACCCGGAGGTCGTAGGTTCAAATCCTGCCCCCGCTACCAGTAGGAGCCCTCGCCAGCATTGACTGGCGAGGGCTTCTTTTTATGCCGATCTCTTCCCGGAGATTGGTACGGCGCCACCGCGCGCTCAGCGGCGGCTCGACCTCGAGGTCTCTAGCGTTTGAGAGGGGCTGGCGAACTCCGGGAACTATCCGGGCTCGCGATGCGCGTGGGCGTGAGGGTTCGTGAATTGCAGGGGAGTACACTCGTGGGCGGCGAGGCGCGTGCGGACAATGTTATTTAGCTGTGCAGGTTCGTGCGAGTGCTCGCTTTCCAATACTTTCGACGAAGGAAGAATCGTGTCGCCGCTTCTTGAAACCCGTCCTATTCGCCGCCGCACCGCTCTCGCCGGACTTTCAGCTGGTGCCGTCGCCGGCCTCGCTGCCTGCTCGAATGCAGGGGATGGAAAGAACGGCGGTAAGGCCCCTGGTAAGGGTGGCGCGCAGTCACCGAGCACGAGTCCCGAACCGTCGACCGAGTGGACGAGCGCAGATGCTTCGCTCCTCGAAACGGTTGACGTTACGCTCAACCCCGAAGCCGAAGGCAAGACCGTCACGACCCCGCGATTTCCGAAGGCACGCAATCTGACCCAGGCGACCGAGGTCGTGCGAAACCGTCTGCTGCGCGAGGCGCACTGGGGAGATATCGAGAAGGTCGAGATCAAGGCTACGATTCTCGCCGCCGCTCAGGACGTCGTGGGCGTCGCGGTTGTGGGGAGCCTCGGCGACGAGGCGGATGTGCCCTGCTCGATCTGGTACGACGCACGAAAGAAGCAGTCGTTTGCCCCAGCCGCGCTTATCGAGGCTGCGAAGTGGGGCGAGTTTGCGAAAGCCGTCCACGATGCCGCAGGCAAGGCCAAGGTTGATGCCTCGGCCGTCGATAAAGCTCTCATTGACAAGAGTGCCCCGTACGGCAATGGCCCGGCGATGGCATTCAATCCCGAGGGCAAACTCGTGCTCGCGTTCCGTACGGGAGCGGCCGGTGAGGCCCCGGCACGGCTCGTCGTCGACGCGGAACCGTTCCTTTCTGATCTCGGAAAGCTCGCGAAGGACGCGAGCGCAAAGCCCGCGAAATTCACGGGTGAGCCGAGCGAAGAACTCGAACACTTCACGCCTAAGCGCCATGTTGCAAAGCCGATCGATTCGCCAAACCGACCGTCGGACGGTTCCGAAGCGGCGAGCCCCGCGGCATCGGATGGTGGGCAGTCCGACGGCGCCGAGGGCGAAGGCGCCTCGACTGAGGTACCGACGCCCACTCCCGGTGGGGCGGTGCGCCCGACTACCGCGATCGGCTACGACGTGTTCCTCGAGCACTGCGTCGCTCTGACCTACGATGACGGTCCCGGCGCCCGTACTCCCGAGCTCCTTGACGTCTACAAGAAGGCGAAAGCGGCAACGACGTTCTTCGAAATGGGCAACAGCATCAAAGAGCACCGCAAGACGACTCTCATGGTCGCGGCAGCGGGTTTTGAGCTAGGCAACCACTCCGTGACCCACCCCGACCTCAAGCGCAAGTCGCGCGAGCGCGTGGAGAAGGAAGTCAACGAGAACTCTGATCTTCTCGCGGAGACCACGGGCTTCGAGCCGCTTCTGTTCCGCCCGCCGTATGGCAGCCACAACGAAACCGTGGATGAGATTGTTGCCTCTCGCGGAATGGCGATCGTGCAGTGGGACGTCGACACTCTCGACTGGAAAACGAAGGACACGGCAAAAACGATCGCGGCAGCCGTCGAGGGTGCAAACGCCTACGCCGAGCCGATCGCTCTCATGCACGATATTCACGATTCAACCGTGGATGCGGCTGAGCAGATCCTCAGCCAGCTCACTGACGCCGGCTATATTCCCGTGACGGTGAGCGAGCTGACCCTGAACACGGGAGGCCTCGAGGCCGGACACGCCTACTGCTCCGGCACCGGCAAGAAGCAGAACGGGTTCAACTGTAAGGGCTGACCCTACGAACCTTCGCGTGAGCGCCCGAGTGGCTGGTCAAGCACGTCGACTGAGAGGAACGCGCGGCGGAACTCTCGCTTGTTGAGTGTGACCCAGGCACCCGGGCGCCACGGGTTACGAAGCACGATCTCGCCGGTATCAGGCTTCGCATCCACAACCGCCATGACGTGCATCGGCGGAATAGCTCCCGACTGTCGCTTGCGCGAGAGCGCGGGGGAGAACATGTGGGTGGAGGCGACGATGGGCCGCCTCTTGGCGAGAAGGTCTTCGACTTCGCCGGGGGAGGGAAGCGTGAGACGCGTCGAGGCGCGCACGCCGCTAAGCGCTGGAAACCCCCATTTCGCAAAGCCCCGCGCAATCCACGCGTATGATCCCGCGAACTCCGCTGCGCACGCCTTCTCGAGAATTCCGGGCCAGCCGGGGCCGCACCCTTCTTCTGTCGCGTAGGCGAAGTGGCCACCATCGGTGGCAGGAAAGCGCATATTCACGCTGCGCCACGCCGGGGCACCCTCCACGAACACACGCGCGAGCGCTTTGGGTGACCCGGGCTGAACCTTGATGGCGTTCGCAAAAAACTCGGGATCGAGCGCGTGAATTGCGAGCATCGGCGCCATGAGCCAGCAATCGCCCAGGGCACCCTGGCGCGGCCGCCGCGAGAAACTCAGGACGCCGCTCCAAGCCTCGTAGTGATCAGCGTGCGGCCCCAGCGGCGGCTCCCCACTCTCGCGTGCATGCGGCGGGAAGAGTGCGGTCAGCGTGTGGCGAATCAAGCGTCGGACCCCTTTCGCAGTTAATAAAACCCGGGCACGAGCGCAAAACGCACGTGCCCGGGCCTCTCAGGCGATCATCCCGCCTAGCGGAAAAATCAGTGCTTCTCGGCCTTCACGAGCTTCTGGCCCGTGCGCTCGAGAACGCCGGCGAACCATTCCTGGTCCACGTCGAAGGCCTTGTGACCGGCGATGCGCTCGAACTCGATCGCGCGAAGCTGGTCGCCCTTTTCTTCGTCGTGGCCGATCACGCCGGTGCCGCCTTCAAGGGCGACCTGCACGGCGAGGTCGGTCATCGACTTGATGAGGCGCAGATCGTCAGCGTTAGCTTTCGCAGAGCGAGCGAAGTAACCGGACTTTTGCACCATGACCTTTTCGGCACCGAGGCGCTCAGCGAACTGCTTCGCGAACCACTGGCCGGGGTTGATCTTGTCGAGCTTGACGTGGCCGAACGGATCGCGCTCGACCTCTTCGCCCTTGGCTTCGAGCTCGGCGATGATCTCGGGGATGCCGGCGCCCTCCGAGAGGAAGATGTTGACGCAACCGACCTCGTCCATAACCTTCTTAAGGCGCTCCGCCTCACCCTCGATATCGAGAGCAAGCTCGGGCAGGAATACGGCGTGGACATCCCACCGACGCTCATCGTGGCCGATCGACGGCAGCCACTGCTGCTTCGAATGCCAATCCTGGTAGTAGCGTGCGGCCTCCGCCGTGAGGTAGCCGCATGCGCGGCCCATGATCTCGTGGATGATGAGCATGCGCGGGTTCGAGCCGTTCTCCGCAATAACATTCTGCGCGAAGAGGGAGGTCTGCTCAGCGGCGGTGCGAGCACCGAGCGACTGGCGGATCGGAACGATGTCGTTGTCGATCGTCTTCGGCAGACCCACGACCTGGAGCGGGTAGTTGTTGTCGGCGAGGTACTTCGCGAGGTCGGCGGCAGTCGTGTTCGTGTCATCGCCACCGATCGTGTGGAGCACGTCAACGCCGTCAGCCTTGAGCTTGTTCGCAGCGACCTCGAGAGCGTTCTCGCCCTCCTTGATGAGGCCGCGCTCGACGAGGTTCTTCGTGTTTGTGAGCTTCACGCGCGAGTTGCCAATGGGCGAGCCGCCGTAGTTGTGCAGGAGGTGCGCGTTCTTGCGGGCCTCATCGTCGATGACGATCTTTTCGCCGGAGAGCAGGCCCCAGTAGCCGTGCTTGTAGGCGATGATCTCGATCTCGGGGTTCAGCTCGTTATAGCGCTCGATCAGGCCGCCGACGGCGGACGAGAGGCACGGGGCGTAACCGCCCGCGGTCAGGAGAGCAACGCGCTTGACGCTCATGAGGGTCCTTCCCAGGTCGTGTGGTGCGCGGCGAAAACGCCGCACGTGTGCGCCACTATCCTACAGTTTTCTCCTTCGCGTCTGCCGAGGCAGAAGCCTAGCGAGAGGACTGCAGAGCCTCGAGGATCGCGCCGTGAAGCGGCCCGTTACTCGCGATTGCACTCGCCCCGTAGGGGCCGTCTGTACCGTCAAGGTCGGTAAAGCGCCCGCCTGCTTCGCCAATGATCGGTACGAGAGCCGCCATGTCGTGGAGCTTGAGGGAGGGTTCGATCGCGGCGTCAATTCCCCCCTCGGCAAGGAGCATGTAGCTCCAAAAATCGCCAAACCCGCGGGTGCGTTCGACTCTCTGAAGGAGGTTCACGAACTCGCGGAGTTTCCCGGCGCGGGCCCAGCCCTCGAGGCTCCCATAGGACAGCACGGCTTGCTCAAGATGCTCGGTGGAGGAGACATGAAGGCGTTGGGCGGCAGACAGGCGCGGGCCCGTGAAGGCCCCGGCTCCGACGGCTGCCCACCACCGCCGGTTCAGCGCGGGCGCTGACACGACGCCCACGACGACCTCGCCGTCTTCCTCGAGGGCGATGAGCGTAGCCCACACGGGAACGCCGCGCGCGAAGTTCGCGGTGCCGTCGATGGGGTCGATGATCCACTTTCGGTTGCTCTCGCCGTGCGAGCCGAACTCTTCGCCGATGATCTGGTCGCGGCTGCGGGTACGAGAAAGCTGAGCGCGAATGAGTTCTTCCGCTGCTCGATCGGCATCGGTCACGATCGAGTTGTCGTCCTTGCGCTCGCGCGTGAGGTCTTCAGACTTGAAACGCGACATCGTGAGCTGGTCGACGGAGTCGGCGAGAACGTGGGTGAGGCGGATATCGTCCTGGTGTGCCGAGGCCATACGTGGTTTCTCCTTCGCTCTGGTGGGCAGCTACAGGGCCCAGGGGTCATTGGTGCGCAGCGTCGAGTTGAGGCGCCTGAAGCTTGCGAGTCGGGCGGGGCCGGCGCTTCCCGCGCGCCCGTCGGCGACGAGTGCATCGAGAGCGCAGCCCTCGTCGGCACTGATGTGGCTGCAGCCGCGCGGGCACTCTTCCATGAGGGGAGCGAGGTCCTCGAATGCGGATTCGAGTTCTTCGGGGCTCACGTGGCCAAGGCCGAACGAGCGTACCCCGGGCGTGTCGATCACCCAACCGTCGCTGCCCGGAAGGCGCAACGCGAGGGCGGAACTCGAGGTGTGGCGCCCGCGGCCCGTGACGGCGTTGACATGGCCCGTTGCGCGGTCGGTGCCCGGCACGAGCGCGTTGATGAGCGTCGATTTGCCGACCCCCGAGTGGCCCACGAGTACGCTCAGATGCCCGCTGAGGCGTTCGCGTAGCGCGTCGATACCGGTGATGCTGCCGTCGGCATTCATGTGAGTGGTGAGGTGCTCGATGCCGAGCGGCGCGTACCTTTCGAGGAACGTCGCGGGGTCAGCGAGGTCGGCTTTCGTGAGGCACAGCAGTGGCGTGATACCCGCGACATAGGCAGCGACGAGGCAGCGGTCGATCATGCCTCCGCGCGGTTCGGGGTTCGCGAGGGCCGTCACGATCACGAGGGTGTCAGCGTTAGCGACGAGGGGGCGCTCGCTCGCGTCGTCGTCGTCGGCGCTTCGGCGCAGGAAGCTTGTGCGTTCGTTCACCTCGACGATGCGTGCGATCGTGTCGGTGCGCCCGGAGGTGTCGCCCGTGAGACGCACGAGGTCGCCGGGCACGATGGGGGTACGCCCGAGGGCACGGGCGCGCATGGCGGTCACCGCGCGTTCGTTCGCGGTGCCTTCTTCAGCGATGGTGCGCCAGCGGCCACGGTCGACTCCCACGACACGCGCGGTGATGGCATCGGCATAGGTGGGGCGTTCCTTCGTGCGGGGTCGGGAGCCGCGACGATTGGGGCGCGAACGCACCGAGGATTCATCAAAATCCTCGTAGTTTTTGAGATTTCCTGCGCGCCTCACCACGTGTTCCCCGCGGGGCTTTCCGTGTGCAGCATTGAGGTCCACATCCCCACGAAGTCGGGAAGGGTCTTGTTCGTCGTGTCGACGTTCACGACCCGGATACCGGGAACGCGCAGCCCGATGATCGCGGCGGCGGTTGCCATGCGGTGGTCCTCGTAGGTTTCGAAAACGGTGCCCGTCATGGGGCCCGGTGTGATCTCGAGGAAATCCTCACCCTCGTGAACGCGCGCGCCAAGTTTTGTGAGTTCGACGGCGAGGGCGTGGACGCGGTCCGTCTCGTGGCCGCGCAGGTGCCCGATCCCGGAAAGGCGACTCGGAGTGTCGGCGAGAGCGGCGAGGGCCGCGATGGTGGGGGTGAGCTCGCCGACGGCCGCCAGATCAATATCGATCCCGCGCAGGGGCCCCGTGCCCGAAAACTCGACGTCCGGTCCGATGCGCTCGACGCGCGCGCCCATGAGGGGGAGGATCCTTCGGAATTCATCTCCCGGTTGGGTCGTCTGTTTCGGCCAGTTCTCGATCGAGATGGTGCCGCCGGCAACGAGGGCCGCCGCGATGAACGGGCCCGCGTTGGAAAGATCGGGCTCAACGGTAACCGGATCGGGCAGGCGCAGCTCGCCTGGTGTGACGGTCCATTCGTGATAACCATCCGTGACCTCGTGGCGAGCATCGATGCCGCACTCGCGAAGGAGTGCGAGGGTCATCTCGATATGGGGGAGTGAGGGGAGGTGCTCGCCGACATGGCGAATGGTGAGGGGGAAATCGGCGCGGACGGCCGTGAGAAGGAGAGCAGAGACGAACTGGCTCGAGCCGCTCGCATCGACCGTCACCGTGCCGCCGCGAAGGCCGTTGCCGTGCACCGTGAAGGGCAAGAATCCTTCCTGGCCGTGGCATGTCACCTCGACGCCCTGCTGGCGGAGCGCATCGAGAAGCGCTGCCATGGGGCGCACGAGCGCGCCTTCATCGCCCGTGAATGTTACAGGCCGGCCCGAGAGAGCGGCAAGCGGCGGCACGAAACGCATGACCGTTCCCGCAAGGCCGCAGTGAATCTCGAGCGGCGTCTCGTCATCGATGCTCGGCGCACCGGGCATGAGCGGCTCCACGACGAGCGTGCGATCACTTTTGCGCACATTCCCGCCGAGCGCCTCGAGCGCCTCGATCATGAGGTGTGAATCGCGAGACGCAAGTGCCCCCACGAGCGCGGTGGGTGTGCTCGCGAGAGAGGCGAGCACAAGCCACCTGTTCGTGAGGGACTTCGAGCCGGGAATGCTGACGTGAGCGTCGATGGGCCCGTGGGCAACGGGCGCCGTCCACTGAACGTCAGACACGAAAAACCTCGAACTCAGGCAGCGCTCTTGATCTTCTTCGCGAGCGTGCGGTCGAGCTCGTCGAGGCTCTTCGACGACTTCTTCTTGTTCTTCTTAGCGGCCTTTTCGAGCTCGCGCTGCTTTTCGGCGGCGGACTTCTGGGCACGCTCGATGGCCTTGTCAACGCGGTAGGCGAGCGAGGGCTTACCGTCGGTGTCGACAGTGGCGAGGAGAATGCCACCGAGGAGGCCGAGGTCACCGGCGATCGCACGCAGTTCCTCGGTGCGCTCGGTGCCCTTGAGCTCCCAGACACGCTTGCGGCCTGCGAGGCCGACCGTGGTGCTGAGAAGGAGGGTGGCGGAGGCAAGGCGCGGCTTCTTGTTGAGCGCGAAGGCAGCGCCAGCGACAGCGGCAAGGCCACCGGCGGCGCGAAGAATCGTTTCGGCGTCGGTCGGGAGCGGGCTCTTGGAGACCTGCTCGTCGATGTCGGCGATCGTTACTGGAAGAGCATCGAGAACGCGATCCGGGCGGATGGCGGTCTGCACACCCTCGAAGATGAACGGTGCGGCGAGAAGGGGGCGTGCGATGCGGCGAACGAGGGACATGCTTTCCTCAGCTTCCTTTGTAAAGCCATGCGAATCGGAACACGCCAAGACTACCGCACCGCATGAAACTCCCACCTGAACAGCGTAGAGTCGAAGCGATGAGCGAGAACGAGAAGTTCCCCGGTCCGGGGAACGATGTGGAGGATGCTGTGGAGCGCGATGCACAGGCTGCCGCAGCACAGGCGGACACCGAGTCACCCACGACGCTCAGCCCCGAGGACTTTGAGAACGAGGCGCTCAGCCATATCGACGCACTGTATTCGGGTGCGCTTCGCCTCACGCGGCATCAGCACGACGCCGAGGACCTGGTTCAAGATACCTATGTCCGGGCATTTCGTGCTTCCACGAGCTTCAAGGCGGGTACGAACATGCGCGCCTGGCTTTTCCGCATCATGCACAACGCCTTCATCTCGTCGTACCGCAAAGCGCAGCGTCGCCCCAAGGAATCCGGAGGCGAGCAGGTTGAAGATTGGCAGCTTGCTCGCGCGGCCTCTCACGACAGCACGGGGCTTCGCAGCGCTGAAGCCGAAGCACTCGCGCTTCTTCCCGAAGGCGATATTCAAGACGCGCTGAACGACCTCCGTGACGACTACCGCGAAGCGGTCTACCTTGCGGATGTCGAGGGGTTCTCATACAAGGAAATCGCCGAGATCATGGGCACGCCGATCGGCACCGTGATGTCGCGTATCCACCGGGGGCGCGGGCTCCTGCGTGCGTCGCTCGAGCAGTACGCGCGCGAGCGCGGCTATTTGCGCGATGCCGATTCCGCCGCGGGCGAGGAGACGCAAGCGTGAGGGGAATAAAAGGTGCACGTGAGGCGTTCAGTGTCCGTGTAAACGCCGCGAGCCGCGGCACCGAGTCGGCAGGGCTGAGACCAACGAAAGGGGCTACTCGTGGGTGATCCAGCGCTTGAGCGCCTCATGGATCGGGTCGATCGCGCCCTCACCGGGCGGCTGAGCGACGCCGAAGCGGTTGAACTCGAAAGCCACCTTGGAGAGTGCGCCGCATGTGCGCGAGAAATCGAGCAGGCGCGACTTGTACGCCAGCTTTTGCGCGCGTCATGCGCGGGTCGTGCCTCCGAAGAACTTCGCGAGCGCGTGCGTGGTTCGGCGCGCACTCTCACCTATCGCGAGGTGCGCGTGAGCTATGGGCCCGACGGCACCGTGCGCAGTGAATCGATCGCCGTTACCCGCACGAGCGAGGGGCCCGCGCGCGGCTAACTGCGTCGCCACCATGAACGAAGAAACGCCCGGCTGACATCGTCAGCCGGGCGTTTTACGGATTCGCGTGCCGAGCGCGTTGCTCAGGCGCTGGGGCGCTTACCGTGGTTCGCGCTGTTCTTCCTACGCGACTTGCGCTTGCGTCCGCGCTTGCTCATGGCACTCTCCTTCTCGTTCGATTCGTGAGTCACTGCTCGCACACCTGGTGCGAAGGCAACCCCGGTATTGTCTCACACTTCATGCGCGTGACCGTGGGGTCTTGCCGCTAGGGGGATCAACATCACGCGCGGTGGGAGCCTATTGGGCGGCGAGGAATTCCGAGAATTCGCCGTGAAGCACGAGCCACGTGATGAGCCCGTATCCGGTTTGCGACGGCAAATCGCGCGGCGAGCGCGCGATATCAGCGAGGAATTGATCGTGGTGGGCAAGCGCTGCCGCTGGGTCCACGTAGGGGATGCGGCGGCGTGCGCACACGTCATGGAAGGCGTGCGAAAGCTCCATGATCTTGTCGGTGCGTTCACGGTCCTTCGAGGGGGCAGGGCCGACGACGAAGACGGGGATCCGAAGGTGGCCGAGGCCGTCGAGGACCGTTGCGAGATTGAGGCGCGAGCGCGCGATGCTGATGCCAGCGTCGAGGTCGGCTCGGCCGAGAGCGATCACGACGCGGTGCTGCGTGTCATCGCTTTCGCCCGTGTTGTGAGTGTCGAGCAGGCGAGTGACGTCGGCTTCCCATCGCCGTGCGAGTTCCGCGGTTGTTTCGCCGGGGATCGCGGCGGTATAGGAGTCCACGAGATCGCCCGAACCGTTGTGCTGGGCGAGGGCGCGCGTGAACCATCCCATCGCGCGCTGGTCGCCGGCGCCGGCGAGCATTTCATCGCCAAGCGCGATGACGCGAACGCGCGGCTGTGCTGGGGCGGGGGAAGAAGTCACGTGCGGTCCCTTCGGTTGGCTTCGATGGCGGTTGTGGCGGTGAAGGCCACGGGGCGGGGTTCCGACGCTTGTCCACGACCCGATGGCGCTCCTACGCGAGTGGGAATTCCCTCTACCTCTCGAGTGTGTCCCGTGCAAAGGCGCGGTCGAGAAGTTCGCGTTGCTCAACAAGGTGCCTCTTCATGGTACCCGCTGCGGGGCTCGCCGAGGCGGGGCGTGCGAGCACGTGCAGCCGCGCGGAAATATCGCGAGGAAGATTCATTGCGAGGTGGCCCCACGCACCTTGATTGAGTGGCTCCTCTTGGACCCACGTGAGCGGGACGTCACCGAATGGGGCGAGGGCATCGCGCAGCGCGTCGCTCGGGATCGGGGCGAGCTGCTCGAGGCGCACGATTGCCGTGGTCTCCTCGCCGCGCCTCTTTCGCTCCTTGTCGAGTTCCCAGTAGATCTTGCCCGAACACAGCAGCACACGTGTCACGCTCTCGGCGTTGCGGCCTTGGTCGGGGACCACCGGCATGAACGTTCCGGAGGTGAATTCTTCGACGCTGCTCGCTGCGGCTTTGTTTCGCAGCATCGACTTGGGCGTGAGAACGATGAGGGGGCGCTTTCGGGGGCGTTTTGCCTGTCGGCGAAGCAAGTGGAAGTAGTTCGCCGGCGTTGAGGGGGCGACGACGCGCATGTTCTGTTCGGCGCACAGTTGGAGGAGGCGTTCGGGGCGCGCGGAGCTGTGGTCTGGACCCTGGCCTTCATACCCGTGGGGGAGCAGGAGCGTCACGCCGGAACGCTGACCCCATTTTTGCTCGCTGCTTGCGATGAACTCGTCGATGATCGTTTGGGCGCCGTTCGCAAAGTCGCCGAACTGCGCCTCCCACAGCACGAGGGAATCGAGCGCTTCGACCGAGTAGCCGTATTCGAATCCGAGGGCCGCGAACTCGCTCAGCGAGGAATCGAACACGCTGAACGTTGCTTGCTGGCGGTCGATGTGCTGCAGCGGGGTCCACGTGTCCTGGGTTTTACCGTCGATGAACACGGCATGGCGCTGGGTAAACGTGCCGCGCCGTGAATCCTGGCCGGCGAGGCGAACCGAGCAACCTTCGACGAGAAGGGAGCCGAATGCGAGGATCTCACCGAAGCCCCAGTCAATGCCACCTTGACGGCTCATCGCAATACGCCTGGTCGCGAGCTGCGCGATCTTGGGGTGCGGCGTGAACTCGTCGGGGTAGGCGGCGTGGGCATCGGCGATCTTCTCGAGGATGTCACGACTCACGCCCGTGTCGAACGCGGGCACTTCGTGCGGTGGTTCGCTCGCCTGTTGCGAATCGGGCAGCTCGAGCCCGCGAACGCTCGCCCCCGTCACAGTGGCGCCCGCGCGTGAGCCGGCGAAAGCGTTTTCGAGGTGGGAGTGGAAGTTCTCGACGACGCCTTGAAGCTCATCGTCGGAGAGGTCGCCTCTCTCGAGCAGCGTTGCCGTGAACAGATTGCGTACGCTCGGCTTGTTTTCGATGATCTTGTACATGAGCGGCTGGGTCATCGACGGGTCGTCCCCCTCGTTGTGACCGCGGCGGCGGTAGCACACCATGTCGATCACGATGTCGCGGTGGAAGCGCTGACGGTACGCGAATGCGATTTCAGCAGCCCGCACGACGGCCTCGGGGTCGTCGCCGTTGACGTGGAAAATCGGCAGCTGCGTGCCCTTCGCGATATCGGTCGAATAGAACGAGCTGCGCGATGAATCCGGCGAAGTCGTGAATCCGATTTGGTTGTTGACCACCACGTGAATCGTGCCGCCCGTGCGGTACCCGCGAAGCTCGGAAAGGTTGAGCGTTTCGGTCACGACACCCTGGCCTGCAAACGCCGCGTCGCCGTGCACGAGGATCGGCAGGATGGGGAAGTCGATCGTGCGGTTCGTGGAGCGGTCTTGCTTTGCGCGCACGATCCCTTCGAGAACGGGGTTGACGGCTTCGAGATGGCTCGGGTTAGCGGCGAGGTACACCTTCGTGCTGTGGCCATCCCATGACGTGAACGAGCCCTCGGTGCCGAGGTGGTATTTGACGTCGCCCGAACCGAGTTCATCGGCATCCTCCGTGCCTTCGAACTCCTGGAAGATCTGCGCGTGGCTTTTGCCCGCGAGATTTGCGAGGACGTTGAGACGCCCGCGGTGGGACATGCCGATGCACACTTCGTCCATCCCGGCGCGCGCAGCGCCCGACATGATGGCGTCGAGGAGCGGGATCATCGCTTCGCCGCCCTCGAGCGAGAAGCGCCGCTGGCCCACGTACTTCGTTTGAAGGAACTGCTCGAAGGCCTCGGCGGCGTTGAGGCGATCCATGATGTGCGTGAGCTCTTGCTTCGTGAACGGCTCGCGGGGGCGCTCAATCTGAGCCTGGAACCAGAGTCGTTCTTCCGGATCGGTGAGGTGCATGTACTCGACCCCGGTTGTGCGCGAGTAGGCATCGCGAAGCCTCTCGATGATGTCGCGAAGAGTCGCCTTCTCGGTTCCGCCGAAGCCGCGCGTGGGGAATGTGCGGTCGAGGTCCCAGAGCGTGAGGCCGTAAGTGGAGACGTCGAGGTCGGGGTGTTTCCGCTGGCGATATTGGAGAGGGTCGATGTCGGCGACGAGATGCCCGCGCGTACGGTACGCGTGGATGAGATCCATGACGTGCGCGAACTTTTCCTGGTCGGAATCTTTGAACGGGTTGTCGGGAACCCATTGGATCGGCTCGTACGGCACGCGCATCGAGGTGAAGATCCGCTCATAGAAACCATCGAGGCCCATGAGCTTGTTCGCCATGACCTTGAGGAACTCGCCGGAGGTTGCCCCCTGAATCACGCGGTGGTCGTAGGTCGAGGTCAGCGTCATGACCTTTGAGATGGCGAGCTGTGAGAGTGTCTCGGGGCTTGCCCCTTGGAACGCCGCCGGGTAGTTCATGGCGCCCACGCCGACGATCACGCCCTGGCCCTTCATGAGGCGCGGCACCGAGTGGACGGTGCCGATGCCGCCGGGGTTCGTGAGCGAGACCGTCGTGTCCTCGAAGTCGGCAATAGTGAGTTGGCCCGCGCGGGCACGTTTCACGATCCTGTCGTATTCATTGCGGAACTGCCGGAATGAGAGGCGGCCGGCGCCTTTAATGTTGGGCACGACGAGGCCGCGGCGACCGTCGGCCCTGCGAATATCGATCGCGAGGCCGAAGTTGATGTCTTCGCGCGTGAGAAGCGTGGGCTTGCCGTCCCGCATTTCAAAGCCGTTGTTCATGTCGGGGACTTCGCTGATCGCCTCGACCATCGCGTAGCCAATGAGGTGGGTGAAGCTCACTTTGCCGTCGCGCATGCGGCGCAGATGTCCGTTGATGACCTCCCGGTTGTCGAACATGAGCTTGACGGGAATGTCGCGCACGCTCGTTGCCGTGGGGATCGTGAGCGATTCGTCCATGTTCTTGACGATCGCGGCGGCGGGCCCGCGCATTCGGCTCGGCTCGGGTTCGGTTGGTTCGAACGTGGTGAGGGCGGGGATTTCGGTGGTCGGGTTGCGGGGGCGGTCCGACGCTGACGAGATGCCGCTGTGGCTGTGGGTCACCGTCGACTCTTTTTCACGCGAGCAGCGTTCGGCGGGTTCGGGCTTTGTAGCCGGGAGTACCTCGACGGGCTCATGGGTGTGCCCCGTTTCGGGGGGCTCGGGGCTGGGACGTGTGCCCGTGCGCGGGTGAGACGTGAAATACGCCGCCCAAGTGGGATCGACGCTGCGCGGATCTTGTTCGAACTGCGCCCGGAGCTCGTCGACGAGCCACTGGTTAGGCCCGAAGGAGTTCTCCGGTTCTTCATGCTGAGCGTCGCTCACGACCCCTCGCCCTCTTTCGATGTGGGGAAACTGCTAACGTCCAACACTAACCGAGAGTACGCCCGCATCAGAGGGGATGTTCGGTAGGACGACCCGGATCGTTGAACTCGGATCCGTCGCGCCACGCCCGGGATGGTCGATGACGTCGATCGTTCCGCCGTGCAGCTCGACGGCCCAGCGGGCGATAGCGAGGCCGAGACCCGTACCGCCGCTCTGATCGGGGCTCCCACCTCGTTCGAATCGCTCGAAGACGGTCTCGCGGTCGGCCTCGGCGATTCCGGGGCCCTGATCGCGCACTTCGATGGCGACATGCTCGCGGTCCTCGAGCCTCCACGCCCGCACGTAAATCATTCCTCCGCTCGGCGAATGCCTGGACGCATTGTCGAGGAGGTTCGCGATGACCTGGTGGATGCGCGCGGGATCGGCATCGACGGTCAACTCTTGCGGCCGCACGTCGATCACGAAGCGCACGTCGCGTTCTTGGGTCCGGGCGGCAAGCTGAGCGGTATCGACAGCCTCATGCAAAAACGGCGTGAGTTCAATCCGCTCGCGTTCGATATCCACGACTCCCGCTTCGAGTCTCGAAAGGTCGAGCAAGTGGGTCACGAGCCTTGTGAGGCGTTCGGTTTCGTTGAGCGCGATCTCGAGGCTTTCGGTCGTGGCGGGGGTAACGCCGTCGACCATGTTTTCGAGTTGACCCCGCAGCGCCGCGACGGGCGTGCGAAGTTCATGGGAGACGTTGGCGACGAGGTCTCTGCGTAACTCGTCCGTGCGGGCGAGCTCGGCGGACATCGAGTTGAAGGCCGACGCTAGCTGGCCCACCTCGTCGCGAGATTTTGTCGTGACACGCCTGCCATAGTCACCCATCGCCATCGCTTTAGCGGCGACGGTCATTTCCCGCAAGGGGCGCGTCATGCCACGCGCGAGGATCTGGGTGACAAGGAGCGCAGCGAAAACCGTGAGGGGAATGAAAAGCAGGGGGCTCAGTCCTGCGGCCGATCCGGCCCAACCGAGGAGGGCAGCAACGAGCACGGAGACGGCAACGATGACCCCGAGTTTG
Organism: Dermabacter sp. HMSC08H10; assembly: GCF_001807585.1. Taxonomy (NCBI): domain Bacteria; kingdom Bacillati; phylum Actinomycetota; class Actinomycetes; order Micrococcales; family Dermabacteraceae; genus Dermabacter; species Dermabacter sp. HMSC08H10. The sequence continues at coordinate 140,280 of NZ_KV789424.1, forward strand.
ACCTTGAACGCGCCAAAGCGCTGAAGGGGCGATCCGTCGAGAGCCTGCGTCGGAACCTTCACGCGAGCGAGCCCTCCGGAACTTCGAGCGCGTACCCGACCCCGTGCACGGTCCTCACAAGATCGCTGCCGAGTTTGCGGCGGAGCGCCTTGACATGGGAATCAACCGTCCGCGTGCCCGTAGCGTCCACCCAGTCCCACACGTCTTCGAGGAGCTGCTCGCGCGTGAGCACGGTGCCGGGGGCGAGAGCGAGGCACACGAGGAGGTCGTATTCGGTGGGGGTGAGGTGCGCCTCGGTGCCGCCACGCGTGACTCGCCGCGAGTCGCGGTCGATGTGGAGATCGCCGAGATCGATCGTCGAGGGCGCGTTGACGGTTGCGGGGGCGGATGAGCTTCGGCGCACGCGCCGCACGAGAGCCTTGAGTCGCGCGACGAGTTCGCGCATCGAGAAGGGCTTGGTCATGTAGTCGTCGGCGCCCACACCGAGCCCCACGAGCATGTCGGCCTCTTCATCGCGGGCCGTGAGCATGAGCACCCCGAACTCGCCGAGACCGCGGACTCGGCGGCACACCTCCAGCCCATCGAACCCGGGGAGCATGACGTCGAGGACGACGGCATCGGGCTTGAAGTTCTCGATCGCCGTGACGCCCGAAGGGCCATCGTGAGCGATTGCGACAGCCCACCCTTCAGCGCTCAGGCGGTCGCTAATCGTGCGTGCGATCGTGCGCTCATCCTCGACAACGACGATCCGGGCGTGGTGCTCCGCGGCGCTCGCGGGGGTGATTGAGGTCCTCATCATGCTCCCAAGCCTATTGTGCGAATCGGCCCGCCGCTGTGAAGGAATCGTGCACTATAGTGGCGCGTACGATGAACGAGAACGATTCACCCCCTCGAAGTTGCATGCCCCCTCACCTAGGTCGCTCGCGCGGCGCTTCATTTCTGTGTGCCGTGAGCGGTGAGCGGGCATCATGACCTGGATCCTCCTCGGCGTGGGGCTTCTCCTCACTGCCGGCACCGCTATTTTTGTGGCCTCTGAGTTCTCCCTCGTTGCGCTCGATAAGCACACGGTTGAAAAGGCCGTGGCGCGCGGCGATAAAGGCGCGAGGGGCGTCATGAACGCCCTCACGCACCTCTCCACGAACCTTTCGGGTGCGCAGGTGGGAATCACCATCACGACGTTGATCTTCGGTTTCGCGGTCAAAGATCCGCTGACCGAAGTGCTCGCGAACCTGCTCGCCTTCACCGGCATGGAAGCATCACTCGTCGCCACCACTGCGCTCGCTCTCGCGATGGTGCTCTCCTACGGTTTCTCGGTCGTGTTCGGTGAGCTCATCCCCAAGAACCTCGCGATCGCCGCGCCTTTTGAAACGGCGAAAATCGTGGCGCCCCTTCAGCACGGCTTCACGATCGCGCTCAAGCCGCTCATCATGATGTTCAACGCGACCGCGAACTTCTTTCTGCGCTTGCTTGGGGTCGAGCCGCAAGAGGAGCTCTCGGCAGCGCGCTCACCCGCCGAGCTCGATTCGCTCGTGAGGCACTCGGCCCAGGCGGGCACGCTCGATGAGGGCACGGCGATTCTTCTTTCGCGCACGCTACAGCTTGCCGATCGCACTGCCGCCGACGTGATGACGCATCGCGGTGCGATGATCAGCATCGATATGAGCGAGCCGGCGTCGGAAGTGCTCGCCCTCACCGCTGACTCCGGCAAGTCCCGCTTTCCCGTGACTGACGAGAGCGAAGATGACGTTGTGGGGATCGTGCAGGCGCGCCAGGCGATCAAGCTTCCTCGCTCCGCACGCTCGAGCACGAGCGTGAAAGAGATTATGAGCGAGGTCGTGCGGGTTCCCGAAACCGTGGGTCTTGATTCTCTGCTCGAGGACCTCCGCGCTCAGGGTGCGCAGCTTGCCGTCGTGATCGACGAATACGGCGGAACCGCCGGGATAGTCACCCTCGAAGACGTGATCGAAGAGATCGTGGGCGAGGTATCTGACGAGCACGACACCGATGAGCCCGAACGTTTCGCGCAAGGCGGGATCGACGAGTGGACCCTCTCGGGCCTTATGCGGCCCGACGAAATCCGCCGCGATATGGGCGTGATCGTTCCCGAATCGCCCGACTACGAGACGCTCGGCGGGCTCATCATGGACCGCCTCGAGCGACTCCCGCAGGTTGGCGACGTCGTGGAGGTTCCCGGCGTACGATTCGCGGTCACTGCGCTCGACGGCCGACGCGTGGACACGGTCGATATGAAACTGCTCTCGGACGAAGCGCGTGCACGCGTTGACGACGAGGAGGGAGACGACCATGAGTGATCTTTCCGCGCTCCTCATCGGCCTTGCGATGCTCGCGGGTAACGCCTACTTCGTGGGGGCCGAGTTTGCCGTCATGAGCGTGCGCCGCAGCCAGCTCGAGCCACTCGCGGCCGAAGGCAAGCCCGGCGCGAAGACGGCGCTGTGGGCGATCCAGCATGTCTCGCTCATGCTCGCAACCGCACAGTTTGGCGTGACCGTGTGCTCCGTGACGCTCGGTGCGGTTGCAGAACCTGCGATCGCACACCTCATTGAACCGATCTTCGAGAGTTTCAACGTTCCCGAGGCGCTCGTGCACCCGATCTCGTTCACGATTGCGCTTCTGATCGCGAGTTACCTTCACGTGGTGCTCGGCGAAATGGTCCCGAAGAACCTTTCGATTGCACTTCCGGTGGGCTCGGCGAGGCTCCTCGCGCCCCCGCTCGTGTGGCTCACCAAAATTCTCCGCCCCGTGATTTGGCTCCTCAACGTCACCGCGAACGCCGCGCTTCGCCTCATCGGAGTAGAGCCGCAAAACGAGGTCTCCTCGCAGTTCACGGCCGAGGACATCGCCGCGATCGTAGACGAATCTGAACGCGAAGGGCTGCTCGACGATGAACAGGGTCTGCTCAAGGGAGCGATCCAATTCTCCGATCACGTGGCGGGTGACGTCATGGTGCCCATGGAGGACGTGGTGACCGTCGGCTACGGCATCACCCCTCAGGAGTTCGAGGAGATCGTGGCGCGCACGGGCTTCAGCCGCCTCGGCGTGAAGAACGATGCGGGGGACCTCGTGGGCTACCTGCACCTCAAGGACATGATCGTGCTCGACGACGAAGACCCGGCCGTCTACACCACACCGGTAAGCCCCGGGAAGGTGCGCGCGGTCGTGTCGGTTGCCGACGACGACGACGTGGAAGAGGTGTTGCGCGCGATGCAGTACAACGGTGCGCACATGGCTCGCGTCGACTCCGCGAACCATCGCAGCGTGGGCGCGGTATTCCTCGAGGACGTCCTTGAAGAGCTCGTGGGCGAGGTCAATGACGTCATGCAGCGTCAGCGGCTCGGGGGATCGCGATCGACGGCCGCGCGCCCCGCACCCGCACAGTAAAGACGTGTGACGCGCGACACGGGTGACTGTGGGCGGTGGCGTGCTGTGGAGGGACTTTGCGCGCCTAAACCGTGATGGGAGAGACGCCGACGGTAAAAATTCGGCAATCACTCGACCAGGTGGGACGGTTGGGGCTCTTCGCGGGCCTACGTTAGTAGTGGCTTGAAACGCGGAGCTTCCCCCTCCGCACGAGCTCGCGCGAGAGAAGCTCGCGCGACCACCGAACATTGGCAAGGCAGAAGGACACTCAACGTGGCGAAGCATCGCGCAGCAGGAAGGGCACAGATGAGGCCCCTCCAGCCGGCACAGGGGACACGACGCAACTCGGAGGCTGCGAGCTCGGCCATGAAAGTCGGCGTTGTGGGCGCCCTCGCCACGGCAACAATCGCCGTTCCTCTCGCCGCTGCCGCCGCCGATCAGGGCACGGCTCTTCCCTCGAGTGTCGAGGCGACGTCGGAAGCTGTCGCTCCCCAATCCCAGGAAGTCGTGTCGTCGGCACCCGCTACGAGCGCCGCCCTGCCAGCAGCCGCCCAGAGCGACCAGATTAGCTACGCGGATACCACCATCGAGGGGAATCTTGAGGCGAAGGCTGATTCGCCTCTCACCGACAGCGGCCTCGATGCTGGCGATGTCGCCGGCGAGGGCCAGTGGCAAAAGCCCACTCCTGGCGCACCTGTAACGTCACCGTTTGGCTACCGCATTCACCCGACCCTCGGGTACCGCAAGATGCACGATGGCGTCGACTTCGGCGCGAACTGTGGCACCCCCGTCTACGCCGCTGAGTCCGGCACCGCCGCGCTCGCCGGTTACAAGAGCTCCGCGAGCGGCAATGCCGTCGTGATTGATCACGGCAACGGCGTGGAAACCGAGTACTACCACCTTTCATCCGTATCTGTGAGCGCTGGCGACACGGTCGAGAAGGGCCAGCAGGTGGGAACCGTAGGCTCCACCGGCCGCTCGACGGGATGCCACCTTCACTTTGGCCTGCAGAAGGGCGAAAGCCACGTCGATCCGATGTCGCTGTGGCGTTGAGCCCGGTCGTTCTTGGAGTCGAGTCCTCGTGCGATGAGACCGGCTTCGGCATTGTTAGTGAAGGAAAGCTTCTAGGTCAGGGGCTTGCCTCGTCCGCTTCGAAACACGCGGAATTCGGGGGAGTAGTTCCCGAGATCGCTGCACGCGCGCACCTCGATGCGGTTGTCCCCACTCTCCAGATCGCGCTTCAAGACGCCGGCGTTGAGCCGAAAGACATCACGCACGTGGCAGCAACATCCGGCCCCGGCCTCGCTACGGCTGTGCACGTGGGGCTTGCGGCGGCAAAGTCGATTGCGTGGGCTCTCGACGTCCCCCTCTACGGCGTGCACCACCTCGCTGGGCACGCTGCCGCGGACACGCTCGAACACGGGCCCCTTCCCGAACACAGCATCATCCTGATCGTCTCGGGCGGCCACACGTCGATTCTCGAGGTTCGCGACCTCGTTGGTGACCCGATCGTGCACCTCGGCGACACGCTCGATGACGCCGCAGGCGAAGCGTTCGATAAGGTTTCGCGTCTGCTAGGCCTCGGCTACCCCGGCGGCCCTGCGGTTTCGAAGGCCGCCCTCGAGGGCGATCGCGAGGCGTTCCGGTTCCCGCGCGCGATGCTTCGCGCGGGCGATCACCCGTATACGTTCTCGTTCTCGGGCGTGAAGACGGCCGTGGCCCGCACCGTCGAGCAGATCGAGCGCACGGGCGCCGCCGTTCCCGTCGCGGACATCGCTGCATCCTTCGAAGAAGCGGTCGTCGACGTGCTCGTGACCAAGGCTGTGAAGGCGTGCCAGGAGAAGAAGCTGAGCACCCTCGTCATCGTTGGTGGTGTCGCCGCGAACCGGCATCTTCGCCAGAAGGCGCAGGAGCGGTGTGACAAGCTAGGCATCGAGCTTCGCGTGCCACCTCCGCATTTGTGCACGGACAACGGCGCAATGATCGCCGCTGTCGGTGATCTTCTTGTGCGCAGCGGCGCCGAGCCGAGTGGCCTCGGTATCGCGGCGGATCCGTCGGCGGTTCTCCACGGCGCCCAGCTGCCCGTTCCCGCCTAGCGCATCACGTTTCGCGCCCCCAAGGCGCGCCCCGTGCCTGATCTTGCTAAACTGGCACGGTTGCCCGCGTAGCTCAGTGGATAGAGCGTCTGCCTCCGGAGCAGAAGGTCGTAGGTTCGAATCCTGTCGCGGGCGCTAATGAAACAGCAGGTAGGCCCCGGTTTTCGCCGGGGCTTTCTTGTTGTCGTGCAATATACGTGCAATAACAGTAAGAAAAGTGCCCTACCGCCGCAACGCTTTCCAAGGGCTCGTTCGAGGACACACGTGTGAAATTTTGATCTCTAACCTTTCATCAAGCCTTACTATGTAACACTTTAGCTACTAAGGTTGCACAGAAGTGCTGTGAGTGAAAGGTTGGCGGCGATGTCGTGGAAGGCTCACACTTGGTCTCCCTCGGAACTCGGTCGCCGTCCCCGGGACCGGTGGGGCGGCACCTATTGGTCATATGTCCCTTTTGCCCTCGCGACACCCGAATGGCAAATTGATCCGCACGTGTCGCAGGAAGCTGGGCGGGTAGAGCGGCGCATTCGTAGCCTGAACCGCCTTGAATCCGTCGACACATTGGAGGCGCTTGCGCCCTATCTACTCCGCAGCGAAGCGGTGTCGAGTTCGTTCATTGAAGGAGTGCAGTCCAACGCGAGGAAGATCGCCCTTGAGGAACTCAGGCGAGAAGAACGTGGCTCTGAAACTAGGCATAGTGCCGGCGCCACCGCTGAAGCTGAAATCGTGGGGAACATCGAAGCTTTGACGCGCGCCGTTGGAGAGCTAAGCAGCGTCGAGCGCCTCGAGTGGAAGGACATCGAAAAGCTCCAACGCGAGCTCCTTCCAGGGCGTAGCAATCTCGGTACGCGTGATCGGCAAAACTGGGTGGGCGGAAGCACCTACCACCCGGGTGAGGCGGAGTTTATTCCTCCAAGTCCCGATGATCTAATAACGGCACTCGAAGACCTCATTGCGTTCCTCAACGGCGCTGCCAGCGGTCCGCTCATCCAGGCCGGGATTACCCACGCTCAGTTTGAAACGCTGCACCCGTTTGCCGACGGCAACGGGAGAATTGGCCGCGCGCTGATCCATACGGTGTTTGCCCGAACGGGTTTGACGCAGGGAGCTGTGTTGCCCTTGAGCCAAGTGTTGCTGACCCGGTCGTACGAGTACGTCGCCGGCCTCATGGCCTATCGCGGTATCCCAGAGGGTGCATCATTGACTGGCGAGGTTGAGCCAAAGCGGTCTTTAAGCCTCAGCGAGGGGATCAATGCTTGGCTCAGCCACTTCATAGGGGCAGCAGACTCTGCCGTGGACCTCGCTCTCGACCTGAAATATGAACTCGATCGTTTTGACGCTCATAGCCGCCAGCTAGTCGTTGAGCATGCGAAGAGTGTTGGCGCAAGTACCCCCCGAAGCGACTCAACCGTGTGGAAGATCGTGGAGGTCTTGCCGAAACTTCCGGCGCTATCGATCAACGCCGCTGCCCAGCTCACGGGGAGCAGCCGTACCGCCGCGCAAAATGCATTGGAATACCTCGAGGCCGCGGGTGTGCTCGACGAGCGGAGCATCGGAAAGGGGACGCGCGGATTCATGTGCAGCGAGCTGTTCAACCTTCTTAACTCGACCCAGAGAAAATGGGCCAGCACCCGGTTCGACACACGTATGAGTCCACCGAGGAGACCGGCGCCGGAATCGGCGTAAGGTCACGCTGTCGCTCGTGCCGCCTCTGCATACGACGAGGGCTGACGTATCCTGGCAGAAACGGTTTTTTGGGTTGTTTCCGCATGCCCGTATATGAGGGGTTGTTGTGAGTTCTTTGTCGCGTGAGGTGCAGCGAAATCGTTTGCATCGGACTATTTGGGAGGTCGCAAACGAGCTTCGCGGCGCGGTGGACGGATGGGATTTCAAGAGCTACGTGCTCGGCATGCTGTTCTACCGCTTCATTTCGGAGAACCTCGCGAGCTTCATCGAAAAGAATGAGAGCGAAGATTTCAGCTACGCGAACCTTACGGATGAGCAGGCTGAACCGATCCGGGACATGATGGTGGATGAGAAGGGGTTCTTCATCCTCCCGTCGCAGCTGTTCGAGAACGTGCGGGCGCGAGCGCCACAGGACGAGAACCTCAACGAAACCCTGGAGAAGGTTTTTCAGAGCATCGAAGGTTCGTCGGTGGGGCATGCGAGTGAGGATGACCTGAAGGGGCTCTTCAACGAACTTGATGTGAACTCGCCTCGTCTCGGCAACACGGTGGAGTGCCGCAATGAGAAGCTGCGGAGGCTGACGCAATTGGCGACCTGAGTATGGGCGAGCGGCACGATGAGGGCATCGACATGTTCGGTGACGCATACGAGTACTTGATGCAGATGTATGCCTCGCAGGCCGGGAAGTCTGGTGGTGAGTACTACACACCGCAGGAAGTCAGTGAACTGTTGGCGCGCTTGACCGTCATCGGTAAGGACAGCGTGCAGCGTGTGAATGAGACAAAGACCTCGGATTTGATAAGACTTACCCCGGCCTCCTGACCCCTATTGGCCAGGGGTTTTGTCGTTTCTGGAGTCTGTTCCCGTGCTCAGCACGTCGCCCCTGGGTACCTCTGTGGGGCTGAATTGAGCTGAAGAGCCGCACCGTTGACTGTCGAGGGGAGCGGAACGTGCCTAGCGTTGGCGAGTTCACTATGAGGGAGGCAGAGGGACCTGGAAGAGTCTTGCTTCACTTCACTAAGTACACAGACACCGGTAAAATTGTATGTAATTCTTCATGAAGAATACCGATGTGACTCACATGAAATGTTGCCGAGTTGTGACCCTGACTAGGGCTTGTACATGGGAAGCTTGAAGGGACTTGTTCGAGCGGCATGGAGGCCATGGCGACTAAGCGACGCAAGATTCCGATGCGTCGCATCAACATCGGCGAGCTCTCACGAGGTAAGGCATCTCGCCTGATCAAAGGGGTTGCTGAGAAGGATGAACCCGTCCATGCACTGCGTTACGGCAAACCGATCGCGGTGTTGATCTCCAATGAGCGTTACGAGCGGCTGTTGGATGAAGGAATTGACCCAAGTGAGCACTCAGAAAATAACGAGCCATGTGTCCCTGATCTGGAAGATCGCCGAGATTCTGCGCGGCGATTACAAGGAGCACGAATACGGCGACGTGGTCTTGCCCTTCACGGTGCTCACCCGCCTCGATTCAGTACTGATCGACACGAAGCAGGCGGTGTTAAACATCAAGGGCACCTCGGTGCCCTCACAGGTTAAGGAACTGCAGTACGCGAAGGCGACGGGATATCCGTTTTGGAATACCTCGAACTTCACCCTGAAGACGTTGCTCGACGATGCGGACAACCTTGAGCAGAACCTGACCTACTACGTGCAGGCGTTTGCGCCTGCTGCGCGTGAGGTGATGGAGGCCTACAACTTTTACAACGTTATCGAGCGCCTCGACGAGGCCAACCTGCTGTATTACGTGCTCAGCGAATTCACGTCCGCAAAGGTCAACCTCCACCCTGACGTGGTGAGTAACGACCAGATGGGCTACATCTTCGAAGAACTCATCCGCAGGTTCTCTGAATTATCGAATGAGACCGCCGGTGAACACTTCACCCCGCGTGAGGTCATTAGTCTCATGGTTAACCTCTTGTTCAACCCCGAGGAAGATATCAACCGGCTTTGTGCGGACGGAGCCATGGCCTCGCTGTACGACCCAGGGGTCGGCACCGGCGGCATGCTCTCCGTCGCCGCCCAGCACGTCGATGAGCTGAATAGCACTGCTCGCCTCGAGGTGTACGGTCAAGAGCTCAATCCGCAAACCTATGCGGTGGCGAAGTCCGACATCATGATCAAGGGTGAACGCCAAGAGCGCATCTACTTCGGCAATACGCTGACGAACGACAAGACGGCAGGGACGCGGTTTGACTACATGCTGTGCAACCCTCCCTTTGGCGTGGACTGGAAGAAGTACGCCGACCCGATTCGCGACGAGGCTGAACGCCAGGGCTACCAGGGTCGCTTCGGAGCGGGAACGCCGCGTGTGTCGGATGGCTCCTTCCTCTTCTTGCAACACATGATCTCGAAGATGAAGCCTTATGACCCCAAGGATCTTGTGAATGCCCCTGGCACACGAATCGGGGTCGTGTTCAACGGCTCGCCTCTCTTCACGGGTGGGGCCGGTCAGGGCGAATCAGAGATCCGCCGTTGGATCCTTGAGAACGACTGGCTGGAAGCGATCATCGCGCTGCCTGATCAAATGTTTTACAACACCGGAATTCTCACCTACATCTGGGTGCTGTCGAACAAGAAGGAGCGCCGACGCAAGAACAAGGTGCAACTGATCGATGCGACCCCCTTTTTCCAGCGGATGCGTAAACCCTTGGGTGAAAAGCGCAAGGAACTCACGGATGACAACATCGCCGACATCACCCGTATATATGGCGCGTTCCAAGAAACCGAAGAGTCGAAGATCTTCGCCACCGAAGACTTTGCTTACCATGAGGTTGTCGTGGAACGCCCGCTAAGGCTGAGCTTCCAAACCACCCCAGACTCGATCGAAGTACTCAAACAGTCCAAACCATTCATGGGCCTTGCCACGTCGAAAAAGCGCAGCGAGCCAGCACGCAGCAAAGAAATCGAGGCAGGCAAGCAAGTGCAGAATGCGATCATCGCTACCCTCGAGGCACTCGATGCTGAGCACGTGTACCTCAACCGGGACGAATTCACCGACCTACTCCGAGAAGGCATCAAAGACCGTGGTGCGAAGATCAGCATCGCAGCACTGCGCAAGATTGTCGCCGAACTCGGCACGAAGAACCCCGACGCGGACATCTGCGTGGACGCAAAAGGTAACCCGGAGCCAGACACGGATCTACGCGACACCGAGCAGATCCCGTTCTGCGAAGACATCGAGGCATACTTCCAGCGCGAAGTCATCCCCTACGCTTCCGACGCCTGGATCGACCATGACAAAACCAAGGTCGGCTACGAGATCCCCTTCACCCGCTACTTCTACAAATACGAAGAACTCGGCGACCCAGTAGAAACTCTCGCCGAAATCCAAACCCTATCGGCGAGCATCCAAGCCGACATCGCCAAACTCTTCAGCGAGCAGGTGAAGTAATGCGGGAAGCCAGCGCAGACAATCAAATTCCCTGGATCCAGCAGATTCCTGACGACTGGGAAACGGTGAAACTCGTTCGTGTCACACACATTAGCACTGGCGACATGGACACCGTGGATGCTACGGATAATGGGCCGTATCCTTTCTATGTCAGATCGCCCATCGTTCGAAAGGTCGATCGTTATACATTTGACACAGATGCTGTCTTGATGTCGGGCGATGGTGCAGGCGCAGGAAGAATCTTTCACCGAGTGAGCGGGCCATTTGGGTGTCACCAGCGCGTCTATTGCATCGAGTTTTCAGAACAAATCACAAGAGACTTTGGCTTCTATTACCTGTCTACGTTCTTCCCAATGCAAGTAGATGCAGGATCAGCTAAGTCAACCGTTGACTCGATCCGTAAGCCGATGTTGAACGGTATGCCCATCGCATTCCCGTCAGTTTCTGAGCAGCGAGTCATCACAGGATTCATCGACCGCAAGACCGCTGAAATTGACCGCCTCGTTGGGAAGCTGGAGCGCGAAGTTGAGCTGTTGGAGCGGTATCGGCGTGAGTTGATCGCGCGCACGGTAACTCGCGGCCTCGATCCGGATGTGCCGATGCGCGACAGCGGAATCGACTGGATTGACATGGCCCCAGCAGTCTGGAAAACGGCTTCAATCTCGGTTGTTACCGATGAGAATAGGGTTAAGAATGCAGATCTGTCAGAGAAGAATCTGCTCAGCCTTAGTTATGGCCGAATCATTCGCAAAGATATCGACCTAGCATTTGGTTTACTTCCAGCCTCCTTCGATTCTTATCAAATCGTCGAACCCGGCTACATCGTCCTTCGAATGACTGATCTGCAAAACGATAAACGCAGTCTCCGAAGCGCGCTCGCCAAGGAGCGTGGAATCATCACCAGTGCATACATCAGCCTTAAGGTTCGCGGGCCAATCCTCAATGAATATCTTGCATGGCTACTGCGGAGTTATGACCTTGCAAAGGTGTTTTACTCGCTGGGCGGAGGCGTTCGTCAATCCGCAAGCTACAAGGAAATCGGCAAGATTCCGATTCTCGTCCCCCCGATGGAAGAGCAACAGAAGATCGCCGATTTCCTCGAAGAAAAGTCAGCCCAGATTGATTCGACCATTGAGGGTATCAACAGGCAGATTGAGCTTCTAGGTAAGTATCGTAAGCAGGTTATTAATGATGTCGTAACGGGTAAGGTTCGTGTGGGAGAGGTGGCGTGATGGATACGTCTGAGCGCAGATTTGAAGATGAGATTGAGTACGCGCTGACGCATGTTGGTCCCACGGAGCTTGACTTGTACGAGTCGCGAAGCCCTGCCGGGTATGACCGCTCCTTGGGCCTGTATCCGCAAGATTTGCTCGACTTCGTGCGAGATACGCAAGCGCACCAGTGGGAGCGTTTGGAGCGCATCCACGGGGCGAAGGCGGGCGAGAAGTTTTGCAAGCGGGTGGCTCGCGAGCTGGATCGGCGCGGCGTTGTCGAGGTTCTGCGTCGCGGCGTGGAGGATCTGGGAGCACGCTTCAAGCTGGTGTTCTTTGCTCCTGGTTCGGATTTGAACGAGCTGTTGGCGGAGAAGTATTGGGCGAACCGGATGACGGTGGTGCGCCAGCTGCGGTACTCGACAAAAAACGACAACTCTGTCGACACGGTGCTGTTCGTTAACGGTATCCCGGTTGTGACGTTGGAGTTGAAGAACCAACTGACCGGGCAGACCTATCGGAACGCGATTGACCAGTACAAGCGGTCCCGCCCAGCTGGCGAGGTGCTGTTTGGGGTGAACCGGCGTGCGGTGGTGCATTTTGCGGTCGATACTGACGAGGCGTGGATGACCACCAAGCTCGCAGGTATGGACACGGTCTTCTTGCCGTTCAACCGTGGTTTTGACAATGGTGCGGGTAATGCGCCGGTGCCCGGTAAGTACAAGACTTCCTACCTTTGGGAAGAGGTGCTGGCCAAAGATTCTTTGCTCGACATTTTGCACCGTTTCGTCCAGTTCATCCCGCATGAGAGCGACCGGCGTAAGGATAAGTTGATCTTTCCGCGCTACCACCAGCTCGATGCCGTACGTGCACTCGTCGCTGACGCGAAGACTCATGGTGCGGGGAAGAACTACTTGGTTCAGCACTCGGCTGGCTCAGGTAAGTCGAACACGATCGCCTGGCTGGCCCACCATCTATCTAATCTGCATGACGAACAGCAGCGGGCGGTGTTCGATTCGATCATCGTGATCACCGACCGGCGGGTGCTGGATAAGCAGTTGCAGGACACGATTTCCGCAATGGATCACACTGCTGGTGTGGTGGTCAAGGTCGACAAGAATGCCCGCCAGCTCACCGAGGCGATCGCTGATGGAGTGAAGATCATCATCTCCACCCTGCAGAAATTCCCGTTCGTCGATGTCAGCAAGGTCGCTACTACTGGTAAGCGGTTCGCGGTAATCGTGGACGAGGCGCACTCGTCTCAGACCGGCGAGGCCTCGGAAAAGCTCAAGCAGGTGCTCGCGGATACAGCTACGGCGGGAAAGGAGTCCGAGGAGGACTTACTGGATCGTTACGCGGCTGCCGAGGCGCAGGTGGAGGCCGAACAGCTAGAGATCGATGAACAGATCGCCGAGCAACTACGCACGCAGGGCCGCCAGCCCAACTTGTCGTTTTTCGCGTTTACTGCGACCCCGAAGCAGAAGACGCTCGAGATCTTTGGCACCCCGGTTCCTGATGCCACCCCGGTCCCGTTCCACGTGTATTCGATGCGTCAAGCCATCGAAGAGGGCTTCATTCTTGACGTGCTGAAGAACTACACCACCTACCAGGCCTTTTACCGCGTCGGGAAAGCTATTGCGGACGATCCAGAATACTCGACCAAGCAAGCCAACAAGGCGCTCGGCAAATACTTGAGTCTGCATCCTTATAACCTGAGGCAAAAGGCCGAGATCATCATCGAGCACTTCCGCGCCAACGTCGCCCACAAGATCGGCGGTAATGCCAAGGCAATGCTAGTGACTGGTTCCCGCCTGCATGCGGTGCGCTACTACTTCGCCTTCCGTGACTACATCAAGCAGATGGGGTATACGGATCTTGGCGTGCTGGTGGCGTTCTCAGGCACGGTCGAGGACAAGGGTGCCGAGTACACCGAGGAACAGCTCAACCGGATCCCCGAAGCGGAGTTGCCGGAGAAATTCGCTACTGGTGAGTACCAACTGATGCTGGTGGCCGAGAAGTATCAGACGGGCTTCGATCAACCGCTTCTGCACACGATGTATGTGGACAAGAAACTCCACGGGGTCAAAGCGGTACAGACCCTCTCGCGGATCAACCGTATGCACCCGGGTAAGACCGACACGTTCGTGCTCGACTTCGTCAACACCGCAGAAGATCTCCAGAAGTCGTTCCAGGACTACTACATTTCCACCGGGATCACCGAGGAGACAGACCCGAACATCGTCTACGACCTCTACCACGTCCTCGCTTCCTACCATTTGTGGACGGACAAAGAGATCGAGGGCTTTACCAAGGTGTTCTTCACCGAGCAGAAGAAGCAAACGAACCTCGACTTCAGCCGCCTCAATGCTTACCTTGACCCTGCCGTCGCCCGGTTTGATGAACTGCCCAACGAGGACAAGCTCGAGGTACGGGCGCGGATGAATAAGTTCAACCGCAATTACGACTTCCTGACCCACATCATCCGCTACGACGACGAGCGGCTCCACCGCTTCGCCGCCTACGCCAAGCTCTTGGTGCGCAAGCTCCACATCGAGGGCGATCCCGCCCCACATTTGGAAGACGAGGTTGCACTGCAGTACTACCGCATCCAGCAGGTCTACGAAGGTTCCATCGACCTGGATGATGAGCAAGGGCAGCTGTCGAATAACCCCGACACCGGCGGTGCGAGCGAGGGCGAGAAGGACAATCTGTCCAACATCATCTCCAATTTCAATGACCGGTGGGGCACTGAATTCACCCATATGGACAAGGTGATTGAGCAGCTCACCGAGGATATGGTCGAAGATGCTGAAGTCAAGTCCCGCGCCCACAACTCTCTCGACATGTTCTCTATCGTGTACGCCGAACGCATCCAAGACATCGTGCTCGACCGGATGAACCAGAACCAAGACTTCGCGATCAAGTATCTGTCGGATCCGCAGTTCAGGGCCGATGTGGACCGGGTTCTCCTCCCGTTGATTCACGCACGCCTCAACCGCGAAGACTGATATCTGTCCTCGCTTGTAGGCCCGCCCGACACGTCGTCGGAGTCACCCGGAGCGGTGGTGATGCCGCTTGGACTTACCCCGCGCGCTTCGCGAGCACCTCGGCGAGCAGTTCCTTGACTTCTTCCGGGGCGGCGATGCGGAAGCTCGCCGCGGTCTCGCCGGGGCCCACCTTGATGGTGAGGTCGCTTTCGCCTGCGCGCTTGAACACGGACTCGTCGGTGACGTCGTCGCCGAGGTAGAGCCAGGCATCGCATGCGCACGCGCGAGCGAGAGCGTCGATGGCTTCGCCCTTCGTTGCGGGGATCACCGAGAACTCCACGACGGCCTTGCCAGGGGTGACTTTCGCGTGCCGGATCGAGCGTGCATACTCGAGGGCTTCCTCGGTCGCGTTAGCGGCGCCACGGCCCTTCGCATTGCGGGTGTGCAGAACCGCGGCCGTCGGCTTCTTTTCTACTTCCGTGCCGGGATACTTGCGGGAGATTCGCTCAAGCGCCGCCGTGATCGCCTCCAGCTGCGAGCGGCGTTCGTCCGTCATCGACAGGGAAGAGGAATCAAGGATTCCCGCATCCATGCTCTCGGGCAGAGCCCCGATCTCGGCGCCGTGCGAGCCCACGAGCACAACGGAACTCGGCATCTCGGTGAGACCGTCTAGGTCCTCGAGGGAACGCCCCGACACGAGAGCCACATTCGTGCCTTCGAGGCCCGAAAGGGAACGTAGCGCTTGAAGCGACTCCGGAATCGCACGCGCCTCGTCGCGGTTTGCGACGATCGGTGCCAGCACGCCGTCGAAATCCGAAGCGATCAGCACACGCGGAGTCTGCGCGAAGGCTTCGAGGGCCGAATCCAGCTCGGCGCGAGGCGGGCAAGCGTCGGACGAAAGAGTGGGGCGGGCCGGGACCTTCCGGGCCTCCGCACCCCGGTCCCCGCCGACCCTCTCGAGTGCCTCGAGGAAATCCGACGCCCACCGCTGCACGTCGTGATCAAACACCTGGCGGCGGAGCGATCGCATGTTGTCCCGCTGTTCGTCCTCGCTCATCGAGAGCGCGTGAAGAATTGCCGACTTGAGTTCGTCGATGTCGTGGGGATTGACGAGGGTCGCGGCACGCAGCTCATCCGCGGCGCCCGTGAATTCCGAAAGCACAAGCACGCCGCGCTCATCGATGCGCGAGGCCACGTACTCCTTGGCGACGAGGTTCATGCCGTCGCGAAGGCTCGTCACGAGTACGACGTCTGCGCACATGTACAGCGCGGTCATGTCGGTGCGAGGGAACGTGCGGTGCATGTACGAGATGGCGGGGCGGCCAATCGGGGCGAAGTCACCGTTGAGACGGCCGACGGTCAACTCGATTTCATCGCGCAGTTGCTTGTAGGCATCGACCCTTTCGCGTGACGGAGTCGCGACCTGGATCATCGTCACCTCGTGCGGGTCGATCGCGCCGTCGTTGAGGAGCTCGCCGTAGGCCTTGAGGCGGTGGCGGATGCCCTTCGTGTAGTCGAGGCGATCCACGCCGAGCACGACCTTTGCGGGGTTGCCCAGTTCTTCGCGAATCTCCTTCGCGCGCGCGAGCACCGCCGGGTCTTTCGTGAGCTCGTCGTAGACGCTCACGTCGATCGAGATGGGGAAGCAGCGCGCTTCGATCGTGCGGTCTTCCTCGAGGCCGAGGCCGGGCACGATGATCTGGTGCTCATCGGCGCGATAGCCGAGCAGCTGGCGCACGCATGTCGTGAAATTGATAGCGTCGCGCTCGCGCTGGAAGCCGAGCAGATCCGCGCCGAGAAGACCGCGCAAAACTGAGCCGCGCTTGGGCAGCTGAGCGAAAAGCTCGAACGGGGGGAAGGGGATGTGGTTGAACCAGCCGATCGTGACGTCGGGGCGAATGTCGCGGATCATCTCGGGAACCAGTTGTAGCTGGTAGTCGTGCACCCAGATCGTGCCGCCCTCGGCAGTCGCCGCAGCCGCAGCCTTTGCAAACTTGCGATTCGCCTCGACGTAGACGTCCCACCAGGTGCGGTGAAAGTTCGGGTCGGCGATCACGTCGTGGTAGAGCGGCCACAGCGTGTCGTTCGAGAAGCCCTCGTAGTATTTTTCGACTTCCTCGGCAGTGAGGGTCACGGGCACGAGATGCATGGTGTCGATGTCGAACGGATCGATGTCCTCATCTGCGCCGCCGGCCCAGCCAACCCACGCGGCCGATTCCGCGTTGCGCATGACCGATTCCATCGCGGTCACGAGACCGCCCGGGCTCGTGACCCACTCGGTCGAACCATCGGGGGTCGTTTTGCGATCGACCGGGAGGCGATTGGCGACGACAACGAGGGATGCGCGGGACATGATGCTCCTTTTCCGAGGCGCGTGCTTCACCTCCCGACGCTACCAATCCCGGATGGGTGCTCATGTAAAGGCGATCGTCTTTGCACGTGGACACGATATCGGCGCCGCGGCCCCTCGACCTAGGGTTTCAGCCAACGAATGTCCCCTAGAGCAAGGAGTAGACATGCGCGCACACGAGGCAGGTGCCCTCCACGGCAACGATCTCGTTCCCCAGTGGCTTCCCTACCCGAGTGACGTCAACCACCTCATCGAAGGGCTGTGGAGTGCGAAGACGACGCGCAACGCGCACGGCGAGGTTGAGATCGCGGGAGTCGGGGTCAGCGCTATCAAGGAACGGTTCGGGACACCCACATTTGTGATCGACGAAGAAGATTTCCGCTCGCGCGCCCGGCTGTTTCGCGACACGTTCGAGCGGGCTTTCGCGCCGCTTGCGGGAGTCGACATGAGCTACGCGAGCAAAGCCTTCCTCTCGACCGCCATCGCCCGGTGGGTACGCGAGGAAGGGCTCGGGTTAGACGTGTGCTCGGGTGGGGAACTCGCGATCGCGCTGCGCGCGGGGTCCGACGCCAGCCGCCTCACCTTCCACGGAAATAACAAGAGCGATGCTGAGCTCGCCCTCGCCGTCGAGACCGGGGTCGGGCGCATCGTCATCGACTCTCTCGACGAGATCGACCGCCTGAACGCCATTGCCGCTCGCCTAGGGACATCCCAACCGGTGCTGTTGCGCGTGACCTCGGGCGTTGAAGCCCACACACACGAGTTCATCTCGACCGCGCACGAGGATCAGAAGTTTGGCATATCGATCACGACGGGGGACGCACTCGAGGCGATCCGCCGCGTCGAGGCCGCGGACGCGCTCAGGTTCGAGGGCCTGCATTCGCACATCGGCTCGCAGATCTTCGACACGAATGGCTTCGAGGTAGCGGCGCGGCGCGTGCTCGCGCTCGCGAAGGAAGGGCGCGAGGCGATCGGACGCCCGATCACCCACATCGTGCTCGGCGGTGGCTTCGGGGTGATGTACACGACCCAGAACACCCCGCGCACGGCCGAGCAACTGGCAGGGCAACTCGCTGCGATCGTCGAAAACTCCTGCCGCGCACTCGAGCTAGAGATCCCAAGGATCGGCTTCGAGCCGGGCCGCGCGATCGCGGGCCCCTCGACCCAAACGCTCTACACGGTGGGAACGCTCAAGGAAGTCGAGCTCGGTGCCGGGCAACAGCGCCTCTACGTGTCGATCGATGGGGGCATGAGCGACAACATTCGCACCGCCCTCTACGACGCCGACTACTCGTGCCTCCTGTCCAATCGGACCTCCGACGTCGAGCCGCGCATCGTGCGCGTCGTGGGCAAACACTGCGAAAGTGGCGACATTGTCGTGAAAGATGAATACCTGCCCGCGGACGTCAGGCGAGGAGACCTCATCTCCGTGCCCGTCACAGGCGCCTACTGCTACGCGCTCGCCTCCAACTACAACTGCGCGCTTAGGCCCGCCGTCGTCTCCGTGAAAGACGGCGAGGTGAGCGAGATGATCCGCCGCGAAACTCTCGAGGACCTGCTCGAGCGCGATCTGGGGTAACGGTAGGGGAGTGGGAAGTGTCGGGCCCTCGTCCCCGACACTCGCTACGCTTGAGGTGATCCACGCACGCGATAGGCCCGTGCGAGTGAGTAAGCGAAGCGCCGCGAACACCACCGCGCGCAAGAGAGGGATGTGTGAGAATCGCGAGAGAACGCGTCACGGTGCAGCCGTGCGCGACGAGCGCCAACCTAGGCCCGGGCTTCGACAGCCTCGCCCTCGCTCTCGAGCTTCGTGACCGTTACACGCTCGAGGTCACCACGGGGGAAACCGAGGTCACCATTCGTGGCGAGGGAGCCGGCGAGCTGCCCACTGACGATACGAATCTCATCGTGCGCACGCTGCGCGAAAGCCTTGAATGGGTCGGCGCGCCCCAGATCGGCGTGCGACTCACGTGCACGAATGTCATTCCCCAGGGCGCGGGGCTCGGCTCGAGCGCTGCGGCGATCGTGGGCGGCATCGCCCTCGCGAGAGCGATTCTCCAGGACCCGAGCGCCATCGATGATCAGGCGATGCTCGAGATCGCAACGTCGATCGAGGGGCATCCTGATAGTGTCGCCGCCGTTATCCACGGCGGCGTGTGCCTTAGCTATATGGATGGCGAAAATGCCCACGCCGTGCGCGTGCGCGTCGCCAATGCTGCCGACGGTCGACCCGTTCTGCGCCCCCTCATCATGTGTCCGAACCGCACGCTTTCGACGACCACGGCTCGCGCGATACTGAGCCCCGAGGTGCGCCGCCGGGACGCGACCCACAACATCGCCCGTGCCGCTCTTCTCGTGCACGCTCTTGCAGAAGACGCTTCACGCCTGTTCGCGGCCACGGCGGACCGCCTCCACCAGGATGAACGCAGCGCCCATATGCCCCAGAGCGTGGGCCTCGTCCACGTGCTGCGATCGCAGGGTGTCCCCGCCGTGATTTCGGGGGCGGGGCCGACGGTGCTGATCCCTCTCGACGCACCGGACGACATCGCGCGCATCGTCCGCGAAGTCGTCGAAGAGCCCGACGACTGGCGCCTGGCGCGCGTGCCGCTTGCACAAGAGGGCATTCACACTGTGTTATCGTGAGGGTGCTCGGCCACGCGAACGTGGCCCCGCCCTCGTTGAAGGCTGGCAAACCGCCCCGCGCAAAGCCACAATCCTTCCCTCGGCGGTAGGCGCTCGCAGAAGAGAACCTCTCATGGTGGTCGAGCATTCCTCACACCGACCGGTGCCCCTATTTCGGCGTGAAGCACACGAGCCTCCCGCCCCAGTGCCCGAGTGCGCGTTTTCCCCCGAAAAAGCACGGTCATCTCACGAAACTGAGTACAACCACGGGACACACACCTCAGAAAGGACCCCGGGTGAACGACAACTACACTGACGCCGCCGAACTTTCGGCAAAGAGGCTCCCTGAGCTTCAGGCCATCGCGACTTCCATGGGCATCCGCGGCGTGCGCAAGCTCCGCAAAGGCGAGCTGATCGAGGCAATCCGTACGGGCAAGGCACCGTCGACCCCCGCCGCGCGTGCCGAAAAGACGAGCCCCTCCGACGACGCGCCCGCGGCTCCCGCTCCTCAGAGCGCTGAGACGGCACAGAAGCCCTCGCGCTCCCGCAACCGCAACGAGGATCAGGAGCGCGGCGATGCACAGGACCGCAACACCGAGTCCACCGGTGACACCAACGAACGCGCAGAGCGTCGCCGCGGCGAGCGCCCGCGTCGGGTCGAAGACATCGAGCTTCCCGATTCAGAAACCACGCGCGATCGCCGCAAGGGGGAGCGCTCTGACCGCCGCGAGCGCGGCAACGATAAAGGGCGCGATACCAAGCAGGGCGACCAGAAGAACCGCGATGGCGAAGGCCGCCGCGACGGTCGCAACAACCGCTCCGGCAACGACAACGACGACAACAACAATGATCGCCGTAGCCGCCGCTCGCGCGGACGAGACCGCAACCGCAACCGCAACCGTCGCGACAACGACAATAACGGCGAGCCGCAGATCCACGAAGACGACGTCCTCGTCAAGGTCGCGGGCATTCTCGACATTCGCGACAACTACGCGTTTGTGCGCACGACCGGCTACCTGCCCGGCCCGAGCGACATCTACGTGTCGATGAACCAGGTGCGCAAGTACGGCCTGCGCAAGGGCGATGCGATCGTCGGCCAGGTCAAGGCACCGAAGGACGGCGAGGAACAGCAGCGCCAGCAGGATTTCCACCACGGTGGTGGAGGCCGCGGGCGCGGGCGCAACAACAACCGCCACTCGAAGTTTGCGGCGCTCGTGAGCGTCGACACCGTCAACGGAATGACTCCCGAGAAGGCTAAGGCGCGCGTCGAGTTCAACAAGCTCACGCCGCTGTACCCCGATACGCGTCTTCGCCTCGAGAACAAGGCCACGAATTTCACGCCGCGCATCATCGACCTCGTTGCCCCCGTTGGCAAGGGCCAGCGTGGCCTCATCGTCGCGCCCCCGAAGGCGGGTAAGACCATCATCCTCCAGCAGGTCGCCGATGCGATCACGCAGAACAACCCCGAGGTTCACCTCATGGTTGTTCTCGTGGACGAGCGCCCCGAGGAAGTCACCGACATGCAGCGCACGGTCAAGGGCGAGGTCATCGCCTCGACCTTCGATCGCCCCGCCGACGACCACACGACCGTCGCCGAACTCGCGATCGAGCGCGCGAAGCGCCTCGTGGAAATGGGGCGCGACGTCGTCGTGCTCCTCGACTCGATCACACGCCTCGGCCGTGCCTACAACCTTGCGGCGCCCGCCTCGGGCCGGATCCTTTCCGGTGGTGTCGATTCCTCGGCGCTTTACCCGCCTAAGCGTTTCTTTGGCGCGGCTCGTAACGTCGAAAATGGCGGCTCGCTCACGATCCTCGCCACAGCCCTCGTGGACACGGGATCGAAGATGGACGAAGTGATCTTCGAAGAGTTCAAGGGCACCGGCAACTGGGAGCTCAAGCTCGACCGCAAGCTCGCTGAGCGCCGCATCTTCCCGGCCGTTGACGTTAACGCTTCGGGAACCCGTCGCGAAGAAGAGCTCATGGGTAACGAGGAGCTCGCCATCATGTGGAAGCTCCGCCGCGTGCTCGGCCAGCTCGAACAGCAGCAGGCGATCGAGCTTCTCCTCGAGCGCCTCAAGAAGTCGCAGTCGAATAACGAATTCCTTCTCGCCGTTTCGAAGACGACTCCGAGCGTTCCTCGCCAGAGCGAATAACCACACTCCGAGCCGCTGCCTGTAAGCAGAGTTACAGGCAGCGCACTGGAGCCAGCATGCCCATTCGTGGGAAACTGGACGACGGTTCTGGTTCACGGCCCGCACCGCGGCGCCGACCCAGCGGCCATGATCGAAAAGGAGACATCACATGAAGAAGGGGATTCACCCCGAATACGTGGAGACCACGGTGACCTGCACCTGTGGCAACACGTTCGTGACGCGCAGCACGAAAGCCGACGGAAAGATCAACTCCGAAGTGTGCTCGGCATGCCACCCGTTCTACACCGGTAAGCAGAAGATTCTTGACACCGGTGGCCGTGTGGCCCGCTTCGAAGCGCGCTACGGCAAGCGCAAGAAGTAGCTTTTCTAAGCGGCGTCGGCACCCCGCCTCCATGTGGGATGCCGGCGCCGCTTTCGCGTACGCGAAACCACTACGTCCGCCTCATTACGCCAAGAAAGACCCTCATGTTTGAGAACGTGTCCTCGCTCGTTGACGAATACTCGGCCCTCGAGCAGCAAATGGCCGACCCGTCCCTTCATAATGACCACAACAAGGCCAAGCGAGTGGGGCGCCGCTACGCCGAACTCGGGCCCGTGGTCAGCACGTACCGCGAATGGCTCACGGCAGGCGAGGATCTCGAAACCGCTCGCGAATTCGCCGAAGAGGACCCCTCGATGGCGGAGGAAGCTGACGCTCTCGAACGCACGCGTGAGGAGCTCACGGCGAAGCTCGAAGAGCTGCTTGCCCCGCGCGATCCCAATGATGCTCGTGACGTGATCCTCGAGGTCAAGGCCGGTGCGGGTGGCGATGAGTCCGCGCTCTTTGCCGCGGATCTCGTGCGCATGTACGAGGCGTACGCGACGAAGAATGGCTGGAGCACCGAAATCATCACGGAGACCGAATCGGATCTCGGTGGCTACAAAGACCTCGCGATGTCGATCCGCACGCGCGGCAACGTCGGCCCTGCGGAAGGCGTGTGGGCTCACCTCAAGTACGAAGGCGGTGTGCACCGTGTGCAGCGCGTGCCCGTGACCGAGTCGCAGGGGCGCATTCACACCTCGGCCGTCGGTGTCCTCGTCGTCCCCGAAGCCGATGAGGCCGATGAAGACGAGTTCCTCGCCGAACAGCTTCACCCGAACAATCTTCGTATCGACGTCTACCGTTCCTCCGGCCCCGGTGGCCAGAGCGTGAATACGACCGACTCGGCCGTTCGCATTACGCACCTGCCTACGGGACTCGTCGTGAGCTGCCAGAACGAAAAGAGCCAGCTCCAAAATAAGGAGCAGGCGATGCGCATCCTCCGCTCACGCCTGCTCGATGCCGTTCACGCTGAGCAGGAAGCGGAAGCCTCGGCGACGCGCCGCTCCCAGGTGCGCACCGTGGATCGCTCCGAGCGCATCAGGACCTACAACTTCCCCGAAAATCGCATCGCCGATCACCGCACCGGATACAAGGCGAATAACCTCGATCAGGTGCTCAACGGCGAACTCGATCCCGTCGTCAAGTCGCTCATGGATGCCGATCGCGAAGCGATGCTCGCCGCTGCGGGCTCGAACGAGTAAGAGCACGTGAACGAATACCGTGCCCCCGCTGCACACAACGGCCTGAGCGTTTCGCAGCGAGTGGCGCTCGCACGCCGAGGCGCACGCGCGCGGCTTCACGCGGCCGGCATCGCTTCAGCCGAAGCCGAAGCGCGGCTCATCGTTCTCCATGCAGCGCAGGCCGAGGCTTCCCTCGTGCTCCTTGACCAGCTCCCCGAAACCTTCGAGGCGGACGTCGAGGCGATCCTCGCGCGACGCGAAAGGCGCGAGCCCCTTCAGCTGATCCTCGGTCAAGCCCCCTTTCGGCACCTCACACTCGAGACCGCCCGCGGCGTGTTCATCCCGCGGCCCGAGACCGAAACGGCACTCGACATCGCCCATGACTGGACGCGCGAGGAAGGCCGGCAAGCGTCGGACCCGCTGCACGCCCTCGACGCCTGCACCGGAAGTGGAACCCTCGCCGCAGCGCTCCTTAACGAATTCCCCGCCGCCCGCGTGAGCGCGTTCGACGTGAACTCGCGTGCCGTGGAACTTGCCCAGCGCAACTGCACAGCATCCGGGCCGGGGCGCTTTCGCGTTTTTCACGCCGAACTGCCCACGTGTCTCACTGAGCTCGACGGTTTCATCGACACGCATATTCCTGATCGCCCGCTCGACCTCGTCATCGCGAACCCGCCCTATATACCCGCGAGCGCGATTCCCGCCGACGCCGAGGTGCGCGAGTACGACCCGCACGAAGCATTGTTCGGGGGAGGGGAGAGTGGCCTCGACGTTCCTCGCGCCGTGATCAACCTTGCCGCGCGCGTGCTGCGGCCACGAGGCCTGCTCATCATGGAACACGACGAAAGCCAGGGAGCGCCGACGCGGGCCCTCGCCGCAGAGACACAGAGTTTTGACACGATTAAGACCGCGCGCGACCTCACGGGACGCGACCGCTTCCTCGTGGCGCGCGCAGCACAACAAGTGAGAGAATGACGCACGTGAGCGTATACGACTACACCGACGAATCCACGCGTGACGAAGCCCTCGAGGCTGCTGCCGCCGCGGTCAAGGATGGCAAACTCATAGTTTTGCCGACCGACACCGTGTACGGCATCGGCGCCGACGCCTTTAATAAAGACGCCGTACAGGCGCTCCTCGACGCGAAGGGGCGAGGCCGCGAATTCCCGCCGCCCGTGCTCATCGGCGACCCGAATGTCATGCACGCGCTCGGGTTCGATATTCCGCCGATCATCGAAGACCTCGTCGAGGAATACTGGCCCGGCGCGCTCACGGTGATCGTTAAAGCCCAGCCGTCTCTGCACTGGGACCTCGGCAACACCAAAGGCACCGTCGCGTTGCGGATGCCCGATCACGAGGCTGCAATTGCACTGCTCAAGAAAACGGGACCGCTCGCCGTTTCGAGCGCGAACAAGCACGGCGGCGATGCCGCCAAGAGCGTCATGGATGCGGCCGTGCAACTCGGCGACGCGGTTGAGGTCTACGTCGATGGCGGCAAGAGTCGCATCGGCGAGTCCTCCACGATCATCGACGCGACCGTGAATCCGCCCGAAATTCTCCGTCGCGGCGCACTGAGCGAAGAGGAGATCGTCGCGAAGTTCGGCGAGATTTTCACCCCCGAAAAGCCCGTACAACCCGAAGACGAACAAGCAGGCGAGGGGGCCGAGGCATCTCAAGAACAGTCACCTGCCGGCGAGGATAAGGCCGACGCTTGAGGGTTTACCTCTTTCTACTGCTCATCGCCGCGGCCGTCACCTATCTCGTGACGCCCGCGGCGCGCGTCGTTGCACGGCGCATCGGCGCAATGACCGCCGTTCGTGAACGCGATGTGCACAGGGACGTGACACCGCGCCTCGGCGGAGTAGCGATGTTCGCGGGGGTCGCGGTCGCGATGCTTCTTGCCTCGAACGTGCCCTTCCTCGAACCGATCTTTCGTGGCTCGTTCAAGGTGTGGTCGATCCTCATCGCGGGTGGGCTCATATGTCTGCTCGGCGGCCTCGACGACAAATTCGACCTCGACTGGCTGACGAAGCTCGCCGGTCAAGTGCTCATCGCGCTCTTCGTTGCCTCGCAAGGAGTGCAACTCACGACCCTCCCGATCGGTGGCCTCACGCTCATTTCCGCTCGCTCATCGCTCATCTTGACCGTCATCGTGATTGTGGCAGCGATGAACGCCGTGAACTTCATCGATGGGCTCGACGGCCTCGCCTCCGGAGTCATGGCGATCGGCGGAGTGGCGTTCTTTATTTACGCCTACCTCCTCACGCGAGACGTATCCTCCACCGACTATTCGTCGATGGCGGCTCTCATCACTGCGGTCATGATCGGGGCATGCCTTGGGTTCCTGCCTCACAACTTTTCCAAAGCGCGCATCTTCATGGGGGATTCGGGAGCCCTCTTTCTCGGTCTCTTGTTGGTCTCGGCAACCATCGCCGTCACGGGCCAGGTCGATCCGGCTCGCCTCGCCCCCTCCGATGCCTTCGGCCAGCTTCTCCCGATTCTCATGCCCGTGGGCGTGATGATCCTTCCAGCCCTCGATATGGTGCTCGCGGTGATCAGGCGTGTGGGAAGTGGAAAATCGCCGTTTCACGCCGACCGTCGGCACCTGCACCATCGCCTTTTGAACCTGGGACACTCAAAACTTGGCGCGGTCCTCATCATGTACACGTGGACGGCGCTCGTGTCGCTATGCCTGCTCGCGCCCGTATTCTTCGAGGCGAAGACCGCCGCGTTTATTTGGATCGGCTCGCTCGTCGTCGCTATAGTCGTGACGCTTGACCCCCTGCGAGCACTCCATCGTGCTCGCCGCAACCAGGACGTGGAGAAAACCGCATGAGCACCGCAGAAAAGAACCGCGCGTACAACAACGCACTGGTGCAAAAAGCGATCGTGAGCGCGGTGATCGTGGGGGCCGTCATCGCTGCCGTCGTTGTGCTCGTTGCCTGGATCGGCTTCGATCCGCTCGCCCGCAACGGCGCGATCGTCGGTGCTCTCCTCTCTCTCGTGGTGACGCTGCCCGCGCTCATCGTCGCGTACTGGGGTATCGCCCAAAGCCCGCTCATCATGCTCGGGACGGTTGCGTGCACGTGGGGAGGAAAAATGCTTGCCCTCATCCTGTGCCTCATCCTGCTCAAAGGAG
This sequence comes from Dermabacter sp. HMSC08H10, assembly GCF_001807585.1. NCBI lineage: Bacteria > Bacillati > Actinomycetota > Actinomycetes > Micrococcales > Dermabacteraceae > Dermabacter > Dermabacter sp. HMSC08H10. The sequence continues at coordinate 166,855 of NZ_KV789424.1, forward strand.
AGACATGGCTCTCAATGCAGTGGGTGGGAATCGCGCTTCTCTTTGGTGCCGTCGCCCCGATTGCGGTCGAAGGAGCGCTGCTCGCGCGAACCCGCCCGAAAATTGAGGTGTAAGAGGTACCGACCTGAGCCAAAAGTCCGCCTCGTCCTCTGTTATATTGATTCAGAATGCTGAGCGAATAGCGGCGCAGCCTGCACGGGTGCTGAATGCACGTGCATGGCGTGCAAACCGCCTCGAACAGATCGTCCCGTGCCCGTGGCGCGCGAAACGCGCGCCGACAACTCTGGAGTAAGAGCAGTTGATTCCTAGCGAAACTTCGCGCCTTGTCGCTGAAGGTGGGCTGGATTTTCACACCCCTTCCCTCGCCGACTTTTTCCCCGATGCGATTCTCTTTGCGGGCACTCCGTTTGAGTTCAACCGCATACAGCTCATTCGCCTCATCGTGGTCGTGGGATGCCTCGCGATCACATACGCGATCGCCTCTCGAGCCAAGGTTGTGCCGGGGCGCATCCAAAGCGTGTTCGAGCTCTTCATGGGCTTCATCCGCGACAATGCGATCGAGCCCGTGCTCGGTAAGGCTAAGGGGCGCCGCTTCGCACCCATGCTCTACACGCTCTTCTTCCTCATCCTCGCGATGAACCTCGCCGGCGTGACCCCGGGCCTCAACCTCGCGGGCACCTCCGTGATCGGCATGCCGTTCCTGCTGGCGATGTGGACCTTCGGCACCTACGTGTACTGCGGCATGAAGCAGCACGGCTTCCTCGGCTACTTCAAACACGAAACCATGCCTCCGGGCGTGCCGAAGCCTGTGTACATTCTGCTCGCCCCGATCGAGTTCCTCCAGCTCGCCGTCGTGCGCTGGTTCTCGCTCACTGTGCGTCTTCTCGCCAACATGGTCGCGGGCCACATGATGCTCGTCGTGTTCATCTCCCTCTCGCAAGCGCTCCTGTTCTCAGGGACGTGGCTCATTGCCGCGACCCCCTTCGCGGGAGCTTTCGCACTCGGCATTTTCGGCTTCGAAATCTTCGTTGCCCTTCTGCAGGCCTTCATCTTCACAGTGCTTTCCGCCGTGTACATCAACATGGCGACGAGCGAAAGCCACTAAGGCGTCTAGATTTTTCCGATTTTCCACCCCGAGCTTCGGCTCACAACCGAAACCCTGCCCGGCAATGCGGCAGAAAACTGAAAGGAATACCCTCGTGGGCACCACCATCCTCGCTGAAATCAACGGCAACCTCTCCTCGCTCAGCTACGGCATCGCCGCTTTCGGCCCGGCCCTCGGCCTCGGCCTGATCGGTGCTAAGACCGTCGAGTCGATGGCGCGCCAGCCCGAGATCCGCGGTTCGCTTCAGACCACGATGCTTATCGCCATGGCGTTCGTCGAGATCATCGCGCTCCTCGCGGTTGTGACCGGCCTCCTCTTCTCCTGAGGTTAATTCCGAATGTATCTGGCAAGTGGAGAAGGAGAGGTCAGCAAGTACGCCTTGCTGATCCCCGAGGTTCCCGAAATTATTTGGAGCGCCGTCTTCATCCTCATCTTTGCCGTCGTGTTCATGATGTTCGTGCTCCCGAAAATGAACGGGGTTCTCGACGAACGAGCAGCGAAGATCGAGGGAGGAATCCGTAAGGCGGAGGAGGCCCAGTACGAGGCCGATCGTCTCAAGGCAATGCAGGAAAGCGAACTCGCTGCTGCACGCCGTGAAGCCGCGGAGATGCGCGAGAAGGCCCGCGAAGAGGGCACTCGCATCATCGAAGAGGCACGTACGCGCGCAAGCCTCGAGACCGAACGCATGATCGGGCTCGGCAAGCAGCAGATCGAAGCTGAACAGGCGCAGGCCAGCACCGAGCTTCGCGGTGAGGTTGGCTCGCTCGCGAGTACCCTCGCCTCGAAGATCGTTGGCGAATCGCTCACCGATGATGAGCGTTCGCGCCGCGTGATCGATCGGTTCCTCGACGAGCTCGAGTCGTCGACGGCGGCGAAGTAAGGAAGGCACAGCACATGCGCGGAGTTTCCGCCAAGTCGCTCCAGAGCGTGCTACGGCGCGCAGCGGAGTCCACCTCGGCGAACACCCCCAGCACCGAGATCGCGAGCGAGCTCTTCGAAGCCGTGCGCGTCATTGACTCGAGCAACCAGCTCGTGCGCCTCTTGAGCGACCCCGGTCGCGATGAGGACCTCAAGGCCGATGTCGTGCGGCGCCTCTTTGGCGGCCGCGTCAGCGAGGCCGCTCTCGAGGTTCTTCTTGAGGCCTCGCGGTGCACGTGGTCCGAGCAAAACCACCTCCTCGAGGGCATCGAGTTCGCGGGTGTGTCGCTCGTTCTCGATGAAGCTCGAGGGCGCGGCACGGCGCACGCCGTTGAAGAAGAACTCTTCCAGGTTGCGCGCCTCGTCGAGGACACCCCGGAGCTGTCCGAAGCATTCGACTCCAAGCGCGACGACGTTCCGGCGCGCGTAGGGATCATCGAACGTCTTCTGGGCGGCAAGGTGGATGAGGCGACCGTCGCACTCGCCGCGCAAGCGGTGAGCTTCGAGCCCGAAGCCAAGGTTCCCGCCCGTCTGCTCGAGTTCGCGAATTTCGCGAGCGCCGAACGCGACCGCCGCTCCGGCGTCGTGACGAGCGCGATCGCGTTGAGTCCCGAGCAGCAGGAACGCCTCACGCGCATCCTCTCCGCCCGTTACGGCGGCGAGCTGAGCCTGAACTACGAGATCGACCCGAGCGTGATTGGCGGCCTCCGCATCACGATCGGCGACGACCTCTACGACGCCACGATCTTCGGCCGTGTTCGCGATGCTCGCGAACGCATTTCCGCCTAAGAATCACCAACGAGAACACGTATCACCCCTCCCGGTACCGCCGGGAATGACCAAGAAGGAAGCGGAGCGCGATGGCCGAGCTCACCATTCGTCCCGAAGACATCCGGGACGCTCTCGACACTGCGGTGTCGAATTACCAGCCCCAGAACGCAGGTCGCGAAGAAATCGGCCGCGTCACCGAATCAGCAGACGGCATTGCACGCGTCTCGGGCCTGCCGAACCTCATGGCAAACGAACTCGTGCGCTTCGAGGACGGCACGCTTGGCCTCGCTCTTAACCTCGAACTTCGCGAGGTCGGCGTCGTCGTGCTCGGTGAATTCACCGGCATCGAGGAAGGGCAGGAGGTGCGCCGCACCGGGGAGGTCCTTTCGGTTCCCGTTGGCGACGGTTACCTCGGCCGCGTCGTTGACCCGATGGGCCGCCCGATCGACGGCCTTGGCGAGATCGCGACGACCGGCCGCCGTGCCCTCGAACTTCAGGCCCCCAGCGTTATGCAGCGCAAGAGCGTGAAGGAGCCTCTCCAGACCGGCATCAAGGCCATCGACTCGATGACCCCGATCGGGCGTGGCCAGCGCCAGCTCATCATCGGCGACCGCCAGACCGGTAAGACCACGATCGCCGTCGATACGATCCTCAACCAGAAGGCGAACTGGGAATCGGGCGACCCCGACCAGCAGGTGCGATGCATCTACGTCGCCGTCGGCCAGAAGGGCTCGACGATCGCCTCGGTGCGTGCGACCCTCGAGGAAAACGGCGCGCTCGATTACACGACCATTGTTGCGGCCCCGGCTTCTGATCCGGCCGGCTTCAAGTACATCGCGCCCTACGCGGGATCGGCGATCGGCCAGCACTGGATGTATGAAGGCAAGCACGTCCTCATCGTGTTCGACGACCTGTCGAAGCAGGCCGAAGCCTACCGCGCCGTGTCGCTTCTTCTTCGCCGTCCGCCGGGCCGCGAGGCATACCCGGGCGACGTCTTCTTCCTCCACTCGCGTCTGCTCGAGCGCTGCGCAAAGCTCTCGGACGACATGGGCGGCGGCTCGATGACCGGTCTCCCGATCATCGAAACTAAGGCAAACGACGTCTCGGCGTACATTCCGACCAACGTCATTTCGATCACCGACGGCCAGTGCTTCCTCCAGTCGGACCTGTTCAACGCGAACCAGCGCCCCGCAGTGGACGTAGGCATCTCGGTGTCGCGCGTCGGCGGCTCGGCCCAGACCAAGGCCATGAAGGGCGTCTCCGGTACCCTCAAGATCTCGCTCGCGCAGTACCGTGACCTCGAGGCGTTCGCGATGTTCGCCTCGGACCTCGATGCCGCTTCGAAGCAGCAGCTTGCGCGCGGTGCTCGCCTGACCGAGCTCCTCAAGCAGGGCCAGGCCAACCCCATGCCCATGGAGGAACAGGTGGTGTCGATTTGGGCCGGCACGCGCGGCAAGCTCGACGACATCGAAGTTGACGACATCCTCGAGTTCGAAGAGCGCCTGCACGAGTTCCTGCGCCACAATGGCACGATCCTCGAAACGATCCGCGAGACCAAGAAGTTCTCCCCGGAGACCGAGGCGGAACTCGAGACCGTGATCGAGAACGTCAAGCGCGACTACTTCGCTGCAAAGCAGAAGGACGCCGTGTACGACAACACCGGCGTGATCGAAGACGAGGACATCGAGCAAGAGTCGATCCTGAAGTCCTCCAAGTAGTGGCGGATGTTCGAGAAATAGAACGTTAGTCACGAGGGAGAGATATGGGAGCCCAGCAAAGGGAATACAAGAAGCGGATCGGCTCCGCGAAGGGCATGAAGAAAATCTTCCAGGCCCAGGAAATGATCGCGGCTGCCCGAATCTCGAAGGCACACGCACGCGTGCAGGCTACGACCCCGTACGCGAAAGCGATTACGGACGCGATTGCCTCGGTCGTTCAGCACGCGGAGGAGACGAACCACCCGTTCCTTGAAGCGGATCGCTCGTTCTCCAACCGCGTCGGTGTTCTCCTCATTACCTCGGATCGCGGCATGGCCGGTTCCTACTCGCCAAGCGCGATTCGCGAGGCCGAACACCTCACGAATAAGCTGCGCGAAGAGGGCAAGCAGCCGGTCCTGTACGTCGTTGGCCGCAAGGGCGACTCGTACTACCGCTTCCGCAACCGTCCCGCTGAAAAGTCGTGGATTGGTGTCAAAGAGGAAGACCTTCCGAAGCTCGGTCGTGAAATCTCGGCGCTCTTTCGCGAGGCACTCCTTGCGGAAGAGGTCGAGGAGCACCTCGATGAGCTGTATGTCGTGGGGCACCGGTTCACGAATCGTTTCCGCCAGGATGTGAACGTCGTGCGCCTCGTCCCGCTCCAGCTGAGTGCCGACGGTGCCGAGAGCCGGTTGACCCGCCAGTACCCGCTGTATGAGTACACGCCGAGCGCCGATGAGGTGTTCGAGCAGCTCGTGCCGCGGTACGTTGAATCGCGCATCATCAATATCCTTCTGCAGTCGATCGCGTCGGAGCACGCGAGCAGGCAGAAGGCGATGAAGACCGCGACCGACAATGCGGAAACGCAGATTCAGAAGTTCACTCGCCTTGCGAACTCCGCTCGCCAGGCCGAGATCACGCAAGAAATTACGGAGATCGTGGGCGGAGCGGACGCCCTCAATGCCTCCGGCAGGAAAGAACGCTGAGCGAGAAAGCACATTTGGAGTAGAAGAATGACCATCACCGAAAACGCCCCGGCTCAGACCGAGGCTAGCGCCGCCATCGGTCGTGTCGCTCGCGTGACCGGCGCCGTTGTCGACGTCGAATTCCCCGCGGGCCAGATCCCCGACATGTACAACGCGCTCGTCACCGAGATCGAGCTGCCCACTGGCGACGAGGACGGTGGCTCAGCCACCCAGACCCTCACGCTTGAGGTTGCCCAGCACCTCGGCGACGGCATGGTGCGAGGAATCGCCCTCAAGCCGACCGACGGCCTCGTGCGCGGCCAGGCCGTGCGCGACACGGGCGCGCCAATCTCCGTCCCCGTTGGCGACTTCACCCTCGGGCGCGTGTTCGACGTTGTCGGCAACGTGCTCAACGGAGAAGAGGGCGAGAAGTTCGAGATCAACGAACGCTGGCCCATTCACCGCAAGGCCCCGAACTTCGATCAGCTCGAGTCGAAGACCCAGATGTTCGAGACCGGCATCAAGTCGATCGACCTGCTGACGCCCTACGTGCAGGGCGGCAAGATTGGTCTGTTCGGCGGCGCCGGCGTGGGCAAGACCGTTCTCATCCAGGAAATGATTTACCGCGTGGCGAACAACCACGACGGTGTCTCGGTGTTCGCAGGTGTCGGTGAACGTACCCGTGAAGGTTGGGACCTCATCGAGGAAATGACCGAATCGGGCGTGATCGAGAAGACCGCCCTTGTGTTCGGCCAGATGGACGAGCCGCCGGGCACGCGCCTTCGCGTGGCACTTTCGGCGCTGACGATGGCGGAGTACTTCCGTGACGTCCAGAACCAGGACGTGCTCCTGTTCATCGACAACATCTTCCGCTTCACGCAGGCGGGCTCCGAGGTGTCGACGCTGCTCGGCCGTATGCCGTCGGCAGTGGGTTACCAGCCGAATCTCGCGGACGAGATGGGCGTGCTCCAGGAGCGCATTACCTCGACCCGCGGCCACTCGATTACGTCGATGCAGGCGATTTACGTTCCCGCTGACGACTACACCGACCCGGCTCCGGCCACGACCTTCGCGCACCTTGACGCAACGACCGAGCTGAGCCGTGAGATCGCCTCGCGTGGTCTGTACCCCGCGATCGATCCGCTCGCCTCGACCTCGCGCATCCTTGACCCGCGCTACATCGGGCAGGATCACTACGATGTTGCGGTTCGCGTCAAGCAGATTCTCCAGCGCAACAAGGAGCTTCAGGACATCATCGCGATGCTCGGTGTCGATGAGCTTTCCGAAGAGGACAAGGTCATCGTGGCGCGCGCACGCCGCATCCAGCAGTTCCTTTCGCAGAACACCCACATGGCGAAGCAGTTCACCGGCGTCGACGGTTCGGACGTTCCGCTGCGCGACACCATCGAAGGCTTCAAGGGCATTTGCGACGGCGAGTTTGACCACATCGCCGAGCAGGCGTTCTTCAACGTCGGTGGTATCGACGATGTGCTTCGTAACTGGGACCGCATCCAGAAGGAAACCTCGAAGTGAGCGCCATGAAGGTCAACTTCGTGTCGGCCGAGGGCAGCATCTGGGAAGGCGAAGCCGAGTACGTTTCGGTGTTCGCCATCGACGGCGCGATGGGCATCATGGCCGGCATGGAACCCCACCTTGCGCTCCTGAGCGAGGGCCCCGTGGTGATTACCGAAGTCGGCGGAGCGAAGCACGAGTTCCAGGTCACGGGCGGTTTCTGCTCCGTTGATGCGGAAGTCGTGAACGTCGTTGCCGACGAGGTTCTCACCGAGGAGGCGGCCCGCGAGGCGGCTCTTGCACGCTCTACTCCGTCATCAGAGCTCGAAGGAGAGGCCGAGACCGACTAAGGGTCTTTCCTCCTCTCCGTGAAAAGCGGCCCCGCCAGCGCACCGTGGGCGCGGCGGGGCCGCTTTCCTGTGCCGTGTTTCCACGCGGTCGAATGCCGCGGTGCGAGAACGAAAGGAACGGGGCCGCTTAGGAGGCGTCGGAACTCCACCACTCACCCGCATGCATGACCCGTTCAGGCTCGAGCCCCTCGGCGCTCACGAGCGCGAGGTCAGCGCGGGCACCTTCACAAATCTCGCCGATGTCGTGGCGGCCGAGGACGCGCGCGGGGGTCGCGGTTGCGGCGAGAACTGCGCGCTCGAGCGACACGCCTGCCTCGAAATGGGCGAAGCGTACGACATCGAGCAGGTGGGCGGTGCCTCCCGCGATCGCGCCGCCTTCGGTGAGGGTCGCGACGCCGTCTTTGACCGTGACGGGAAGCGAGCCGAGAACGTAGTCACCGTCGGCCATCCCCGTCGCGGCCATCGCGTCGGTGATGAGCATGATGTGCCCGTCGGTGATGAGATCGAACGTGTACCGCACGGTGTCGGCGGAGGTGTGGACGCCGTCGGCGATGAGCTCGGCGACGACCGTGCCGGCGGCGGCCTGGTCGATCGCGGCGAATGCAGGACCGGCATCCCGGTGATGGATGGGGCGCATCGCGTTGAACAGGTGGGTGGCGGTTGGCTTCGTGGAACGGGCGACGGGGCCGACGCTTGCGAGCTCCTCGTGTGCCTTCTGGATTGCGGTGACCATCTGTTCACCCGTGCAGTCCGTGTGGCCGTAGCTCGGGAGGGCTCCGCGCGCGATCAGGGCCCGGGACACGCTGCCATCGAGGTCCGCTTCGGGGGCGATCGTCATCGTCGCGATCGTGCCGCCTCCCGCTTCAAGGAGCGCGAGAGTGCGCGCGGCGTCCCCCTCAGCGATGAACTGGGGGTCGTGAGCGCCCTTGCGGGCGTGGGAGATGAAAGGGCCCTCGAGGTGGATTCCCGCCAGTTCGCCGGCCTCGACGAGAGACCGTAGCGCGTGCACCCTCGACATGAGCGTGTCCTGCGCGGCCGTCACGAGTGAGGCAACGATGCTCGTCGTGCCGTGGGCGCGGTGCTCCGCGATCGCCGGCGCCGCTTGCGCCGGGTCCTCGGTATCGGGGAAGGAGAATCCGCCACCGCCGTGGCAGTGGATGTCCACGAGCCCCGGGAAAATGAGGCCATCGTGGCGCACGTGCTCATAGGCCTTGAGGTCCGAGGGGAGTGCGCTCTCGGGCCCCGCGTACGTGATTGTGTCGCCGTCGATAAGGATCGAGGCTTCGGAAAGGAAAGAGCCGGAGATAAAAGCGGTGCCGTCGATGCGTTGCGTCATTTAGAAGAGCCTCATTTCGGAGTTGTCGATTCCACGCAGTTCGTCGTAATCAAGGGTGAGGCATTCGAAGCCGCGGTCCTTCGCGAGGGTGCGTGCTTGCGGCTTGATTTCCTGTGCTGCAAACATGCCCGTCACGGGGGCGAGGAGCGGATCGCGATTGAGGAGTTCGACGTACCGGGTGAGCTGCTCAACGCCGTCGATCTCACCGCGGCGCTTGATTTCGATCGCGACCGTGCCGCCTTCGGGGTTCTTCGCGAGAATGTCGACGGGCCCAATCGCGGTGGGGTATTCGCGGCGCACGAGCTTCCACCCTTCACCGATGCTCGCCATATTTTCGGCAAGAAGCGCTTGAAGATGCGCCTCGACTCCGGCCTTTTCGAGCCCTGGGTCGATGCCCAAGTCGCGGCTCATTTCCTCAATGATCTCGAATACCGTGATGTCGAGACTGTCGCCGGTCTTCTTATGCGTGACCTTCCACGTTTCGAGTGCATCCTCCGCCTCTGCGGCCTCGATTGTGAGCGTGCACGGAGGGGCCATCCAGTTGAGGGGCTTGTAGCTGCCGCCGTCGGAGTGCACGAGCACGCTTCCATCGGCTTTCACCATGAGGAGCCGGGGGGCCCGCGCGAGGTGCGCCGTTAGCCGCCCGACGTAATTGACAGAACATTCCGCTAGAACTAATCGCACTGGTAAAGACTACGCGATGGGTCTTTGAATGCTCTTTACATGAAATGTTGACCTGCCCACTGCTTCTTGTGGCCTTCAGCCCACCGCCGGGAAACTCCGCCAAAATGGGTGAGTACTGTTTTTGACAGCGTCGTAGACGTCGAATGAGCGAAAGGTCGTGTCCTCGTGCGAAAGTGGCTAGCGGGCGTCCTCATCCTCCTGGGTCTCGCGGGGCTTGCACTTGGATGGGCCGGCCAGACCGTGTGGGCGCCGAAAGGGAACCACACCGCGCGCGCGAGCTTTGAGAAGCCCGGTGCAGCCGTGGTGATCAATCCCGGTGTGCTGTATGTGGGTGGAAAGAAAGGCACCGTGACGATTACGTCGAGCGGTGACTACTACATGATTTCCGCCCCCGAGGGCACCGTAAAGAGCTACCTCGAAAACTCGAAATACACGGCAATTACGGGCGCATCGAACTGGGCAACGCTCGCGACGAGCACCGAAAATGCCGATAAGAAGGAGGGCACCGCCGGTATCCAGAACTCGGATCTGTGGACCGACATCAAGCCCAAGAAGACGGGCGAGTCCTTCACGATCGAAGACTGGTCGAAGGCGGAGCTCGACCCGAAGAAGCCGCAGCCGTATCGCGCAATCCTCCTCGCCAACGATGGCGATGCCTCGACCATCACGAAGGTGGAGATCACGTGGCCGACCAACGCCACGAACGCGTGGACGCCCTATGCGTACGCTGCCGGCGCAGTGCTGCTCATCATCGGCCTCGTGCTGCTTCTGATCGCGCTCACGTCGCGCTCGCGTTCCACACATGACGACGTGCTTGAAGAAATGATGAGTGAGCGTCAGGCCCGCCAGCAGGAGGAGGCAGGGGAGTCCGACGCTGGCTCCTCCGAGGTCGACGCGACAGACAACGACGACGCTGCGACGGCGCGAACCGACGCACAGAGCGACAACACGAGCCGCGAATCCGGTAGCGGCGAGAGCGACGAGGCGACAGAAGCCCCCGAAGGTAAGGGCTCCCGTCGTGCGCAGGCTGCCGTCGGAACCGCGAGCGTTTCCGAAACGGAACCGGCTACCGCGAAAGAGCCCGTTGGCGACGCCGAGCCAGCCGAGCAAGCCGAGCCCGCACTGGGAGTGCCGCAGGAGACCGCAGACGCTCGCCCGGCTCACGACGACGTGGACACCCCCGTCACCGTCGCGCGTAAGGGACGCCGCCGCGGTACTCCCGACGATGTGACCGACCGACTCAAAGCGCTCGAACTTGAGAACTACGAGACGGGCGGCAGCGGCGTGAGCACTCGGCACGGGCGCAGGCGCGCCGCCGACGGTTCTGACGCCACGACAACAATGACCGACCCCATCGCGACGCGAATCGAGGAGGAACGATGACAGGACTTTCACGGCGCAGCCTCCTCGGGCTGACTGCGCTCACTGCCGCAGGTGCGCTCACCGCGTGCGGAAGCGAGAAAAAACCGCCGAAGGTCGATCCCGGGCCGAAACTTGCGAGCCCGACCCCCGAACTCACGGGGACGAAACTCGGGGAGATTCTCACCCAATACGCGAAGGCGCTCGAAAAAGCCGATGCGGACAAAAACGCGGATCTTCTCGCCCCGCGTATTTCGGGAAGTGCCGCGGAATTTCGCCGCGCAACCTACGCGATCATCAGCAAAGTTCCCGAACATGAAAGCGCCCTCCAAAGGCCTAGCGACAAGCTCGTCGTGCCGATCGCCTCGACTTCGGAAGGCTTTCCCCGCTATGCCCTCGCGCTCGTGGACGATGCCGCAAACGCGGGCGAGGCACGCTTCTTCGTGGGACTTCAGCAGAAAGACGCTCGCTCCGACTACACCTCGTGGGGCTGGGCCCGCCAGGCTGCCGGTATCGAGATGCCGACCGTGCCGAGTGCCGAGGCCGGCACCACACAGGTCGACCTCGAGCAGCAGGGACTGGTGCTGACCCCCAAGGAAGCCCTCGCGAAGTATGCGGCTGTGCTTACGGACGGCCACGACAAAGCCGACCCGGACGATCTCATTAACGAGGACCCGTTCCAGCAGAGCGCCCACGCTGAAATCCAAGGGGAGCGCGCGCAAATGAACGAAGGCGTGGACTGGGATGAAGTCGCCTCAGTCCGCGAAGAATATGCGGTCAAAGACGGCGAGTTCCTCGGCCTCGCCACTGCCGAAGGCGGAGCCGTTGTCATGGGGACCATCACCTCGACTCGGCGCGTGAGCGTGAATTCCGGATCGATCTCCTACACGGAGGAGAACCTCTACACGAAGCTCGCGGGTACGAAGAAGTTCGAGAAGGAGCTCGTGCGTACCTACGGCACGACCGTACTCATGCACATTCCCGCGGCGGACTCCGGCGCCAAGATCCAGCCAATCGGGGCCTACAAGGTGCTCCTGTCGGTCTCCGGCAGCTGAGCGCCCCACGAAAGACTCGACAAAGGAGAAAACGATGACGAGCTCGTACGGCGTGATGGACTTCAACACGCTTAAAAAGGAAAACCAGACCGGCGGCACCTCCGATCCTCTCGAGGGCGAAGTCGCTGTCAATGAGGCGAACCTCGAGAGCCTCATCAAAGACTCCGATCAGCACCTCACGATCCTCTTTGTGACGAGCGCACGCGTCAACGGGGGAGCGGCCTTCACGGACGATCTACGTTCGGTTCTGGCTAAGCATGCTGGCACGATCCGTCTCGCGATCCTCGATGCGGATCAGCAGCCGCGCGTCGCGGCGGCACTTCGGATCCAGTCACTGCCCACGGCCGTGCTTCTCATGAAGGGACAGATCCAGCCGCTGTTCGAAGGCGTAGTCACGAAAGAGCAGCTTGCCCCCGTCATGGAGGAACTCGCGGGTCTCGCCGCGAAGGAAGGCATGCACACCGAGGCCCCGCGCGAGACTGCGGAGCAAGCCGCGCTGCCCGAAGCCCTTGAAAAGGCCTACACCGCGATGGAGAGCGGCGATATGGACGACGCCGAAACGGCCTTCACCACGTACCTCGACGAGCACCCCGGTGATTCGGAGGCGAAGAAGGGCCTCGCCGTGATTGCCCTTATGCGCCGTACGCAAAGCGTCGACCTTCAGGCCGGGCGCGAGGCCGCGGCCTCGAACCCGAAGGACATCGACGCTCAACTCCTAGCCGCTGATCTCGACCTGCTTGGGGGACACGTCGATGATGCTTTCGCGCGCCTTCTGACGTCGTTCCGCGACACTCCCTCGGAGCGCGATCGCATCCGTGAGCGTCTGCTCGAGCTTTTCGACGTCGTAGGCGTCGAAGACGAGCGCGTGCTTCAGGCCCGCAAGAAGCTCAGCCGCCTCATGTTCTAAGGCACCAAGAGACCGGCAACGCCTGGAGAAGAGGCCTGCGCCCCTCGGGGAGCACAGGCCTCTTCCGTATCCGTCGACGCTACTGCTTTGCCGCGCGCTCCGGAACAAAGAACACCGCACCGAGCGGCGGAACGCTCAGGCGAACCGAGTAGTCGAGGCCGCCGTAGGGGACCGGCTCCGCCTGGACCCGGCCGAGGTTCCCCACGCCGCTGCCGCCATAAGCGAAAGCGTCGGAGTTGAGCACCTCGGCCCACGCGCCGCCCTCGGGAAGGCCGATCCGGAAGCCGCGCCACGGCTCGGGTGAGAAGTTGATGATTGCCACGACCGGATCGCCCTTGCGGTCAAAACGTGCGAACGCCACGAGGTTGTGGCCAGCGGCATCAGCATCAAGCCATCGGAAACCCGCACCCTCCTGATCGAGCTCGTACAGTGCCGGGTAGGTGCGCTGTACGCGGTTGAGGTCACGCACGAAATCGTTGACGCCCTGGTGGAGCGGGAAGTCAAGGAGCCAGAAGGGAAGTGCCTGGTTCTCGTTCCATTCCGTTCCCTGCGCGAAGTCGCAGCCCATGAACAGTAGCTGTTTGCCCGGGTGGGCCCACATGAGACTCAAGTAGGCGCGGAGGTTCGCGGCCTGCTGCCAGTCATCGCCGGGCGCCTTGCGCAGCAGCGGTGCCTTGCCGTGAACGACCTCGTCGTGAGAGATCGGCAGGATGAAGTTCTCCGAGTACTGATAGACCATCGCAAACGTCAGCTCGTGGTGGCGGTACTGGCGGTAAATCGGGTCTTGGCCAAGGTACTCGAGCGTGTCGTGCATAAAGCCCATGTTCCACTTGAACCCGAAGCCGAGGCCTCCCTGGTCGGTGGGCTTCGTGACTCCCGGGAATGAGGTCGATTCCTCCGCGATCATCGTGATGCCCGGGGCACGCTTATACGCGGTGGCGTTGACCTCCTTGAGGAAATCAATCGCTTCGAGGTTCTCGCGCCCACCGTATTGGTTCGGGATCCACTCGCCCTCGTTTCGCGAATAGTCGAGGTAGAGCATCGACGCGACGGCGTCGACGCGCAAACCGTCAACGTGGAATTCTTCGAGCCAGTAGCACGCGTTGGCGACGAGGAAGTTGCGCACTTCAGTTCGGCCGAGGTCGAAAATGTAGGTGCCCCAATCGGGGTGCTCACCCTTGCGCGGATCGGCGTGTTCGTAAAGCGCGGTGCCATCGAAGCGACCGAGCGCCCACTCGTCCTTCGGGAAGTGAGCGGGAACCCAGTCCATGATGACCCCGATTCCTGCCTCGTGCAGAGCGTTGATGAGGTAGCGAAGGTCGTCGGGGTGACCGAGACGCGAGGTGGGCGCGTAGTAGCCCGTGACCTGGTAACCCCACGAGCCGCCGAAGGGATGTTCAGCGAGCGGAAGGAACTCGACGTGCGTGTAGCCCATGCCCTTGACGTAGTCAACGAGGGGTTCGGCGATATCTCGGTAGGAGGCGAAGGGGCGCCACGAGGCGAGGTGAACCTCGTAGATCGACATTTGCGATTCGAGTGGATTCTTCGCGGCGCGCTCGGCGAGGAACGCATCGTCGCTCCACTCGAAATCTGATTCGACGACGACGCTTCCGGTCGCGGGCGGCACCTCGGCTAGGCGGGCCATCGGGTCAGCCTTCTCTCGCCATACCCTGTCGGCTCCGAGGATGCGGAACTTGTAGACCGCGCCCGCGCGCACACCGGGAAGGAAGATTTCCCACACGCCTGAATCGCCGAGTGATCGCATTGCCGTGCGTCGGCCATTCCACCCGTTGAAGTCGCCGATCACCTGCACGGCGGCGGCGTTCGGTGCCCACACGGTGAAGCTTGTGCCCTGAATGCCGTCGAGGGTGCGTACGTGCGCGCCGAGCGCACGCCAAAGCTCCTCGTGCCTCCCTTCGCGGATGAGATGCAGGTCGAAGTCGCTGATCGTCGGGAGGAAGCGGTAGGGCTCGTCCACGATTTCGGTGCCGCCACCGGGCCACGTCACGCGCAAGCGGTGCAGCACAATCGGGGAATCGGGAGCCTCGAAGGCGGCGCTAAAGATGCCGTCGTACTCGTGGTGCAGTTCGATCTCGAGGCGTTCGCCGTTTTCGAGGCGTACAAGGGCCACAACCTGGTCGGCGAACGGTTTGAGCGTGCGAATCGTGTACCCGCCCTCGTATTCGTGCAGGCCGAGGATCGAATGCGGCGAATAGTACGAACCGGTCGCGACTGAACCGAGTTCGTGTTCGCTCGCAGGCAGAAGGGGAAGTGGTGCGCTCATGTCTATCTCCTTTGGTGACGGCGCTCAGTAGCGAATAACACGAAGGATATGGGCAGGGCGGAAATCGGCGTTCAGCTCGACGTAGCTGTCGCGGTCCCACAGGAACTGCTCACCCGTGAGCAGGTCCTCGACCATGAAGTCGGAGTGGATGTTGAGCGCCTCGGTGTCGATGTGGACCCACGTTGACGTGCCCCCGTGTGCCTCGGTCATCGAGACGACGATGATCGTGTCGTCGAGACCGCTTTCGGTGTCGCGCCCTTCGACGTGCTTGGAGAACACGAGTACACGGTCGTCGTCTGAGCCGTGGAAGCGGGTCGTCGTGAGGGTCTGGAGCGCGGGGTGGGCCTTTCGGATCTCGTTGAGCCGCGTGAGGAGCGGCTCGAGCGAGCGGCCGGAGCGGAGTGCGCCCTCGTAGTCGCGTGGCTTGTATTCGTACTTTTCGTTATCGATGTTCTCCTGTGCCCCCGGTCTCGGCTGGTGTTCGACAAGCTCGAAGCCCGAGTAGATTCCCCATGTGGGGGAGAGTGTGGCCGCGAGGATCGCGCGGAGGCGGAATGCGTTCCAGCCGCCGTCGGACATAAAAGGCGTCAAAATGTCGTGGGTCGTGGGCCAGAAACTCGGCCGCATGTAGTGGGCCGCGGCCTTGAGTTCCTCCATGTATTCGCGAAGTTCTTCGGGACTGTGGCGCCACGCGAAGTACGTGTAGGACTGGTGGTAGCCGACCTTGGCGAGCGTGTGCATCATCGCCGGCTTCGTGAAGGCCTCGGCGAGGAAGAGCACCTCGGGGTGGGTTTCGCGGAACTCGGCGAGCAGCTCCTCCCAAAAGCGCACCGGCTTCGTGTGCGGGTTGTCGACGCGAAAGAGCGTGACGCCGTGCGAAATCCAGTATTCGAGGACGTCGCGAATCGCCTCGTACAGGCCGCGATAGTCGGTATCGAAGCTCAAGGGATAGATGTCCTGATACTTCTTCGGTGGGTTCTCGGCGTACGCGATCGTGCCGTCAGCACGAACGACGAACCATTCGGGGTGCTCCTTGACCCACGGGTGATCGGGGGAGCACTGAAGCGCGATATCGAGGGCTACTTCGAGGCCGAGGCTTTTCGCGTGCGCGACGAAACGGTCGAAGTCCTCGATCGTGCCGAGGTCGGGGTGAATGGCGTCGTGGCCACCGTCGGGTGAGCCGATCGCGTAGGGCGATCCCGGATCGCCTTCGAGCGCGGTGAGCGTGTTGTTGCGCCCTTTGCGGTGCGTTGTGCCGATGGGGTGGATGGGAGTGAGGTAGGCGACGTCGAAGCCCATGCGCTTGATGCGATCAAGTTGCGGGAGTGAGCTTTCGAGTGTGCCGGATGTCCAGCCGCCCTGTTCAGGGTCGAAGTGCGCGCCTTCTGACCGCGGGAAGAACTCGTACCAGGAGCCATACAGTGCACGTTCGCGCTCGACTCTCACGGCAATTTTTGCGGAACGCGTGGGCCAGCGGCGTAGGGGGTATTCGGTCATCGCCTCGTGCATGTCGGCGGCGAGGGCTGGGGCGATGCGGGCCGACGGCTGCAGGCTCGTATTGGTGAGAGCGTCGATCGCTGCTTCGAGACGGGCCCTGTGCGTTTTGGGTCGCTTTTTCTTGGGGATCTCGGCGAGCGCAGCCTTGAGGACGATCACGCCTTCGGCGCACATGAGTTCTTCGTCGACGCCGGCGGCGATTTTGACCTCGGCGTTGTGGGCCCACGTGAGGTAGGGGGCATCGAAGGCCTCAACCCTGTACGACCATTCGCCTTCACGATCGGGGCGGAAGCTACCCTCCCAGTGGTCGAGTCCAGGATTCGTGCACGTCATCGGGGAGCGAACCGTGTTGCCCTCGGGATTCGTCACGAGGAGCTGCACGCCCATCTGGTCGTGGCCTTCGCGAAAGCTCGTGGCATGAACGCGGACGCGCTCGCCCACGACCGCTTTGACGGGGAAGCGACCGCCGTCGACGTTCGGTGAGACAGAGGTGATCGGGATTCGCCCGATCCCGGTGGTCATCGCTGCTTTCGCCTTCGTGGCCATGGTGCCTCCCAATCTCGGCATGGTCGTGATCTGTGCCTCAAAGTTTATCGGGGTGCGCTGGGAGATTGTCTGCACTTTCGTCTCGCGTGGTGGGCGATCGCCAACCGTCGGATTGCACGACGACGACCGTTGGCCCATTGAGGTGGAGGCTCTCGTTCGCCCGGTCGAGACGCGCGCCCCCGAGCGAAGAATCCAGTGCGATGCTGAGCGGACCGGCACCCCAAGCGCTCGCGGGCAAGCGCACTTCTCGAGGCCCCTGTTCGTTACTCATCACCACGATGGTGAGGCCGTCGTGGTGGGGGATCGCGATGCTCAAGTGGCGTCGTTCGGGGTTGAACCAATCGGCGTGGCTCATGGCCGAGGCATCGCCCTTGAGCCACCTGATGCCTCCCGGCTCGCGATCCTCGAGGCTAGCGTCGTCGAAGAAGGTGGAGGGGCGAAGCGAACTGAGGGCGCGCCGAGCGGCGATCGCTGCTTTTGTGAAGGCGAGATGGCGTTCGATGCGCTCGCTCGAGTCCCACGAAAGCCACGTGAGAGGGCTGTCGTGGCAATACGCGTTGTTGTTGCCCTCTTGGGTCCGCAAGCATTCGTCACCCGCGGTGATCATGGGAACGCCAGCGCTCGTGAGGAGCGTTGCGAGGAGATTGCGGGCGCTTCGATCGCGCACGGCCTCAAGCGCCGCATCGGGACCCTCCGTGCCGTGGTGGAAGGAGCGGTTGTTCTCGGTGCCATCGCGGCCGTCCTCGCCGTTGGCGAGGTTGTGCTTGTCGTTGTACGTCGTGAGGTCAGCGAGCGTGAAGCCATCGTGGGCGGTCACGAAGTTGATCGACGCGAGCGGCGAGCGCATCGACCGACCCTCGGGTAGATCGTGCGGATCGGCGCGTCGAAAAATATCTGCGGAGCCCGCAAACCGAGTGGCGAGATCGCGAATATAGGGGTGCTGCGGCGCGCCGTTCTCGCTCAGCTCGCGGGTGCTCGAGAGCCAAAAGCCTCGAATGTCGTCGCGGTAGGAGTCGTTCCATTCACTCATGCCCGCCGGGAAGTTGCCCGTTTGCCACCCGAAGCTGCCCACGTCCCACGGCTCGGCGACGAGCTTGATGCCCGCGAGCGCGGGGTCGGTACGCATGGCGGTCAGAAGAGGGTGCTGTGCATCGAAGCCGTGCTCACCACGTGCGAGGGTGGTGGCGAGATCGAAGCGGAACCCGTCGACTCCCACGGTGTTTGCCCAGAACCTCAGCGAGCGCATGACGAGGTCCACGACGTAGGGGCTTCGCGCGTCGAGGGTATTGCCCGTGCCGGTGAAGTCGGCGAGGTGGCCCGAGTCCTGCCAGTAATATTCGCGCGCATCAAGCCCTCGGAAGGACACGCACGGACCGTCTTTAGCGCCTTCAGCCGTGTGGTTGTAGACGACATCGAGGATGACCTCGACGCCGGCGGCGTGAAGCGCGTTGATCATGTCCTGGACTTCGGCGAGGACTGCGCTCGGGCCCTCGTCACGTGCGGCCCGGGTGGCGTAGCGCGGATTGGGAGCGAAGAAACCGAGGGTGTTGTAGCCCCAGTAGTTGCTCAGCCCGAGGCGCGTGAGGTGAACTTCGTCGAGAGCCGCGTGGATCGGCAGTAGCTCGATCGCGGTGATGCCAAGCTCGCGCAGGTAGGCGATGGAGGCCTCGTGGGCGAGGCCCGCGTAGGTGCCGCGAAGCTCGGGTGGAACATCCGGGTTGAGCTTTGAGAAACCGCGGACGTGCGCTTCGTAGATGATGGTGTCCCGAAGCGGGGTGCGTGGGCGCAGCGCGGGGTCGAAGCGGTCGGGATTGACGCGCGTGACGACGGAGTGGATCGCCGAGTCGGCGTTATCATGCGGATCGCGCTCGAGGGGCTGCGTGGGTCGAAGTGCCGAATCGACGGTGTGGGCGAACATCGATTCGAGAAGCGCCGAGGCATGATCAATGCCGTGCCCGTACGGATCGACGAGTACCTTGTTGGGATTGAATACGAGGCCGAGTTCGGGCGCCCAAGGACCGTAGGCGCGTAGTCCGTAGTGGGTCCCTTCGGTGAGGCCATCGACGGCTCCCCAGTGCACGCCCGCGTCGACGTGGGGGAGCGGGATGCGGCGCTCGCGGCCTGCGTCGAATATGCACAGCTCAATCCGTTCGGCGCGCGGGGCAGGGATCGAATACGTTCCGACGCCTGCCTCGTTCACGGTGAGACCGGGCGTCGTTGGTGGAGGGGGGACAGTCACGCACATATTGTTTCAGACATCTGGCGTTTGCCGTGTTTTTGACGTGGCGTCGAGTCCGGTTCGGTATTGTCATGCCGTGGTGCGCGCGCTCGCGCACGTGTGATCGATCGGGAAGCGGCAAAAGAGGTACGTGCATGAGTATGAATGGTCAGGCGCCTTCGCCTCGTCCGGTAGGGCAGGGGCCCTCCCGTACGCGGACGTTCCAACCGGAAAGCCCCGTGCTCGGCCCCGCTGAGCGGGAACGGGCGGCGCATATTGTCGCGAGTATCGCCGAGGTGTTCGGCACGCGGGTCGTCGGCCAGGAGCGTCTGCGGCTCGCGCTTCTCACAAGCCTCGCCGCCGGTGGTCACGTGCTGCTCGAGTCTGTGCCCGGTCTCGCGAAGACAACTGCCGCGCAGGCACTCGCGAGCGCGATCGGCGGCTCGTTCCGCCGAATCCAGTGCACACCCGACCTCATGCCGAACGACATTATCGGTACGCAGATCTTCAACTATGGCACCGGTGAGTTCACGACCCAGCTCGGCCCGGTGCACGCGAACATCGTCCTTCTCGACGAGATCAATCGCTCGAGCGCAAAGACCCAGTCGGCGATGCTCGAAGCGATGCAGGAGCGTCAGACGTCAATCGGCGGTGAGGTCTATCCACTCCCGCACCCGTTCATGGTGCTCGCGACCCAGAACCCCATCGAGGAAGAGGGCACCTACGTGCTGCCCGAAGCCCAGATGGACCGCTTCCTCATGAAGGAAATTCTCACGTATCCCAAGCCCGCGGAAGAGCATGAGATTCTCGATCGCTCGACCTCGGGCACGCTTACTGCGCCAAAGAGCACGAGGCCGAGCGTGAGCCTCGAGGACATCGAGTTCCTTCAGCGTGCCGTCGACCGCGTGTACGTGGATGCCGCGGTCAAGCGCTACATCATCGACCTCGTGTTCTCGACCCGAGGCTCGGGCCCGCGCCCGATTCAAAACATCACCCAATCGGTGCGCGTCGGTGCTTCGCCGCGTGGTTCGCTCGCACTCATGCGCGTCGCGCAGGCCCACGCGCTCGTCGAAGGGCGCGATTACGCTACCCCCGACGACGTGAGGGCCCTGCGCTACTCGGTGCTGCGTCACCGACTCGTGATGACCTTCGACGCACTCGCGAGCGGAATTACGCCTGAGACGATCATCGACGCGGTGTTCTCCGCGGTTCCACTTCCGTAGGAGCCGCTTTGGCGTCGCTTCTAACCAAGGTCAAGGCCAAGATCGAGATCACGACCACTAAAAAGGTGCGTGGTCTCATCTCGGGCCGCGGGCGCTCCCTGTTTAAAGGCAGCGGCGAAGACTTCGACGACCTCAAGTACTACCAGCCCGGCGACAAAATCTCCGATATCGACTGGAAGGCGACCGCAAGAAGCGGCGAGCCGCTCATCCGCCAATTCAACGAGGAGCGCGTACGCTACCTGTGCGTCATCGGCGATACGTCGGGTGCGATGGCAGCGAGCGCCGCCGACGGAACCTCCAAGCGCGACGCCCTCGTGACCGCCGCGGGCCTGCTGTGCTACCTCGCCCACTCCAACGGCGATCTCGTGGGACTCGTTGCGGGGACCCCGGGCGATCAGCTTCAGCTTCCTGCGCGCAGCTCACGGGGCCACCTCGAACTCCTCCTCAGAACTCTCCAGAAGAACACCGTCCTTGGCGGAGCTCCCGCGAACATTGAATGGGCACTCACGCGGGCCCTCAGGCTCACGCGCCGCTCAAGTCTCATGCTCCTCATCACCGACGAGGCGAACCCCGGACCAGAATGCGAAGGGGCTCTTCGGCGCCTCATGACGCGCCATGACCTGCTGGTCGTGCGCATCCGCGACGCCGACCCGCTCGGGCGCCTGGACCTCGATGCCGCGCTCATCGACCCCGGCTACCCACGCGAAATCCTTCGCCACACGCGCACGGTCGCGGCCGTGCAAAAGGAGGCAGACGCGTTTCGCGAGAAGCGCGAAGCTGACATCACGGCGATGCTCGACTCCCTCGGGATCGTCCACACCCTTACCGACGGCGACTCTCAGATCGTTGACGACATGATCGCGATGTTTCGCAGACAGGGGGCACGTAATGGACGGCCTTGAGATCATCGACCCGCCGCAGTATTCGATTGCGTGGCTCATCCTCGCGGTGCTGTGCGCGCTCGTCATCATCGCGCTCATCACGACCCTTGTGAAGCTCACCCGCTGGCTCGTCGAGCGACGCGCCTACGCGAAGCGCCCCGGCGCAACCGACGCCCTCAAAGCCGAATTCCTCCGCTCGATCAACGCTCTCGGGGAAGCCGTCGACGCAGGCGAGAAGAGCGCGCGCGAGGGACATCGCGATCTCGAAGCCATCCTGCGTGTCTTTGTCCTTCGCAGCGAGGGGCTCGATATTCGCCAAGAACCCGTCGAACGGATTCAGGCCGACCCGCGCACGCAGACCGTCGGAAATCTCCTCGCCCGCACCCACGAAGCAGGCTATGCCCGCGACAGTCGCACGCGCCTTTCCGAAAGTCTGCACGCGGCTAGAGGGGTGGTGCGCGCATGGTCATGAGTTTCTGGTGGGTGAGCTGCCTCCTCCTGATCGCGGGCCTCATCGCGTGGGCCTTCGCCTATCTCAACCGCCGTGCCGTGCGTAATCGCGCGCTGTTCGTCGCGAACACGAACTACCTTGACCACCTACCGAGCGTGCGGCGCGCCCAAAAAACCTCGCGCATTCTGCGCCTCGTGAGCGTCGCGCTCGCGGGCACACTCGTGCTGTCCGGGGCTCTCCTTTCCGGGCGCCTCGCAAGCGAACGTGTTGAAACCCCGTCCTTCAAGAACCGCGACATCGTGCTGTGCCTCGATATTTCCGGCTCGATGCTCCCCTTCGACCGCGAAATTCTCGAAAGCTACCTCGAGCTTGTCGATGGCTTCAAGGGAGAGCGCGTCGGGCTTTCGATCTTTAACTCGAACTCGCGCACGGTCTTCCCGCTCACGAATGACTACGGTCTGATCCGACGCGAGCTCAAGCGGGGGATCGAAGCTCTCAACTACAATCCCGTCGCCCACAGGCTCGGCACGGCCCAGTACAGCGACGAGGACATCCAGAAGTTTTGGGACTTTGTAGGCGGCACCTACTCGGAGACCTACCCGCCCTCGCTTATTGGTAACGGCGTCGCCTCGTGCGGTCAGTTGTTCGACCACGCGGAAGAGGAACGCTCGCGCTTCGTGGTTCTCGCAACGGATAACGAACCGGGCGGCACCGGCATTTACGAACTCCCCGGAGCCGTCGACACCCTGATCGAGCGCGACATCACGATGTGGACCTTCTATCCGGGGGCGTCGGCCTGCCAGGGACACTGCGCGGATGAACTCAAAACCGAGACAGAACGATCGGGCGGTGGCTTCTGGGCCTCGTCTGACCCGGGAGCGATTCCAGCGATTATCGCCCAGATTCAAAAGGCACAGGCGCGCGACATGGGCGCGATTGCGCGAGTCATCCGCACTGACCATCCCGCCATGTTCTTCGGCCTCTGCCTCGCAATGCTGATCGGAGTGGTCGTCGTAGGGTGGAGGCAGCGATGAATCTTGGACTGCATCCCCTCATGCCGTGGTGGGCCATCGCCCTCATTTTCGTTCCGCTCGCGGTCACGTGCGCCGTGCTCCTCGGGGTGCGCAAGGGGGCGCGTCTCGACTGGTTGCGGCGCCTGCTTATGGTGCTCGTTCTCGCCGTCGTGGCTCTGCGGCCCGTGACGGGCGATGAAACGCTGAGCACCCAGCGCCTCAATGCGAACGTGATCTTCGTTGTGGACCTCACGGGCTCGATGAACGCCGAAGATTACGACGGCTCGAAGCCGCGCCTCGAGGGGGCCAAAGCCGACATGGCGCGGATCATGGAGGGCCTCAAAGGAGCGCGTTTTTCGATCCTCACGTTTGATTCGAGTGCCTCTGCGCAGCTTCCGCTCACGACCGATGCAGGCGCGGTCAAGTCGTGGATCGACACGGCACGCACCGAAACAACCGCTTATTCGCGCGGATCGAACGTCGACCGCCCGCGAGGCGCTCTCCAGAAGCTCGTGGATCAAACCAAAAAGGAAGACCCTGAATCGCGCGTCATCGTGTACTTCTTGAGTGATGGCGAAAACACCGACCAGAAGGAATCCGAGCCCTTCGGGGCGCTCGGCGGAAAGCTCGACAGCGGCGCAGTGCTCGGATACGGCACCGCCGCGGGCGGCCCCATGAAAACCGTAGGTGGTGAGCATGACGGCGAATACATCAAGGACCCTGCGGGCGGTCGGGGACTTTCAAAAATCGATGAAAAGAACCTCCAGTTCATCGCGCAGCAAATGGGCGTTGCCTACGTCCACCGCACCGGTGGCGAGGACGGAGCAACCCTCGAGAAAACGTGGAAGGACCTCAAACTCACGTTCATCGACTCGACGGAGGAGCAACCCACGCCTAGCTTTGAGGATTGGTACTGGATCGCCTCGATCCTCCTCACGCTCCTGGCGGTGTGGGAGCTTGTCACTCTCACTCTGCGCCTGCCCAAGCCCCTGTCTCGCGCGGACGTCGCGCGTGCCGGAAGGAGATAGCCATGTCGAAAGGCTCGCACGACCAGAGGCTTACGGTGCGAGAGCGCTTCGGCCTTCGCCGCTCGGCGCGAAAAGGGCGCGGCTTCGGAATTGATCGCGGGCGCTTTCTTACCCTGCGGGTGATCGGCACATTTCTGATCGCGATCCCCGTTCTCCTCCTTTTCGCGGGTATCGTGCGCTTCGTCTCGATGCCGCTCACCCAGGCGTGGGCTCTGGGAGCGTATTCGAACGAGCAGTACGAAGATACGCGCGACCGTCTCGGTCCCGTCGAAAAGCTCAACCTTTTCGAGCCCTACCTTCCGCATCTCACGAAAGGCACAGCGTTCCTGCGCGAAAACAAGTTCCCCGAGGCGCGCGGAGAGCTTGAAAAGGCGTTGAGCGAGTGGACGACGGGGAAGGACCTCAACAAACCACCGCATGCCGAGTGCAAGATCCGCAACAACCTCGCGGTCGCGATGGCTGGAGAAGCGAAGGCTATTGAAGACCCGAATGAGCGCGCGGACCTTCTGTATAGGGCCGAAGAGATCCTCGAGCCGTGCCAAAACGGGGGAAGCTCCTCGGATTCCAACGAAGATAAGGAATCGACCGGGAAAACGGGCAAGCAGATCGAGGAAGAGCGGAAGGAAGCCGACCGCGAAGCTGGGAACGAGGAGCGCGAGGGGCCCAGCGACAAAGGGAAAAACGACGAGGAAAACCCCGAAAACGATCCCAAGAAGAATGACCCGAAGGGGAAGGGGAACGAGGGCCACACCCCTACGCCCGATCCCGAGGAGCAAAAGAAACAGGACGAGCTCAAGAAGCAGAACGGCGGCGATGACCCCTCGAACGGCGAGGGAGACGAAGACGGCAAGGGCGACGACAAGGGAGTAACGAAACCATGGTAGGAACTCGCGTGTATTTGGATCACGCTGCGACAACGGCAATCCGCCCAAGCGCGCTCGACGCGTACGCGCAGGCCGCCCGCACCCTCGGCAACCCCTCGAGCCAGCACGCCTCGGGGCGCCGCGTGCGCGGGATTTTCGACGACGCCGTCGCGGAGATCGCGGATGTCCTTGGCGTTCCGCGCAGCTGGATCATCATGACCTCCGGTGGCACGGAGGCCGACAACCTCGCCCTTCGCGGGATCGGAGGGCGCGTCGTTGGGCTTGCGACGGACCACCCCGCGGTCGTGGATACGGTGCGTGCGCTCGGCGGGGATCTCGCGCCGGTGGATTCCGACGGCCGTCTCGATCTCGCCGCGACCGAGCAGCTCCTCGCGCCGTCCAAGGGGCGAGATGCGGCCGCTCTCGTGAGCGCGGCCCTCGTGAATAACGAGACCGGAGTCATCCAGGACCTCGAGGCGCTTTCCGAGCTCGCCTCCCGCTATGGCACCGTCGTCCACACTGACGCGGTGCAGGCCATGGCACACATGGCGCCACCGGACTTTGCGAAGGTGCCGCTGTGCTCGATTACGGGGCACAAGATCGGCGCACCCGTGGGCGCGGGCCTGCTCGTCGCCGATCCGTCGATCAAGCTTTCGGCTGTCGGCACAGGTGGCGGGCAGCAGCGCGGTATTCGTTCAGGCACGCTCGATGCGCCCCACGCTGCCGCGCTCGCGGTGGCACTTCGCGAGAGCGCCGAGGAGCGCCAGTCACAAGGCGAAGAAAGGGAGGCGCTTGCCGGGTATTTGCGTGAGAGTATCCGCCAGATCGATCCCCGCGCCCATTTCACGGCCGAGAACGCCCCGCGTTCTGCGCACGTCGTGCACGTGTGCTTCGAGGGCGCCGACCAGGACGCGATCTTGTTCCTCCTCGACCAGGAAGGCATCGACTGCTCGGCGGGATCGGCCTGCCACGCTGGCGTCACGCAGGCCTCCCACGTGCTGAGCGCAATGGGGTACTCGGAGACCCGGATGCGCGGCGCTATCCGGTTCTCACTCGGGTGGACGAGCACGAGAGCGGATGTCGAGGCGCTCGTACGCGTCCTCCCGGGGGTTCTCGAGCAGGCGCGAGCGGTCGCGTCGAACCGCTGATTCTTTCGTGAGATGCCCCGCGCACATCGTGTGTGCGGGGCTTTCGCTTTGTACAGTGGAGGCGTTTGCAACGCATGCGAGTGAAAGGCGCGAGGTGAAGGTTCTTGCCGCGATGAGTGGCGGTGTCGATTCGGCTGTGGCTGCGGCGCTCGCCGTTGAGCAGGGCCACGATGTCGTGGGTGTGCATATGGCGCTGTCGAAAAACCGCGAACAGACCCGCAACGGTTCGCGCGGGTGCTGCACGGTCGAAGACGCTTCGGATGCCCGCCGCGCGGCGGATCATATTGGGATTCCGTATTACGTGTGGGACCTCTCTAACGACTTCCACGACCTCGTGGTGGAGGATTTCCTTTCGGAGTACTCGCGCGGCCGCACCCCGAATCCATGCGTGCGCTGTAACGAGCGGATCAAGTTTGCGGCGCTCATGGACCGCGCTCGTCTGCTTGGATTCGATGCTGTGTGCACGGGCCACTATGCCTCGATTAGGAACGAGGGCCCGAAAGGGGCGCGCTCGCTCCACAGGAGCGCGAACATGCTCAAGGACCAGAGCTACGTGCTTGCGGTGATGGGGCCCGAAGGGCTTGCGCGCTCGGTGTTCCCGCTCGGAGACTTCGCCGATAAGGCCCAGGTGCGTGCCGAGGCGGATCGGCGTGGGCTCGGCGTCGGCCACAAGCCTGATAGCTACGACATTTGTTTTATCCCCGACGGGGACACGCGTGGTTTCCTCGAGCGTGAGCTCGGTGAGCAGCCCGGGGAGATCGTTGATACGGACGGTCGGGTGCTCGGCGAGCACTCGGGCACGTACGGCTTTACCGTGGGGCAGCGTAAAGGGCTCAACCTGGGCCGACCAGCCGCCGATGGCAAGCCGCGCTATGTACTCGACGTCAAGCCCGAGACGCGTCAGGTCGTCGTGGGGGCCGCCGAACTGCTCTCGACGCGCACGCTCATCGCGAGCGATGTGGTGCCGTTCGAGGATCTTGATAAGGGCCGCGAAGTTGAGGCGCAGATTCGCGCACACGGCGAGGCGATAGGGGGCGTCATTACGAGTGTCGAGGCCGGCCGGGAGGGCGAGGCAGAAATCGCCTCTGTCAGTGTCGAGCTTGCTCGACCGATCCGCGGGGTCGCGCCCGGTCAAACCCTCGTGCTGTACGCGGGCGACCGCGTGCTCGCCTCGGCAACTCTCGACGCGCGCGCATGACAGCACACGGGGGAGCGCCCGATTCGCTCGTGACGATTTTTTCCGACGGCACCCTCGCTCTCACCGAGTCCGCCGCGGACGTTGATGGTGGCCGCCTCCTCGGTCGATTGACGCGGATGCGCTCCCTTCTCGGTTCGAGTCCTGAGGCGGGTCTCGGGGTGGAGCCCTCGCTCGCGCTCGGAGGCGAGGACTCCTTCGATCACGTTCTTCCGGCGAGCCTCGCGATGCTGCCGGTGTCGGGAGACCTCGCCCCGTACGGTTGGCGGATCGGCCCGGGCGAAGGCGCACGATGGCGCGCCAACCGCGATGCGGCCTTTGCGCGCCTCGACGCGGCTCGCCTCGCATTTTTCGAGTATGAGGGGCCGTTGAGCCTCGTGCGCCTCGGGCCCGTGTCGTGCGCCTCTTCGGTGTTTATGGCTTCCGGCGAGCTCGCGCTCGCCGATGCGGGGCTCGTGCGGGAGCTTCCCACCCTCATTGCCGAGGGCATCGGCTCCGAGGTTTCCGTGCTTCGCGAACGCGTATCTGGCGCACGGCCGCGCGTCATGCTCGATGAGCGAGGAGCACTTCGGGCCGTTGAGGGGCGTGTGCGTACCGCCTCCGGTTATCGTTTCCACCGCGCCATAGGCCGTACGGGGCTCACCGATCTTTTTTCGGCCTGCATAACCGGGGCCGCCGAGCGGGGGATTGGAACGGAAGAACTCACGCTCGCCGTTGACGCGCGAGTGGGGATCGTGCGTGCGGCCCTCGATGCGGGGGTGCGTAGTATCGCCCTCGATCCACTCTCGAGAGACCTCGCGGCCGTTGGTGGTGCGTGGGAGGCGCTTGCCGACGCCCGAGAAAGAGGCGTCGAGATTCGCTTCCTGGCGACGGCGGGCGCGGTCGAGAGATCGATGAGGCACGTCCTTGCCGCGTGGAACGAGCTTGGCTACGCCGCTCGCGAGGCTCGCGGCTTCGCATTCGCGGTTACGCGGCGACGGGCGGCCGACCCCGCGCGTGAAAATGGCGCGTCGGCCTTCGTGCGCCCGTGCGACATGGACGAAATCATGCACGCCGCGCCGGGCCTTGCCGAACGCGTGAGCGACTAGGGCGATTAAGCGAGAAAGACGCCCGCTACTTCGAGCTCGTACGCGGTAGAAGCAGCCACGCGAGCGCTCCGAAAACAGCGAGGATCGCGACGAGGATCATGACGCTCGGGATTGCTTCCGGGCGCATGAAGGCGACTGGAACGAGGGCGATTGCAATGAGCGCCGCGGCGAGACCGAGTACGAGGCTCAGCGCGCCGACGACGCGAATCAGGGCCTTCGTGCTCGTTCGCCCGTGGGCGGGCGAACGCGCGGCGAGTGCCCACAGGGAATGCGACGCGAGCACAAGGATCGCGAAGGCGATTGCCGGTGCGAGCGAAAGCGGAGGCGAGGCCCACAGAGCGAAGATCCACACCGCGAACGTGACGAGTCCCGCCTCTGATCCCGGCTGGGCTAGTTGAAGAAGGTTGAGTACGGCGAGCGCGATAAACGGCAGTATGATCCCCATCGTGAGAGGTGCCGAAAACCCAGCCGTTGCACCCGCCGCGACGACGAGCGCAGCGGCGATTTGCGCGGCGAGCGCGCCGATCCTCGCGCACCACTGAGTGGGAGAGACGGCCCGAACGAGGTCGAAAGCATCGAGAAGATGATCGGTGAGGGAACGGATCACAGAGCCTCCTCGAGGCGGCGCACGGGAATCCCGCGTCGTTCAAGATCGGCGATGACGAAGCGCCTCTCAAATCCGCGAATAACCCATGCCTCGTCCCACAGATGAGTGTCCTCGATCCCGTCGATGCGGCGCATGGGAGCACCCGTGAGGCGCGCGGTATTCGTGAGTTCTGCGGGAAGTGTGTCGATGATTGTGAGGTTCGCGCCGATCGTGCGTAGAAGGCCAATCTGCCCGATGAACTCTTCGCTCAGGAGGGGAGTGCACGCGATGGTGAGTGTGCCGGAGCGGATGCGCGGGGCCCGACGTAAACGAGGAGACACGGACTTGTCGCGCGATACGGCCGAAAGCGCTTCGAGGATGCGTCGCATGTGACGCTCGCCCGTGCCGAAGGGGATCGACCCGATTAACGCTCCCGCATCATGCAGGCCCACGCGGTCGCCGAGCGAGAGGTAATGGCGCGCGAGCACCGTCGCAGCTTCAACACTCATATCGAGGCTCGAGGCGCGGCCATCCCCGGGCTCGGCACCGATCGGCCGGATATCGGCCATCGTATCGACGACGATGAGGACGTCCGTGTCTCGTTCGGAAAAGGTCTCGTTCGTGTGCAGGACTCCCCGGCGTGAGGTCACGCGCCAGTTGATTGTTTTGAGTCGATCGCCCGCGCGGTAGGGGCGGATGTCGGCGAGCGCCGTCCCCTCACCTTTCGTGCGGGAAGTATGGGGACCGCTCACACCGAGGACGCGCTCAAGGGGAAGGGGTCGAGGTTTCGCCGTTGCACTCGCGACGGCAGAAACGTTGCGCGCTGCGTGGTGCCGGTGGCGTCGGAACGCCCCGAGCGCATCGGTTTCTTGCACGGTGAACGGGCCGAACTCGTGCGTGCCCCACACCCGGGGCGTCGCCCGAACCCACGTACTTTCGAGACCCGTGATGACCGCCCATCGAGGCGAATACTCGAGCCCGCTGTTCATGTGGACGCCCACGGTCACGAGTGTTCCGCGAGCACCGCGAGCGATCGCCGTGACGCTCTCACCCTCGTTGACTTTGGCTTCCGCGGCCTCGAGCGTTGCCGGCTTCGCCTCGCTCGGCCGCATGATGTGGGCGACCGCAATCCAGGCAACGAGCGCACACCCAGCAAGGAGGGCGTCGAGGCGTGAGCCGAGCACGCCGTACAGGATGAACGCCGCGGCTGCGAGTACCGCGCGCGTATAGGCCTGGGTTGTACGCATTCTCAAGCGGCAGCTTCGGGGGCGGGAACGCGCGTGAGAATCGAGTCGATCACGCTCGCGGGTGAAATGTTCTGGAGCCACAGTTCGGGCCGGATCACAACGCGGTGCTCGAGGCACGCGTGGGCCAAAGTCTTGATGTCTTCAGGAATCACGAATTCGCGGCCCTGGATGAGCGCGAGCGCGCGTGCGCACTGAATGAGCGCGAGCGAGCCGCGAGGCGAAGACCCCATCGCGGTCTCGCTGTGCTCTCGCGTTTCGCGCACGAGCGCGACGGCGTAGCGGCCAACGGCCTCGCTCACGTGAATTGTTTCGACTGAGCGCTGCAGCTTTTCGAGTTCGCCCGCCTGGAGCACGCGCTCGACGTCGATGCTCTCCTCGCGGCGCTCGATTCGGCGTGCGATGACATCCCATTCGTCGTCGGCGCTCGGGTAGCCGAAGGTCAGTCGCATGAGGAAACGGTCGAGTTGGGCCTCGGGCAGGGGATAGGTCCCTTCGGTTTCGACGGGATTGGCGGTTGCGAGCACGTGAAATGGGCGCGGGAGTGCGTGCGTCGTGCCCTCGATACTCACCTGGCGTTCCTGCATCGCCTCGAGGAGCGCAGCCTGAGTTTTGGGAGGCGTGCGGTTGATTTCATCGGCAAGGAGGAGCCCCGTGAATACCGGACCTGGCCGAAACTCAAACTCGTTCGTTTTTTGATTGAACACCTCGGAGCCCGTGAGATCGGCAGGCAGGAGGTCGGGCGTGAACTGGGCGCGGCGAAACTCGAGTCCAAGAGCGAGAGCGAACGAGTGGGCCGTGAGCGTTTTGCCGAGGCCCGGGTAGTCCTCGAGGAGGACGTGTCCGCCCGCGTAGATGCCCGCGAGGAGCTTCGTGAGCGCTTCGCGCTTACCGACGATCGCGCGCTCTGTCTCGTCGAGGATGCGCGTGCTGAGTGCGGCGGCCTCGCTCGGGGTGAAGGTGTCGGTCATGGCCTCTCCTTGACGTGGGGTGCGGGGGCGATCAGTCGTGCGTATGCACTCTCGAGGTCGCGCAGCGCTGCGACGAGGCCGCGACGTGTGAGGCGGACCTGCGTCGTGCGCGGTCGAGGGGCATAGGCGGGGGAGTGGGCAGCGTCGCTCTCTTCCGCACAGGCGATAATGTCCGACGTTTGCTGCGACAGCACGAGGTTTTCCCCGCGCGTGGCAGCGAGGGTCTCGAGTTCGTGAGCGATGCCCGCGAGGTACGTTGCGGGAAGGCGCGGGCCTTGCCGCTTTGTCTCGATTGTGCGGTAGAGGTCATCCTCGATGCGGCGCACGCGGCGATCCTTTGCTGCTTCGAGCTCGGGTGCTGCGCGATAGAGGACTCGCGGAAACTCGGGAGCCTCGCTTCCGGTGAGTCCCGTGGCATTGAGTTCCCTCGCGAGCAGTGCGCCGAGGGTAAAGATAAGCGCGTAGGCGAGGTTGAGGCGGATATCGACGAGGTGCAGCGCGAGGACGATTGCCGTCGTCACCGCCGTCACGGCGAAGGTGAGCACGAGACGTTTCATGAACGTGCGCCTCCCTTGCGGGCCGTGTCCAATTCGCCGCTCAAGGCACGGAGCAAGTCTCGTGCCTCGTTGAGGCTGGCGGGGCGAGTTTCTGCGCTCGAGTAGCGTTCGGTTCGGTAGAGCTCCCCAAGGCGCGCGAGGCGAGAGTTATCGAGTCCAGCGGAGCCGACGACGCGCTCGACAAACTCGCTTGAGGTTTCGTAGGAATAGCGACCATAACCCTCTTCCGTGAGGCGGGCTTCGATCGCGAGCCATGCCGCGACAATGGCGTTGCCGTCGACCGCACTCCTCTCAAGGGCTTGCGCCGCGGCCTGGAGAGAGGCCGCGACAGCGGAGGCTTCGACTTCGCTCGGCGCGTCCCCACTTTCGCTTTGAGGAGTGAGTGTTCGCCGCGTCCTAAGCGCGCGTAGCCCTACCCGCACACAAATGATGAGTAAGCACAGCCCTGCAAGCGCGAGTAGCGCCCACACGATGATCTCGAGGGTCGGGCCGAGGGGATTGGGGCCCTCGGGTTGATACTGCTCGAACCCCGCGGAGATTTCCGTATTGACGTGTGCCTTCTGGTCAGTCGCGCTCTCCTGCGGGAGGACATCGAGGGCCGAGGGGCCGGCGCCGATGTCCACGAGGGGAGGCATGTGCGCGGCCGTTGCACATCCGAAGAGGAGAGCGCAAACGATCGCGATGAGCGCAGGAAGAACCCGCTCAACTTTCATCGCGAATCTCCCTTCACTCCGGGCCTCGTGATTCGTGCGCGGCGCGGCGTTCTTTGTCCCGAAATCCTATACCGGAGCCCTGAAGGGGATGCTCGTGCCGGTGATCGCGTGAGATATTTGAGGGGGAACGGACGTGAGCGAGAAACGCGAGGCGAGGCATTGAACCACAGCGGCTGGGCTTTTGACGACGACGCGCCCCTGACGGCGCGCCTCACGGCTGCCTTCGCCTTCACCGTGGCCGCGGGCCTCTCCATACTCTTCACGATCGTGTGGCTTCTCAGTGATGGTCTAAGTGCCGACATCTCGCTCGGAGGCCTCATCGCCCCGCTCATGCTCGGAATTTTCATCGCGGTCGCCGGTGCGGTGTATGACGCGACGCGTCGGCGCTTGCCGTTTGCATGGATGTGCGGTGTTGTCGCCGCGAGCATTCTTGCGCTTGCTCTCGCGGGCGCGACTGTTTTCGAGCTCTTGACCGACCAGCGGTATGAGCTTTCGCCGTTCGTCTATCTCATTGGCGTGCCCGTGTATGGCGCTCTCGCGTGGGCCGTGCTCGCTCTCTGGCCCGCGCCAAAGAAGCAAGAGTCGCGACTCTTCGGCTCGGGTGAGGATCGGGGCGACTGGCGCGAAGAATTCATTCGTGCCGCTCGCGTGCGCGGGGACCTCACCGAAAAACGCATCGAGGAGCTCGCTGACGACGCATTCGCCCGTGCCGAATCTGCACACCGAAGCGTGGGGGAGGAGTGCGGCGATCCCGTGCGATACGCGCGTAACCTCCCGAAGGATCGCGCGACGGTCGCAAAACGCAAGCTTTTCTTCCAGCTTGCACTCATGGTGCTCGCTGGCATCCTCCTGGCCTTGGACATAAGCGGAGAGCGACAGAGTTCCTTTGGCATCGGAGCGCTCGTGCTGTGGCTCGCCATCTTTGCGGTGGGTGCAGTCTCCTCGTTCTTCCTGTGGCGAAAAGCGAAGCGCGAGCAGGAAGGCGAAGCGGAGCGGCCCGTAGACTGAACGCGTGAGTACCGAGCAGACACCGAGCACGACCGCCTCAGACAGCTCCGCAGCCGCTGACCTCGCGGAGATCACCGCGCTCGAGGCTGAGGGCCGCATTCTTGAGCTGCGCGAACGCCTCGCAGAGGCGCGCGTCGAATACTACGAGAACGACGCGCCGATCATGGCCGACGGCGAATACGACGCCCTCGAACGCGAGCTCAAGAGTCTCGAGGAGGAGTTTCCCGAGTTTGCGAGCGAGGAGTCACCCACCCAGACCGTGGGCGGCGCGGTTGCCCAGGGATTCGCCTCGGTTCCTCACATCGAGCGCATGATGAGCCTCGACAACGCCTTCAGCCTTGACGAGATTCGCGAGTGGGCGAAGCGCTGCCAGGAGGATGCGCCCGGAACGCCCCAGTTCCTGACGGAACTCAAGATTGACGGCCTCGCCATTTCGCTCGTGTACGAAAACGGCACACTCGTGCGCGGCGTGACGCGCGGCGACGGTCGCGTTGGCGAGGACGTCACCGCGAATGTCAAGACGATCCGCAACGTGCCGCACACTCTGAGCACTGAAAAGCCGCCTGCGCTTCTCGAAGTGCGCGGCGAGGTGTTCTTCCCGGTCGACGAGTTCGAAAAACTCAATGAGGAGCGCCGCGAGGCGGGGCTTCGCGAGTTCGCGAATCCTCGCAACACCGCCGCGGGATCGCTTCGCCAGAAAGACTCCTCCATCACCGCCTCACGCGCCCTCGAGGTGTACGTCCACGGGATCGGGGCGCACGAAGGCGCCGTCGGATACCCCGAGAGCCAAAGTGAGGTCTACGAGATGCTCGCCTCGTGGGGCCTTCCTACCTCTCCTCACTTCGAGGTGCTCGACTCGCTCGAGCAGGTCACGCAGTACATCGAACGGGCGGGGCGCAAGCGCCACGACTTCGAGCACGACATCGACGGCATCGTCATCAAGATCAACGACTTCGCTCATCAGCGTGCTCTTGGAGCAACGTCTAGGGCACCGCGCTGGGCCATCGCCTACAAGTACCCGCCCGAAGAGGTCACGACAAAGCTGCTCGACATTCAGGTTGACGTGGGCCGAACTGGCCGCGTGACCCCCTTCGGCGTCATGGAACCCGTCAAGGTCGCGGGCTCGACCGTCGCGCGGGCGACGCTCCACAACCAATTCGATGTCGAACGAAAGGGCGTGCTGATCGGCGACACGGTCATCCTGCGCAAGGCCGGCGACGTGATCCCCGAAATCCTCGGCCCCGTCGAAAAGCTCCGCGACGGGAGCGAAAAGCCGTTCGTCATGCCGAAAAACTGCCCGAGCTGCGGCGCCGAGATCCGCCCCGAAAAAGAGGGCGATAAAGACTGGCGTTGCCCAAACCAAAAGGACTGCCCCTCGCAGGTCACGGGTCGCATCGCCCATGCCGCGAGCCGCGGGGCCTTCGACATCGAGGCCCTCGGCGATGAATCGGCAATTGCGCTCACCGATCCCGATAAGCGCCGCGCCGAAGCCCTCGCCTCTCTCAAGGCCGGCCACGCGCTCTACCTGCCGGTGCTGACGGAAGAGGATTTCCAAAGCGACGCGTTTGTGACGCTCAAGAACGGCATTGCAACCGATGATGCGGACGGAGTTCCAATGCTCCGCATCACCGACCCCGACGATCCCCGCATTCCCGCACCACGCTCAGGCGTCGTGCGTACGGGCGCGAATCTGTTTGATCTCACGCCCGAGGACCTGCGCGAGGTCACGGTCTACCAGAGCGTGCGCCGCGACGGTGAGGAAACGGGTGATTGGCGCACCGTGAGCGCCTTTTGGAACCGCCCGCAGTGGCGCTACTACAAGTCCAGAAAATCCTGGAGCCTCGTGAAGCCGGCGACCGTCGGAAAAACCACCGAGGTGCTGATGAGCGAACTCGACAAGGCGAAATCGGCAGGGCTTTGGCGGGTGCTCGTGGCCCTCTCGATCCGCCACGTGGGTCCGACGGCCGCCCGCGCACTCGCGACGGCCTGGGGCTCTATCGACGCGATCGCGAGTGCAAGCGTCGAGGAACTGGCCAAAACTGATGGCGTCGGCGAGACGATTGCAGCGAGTGTCGCGGCGTTCTTCCAGGAGGAATGGCACGCCGAGCTCGTTGAGGCGTGGAAGCGCTCGGGTGTTGTCGTTGTCGACGAATCGACGAGCGGAATCGAAAAGACGCTCGAAGGACTCACGATCGTTGTCACCGGTTCTCTCGAGGGCTACACGCGCGATGGCGCGAAAGAGGCGATCCTCCAGCGAGGCGGCAAGGCATCCGGCAGCGTCTCGAAGAAGACGAACTACGTCGTCGTCGGCGAGAACGCGGGCTCGAAAGCCACGAAGGCAGAACAGCTTGGCATCCCGATTCTCGATGAGGAAGGTTTCACATCGCTTCTCGAGGGTGGAGAAAACGCCCTGCCGTAGCGCCTAGAATGGGCGGCATGCCAGCAATGAGTTCTGAAGAAGTCGCACGCCTGGCGTCCCTCGCTCGCATCGAGCTCACCGACGACGAAATCGCCCGATTCGCGGGCGAATTCGACGCGATTCTGGACGCGGTTGCGTCCGTGAGTGAAGTCGCGAGCGACGACGTCCCGACCACAAGCCACCCGATCCCCATGACCAACGTGTTCCGAAAAGACGAGGTCACCGAAACCCTCACGCAAGAAGAGGCACTCTCCGGCGCGCCCTCGGCCGCCGACGGCCGCTTCGTCGTTCCGCAGATTCTGGGGGAGGAGTAACCGATGACCGACCTTGTGAAGCTTTCCGCCGCGCAGATGGCGAAGGGCCTCGACAGTGGCGAGTTCAGCGCGCGCGAGCTGACTGACGCGCACCTTTCGCGCATCGAGGCCGTCGAGGGCCAGCTCAATGCGTTCGTGACCGTTACCGGCGAGGACGCACGTGCCACCGCCGAGGCTGTCGATGAGGCGCGCGCCAAGGGCGAGAGCCTCGCGCCGCTCGCGGGCGTTCCCGTTGCCGTGAAGGATGTCGTCGTCACGAAGGGAATCCAGACCACCGCCGGTTCGAAGATCCTCGAAGGCTGGATTCCGCCCTACGACGCAACGCTCGTGGAGAATCTCCGAGACGCGAAACTTCCGATCCTCGGCAAGACCAACATGGACGAGTTCGCGATGGGCTCCTCGACCGAGACGAGCGCGTATGGCAACACCCACAACCCGTGGGATCTCGAGCGAATCCCCGGCGGCTCAGGCGGCGGCTCCTCCGCCGCTATCGCTGGCTTCGAGGCGCCTCTCGCGATCGGCACCGACACGGGCGGCTCGATTCGCCAGCCCGCAGCCGTGACCGGCACCGTCGGCGTGAAGCCCACCTACGGTTCCGTATCGCGCTACGGCCTCATCGCGATGGCAAGCTCGCTCGACCAGGCCGGCCCGTGCACGCGCACGGTCGAGGATGCCGCGCTTTTGCACGAGGTGATCGGCGGCTATGACCCGAAGGACTCGACCTCCCTCAAGGACGGTTTCGGTAATTTCGTCGAGGCTGCGCGCGCGAAGGACGTCAAGGGCATGCGCATCGGCGTTATCGAAGAGCTCGAGGGCGAAGGCTTCGATCCGCTCGTGAAGCAGCGCTTCGAAGAATCGCTCGCGCTCCTCGAAAAAGCAGGCGCGGAGATTGTTCGCGTGAGCTGCCCCAACTTTAAGTACGCGCTTGGCGCCTACTACCTCATCATGCCGTCCGAGGCGAGCAGCAACCTCGCGAAATTCGACGGCATGCGCTTTGGCATGCGGGTTGTTCCCGAGGACCACCCGACTGCCGAAAAGGTTATGGCCGCCACGCGCGGCCAGGGATTCGGCGCCGAGGTCAAGCGCCGCATTCTGCTCGGCACGTACGCGCTTAGCTCTGGCTACTACGACGCCTACTACGGAAGCGCCCAGAAGGTGCGTACTCTCGTGCAGCGCGACTTTGCCGCGGCTTTCGAGAAGTGTGACGTTCTCGCGTCGCCGACCGCTCCCACCGTCGCTTTCCGCCTCGGTGAGAACACCGATAACCCGCTCAAGATGTACCTCAACGACATCGCGACGATTCCCGCGAACCTCGCGGGTGTCCCCGGCCTCTCACTCCCGAGCGGCCTCGCCGAGGATTCGATGCCCGCAGGCTTCCAGTTCCTCGCGCCCGCGATGGCCGATGATCGCCTCTATCGCGCCGGCGGCGCGCTCGAGGCGCTGCTTGAAGACACCTGGGGAGGGCCTCTCCTGAACAACGCCCCGGCCCTGGAAGGAGGCGCCAAGTGAACGCCTACACGGATATCGAACCCCTCGACTACGACGAGGCGATCGAGAAGTATGACCCGGTCCTCGGCATCGAGGTCCACGTAGAACTTGGCACGAAGACCAAGATGTTCGATGGCGCCCCCAATGTCTTTGCCGCCGAACCCAATACGGCGATCACGCCCGTCTCGCTCGGTCTTCCGGGGACGTTGCCGGTCGTCAATGAGAAAGCAGTGGAGTACGCGATCAAGATCGGTCTCGCACTGAACTGCTCGATCGCCGAGCACTGCCGGTTCGCGCGTAAGCAGTACTTCTACCCGGATCTCACGAAGAACTTCCAGACCTCGCAGTACGACGAACCGATCGCCTACGACGGGTACGTCGACGTCGAACTTGACGACGGCGAGATCGTGCGCGTCGACATCGAGCGCGCGCACATGGAAGAAGACGCCGGCAAGAACACCCACATCGGCGGTACCGGCCGTATCCAGGGCGCGACTCACTCGCAGGTCGACTACAACCGCGCGGGTGTTCCCCTCGTGGAGATCGTGACACGCCCGATCCCGAACACGGGCGGCCGCGCACCGGAGGTCGCCGCGGCGTACGTTCGCACGCTCCGCGATATCTTCCGCACCCTCGAAGTTTCGGAAGCGCGCATGGAGCGCGGCAACGTGCGCGCCGACATCAACGTCTCGCTTCGCCCCTCGAAAGAGGCGCCACTTGGCACACGTACCGAAACGAAGAACGTCAACTCGTTCCGTGCAATCGAGCGCGCCGTGCGTTTTGAGATCAGCCGCCAGGCGGGAGTGCTCGATAGCGGTGCCGAGGTCATCCAGGAGACCCGTCACTTCCACGACGACACGGGCCACACGAGCCCGGGCCGTGTGAAGAGCGATGCCGAGGACTACCGCTACTTCCCCGAGCCCGATCTCGTGCCGGTCGCCCCGAGTCGCGAGTGGGTTGAGGAGCTGCGCTCCTCGCTTCCGGAGCTTCCCGCGGCTCGTCGCCGACGGTTGCTCGGTGAGTGGGGTTTCACGGATCTCGAGATGCGCGACGTCATTAACGCCGGTGCGCTCGACCTGATCGAGGGGACGGTCGCTGCGGGTGCGAAGCCCCAGGCGGCACGCAAGTGGTGGATGGGTGAACTCGCACGCATCGCCAAGGAATCCGAGAAAGAGCTCGAGGAGCTCAGCGTCACTCCGGCTCAGGTTGCCGAACTCGTCTCGCTCGTCGAGGGCAAGAAGATCAACGACAAGATCGGCCGCCAGGTGCTTGCGAAGGTCCTCGATGGTGACGGTGATCCCGCCGCCATCGTGGAGAAGGAGAACCTCGCGGTTGTCTCTGATGACTCGGTTCTCGAGGGCGCCGTGGATCAGGCCATCGCTGATAACCCCGACGTGGTCGAGAAGATCAAGGGCGGCAAGGTCCAGGCGATCGGCGCGCTTATCGGCCCGGTCATGAAGGCGACGCGCGGCCAGGCTGATGCCGGGCGCGTTCGTGAGATCATTATGGCCAAACTTGAGGTGGGCTAACTCACCGGTCATAATGGGTCATTAAGAACTACCTAGTATGAAATGGGGCCTCGGGCTTTAGTGACCGGGGCCC
Source organism: Dermabacter sp. HMSC08H10 (assembly GCF_001807585.1). Classification (NCBI taxonomy): domain Bacteria; kingdom Bacillati; phylum Actinomycetota; class Actinomycetes; order Micrococcales; family Dermabacteraceae; genus Dermabacter; species Dermabacter sp. HMSC08H10. The sequence goes on from NZ_KV789424.1 coordinate 205,848, forward strand.
CATTTTGCGGCCTGAAGCAGATCTGGGCCAACCGAGAGGGACTCATGAGTTTCGACCAGTACGTTGACCAGCTGATCGCACCGATTGCTCAATTTATGAGCGCGGTCGTGTTCTACGCGCCGAATATCGGCGGCATTGAAATCCCACTGATCGTCGTCTGGCTCGCAGTGGCGGCCGTCTTCATGACGGTGTGGTTGCGATTCCAGCCGATCACGGGATTTAAGCATGCGATTGACGTCGTGAGAGGGCGTTACGCGAGCAAAACTGACCCCGGTGAGGTGAGCAGCTTCCAGGCGCTTGCCACCGAGATTTCGGGCGCGATCGGGCTCGGCAACATCGCGGGCGTCGCGGTCGCGATTGGGCTCGGCGGTCCGGGCGCTGCACTGTGGATCGCGATCTTCGGCTTCTTTGCGATGAGCCTCAAGATGGCCGAGGCGACCCTGGGCACGAAATACCGCGTGATCGACGAAGACGGAACGGTCCACGCAGGCCCTATGTACTTCCTCAAATATGGGTTCAAAGAGATCGGCTGGGCGAAGGCCGGCAGCGTTCTCGCGATGTTCTACGCGATCTCGGCTTTCTTCGGCGTGTTCGGCGGCGGAAACATGTTTCAGTCGAACCAGACCGCGATGATCCTCGGTGAGCAGCTCGGTTGGGACTTCCTTCTCAACCACCGCTGGATCGTGGGTGTGGTCTTTGGCATCTTCCTCGCGCTCGTCGTGGTCGGCGGCGTGAAGTCGATCGGCAAGATCACCTCGAAAGCCGTTCCGATCATGGCGGGTACCTACCTCGTCTGCGCAATCCTTATTCTTCTTTTCAACCTCCCGCAGATCCCCTCGGCATTCATGACGATCGTGACCGAAGCGTTCCAGCCCAAGGGCGTTGCCGGGGGCGCGGCTGGAGCCGCCGTGATCGGTATCCAGCGTGCGCTCTTCTCGAACGCCGCTGGCGTCGGAACCGCGGGCATGACGCACGCGGCGGCGAAAACCCGCCACCCCGCGACCGAGGGCTTTACGGGCATGTGGAGCCCGTTCCTCGACTCGTGCGTCGTGTGTATGATCACCGCGCTTGTCGTGGTCGTGACCGGCGTCTATAAGAGCGGTGAGTCCGACGGCATCGTGATGACCGCGAAGGCTTTCTCGACCGTTGCGCCGTGGTTCTCGTATGTCCTCATGGTGATCGTCGTCCCGTTCGCGTTCTCAACCGTGCTCGCGTACTACTACTACGGCCTGAGCGCGATCCAGTACATCCTCGGCAACTCGAAATGGGTGACCCACGGCTTCCAGGTCGTGTGGATTGCCTTCACCATCATCGGGTCCGCCATCACGATCGATTCCGTTGTCACTCTTGCCGATGCGCTCATCTTCATCATGACCATCCCGAACCTCATCGGCGTGTACGCGCTTGCCAAGATCGTTCGCTACGAGATCCTGCGCCACAAGGTGAAGGTGACAACCGGAGCGATCCCGCAGATTGATCCTGAGCTCGCCGTGGGGATGGGGGATCACGAGCCCACCGAAGATCAAATTGCTGAGGCGCGTGATCGTGATGAAGAGGAAGCGCGCGAATGGCATGAGATTCGAGAGCGCCTCTATGAAGACGGCGAATGGGGTCAGCAGCGCGAAGGCGAGTGATGCAGGCCACCGAGTGATGCTAGTCACAGGCGCCGTGTTGGCCGTCATTACTTGACGAGACTCCTGGTGATTGTTATGTACCGCTGGTGACCAGGGGTTTTGTCGCCGCGTCAGTGTGCAAATAGGTCCGCTTGAGTGTGCGAGAAAAAATTGTCGCTAAGAATTCGTTTTCCCGAATGTGCTTGAAACCGCCGGTTCTTTTCCGAATGGTGGAGCGTGTTTGGCTTTCCCCCTTCAAGGAGTAACTGATGCATAGTTCTGGTGCTATCGACCAGTTCTTAAATACTTACTTTGCACCGTTTGCCGATTTCCTGTCGGCGATCGTGTTTTTCGCCCCCACCATTGCCGGGGTTGAGGTTCCCATCATCGTGTTGTGGCTGATCGCGGCCGCCCTCTTCCTCACGGTGTGGCTTCGATTCCAGCCCATCACGGGTCTCGCGCACTCGATTGGTGTCATTCGCGGCAAATACACCCGTAAGACCGACCCGGGTGAGGTGAGCTCTTTCCAGGCTCTCGCAACGGAGCTTTCGGGGACCGTTGGCCTCGGCAATATCGCCGGTGTCGCCGTCGCCATTTCGATCGGTGGTCCCGGTGCCGCGCTGTGGATCGTACTCTTCGGCTTCCTCGCGATGAGCGTAAAGATGGCCGAGGCGACTCTCGGTTCGAAGTACCGCGAGATTGACGATGACGGCCACACGCATGGCGGCCCCATGTATTACCTCAGGCACGGTCTTGCTGACGTCGGCTTCAAGAAGTTCGGCATCGTCCTCTCGTTCCTCTACGCGGCATTCACGCTCATCGGCGTGTTTGGTGCGGGTAACCTCTTCCAGTCGAATCAGGGCGCGGCGATCCTTAGCGATCAGCTCGGCATTGCCTTCCTTCAGGACAACCGCTGGGTCATCGGTGCGATTATGGCGGCGCTTGCGGCGCTCGTGATCGTCGGCGGTATTCAGTCGATCGGTACGTGGACGGCGCGCATCACGCCTCTCATGGCAATCGTGTACTTCCTGTGCGTGCTCGCGATCATCATCATGAATATTCAGGCGGTGCCCGAGGCGGTCGCCAAGATCTTCTCGACGGCTGTAACCGGCGAGGGCGTGACCGGTGGCGCGATCGGCGTGGCCATCGTTGGTATCCAGCGCGCGCTCTTCTCGAACGCTGCGGGTGTGGGCTCGGCCGGCATGGCGCACTCGGCCTCGAAGACCAAGGAGCCCGCGACGGAAGGCTTCACCGCGATGTGGGAGCCGCTCGTGGACTCTGTTATCGTCTGCACGCTCACGGCGATCGCCATTACCGTGACGGGTGTGTATGAGGACGGTAGCGGCGACGGCATCGTCATGACGGCGAATGCATTTGGGACGGTCGCAAGCTGGTTCCCGTATATTTTGACCGTGTCGGTGGCGCTCTTCGCGTTCTCGACGATCCTGAGCTACTACTACTACGGCAACCTTGCCGCCGAGTTCCTCTTCGGGCGGTCGGCCTTCGTGAAGCGCGGCTTCCAGATCGTATGGATTCTCGCGGTTATTCTCGGCTCGGCCGTGTCGATGGACGCTGTCATCAACTTCTCGGATGCCGTATTCTTCCTCATGACGATTCCGAACCTTCTCGGCATCTACTTCCTCGCAAAGATTGTGCGTTACGAGATTCTCCGCCACAAGGTGAAGCTTGAAACGGGCGCGATCGCAGTCGTTGATCCGGCACTCGCTGTCGGCATGGGTGACCACGAGCCCACGGAGCAGCAGGTCGCTGAAGCTCGCGCGCTCGAGGAGGAGGAAAACGCCAAGTATGAGGCGCTCAAGCAGCGCCTCGCGGACGATCCCGGTTGGCCGCATCGCGAAGGCTGATTGGTCGTTCTAGCAACAGGCAGTTCATAATCTGAGACCCTCGTCCAATATTTGGGCGAGGGTCTTGGGTTTCTGCCTATGCTGTGGCCATGCCTCACCTTCGTTCACGCACGTCAACCCACGGACGCAATATGGCCGGCGCACGCGCCCTGTGGCGCGCGACCGGCATGGGCTCGAATGATTTCGGCAAGCCGATCATCGCGATCGCGAACTCCTTCACACAGTTCGTTCCTGGCCATGTGCACCTCAAAAACGTTGGCGACATGGTCGCCGAATCGATTCGCGAGGCCGGGGGAGTGGCGAAGGAGTTCAATACCATCGCGGTCGACGACGGCATTGCGATGGGGCACCAGGGGATGCTCTACTCTCTCCCGAGCCGAGACGTTATCGCCGACAGCATCGAGTACATGGTCAACGCCCACTGCGCCGATGCGCTCGTGTGCATCTCGAACTGTGACAAGATCACGCCCGGCATGCTCATGGCGGCCATGCGGCTCAACATTCCCGTCGTCTTCGTCTCGGGTGGTCCTATGGAAGCCGGCAAACCCGTCGAAGGCGTAATCGACCACAGCATCGATCTCGTCGATGCAATCAGCTACGCCGTCGATGAGTCCGTCAGCGATGACCAGCTCGCCCAGATCGAAAACAATGCATGTCCCACGTGTGGCTCGTGCTCGGGAATGTTCACGGCAAACTCGATGAACTGCCTCACCGAGGCCCTGGGGCTTTCGCTTCCGGGAAATGGCACGACGCTCGCGACGCACGCGTTCCGCCGCGACCTCTTCGTGGAGGCGGGAAAACGAATCGTCGAGCTGTGCCGCCGCTACTACGACGATGACGACGAGAGCGTGCTGCCCCGCTCGATCGCTACGAAAGCGGCGTTTGAAAACGCCATGAGTCTCGATGTCGCGATGGGCGGCTCGACCAACACCGTGCTGCACATCCTTGCGGCAGCGATCGAGGGTGAGGTTGATTTTAGCCTCGAGGACATCGACCGGATTTCGCGGAACGTGCCCTGCCTCTCCAAGGTCGCCCCGAACGGAATTGCTCACGTCGAAGACGTGCACCGTGCCGGCGGGATTCCCGCGATCCTCGGCGAGCTTGATCGCTCGGGCCTGCTCGATCACTCGGTGCACGCGATTCACGCTCGTTCCCTCGCCGAATGGCTCGCCACGTGGGATGTCCGCGGGGGAGAGGCCGGGCAGGAGGCCTTCACTCTCTTTAGCGCGGCACCGGGCGGAAAACGCACGACGGTGCCGTTCAGCCAGGACATGCGCTGGGAGGAGCTCGATCTCGACCAGGAATCGGGCGTAATTCGCGCCGTGCCGTTCGCCCACACGAAAGACGGCGGTCTGTGCGTGCTTCGTGGCAATCTCGCAAGTGATGGCGCCGTCATCAAGAGCGCGGGCATCGACGAGGAACTCTTCCATTTCGAGGGGCGCGCCTTTGTTGTCGAGTCCCAAGAGGAAGCGGTGCAACGCATCCTCGATAAGTCCGTTGCGGAAGGCGACGTTGTCGTGATCCAGTTCGAGGGACCACAGGGTGGCCCGGGCATGCAAGAGATGCTCTACCCCACCTCCTACCTCAAGGGACGCGGGCTCGGTAAGGCGTGCGCGCTCATCACCGACGGTCGGTTCTCGGGCGGCACCTCGGGCCTTTCAATCGGGCATATTTCGCCCGAAGCCGCCGAGGGTGGTGCGATCGGTCTCGTGGAGACGGGTGACCGAATCGTCATCGACGTCCCGAAGCGAGAGCTGACGCTCGATGTTCCGCAGGCAGAACTTGACTGTCGCCGCGAATCGCGCGGGCCTCTTCCGTGGCGGCCGCAGAATCGACGCCGCGAGGTGAGTCAGGCACTGAAGGTGTATGCCCATCACGTGCGCTCGGCAACATTTGGCGCGACGCGCAGGCCTCTCCCGTAAGCGGCGGGCCCCGTGGGGCCGACGGTTCGGAGGAGCCGTCGGATCTCAAGATGTGAACCGTTTCGTTTCAAGATTTGTATCCGGGTAGTTTGAGACGCATGCAGAGCATTCTCCTTATTGTGACCGGGCGCGGCTAACGCCCCCGCACGATAAGCCGCGCCCCTCGATTTCCCGCAAGGGACGAGGGGCTTTTTCGTCAGTGAATAGTTGGAGGCGTTATGGCTGGAGCAGTCACGGGAGCGCAATCGCTCATCATGTCGCTTGAAGCGGCGGGGGCGGACGTCGTGTTTGGCCTGCCCGGGGGAGCGATCCTCCCGACCTACGATCCGCTTCTCGATGCGAAGGGGCTTCGGCACATTCTCGTGCGTCACGAGCAGGGCGCGGGCCACGCGGCGAGCGGGTACGCGCATGCAACCGGCAAGGTAGGCGTGTGTATCGCGACCTCGGGGCCCGGCGCGACAAACCTCATCACCGCGATTGCGGATGCCCAGATGGACTCGATCCCCATGGTGGTCATCACCGGTCAGGTGGGTTCGAGTTTTATTGGTACGGACGCGTTCCAAGAGGCCGACATCGTGGGCATGACGATGCCCGTGACGAAGCACAACATCCTCGTCAAGAACGCGGATGACATTCCGCTCGCGATCAAACAGGCTTTCCACATCGCCTCGACAGGCAGGCCGGGAGTCGTGCTCGTAGACGTGACGAAGGATGCGCAGCAGGCCGAAACCGTTTTCGAATGGCCCGAAGAGCTCAATCTTCCCGGCTATCGCGTCCCGGGGCGCCCCAACGGCAAGCAGATCCGCGAAGCGGTCGAGTTGCTCGTGAACGCGAAGCGCCCCGTGTTCCTCCTGGGCGGTGGTGTGCTTCGTTCGCGCGCGAGCGAGGAGGTGCGTGCGCTCGTCGAGGCGGCGAACGCGCCGTTCGTGACGACCCTCATGGCGCGTGGCGCCCTTCCCGACTCGCACCCGCAGCACCTGGGAATGCCCGGGATGCACGGAGACGTCGCCGCGGTCGCATCCCTCCAACGCAGTGACCTGATTATCGCGATCGGGGCACGCTTCGATGACCGCGTGACGGGAAGGCTCGACTCGTTCGCGCCCGCAGCAAAGGTTGTGCACGCCGATATCGACCCCGCCGAGATTTCAAAAAACCGAGTCGCCGACGTGCCGATCGTGGGCGATGCGGCGGATGTCGCTCGCGCCCTTCTAGCGGCCCTCGCCGATCGCCTTGCAGACGGCGACGAACGCGACTACGAAGCCTGGTGGCAGCTCATGAACGGGCTGCGCGAGAACTACCCGCTCGGGTGGACCGCGACTGCCGACGGCTACACGGCGCCGCAGCACGTGATTTCGCGCATCAGCGCCATCAGTGCCCCCGAATCGATCTTCGTTGCCGGTGTGGGCCAGCACCAGATGTGGTCGAGCCAATTCATCGACTTCGAGGAGCCGTATTCGTGGATCAACTCCGGCGGCCTCGGCACGATGGGCTACTCACTGCCCGCGGCGATGGGCGCGAAAGTGGGACAGCCCGGCAAGGTCGTGTGGTCGATCGACGGTGACGGCTGCTTCCAGATGACGAATCAGGAGCTCGCAACCTGCGTGCTCAACGACATTCCGATCAAGGTCGCGATCGTCAACAATTCGTCGCTAGGCATGGTGCGTCAGTGGCAGAACCTTTTCTACGATCAGCGTTTTTCCAATACCGATCTCAATACCGGGCACGGCACGCGCCGCGTTCCCGACTTCGTGAAGCTCGCCGAGGCCTACGGTGCCGTGGGGCTACGGTGCGAGCGCGACGAGGACATCGACCGGGTGATCGGCGAAGCGATGGCGATCAACGATCGCCCCGTCGTGGTCGATTTTCAGGTGAGTGCTGACGCGATGGTGTGGCCCATGGTGCCCGCTGGCGTGAGCAATGACGAGATTCAAATCGCGCAGGGTATGACGCCCGAATGGGAGAGGGAGATCTGAGCATGGACTTTTCGCGCGACCCGGAGAAGAACCATACGCTGTCTGTCCTCGTCGAAAACAAGCCCGGCGTGCTCACGCGCGTTACGGCGCTTTTTGCGAGGCGCGGTTACAACATCGCATCGCTCGCGGTAGGACCTACCGAGCACGAGGGTATCTCTCGCATCACCGTCGTGGTCGAGGTTGATCAGATGCCACTTGAGCAGATCACGAAGCAGCTCAATAAGCTCGTGAACGTCCTGAAAACCGTCCAGCTCGAGCCGCGGCAGTCGGTCGAGCGTGAGCTTGTGCTCGTCAAAGTTAAGGCCAACAACCAGACCCGCACGTCGGTTCTCGAAATAGTGCAGATGTTTCGAGCGAAGGTCGTCGATGCGGCCTCCGATTCCGTCACGATCGAGGCGACGGGATCGGCCGATAAGCTTGCCGCGCTGCTGTCCATGCTCGAGCAGTTCGGGGTCAAGGAGATCGTGAAGTCGGGGGCGGTCGCGATCGGGCGCGGCTCGCGTTCGATTACGGATCGCGCGCTGCTCGGGTAGGCAGCGTGGGGTCCGACGGGTGCACACCCACCGGCGTTTCTCAATATGAGACACGTATCCAGTAAGTAAGACGAGGGGCGGTTAGACTGCCCACAACCGAATCACACATGAGAACCGAAGGAGTTCACCGTGGCGGAAATGTTTTATGACGACAACGCTGATCTTGCACTCATCCAGTCCAAGAAGGTCGGCATCGTAGGATTCGGCTCGCAGGGCCACGCTCACGCCCTCAACCTTCGCGACTCGGGCGTCGAGGTACGCATCAGCCTCAAGGAAGGGTCGAAATCGCGAGCAAAAGCCGAAGAGCAGGGCTTTGGCGTGGACACCGTCGCCGAGGTCGCGAAGTGGGCCGACGTCATCATGATCCTCGCTCCTGACCAGTACCAGGCCGAGATCTACGAGAACGAGATCAAGGACAACCTCGAGGCGGGTAACGCGCTCTTCTTCGCGCACGGCTTCAACATCCGCTTCGACTACATCGAAGCGCCTAAGGGCGTCGACGTCGCGCTCGTCGCGCCGAAGGGCCCGGGCCATACGGTGCGCCGCGAGTTCGTCGCCGGGCGCGGTGTTCCCTGCATCATCGCAGTGGAAAACGACGAGTCGGGCGAGGCCTGGCCGCTCGCCCTGTCATACGCGAAGGCGATTGGTGGCCTGCGCGCGGGCGCGATCAAAACCACCTTCACGGAAGAAACCGAAACCGACCTCTTTGGTGAGCAGGCTGTGCTGTGCGGAGGCATGAGCCACCTCGTGCAGGCGGGCTTCGAGACACTGACCGAGGCGGGCTACCAGCCCGAGATCGCCTACTTCGAGGTGCTTCACGAGCTCAAGCTCATCGTGGACCTCATGATCGAAGGTGGCATCGCGAAGCAGCGCTGGTCGATCTCGGATACCGCCGAATTCGGCGACTACGTCTCGGGTCCGCGAGTCGTGGGCGAACACGTCAAGGCCTCCATGAAGGCCGTTTTGGACGACATTCAAAACGGCAGCTTCGCGAAGCGCTTCGTCGATGATCAAAAGGCAGGTGCGCCCGAGTTCACGAAGCTGCGCGCGAGCGAGCAGGAGCACCCGATCGAGAAGGTCGGCAAGGAGCTTCGCACGATGTTTGCCTGGAGCGCCGAGCAGCTCGATGCCGACTACACAGAGGGCACCGCACAACGCTGATTCGCCGCCCCGTGCACCACCCTCGCGCCACCGAAGGAGAAACCATGAGCACACTTGACCTCGCTGTCATCCCCGGAGATGGGATTGGGCAGGAAGTTGTACCCGAGGGCCTCAAGGTTCTTCGGGCGGCCCTGGAAAGCACGGGGCGTAACCTCGTCACGACCGACTACAACCTCGGCGCGAGCCGCTGGCACGACACCGGCGAAACGCTGACGGATGAGGACCTGGACGCGCTTAAGCGCCACGACGCCCTGCTACTGGGTGCCGTCGGACACCCGAGCGTGCCCTCGGGCGTTCTCGAGCGGGGGCTTTTGCTCAAGCTCCGGTTTGCGTTCGAGCATTACGTGAACCTCCGCCCTACGACTCTCTTCCCGCACGTGGATTCCCCACTTGCGAACCCTGGCGCGGTCGACTTCGTCGTCGTGCGCGAGGGAACCGAGGGGGCGTACGTTGGTGCCGGTGGGGTGCTTCGCGAGGGGAGCGCCGACGAAGTGGCGACCGAGGTGTCGATCAATACTGCCCACGGCGTTGAGCGCGTCGTGCGTTATGCCTTCGAGCTTGCCGCGAAGCGCCGCGGGAAGCTCACCCTCGTGCACAAGCACAACGTGCTCGTGCACGCCGGCCGCTTGTGGAAGCGCATCGTGGACGAAATAGCCGCCGAGTATCCCGATGTTGAGGTCGATTACTCGCACATTGATGCGATGATGATCTATCTCGTTCAGGATCCTTCGCGCTTCGACGTAATTGTGACCGACAATCTCTTCGGCGACATCATTACCGACCTCGGGGGCGCGATCTCGGGCGGCATCGGCCTTTCGGCTTCCGGAAACCTCAATCCCTCGGGCGAGTTCCCCTCGATGTTCGAGCCCGTGCACGGAAGCGCCCCCGATATCGCGGGCAAGGGCATCGCGAACCCCACCGCGACGATCCTCTCCGTCGCGCTCCTTCTCGAGTCGATCGGTGAGGACGCGGCCGCGCAGCGCGTGCGTGAGGCCGTGACCGAGGATCTCGCCGAGAACCCGGGCTCCGCGCGCACGTGCGCGCAGATCGGGGACGCAATTGCGCAGGCTGTTCGGGAAAAGGCACGCGCAGCCTCGTAAACTGGGGAAATCAACGATTAAAGGTGAGAGGATTACAGCCCATGGGTGAATACCGCGCAAGCTCGGCTCCGCGTCGAATCTCGAACGAGGAGCGTGAGCGCATCCTCAAGGATCCCGGCTTCGGCGACAACTTCACCGATTACATGGCCCATCAGCGGTGGACCGAAGCCGAAGGCTGGAGCGAGGGTGAGATTCTCCCGTACGGTCCCCTCTCGCTCGAACCCGCCGCTGCGGTCTTCCACTACGCTCAGGAAATTTTCGAGGGGCTCAAGGCATTCCGGCATGCCGACGAAAGCGTGTGGACCTTCCGCCCCGAGAAGAACGCCGTGCGTATCCAGAACTCGGCGAGGCGCCTCGCGCTACCCGAGATCTCGACCGAGGATTTCCTCGCCTCGCTGCGAGGCGTCGTGAGCGCCGATGAGCCGTGGGTTCCCACGGGTGGCGAGTCAAGTCTCTACCTTCGCCCGTTCATGTTCGCCTCGGAAAGCTTCCTCGGTGTGCGTGCGGCGCACACGGTCGACTACTACGTGATCGCTTCGCCTGCCGGTAACTACTTCCCGCGCGGCGTGCAGCCCCTCGTCGTCTGGGTCTCGCCGCTCGCCGCCCGTGCGGGCCGCGGCGGCACGGGCTTTGCTAAGTGCGGCGGCAACTACGCGAGCTCGCTCCAGGGCAAGTACGAGGCTGCCAAGGCGGGTGCCGATGAGGTCATGTTCCTCGATTCGGAGACACACTCGAACATCGATGAGCTCTCGGGCATGAATATTTTCGTCGTCTACGCCGATGGTCGCATCGTGACGCCCACGCTCACCGGGTCGATCCTTCCGGGCGTGACGCGCGAATCGATCCTCACGCTCGCCGCCGATCGTGGCCTTAGCCCGAGCGAAGAGTCCGTCAACTACGAGGCGCTCACCGCCGATATCGCTGCGGGCCGCGTGACGGAAATGTTTGCGTGCGGTACAGCAGCCGTGATCAACCCGATTGGCGAGCTGCGTGATGAAAAGGCCACGTGGACAATCGGCAATGGTGGCAGTGGCGAGGTCACGATGGCCCTTCGCGAAGAGCTGACGGGCATCCAGTACGGCCGAGTTGAGGACCGCCACGGCTGGCTCACGCGCCTCGTCTAGCGCCTCATCCCCACCCGATTCGTTCAGCACCCCGGAGGTCACGGCAGTGTTTCACCTCTATGACACGACCCTGCGCGACGGCTCTCAGCAGGAAGGGTTCACGCTTAGCGTCGAGGACAAACTCCAGGTCGCGAAGCTTCTCGATGAGCTCGGCGTGACCTATATCGAGGGCGGCTGGCCAGGTGCAGTTCCGAAGGACACAGAATTTTTCGCCCGTGCGAAGAAGGAGCTCTCTTTGAGGAATGCCCAGCTCGCGGCCTTTGGGGCGACCCGCAAGAAGGGGTGTGCCGCGAGCGAGGACCCGCAGCTGCGGGCGCTCGTGGATTCAGGGGCTCCGACGGTCACTCTCGTGGCAAAGTCTGATCTTCGGCACGTCGAATCAGCGCTGCGCACGAGCGCCGAGGAGAACCTCGCGATGGTGCGCGAGAGCATTGAGTTTCTCCGTGGCTACGGCCGCGAAGTGTTCATCGACGCCGAGCATTTTTTCGACGGCTACGCTCACGATGCCGACTACGCGGTGCACGTCGTAGACGAGGCCTTGCGCGCCGGGGCGGCGATCGTCATTGTGTGCGATACGAATGGCGGAATGCTCCCGCATCAGGTGAGTGCGACCATCACGGATGTGCGCGCACGGCTTGAAAAAGCAGGGCTCGAGAGCGACCGTCTCGGTGCCCACATGCATAACGATTCCGGCTGTGCGATCGCGAACACGATCGCCGCAGTAGAAGCGGGTGCGGTGCACGTTCAGGGCTGTGTGAACGGCTACGGCGAGCGAACGGGCAACGCCGATCTCATTCCTGTTCTCGCTAATCTCCAGCTCAAGCTCGGGCGAAAGCTCGTAAGCCCCGAACAGCTTGGCGATGCGACACGGATTGCCCACGCGATCGCGGAGGTCGCGAATATTCCCGCGTACGCACGCGCGCCGTACGTGGGAGCGAGCGCGTTCGCGCATAAGGCTGGCCTGCACGCGAGCGCGATCCGCGTGGATCCGGATCTGTACCAGCACATGGATCCAACGGTCGTGGGCAATGACATGCGCATGATCATCTCGGACATGGCGGGCAAGGCGTCGATTGAACTCAAGGGGCGCGAGCTCGGCTACGACCTCTCCGGTGAGGACGCTACACTCGCCCTGCTCGCCCAGACAGTCAAGGGGCGCGAAGCCGAGGGATACAGCTACGAGGCGGCCGACGCTTCCTTCGAGATGCTCGTGCTCCACGTTCTCGGGGACCTTCCCACCTACGTTGAGGTGGAGTCGTGGCGCACCTCCTCCCACCAGCTCCGCGACGGGTCGCTCGAATCGGAAGCAACCGTGCGCCTCAGCACGGCTCCCGGTCATCGAAGCGTGACGATCGCCGAAGGCAACGGCCCCGTGAATGCCCTCGACAAGGCCCTTCGTGAGGCGCTCGTGGACACATATCCCGAGATTGCCTCGTTCGCACTCGTCGACTTCAAGGTGCGTATCCTCGACTCCCAGCAGGGCACCGACGCGACGACTCGCGTGCTCGTGACGAGCCAGGCTCCCTTTGGCCGCTTCACGACGGTTGGCGTGGGCCCGAACATTATCGAGGCCTCGTGGGAGGCACTTTTCGACGCCTATTGGTATGGCCTCCACAAGCTCCGCGTGGCCCCAGCGCGCGAAAGCGGAAGATCGCTCTAGAGCATCGCTTCGAGGTCTTTCAGCTTGTGGATCCTGAATGGATAGCAGTGCCAGCGGTAGGCGGGACCACATCTCAAGCCCGCAGTGAGAAGGGCGGAAGGGGAGCCGGGAGGCCCGTGGTGGTGGGGCGTGAAGAAGGGTGGAAGCCATGTGCTCTCTCTAGGGGGAGGGGGAACCGTTCTGTGCTTATGGCATTTCCACCCCTACTCGCGGGCAGCAAGCCAGCTTCTCGGAGCATCGCTACGTGCGTCGTAACGGTGCGGGGAGTGCAGCCCACTTCTTCCGAGATCTCGCGGCGGGGTGGTATACGTCCGGTATCGCTATAGCTACTGGAGACGTCGAGGTGGATGCGACCGCGCGTCTCGTTGCCCTGTACCCAGTGCGACAGATGTGTCGCAAAAGTGCACTTTTGGGCCCATTGGGAACCGTAAAAGTCCCGCGAGTAACTGTCATGCTGGGGTGCCCCAGTTCAGTACGCAGCTCGCGCGGGGGCGCGCGGCGCCCTCAACGGTGGAGGCCTCTCCATCGGGGGCACGGGCACGTCGGTCCCCACGCCCTCCACCTCCTCCTCGGGCAGCGTCGGGCAGAGCATTGTCGACGCCGCTCGCACCCAGATCGGCACCTCCTACTCCTGGAGCTCGAGCAGCCCGGGGGTGGGCTTCGACTGCTCGGGGCTGACCCAGTACGCCTACAAGCAGGCCGGCATCGATCTGCCGCGCACCTCCGGTCAGCAGGTCAACGCCGGCACCTCGATCTCGAAGTCCGCGGCCCAGTCCGGCGATCTGGTGGTCTGGCCCGGTCACATCGGCGTCTACGCCGGCGGTGACAAGGTCGTCGACGCGGGCCGCTCCGCGGGCGCCGTCACCGAGCGCACGATCTGGGGATCCCCCACCTTCATCAGCTTCCGCTGAGCACCAGCGACACCGACGGGGCGCGGACCGCCTCCCGGTGGTCCGCGCCCCCTCTGTGTCGGGTTGCCGCTCCGGGGGGAAGGGGTGGGCAGCTCGGTGGGGTTAGGTGTGGAGGCTGCCTGCGGCCTCGCGTTCATGCACGGACGGGCTCTCCAACTGGATGGTGGCGTGCTCGATCGCCACCGGGAAGTGTGTTCTGACGCAGAGGTGGACGTCTTCGAGGATCCGCAGCGCGTGGGCGGATTCGAAGCACTCCTCGCTGACCACGACGTGGGCCGAGATGATGGGCAGGTTACTGCCGATCGCGGAGGCATGCAGGTCGTGAACGTCCTGGACGTGATCCAGGGCGAGGATGTGCTCGCGAACTTGATCGAGATCGACCCCCTGGGGGGTGTACTCCATGAGGATGTGCACCGTCGCGCGCAGGATCTGGAACGCTCGGGGCATGATCAGGGCCGCGATGAACAGCCCTGCCAGAGCGTCGGCCTGCTGGAACCCGGTGAACTGGATGACCAGTGCGGCCGTGATGACGCCGAGTGATCCGAGGGCATCGTTGAGGACCTCGAGGAACGCGGCGCGCATGTTCAGGCTGGAGTTCTTTCCCCCGGCCAGGACGAGGATCGCAGCGATGTTCGCGATCAGCCCGATCACCCCGAAGGCGAGCAGCTCCCCGGAAGGGACCTCGGGGGGCTCGGTCAGCCGCGAGATGCCCTCGATGGCTGTATAGGCTCCCACCACGATCAAGAGGGTGGCCTGGGCCAGGGCGGCCAACACTTCGATGCGGGCGAATCCCCAGGTGCGTTGGCTGCTGGCCGGGCGCAGCATCATGGTTGCCGCGATCAGGGCCACCAGCAGCCCCGAGGCATCGACCAGCGCGTGTGCCGTGTCGGTGAGCAGAGCAAGGCTTCCGGTGACGACACTGCCGAGGGCTTGCGCGAGCACGATGACAGACGTAATACCGAACGCGATCGCCAGGCGGCCCCGGGCCGTTCCCGGTGAAGCATGGTGGTGGGAGTGCTCTTCCTCGCTCGCCATCACAGCTCCCCGTCCTCGAGCTCAGCGTGGTCACGGTGGGCTTTGAGGGAGAGTGACGCTCCGGAAGTGGCCAGCAACGTCTCCGCGGTCTCTAGCAGGTCCGTGAGCCGGGCCGGATCAGCCAGGGCGAACCAGGAGGCCCGTCCCTCAGTGCGCACGGTGACCAGCCCGCAGTCGCGCAGGCACGCCAGGTGCTTGCTCACGGTGGACTGCGCCAGGTGCATGTGCTCTACGAGGTCACGGACCCGGTGCTCACCGGTCGAGAGGTGCTGAAGGAGGGCTAATCGAGTGGGCTCGGACAGGGCATGGAACAGCGCAGCATGGCCGTCCGCGACCTCGAACGGAGCGTTGTCCACCACCGGAATCATCGTCATATGCCGATAGTATCACCATCGAGCGATATTGCAAGGGGTGGTGTCCGCGGCGGCAGCGCGAGCAGAGGCGTGCCCCGGTGCGGAGCGAAGGGCCAGCCCAGGGCGACTCGCAACTAGACTCGATGCGCCCCGCGGGCACGATCATCGTGGTCGTGCGAGGGCACTAGGGAAGGGAGGTTGCGACAGTGGACACAACGACGAGTAGACGTGCGGTGCTTCTTCCGCTTGCCGCACCGGGGCTGCTGCCGGTGGCCTCCGCGCACGACACCCTGTGCTGTCTCCTGTCCGACGCTGCCGTACCTACCTCCGGTCAGGCTAGCCAGGAACCAACCCTCCGAAGATCTCAGCAACCTCGTCGAGTCCGAACCGGGCCAACCCGTTGCACACCCCCGACACGCCCTCAGGGCTGGTTGGCTCGCTGTCGCTACGTCAGAGCCCGAAGGCTCCGCCGCTGACGAGGATCACGATGCCGAGGCCGATGAGAACGATGGGAAAGAGGATGTGCTCCCAGCTTTCGAGCACTTCCGCGATCGGGGGGCGGGTGGCGACGAACTTTGCCAGGGTCACCAGGGCCGCGACGAGCGCGAGGAAGACGATGCAGTAGGCGACTACTGCGAGAGGTTCCACGCTGAGGAAGACAGGGGTGTAGACACCG
>NZ_KV789424.1:221793-618403 GCF_001807585.1 Dermabacter sp. HMSC08H10
CCTCGTCGTCATCGTCGTCATCGTCTCCGCGCCAAGCCTGCCATGCGGCCCAGAGGCCGAGGCCCAGAGGGATGAGACCGAAGTACGGGATGGCTGCCGAGGGCAGGAATGCTCCGGCACCGATGGTCACCAGGACCGCCGCACCGAGGATGCCGGCGAATCCGAGGTACTGGCCGGCCAGAATGCGGGCGGTGGTGCCGCTCTGGCGTGCCCCTGGCGCGAAGAAGAGGGAGAGCACGATGATGTCGTCGATGTTGGTAGCTGCGAACAGGCCTATCGCCTGCAAGACCGTGGTGAGGTTCATGCGCCCTCCCCAGCTACGTTGCATTCGGGAAGCGAGCAGGCGGGGTCGATGCACGGGGCGTCTTCGTCCACTGCCAGGGTGGCATCGACCAGTGCCGTCAGCGCCTGCGCCAGGTGCGAATCGGCGATCTCGTATCGTGTCCGGCGACCCTCGGGCTCGGAGACGACGATCCCGCAATCGCGCAGGCATGCCAGGTGGTTGGACACGTTCGAGCGTGTCAGGTCCAGATCTCGGGATAGTTCCGCCGGGTAAGCGGGATGGTCGAGCAGGGTCAAGATGATCCGGGATCGAGTGGGGTCGGCCAGTGCACGACCCAGGCGGTTCATCACGTCCAGACGCGAAGCAATAGTCAACATACACTGAACTATACAGTGCGCACTGAACAGTTCGTGACCGGTGGCCTGGTGTTCTCGGTCTCTTGCTCCCAAGAAGCTACAGCTCCGTGGCACAGCAGGGTTGTCCTACTGGGGTACCCCATTGCAACAGCATCTCGTTGAGCGCGAACCAACACCCCTCGACCTCTATAGTTGGGTCATGCCAACAGGACCAAAACACTGGAAGCACACAGAGGTCGGAGACGGGACCGACGACACCTGGGCCGAAGAATGCCGATGCATGATCGGTGAAGACCACTATGTTGGCGCCGACTCTCCGATGAGCGAGATGCTCAGCGAAGTCGACGCTGAGGACATCTATCTCTCCAGCGGGATGGACCCCGACTACGACTTCCGCTGAACATCCCCTCGAGTCCAACCTCTGCTCACCGAGCGCCGCGTCAGTCCAGGCCCCCAAAGACGGTGGCTTCGTCGTGTTGTCCCTCATGGGTGGCGACCTGCGCTGGTGACGTTAGGTGGGAGGTCTGGCAAATGACCTTTTCTTGGGCCCTCCTGGCGAGATTCGGATGGAGGCGCAGGAGCGGGGAGCCGGCAGGGCATCGTGGAATACCGGAGCCGCGCGAGGATATGCCGCGAAAGGCCTTTGGCCTGACCCCCCTTGGGTAGGGCGCCGGGCCGCGGGAGAAGGGTGAGGAAAAGAGGGAAAGCCGTGTGCCCTCCCAGGGGGGAGGGGGAACCGTTCTATGCTTACGGCCTGACCCCCCTAGAGAAGATGCCGCACCTCGCGGAGATAGCGCTTCGCGGTGGACTCAGACAGTCCAAATTCCTGCATGGCTTCCCGTCGCGTGGGCTGGGTGCCCGACTCGACAATCTGCCTGCTGAGAAACGCCAACACCTCGGCCTTCGAAGCCCTCGCCTGCTGCGCTCGGCGTTTGTTGGCGGCTTCGAGGGGTTTGCGGGCGTTGGTGTGGTACTCGGTTTGGGTGGGGTCGGTCCAGCGTTGTGCGGATTTTTTGCCGCCGCGTGAGCCGAAGGTGCGTAGTGCGCTGCGTTCGGTGGGGGTGACGTGTTGGGTGGAGCTGAGGCCTGTTCCGGCCTCTTTGACGGTCTTGTTGGTGGTGGCGTAGGCGCGGACGCGGCGGGCCATGGTGAGGCGGTCGCGCATGGGGGGCATTTCGTCGGGGCGGCCTAGGGTGTCTTGGGCGTGGGCGATGCGGCAGGCGTGTTCGTAGGCGTCGATGATGAGGGTGTCTTTGAGGCGTTGGCCGCGTTTGTGGGCGCGGTGTGCGGTTTTGAGTGCGTGGCGGAAGGCTGTTTCGTCGCGTTGTGGGGTGCCTGCTGCGTCGTAGAGGACGCGGATGCCTTGGATGTAAGACGGGGCGTGGCGTTCAAGTTCTTCGACGCTGAGACCGTCCAGCTCGTCGGAGAGGACGCGCATGCGCTGAGCGCGTTCACGGTTGGCTTTGGCTTGAAGGATCAGGTCTGTCCCGGTTTTCGCGGGTGTGGGGGTTTGTCGGGGGCTGTGGTGAGTGTGGCGAGTTGTTCGAGCATCGCTTCGAAGGACCGCCGTGCGTTCTCGGCCGAGCCGGCTTCGAGCCTTTCGCGGCGCGCTCCGTCGCCAAGGATGCTGAGGAGCCTTTCGAGTGCCTCCACCTGGCTCGCGTTCTTGCCCGCGACAATAAAAACAACAAGCCGCACCTCGAGCGGGGCGGCGTCGGAATCTCCCATTGCACCGAAGGCGAGTGGCCGCTCGAGCCGGGCGAGCACGAAGGCATCCCGAAGCGTGTGCTCGCGATCGGCGTGGGGGATGGCGGCGGGAGGCTCGAACGGGAGACCCGTGGGGAATCGTTCTTCGCGGAAGATCACCGCGTTCCGCCACGAGGGCCTCACGCAGCCGCTTTCCTCAAGACGTGTGGCAACGGCCCTCGCGAGCGCGGCAAAATCCGCACACTCGCCCTTAGGCACGTCGAGCACGAAGATGAGGGGTGAGCTCACCGCCACGGCGCCTTCACGAGGTCCCCCACGTATTCGAGAGTGAGGGCAAGCTCGCCGTCCTCGTCGGTCTGCTCGAGGTCCACGATCGCCTGCATGACGAAGTCGTTGTCTCCCTCGGGGTCCACGATCGTTTGCGTCACGAGCCAGCGCCGTGATTCTTGCTCGATGCGCAGGTACTGGCTCTTGCGGGCGTAATCTTCGATCACGACGTGGTCGTGGGCGTCATAAAAGTCATCCATGGCTTCGCCCCAACGGTCGGCGTTCCACCCACTCGCGCCATCGAGTTCACCGAGCTGCTCTTCGCGCTCGAACGCGAAGTCTTCGACTCGGCGCCACATCGCGGCGCGCACCATTTGCGTAAGAACCTTGGTTTGCGCGCTCAAAGAACGAGGCGAATCGGGGCGGAGCTCGCTTGCCGCGTCTTCATCGTCATCGGGGTTTGTGAGCGCTTCCCACTCATCCAGCAGGGACGAATCGACGCCGCGCACGAGCACTCCGAGCCACTCGATCACATCCTCGAGTTCTTCGGTTCGAAGCTCGACTGGAAGTGTGCGCCGGAGGGCCTGGTAGGCGTCGGAAAGATAACGCAGCACGATGCCTTCCGAGCGCATGAGCTTGTAGCGCGCGACGAACTCGCTGAACGTCGCGCCCGTCTCGTAGAACTCGCGCACGATTTTCTTGGGGGAGAGGTCGTGCACGTTGATCCATGGGCGATTCTTCGCATAGATCTCGAGGGCTGCCGTGAGTTCTTCCTCGAGAGGCTTCGGCCATGTGACCTCGTCGAGGCGCGCCATGCGTTCGGTGTAGTCGACGCCGTCAGCTTTGAGCTCGGCGAGCAGCGCACTCTTCGCCGCATTTTGCTGCGCGAGCAGAATCTGGAACGGGTCTTCGAGGATCGCTTCGATGATCGAAACCGAGTCCATCGTGAGGCTCGGCGAATCCTCGTCAAGGATGTCGAGGGCCGCGATGGCGAACGCCGCGAGTGGCTGATTCATTTGGAAGTCCCACTGCAGGTCGTCCACGAGTGTGACGGTGCGGCCCAGGTGGTCGGGTTCGTCGCGCACCGTGATGATCTCCGCCTCCTTGAGGCCGCGGAATAGATCGAGGGCGCGGCGCTTGAGCGCGAATTTTTGGGCGCGGCTTTGGTGGCTTTCGTCGATGAGGTGCTGCGCCGCTTTGAGAGCGCTTCCGGGGCGAGAGATCAGCGCGAGGAGGATCGCGCTCGTCATCGCCATGTGAGGTTTCAGTTCCGACGGCTGCTCTTCACTAAGCTTCCTGAGGTTCTCCTCGGTCCAGTTCACCCGGCCTTCTGGAACGCGCATTTTAGGTTCGCGCTGCTTCTTCTTCGCGTTGTTGGGCTTGGAGCCCATTTCGGCTCGCTTCGCGAAGCGCTCCTTTTCTTTCTCAAACTCGACGGCCCATTCGGGGGCCTGGACGACGACGTGCCCCACGGTGTCGTAACCCGCGCGTCCGGCGCGACCGGCGATCTGGAGAAACTCCCGTGTGTTGAGCAGACGTTGGCGGCGTCCGTCGAACTTTGCGAGTCCCGTCATGAGCACGGTGCGGATGGGAACGTTGATGCCAACGCCGAGCGTGTCGGTTCCAGCAATGACCTTGAGAAGACCCGATTGCGCGAGCCGTTCAACGAGGCGGCGGTACTTGGGGAGCATGCCCGCGTGGTGCACGCCGATGCCCTCGCGCACGAGTTTCGAGAGGATTGAGCCGAAACCGCGCGAGAACCGAAAGTCGCCTATGAGCTCGCGGATCTTGTCTTTTTCTTCGCGTGTGAGGATCTTTGTGCCGAGAAGGTGCTGCGCTTGCTCGAGGGCGTCCTTTTGCGTGAAGTGGACGATGTAGACGGGCGCGTCGCGATTCTCGAGGATCTCCTTGATCGTCTCGGGCAGGTCGGTTGTTGCCCAGCGGAAGTCGAGCGGAACGGGACGCTCGGCGTTCGCGATTGTGCTCACGTTCCGGCTTGTGCGTTCTTCGAGGTCCTTTTCGAAGAACGACACGTCGCCGAGGGTTGCGCTCATGAGCACAAACTGCGTTTGTGGAAGCTCAATGAGCGGCACTTGCCACGCCCAGCCTCGCTGCGAGTCGTCGTAGAAGTGGAATTCGTCCATGACGACGAGCCCAATGTCGCTTGTCTCGCCGTCGCGAAGTGCGTGGTTTGCGAGAATCTCCGCCGTGCACACGATGATGGGCGCTTCGTGGTTGACCGATGAATCACCCGTCATCATTCCCACGGCCTCGGCACCGAACATGGAGACGATTTCGAAGAACTTCTCGCTCACGAGCGCCTTGATGGGAGCGGTGTAGTACGCCTTTTCCCCTCGCGCCCTCGCAGCATAGAGAGCCGCGTAGGCGATTGTCGTTTTTCCCGAGCCCGTGGGAGTCGCGGCGATCACGTGGTCGCCAGCGGCGATCGAGAGGAGTGCTTCCTCTTGGTGGGGATAGAGCGTGCGCCCTACCTCGGCTTGCGCCGCAATGAAGCCCTCAACGATCGCGTCTTCGCTCGAGTTCTTGGGGAGAAAGTCGTGAAGAAGTGGCATGGCTCCATTGTGTCAGCCCACCGCAGGTTGCCGACTATGCGGATTCCGGGGTGAGGTGAGGGATCTCGAGTTCGGCGACGACCGGGAGGTGGTCCGAGGCGTGAGTGCGATGGGTTTTCGCCGAGATCGGCTGGATATCGCGGCTCGCGAGGATGTAATCGATGCGCCTTGCGGGGACGGGAAGCACGGGATGTGTGCGGCCGAGAAAGCGCTTCGCGAGCGGGAACCGGTGCTTAGCGGCCCACACGTCGGTGAGGCCCTTTGTAAAGACCGAGTAGTCGCGCACAAGCAAAGGTGCAGCGTTGAGGTCGCCCACGAGGATTGCTGGTTCTTCGCCTTCGAAAGCGACCTCGCGGGCAGCGTGAAATTGTGCGCGGCGCGCCCTCGCAGGGCCGAGTGCGAGATGGGTGACCGAGAACGAGAACGGGACACCATCGGCGTCAATACGCGTGCGCAAAACCGCGCGGCGTTCGATCAGACGATTCTCGGGGAGGCGCGCCATTCGCGACTCGAGAATCGGGTAGGCCGAGAGTACGGCGATCCCGTATTGGCGTCGCACGTTTATCCCTACGCGTTCGGCGGAGCGGCGCGACGGATCCAGGTCGATCGTGGGGGCAAACTCCGCGTGCATCTGAAGCCGATCCGCGAGCCACGCTGCTTGATCAACAAAATCTGAACGAGTACCGAAGAAGCGGTCAACCTCCTGCAGGCCGATCACATCGGCCTCGAGCGACTCGAGGGCGTAAGCGGTCGCGTCGAGATCGAGAACGTTGCGGGAATTAGCGCCGTGATGAATGTTGAACGTGGCGACGCGGACGCGCGCAGTGCGTGGGGACGTGGACGGGGAAGCAGGCATACATCTATTGTGCCGCGAAACGTCGAAGAATAATGGTGTTTGGGAGACTTAGCTCGCGCAGGGGCGAGAAGACTTAGCAAATAGAGGCACGAGAGGTTCCACGGCGGCGAGGATCCGCGTGCGCAGCGCATCCGAACGATCGGCGAGAAGCCGCTGGCGCCGCACGTACTCGCGCTTACCCTCCTCAGTCTCGATGGGCACGATCCCGTATCCGTATCCTCGGCAGTCGTACGGGGAGGCCTCCATGTCGAGAATTCTGAGGTCGAGTGCATGCTCAAAGCAGTCAAGCGCGATATCACTCGGCAGGAGGGGCGCGAGCTTCATCGACCACTTATAGAGATCCATGCCCACGTGGAGGCACGCGGGATCATCACGCATGGGCTGCCTCTCGCGCGTGGGATGCGACGCATTGAGCGGGACCGCCTCGGGCGTGAAGAAGCGGAACGCGTCGATGTGCGAGCACACGAGGCGGTTCTCTTCCACGACGCGGTTAGTCGCCTCGGCGCCGAGGCGTAAGGGGAGCGACTCGTGGCGCTTCTCGCCTGGCCGAAGCCGGTACACCATCGCCCACTCGTGAAGCCCGAAACACGAAAAGTTCCCCGGCTTCTCGGCGAAACTCGAGTTGGTGAGCAGACGGTGAATCCACATGGCCGCATCGCCGCGCTCACGAACGAAACGTTCGATATCAGCCGTGCGCACCTCGCCCGTTGTGCCGCTCGATGGATCCTTCACGTCGCGATACCAACGTCGGCAACCGTCGGAGTCCACATCCCCCTGACCACGAAGGGGTCCATCCGCCGAGACCTCGTACCCCACCTGCCAACCCGGGTGCCATCGCCGCAGCTGTCCCGGGCTAAAGGGATAGTAGGTGTGCAGGAAGTCCTCGATGGGGTGCTTTTCGCCCCGTGCCTTCCGCTCGCGGTGAGGGGCGTTTAAACGATCGGCACGTTCCTCATGTGCAGCGCGCGCACGTTGCACCTCACCGGTTGTCATGACTGTGGTGAGACGTGTGGGAGCGGCGAATGAGCCTGAGTGGGGCGAGAGAGGAGACACCTCTCAAGCCTACGCGCGAGAACCACCCTGATCGCGAGGGGGCGGAGAAACGGATGTGAAGAAAGAGTGAGGGGTGGGCAAGGGCATAGCTCGAGCGCCCGTGAGAGACGAAAGGCCCTACTAGACTGGAGGCATGCGCATCGCACGATTCACCACCGGCTCGAACCCGATGTTCGGCATCGTCCAAGAAAAGGACGGCGTGGACATGGTGTACGGGATCACCGGAGACCCGCTCTACACCCAGATTCAGCCGAACGGCACGATCCTCCCGCTCGAGGATGTTCGCCTCCTTGCCCCGGTTATTCCCCGCTCCAAGGTTGTTGGCGTCGGCAAAAACTACGCCGAACACGCGCGTGAGATGGGCGGCGAGGCCCCCGAGAGCCCGCTGCTCTTCCTCAAGCCGAACACCTCCGTCATCGGCCCGAACGACCCGGTCATCTACCCCTCATACGCGAAAGAGCTGAGCTTCGAGGCCGAGCTCGCGGTCGTTATCAAAACCCTCGCGAAAAACATCCCGGCCGAGCGCGCCTCGGACGTCATCCTGGGCTACACGTGCGCGAATGATCTCACGGTGCGCGATGCCCAGCGCGAAGAGTCCCAGTGGTTCCGCGCGAAAGCCTTCGACACCTCGTGCCCGCTCGGGCCGTGGATCGAAACGGACCTTGATACCGCGAACGCGCGCATCCGCTCGCGCGTGAACGGCGAGGTCAAACAGGACGGCACGAGCGCCGACATGCTGCGCCGCATCCCCGAGATCATCGAGGAGATCACGCGCTCGACGACCCTTCTTCCCGGCGACGTCATCCTCACCGGCACGCCCGCGGGCGTCGGGCTCGTGAACGTCGGTGACACCGTCGACATCGACATCGACGGAATTGGCACCCTCACGAACCGCATAGTGTCGCCCGAAGATCTCGAGGCCTAAGACCACATCCGGGGATCTCACCCCGCCAACCTCTCGAAGGAGAACACCCACGTGAGCGCTGAGAACATCGATCTCGCGAGCCTTCCCGCCCTCGACAGCACGCGCGGCCACAGTGAGGTCCGCGTGCGCTTTTGCCCGTCGCCAACCGGCACGCCGCATATCGGCATGGTGCGCACCGCCCTGTTCAACTGGGCCTACGCGAAACGCACGGGTGGCACGCTCGTGTTCCGCATTGAGGACACCGACCAAGCGCGCGATAGCGAAGAAAGCTACAACCAGCTTCTCGAGGCGATGCGCTGGCTTGGCATCACATGGGATGAAGGCGTGGACGCGGGCGGCGAAGACGGCCCCTACCGCCAGTCGCAGCGCGGCGAGATCTACCAGGACGTCATCCAAAAGCTCAAGGACGGCGGCTATATCTACGAATCGTTTTCGACTCCCGAGGAAATCCAGCAGCGCCACATTGCCGCTGGCCGCCCGAAGGAATCGGGGTACGACGGTTTCGATCGTGACCTGACCGAAGAGCAGAAGGCAGCGTTCCGCGCCGAAGGACGTGAGCCCGTGTGGCGCGTGCGCATGCCCGATGAGGACATCACGTTCAACGACCTCGTGCGCGGCGAAATCACGTTCAAAGCCGGTTCGACCCCCGACTACGTCGTCGTGCGCGCGAACGGCCAGCCGCTCTACCCCCTCACGAACCCCGTCGACGACGCCCTCATGGGAATCACCCACATCCTGCGCGGCGAAGACATCCTCAGCTCGACGCCCCGGCAGATCGTGCTGTTCGAAGCACTCAAGAAGATCGGCATCGCGAAGTTCACGCCCGAATACGCACACCTTCCCTACGTGATGGGGGAGGGCAACAAGAAGCTCTCCAAGCGCGATCCCGAGTCGAGCCTTTTCCTCTACCGCGACGAGGGCTTCGTGCCCGAGGGAATGATCAACTATCTCTCGCTGCTTGGCTGGGGCTACAGCGGCGATCAGGACATCTTCACGCGCGAACAGTTCGTCGCGAAGTTCGATGTTGCCGACGTGAACCCGAACCCCGCCCGCGTTGACTACAAGAAGGCGCTCGCGATTAACGCCGACCACATGCGCATGCTCGACGAGGCCGAGTTCACCGAGCGCATGATCCCGTACCTCGAGAAGGCCGGGGTTGTCGAAACCCCCATCACCGAGGACCAGCGCGCCCTCCTCGCGAAGGCGACGCCACTCGTGCAGCCGCGCATGAACCTCCTCGGTGAGGCCCCGGGGATGCTGCGCTTCCTCTTCATCGACGATGCCGATCTCGTGATCGAAGAGGACGCCCTCAAGAAGCTTGGCGACGATCCCGTTTCCGTTGTGCGCCGCGCCATCGAGGTCATCGAGGAAGGCGGCAAAGAGAACTTCACGACCGCGACGCTTGAGGCGTCTCTGCGCGAAGCGATTATCGACGGCATGGGCGTCAAGCCCCGGCTCGCGTTCGGGCCGCTTCGTTCGGGCATCTCTGGCCGTCGCGTGAGCCCGCCGCTGTTTGAATCGATGGAGCTTCTCGGCTACGAATCCACGATCGCCCGCCTTTCGTCGTTCGCCGATCTGCTCGCATCCCGGTGAGCGAAGAGACGTTCGAGTACGCGACCGGGCACGGCAGCGCGCACGCCAAGACGATTCTGATCGGCGAGCACGCTGTCGTGTACGGGCATCCCGCGATCGCCTTTCCCATTACCCACTTGAGCCTCACGGCAACGGCCAGGCTTTTGCCCTATCCGGATTCGGTCAGTACTCACGCCGGACGCATCGAGGGATCCGTCTCCGCCGAGGGGTTCGGGACGATCAGCGGCTCGTACTCGCTGACCGAAGGTTTCTCGTTCGATGATCAGACCGTTCCCGGCGACGAAGTGCGTTTCGAGAGTGGCCTCACGCTCGATGTGCCCTCGTCGCGAACGGGGGAGCGGCGTGGAAAGCGGCGCATTGCAACCGTCGGCGACCCTTCCACGGGCGCGATCTACCTCGACGTCGATACGGAAGAGGCCGAGGACGAACTCGCGCAGTCGGCACTGCGGACAATTCTCAGCCACGTGGGCGAGAAGCCTGGACGCGCCGAAGTCACGGTCGAGGGAAGCATTCCCACGGCGCGCGGCCTCGGGTCGAGTGCCGCGATGGCGAGCGCGATCGCCGTTGCCGTTGCGCGCCTATACGGTCATGAACTCACGAGCGAGGAACGTTTCGAGCTCGTGCAGTTCGTCGAACGCATCGCGCATGGAACTCCGAGTGGTCTTGACGCATACCAGACCATGGCGGATGGCCCACTGTGGTTCCAAGCAGGCAAGGCGGAACCGCTCGAACTTGCTCACGCGCCGGCGCTCGTCGTGGCCGACACGGGGCTTCCCGGCCACACCCTCGACGCGGTTCGCGGCATCCGCGAACGGCGTGAACGCGATCCCCGACTCGTGGATCATGCGCTCGAGACGATCGCTTCGCTCGCGCACACCACACGCGAAGCGCTGCGTATCGGCGATATGAGCAGCGTGGGTCGCGCAATGAACGACTGCCAGGAGATTTTGACGGAGCTCGGGGTATCGCATTCGCGGCTCGAACACCTCGTGGGGGCGGCACGCGATGCAGGCGCACTCGGTGCGAAGCTCACGGGTGGAGGCCTGGGCGGCTGCATCATCGCCCTCGCTCCTTCTCACGGCGCTGTCCCCGCGCTTTCGCGTGCGCTTTCGGCTGCCGGTGCGAAGAATGTGTGGTCAATCAACCCTGCGAGTGAGGAGAGCTCATGACCCGCGCTACCGCCGTCGCGCACCCCAATATTGCACTCGTGAAGTATTGGGGGAAAACGGATCGCGAGCTCAATCTGCCCGCGACCGGATCACTGTCGCTGACTCTCGACATATTCCCGACGACCACGACGGTCGAGGTGACGGACGATCCCCTCGACCGGGTCGTCCTCGACGGGGTTGAGCTGTCCGGTGAGGAATCTGCGCGCGTGCGCACGGTCCTTAATCGTGTGCGTGAGCTCGCGGGCTCGGGGGCGCACGCACACGTCACCTCCACGAACACGGTTCCGACGGCTGCCGGGCTCGCCTCGAGCGCGGCCGCTTTCGCGGCGCTCGCGAAGGCTTCGAGTGTCGCGTACGGGCTTTCGCTGAGCGATGCGGAGCTTTCGCGCCTCGCGCGCCGCGGCTCCGGATCGGCATGCCGCTCAATTTTCGGCGGGCTCGCGCGCTGGAATAAAGGCACGAGTGACGACACGAGTATTGCCGAGCCCCTCGAGTGGAGCGGCGAGCCTCTTTCGATGGTCGTCGCGGTCATCTCGAGCGCGCGCAAGAAGATCGGCAGCCGCGCCGGCATGAACCACACCGTGGAGACCTCTCCCTATTTCGAGGGATGGGTTTCGTCGAACGCCGTGCTTCTGGAGCGCGCGTCGCGCGCCGTGCACGATGCGGATTTCACGAGCCTCGGCGAGATCGCGGAGATGAGCGCCCTTCGCATGCACGCCTCGATGCTCGGCGCGGAGCCGCCTGTGCGATACCTGACGGGCACGAGCTTCGCGATGATCGATGCGGTCCAGGAGCTGCGAGAGCAGGGGATCGAGGCATACGCGAGCGCCGATGCCGGACCCAACGTGAAGATTCTGTGTCGCTCGCGCGAGGCCGCTCTCGTTGCCGAGCGCCTGCGTGAGAGGATCGAAGACGTGAAGATGCATGTTGCGAACGCCGGCCCCGGTGCTTACCTCCTCGATGAGGGTGAGCGCCCGAGCGAAGCATGAGCGCTTTCGAATTCCGCGCCCCGGGAAAGCTTTTCGTCGCTGGCGAGTACGGGGTTGTGCGCGCCGGTAATCCCGCGGTGTTGATCGCCGTGGATCGCGCGGTCACGGCCCGCGTGAGTCCCGTGCGTCGCGCCTTCGGCGTGCGCGTCGCGAGCGAGCAGTGGGGCGAAGAGCGCGACTACGCTCCCGTGATTGCCGAGGCACCAGCATCCGAGCAACCGCGAGAACCTATTTTCCGCGCTCTCGACGTTTTCGTGGAGTATTACGGGCCTCTGCCCGCCCTTGATATTCACGTGTCGTCGACGCTTGATGACAGCGACGGTCGCAAGTATGGCTTTGGCTCTTCCGGCGCCGTTGTCGTCGCGACTATTGGCGCCACGGCTCGCGCCCTCAACATCGCTCTCAGCCCGCGAGAGCTTTTTAAACTTTCGGCCCTCGCCGTCCTCGACGGCAATGTGCGCGCCTCGTGTGCAGATGTCGCCACGAGTGTGCTCGGTGGCTGGGTCCTGTACCGATCATTCGATCGGGAGGCGGTGCGCGATCTGCGCGCACGCGAAGGCGTCAAGAGTGCGCTCGCCGCGCAGTGGCCGGGCCTTGCTCTTGAGTCTCTCGACGTGCCACACGCACTCAAGACCGTCATCGGCTGGAGCGGTGCGCCTGCGTCGACCCGCTCGCTCGTAGCGCAAGTCGACGATGCTGCCGGCGCGGGACGCATCGACTTCGAAGCATTCGCGCGCGAGAACGCTGCGCATGTGGAGCGTTTCGTTGAGGCGGTGCGCACGGGCTCGACGATTGACGCCATGCGCGTGCTCGAGTGCGTCCTCGCTCAATTGCGTGATCTCGACGCTGCGGCAGGAGGAAGCGAGGGGCCGCTCGGCATCGAAACGCCAGAGCTGCGCGCTATGACTGAGATCGCCGTCGCACACGGTGCCGCCGCAAAACTCTCGGGAGCTGGCGGCGGGGACTGCGTTCTTGCCCTCGCCCCGAATGCCGACGTCGCGACCGCGGTGAGACAAGCCTGGCGGCGAGCGGGAATGATCGCGCTCAACGTGGGCGTAGAACCGTCGGACCTCCACGCCCGCACACATGTGACGACCGAAAAGCAAGGAAGCGCCCATGAGTAGTTCCCGCAAAGACGATCACGTTCGACTTGCGATGGAGCAAGAGACCGCCCACCGCCGCTCACGGGACTTCGATGACGTGCGCGTGCTTCATCACGCCCTGAGCGCCGTCAATGTCGAGACCGTGAGCCTCGAGGTTGAAATAGGAGAGCGCACGTGGCCTCTGCCGTTCTATATCAACGGCATGACCGGCGGTAGCGAGTTCACCGGCAAGATTAATCAGGCACTCGCGATCGCTGCTGCGGACACGGGTATCGCGATGGCCTCAGGGTCCATGAGCGCCTACTTCAAAGATCCATCGTGCGCGCCGAGCTTCACCGTTCTTCGTGACGAAAACCCACACGGCTTCCTCATGGCGAACCTTTCAGCGAACGCAAGCCCCGAGCAGGCCTGCGAAGCGGTCGAGCTCATCGACGCCGATGCACTTCAAATCCATGTGAATGCCGTCCAAGAAATCGTGATGCCCGAGGGAGATCGCGAATTCGAGCACTGGGCCCAGCACATCGAGGCGATCGCACGGGCCGTCGATGTTCCCGTGATCGTGAAGGAGGTGGGCTTCGGGATGACGGGGGCTAGCGCACGCACGCTGTCCTCACTCGGTGTTGCCTTTGTGGACGTGGCTGGCAATGGTGGCACTGACTTCGCACGCATCGAGAGCGCGCGCCGCACCGATCAGTTCTCCCACCTCAATGGCTGGGGTCAGAGCGCCGTCGAGAGCCTGATCGATGCGCGCGGGGCGTCGCGCGACACGGGGCTCCCGCTTCTCGCGAGCGGAGGTGTTCGCACGAGCCTCGATGTCCTCAAATGCCTCGCGCTAGGGGCGAAGGCCGTGGGAGTCGCGGGCGGTTTTCTCGCGATCGTGCGCGACCACGGACCCGATGCGCTCATTGGTGAAATCCGAACGTGGAAAGAGCAACTGCGGTCGATGATGGCGCTCGTGGGCGCACGAAACGTCGACGCGCTCACGCGCACAGATCTCGTGCTCACGGGGCGCGTGCGCGAGTACGCGGAGGCGAGAGGCATCGATCTTTCCCCCTACGCGCGGCGCAGCGGAAAGGCGAATGGAGGCACTCATGAGTGACACACGCGAGCAGGGCGCTTTCGCGCAGATTCCCATGAAATGGCTCGGGCCCCTGAGGATCAGCGGAAACGTGGCCGAAGGCGAGGTCGAGGTCCCCCTCGCCACCTACGAGACGACCCTGTTTCCCTCAGTCAAGCGCGGGGCAACGGTGTCCCGGCTCGTCGAGGGCGGAATCCGCACGACCCTCGTTGACGAGCGCATGACCCGCTCGATCCTTTTCGAAGCAGATTCGGCGGCCGATGCCTACGACGCGGCGAGGCGTGTGTGCGCGGATCTGTCCTCGCTTCAGGAGGTTGTCGCCGGCACGAGCCGCTTTGCGCGCCTGATCGAAATCGCCCCCGAGATCGTCGGTAATCTCCTGTATTTGCGCCTCGAGTTCCTCACGGGCGATGCGGCTGGCCACAACATGGTGACCCTCGCCGCAGACGCCCTCATGGCGCACATCGCGAACCGCGAGAGCGCTTTGCGATACGCGAGCATCTCCGGCAACTACTGCACCGACAAGAAAACCTCGGCCGTGAACGGAATTCGAGGGCGCGGCAAGAATGTGATCGCGGAGATCGTCCTTCCCGAAGAGGTTCTGCGCCGGCGACTGCGCACGAGCGCCGAACGTATGGCGGACCTCAATGTGCGCAAGAACCTTGTGGGTGGCATCGCCGCAGGCTCCCTCAGGAGTGCCAATGCACACTACGCCAACATGCTGCTCGGGTTCTATCTCGCGACAGGCCAGGACGCCGCAAACATCGTTGAAGGCAGCCAGGGCATCACGCACACCGAACGCCGGGGCCGAGACGGCGAGGACCTGTATTTCTCGTGCACGATCCCGCATCTCATTGTCGGGTCCGTGGGCAACGGCAAAGGGCTTGATTTCGTGAGTGACAATCTCGCGCGACTGGGATGCCGCGAGGAACGCGAGCCGGGGGAGAACGCCCGACGTCTCGCGGGAATCGCCGCCGCAACAGTCCTATGCGGCGAGCTCTCGCTCATGGCCGCGCAGACCAATCCCGGCGAGCTCATGGCCGCCCACGTCCAGTTTGAAAGGAGTTCGCGATGACGCACGCGATCGGCATCACCGATATCTCAGCGGCGACGACCTCGCTCTTCTTCCCCCTCACTTCGCTCGCCGAAGCACAAGGCACGAGTCCCGGCAAGTATTTGCGCGGAATTGGCCAACATGAGATGAGCGTGCCGGGCGACGACGAAGACATTGTCACTCTCGCGGCCCGGGCGGCTGCGCCCATTATCGAGCGCCACGGCACCGAGGAGATCCGCACGCTCGTGCTCGCGACAGAGACAGGCATCGACCAGTCGAAAGCGGCGGGCATCTACGCGCACGAACTCCTCGGCCTCGAGCACAATGTCCGAGTCGTCGAGCTCAAAGAGGCATGCTATTCGGCAACCGCAGCACTCCAGTTTGCGCTCGGAATCGTGGCGCGCAACCCCGATGAAAAAGTTCTCGTGATCGCGAGCGACATTGCCCGGTACGAGCTTGATTCGAGTGGTGAGGCAACCCAGGGGGCGGGTGCGCTAGCGATGCTCGTGAGCGCTGACCCCGCGATCATGGCAATCGAGCCCGCTTCGGGTCTTTTCACCGAAAACGTCCATGACTTCTGGCGTCCCAATGACCGCACGACCGCCCTCGTCGACGGCCGTTTCTCCGTGACCGTCTACTTGCGCGCCGTGACAGAGGCATACGACGACTACGTGCGCCGCGGGGGAGCGGAGTTCTCCTCCATCGCGCGCATGTGCTTCCACCAGCCGTTCACCAAGATGGCGGCGAAGGCCATGCAGACCCTCGCGAAGCACGCGGGCGCCCAGTCGGTCGCGAGCGCCGTGTCCTCACTTGAGGAGACCATGATTCACAACCGCCGCCTCGGCAATACGTACACGGCATCGGTGTACATGGGGCTCTTGTCACTTCTCGAGAACGCCGAGCTTCGTGCAGGCGAGCGGATTGGAATCTTCAGCTACGGCTCGGGCGCGGTCGCCGAGTTTTTCGCCGGTACGCTCGTCGAAGGGGATCGCGAACATGTGCGCCCAGGTGCGCTCACGGCCCAGCTCGATGCGCGCCGAGAAATCGGCTATGAGGAATATCGCGAACGGCACATCCGCGCGGATCGCACGGACGATTATGAAACGCGTGCGGAGAGTGAGGGCCCATTCCGTTTAGCGGGTGTGCGCGAGTCGATTCGGGTGTACGAAAAAGCGTGAAAAAGGGGTCCGACGGTTGCAGGGCCAGCGTCGGAATCGCATTCGTGTGAAAGCTTCCACAAAGGGCGCAGGAAAAGTTGCCGGGGCTTTCGCGCTGGACTACTGTTGTATTTCGTTCGGCTCGCCGGGCAAAACCCTTGGGGTATGGTGTAATTGGCAACACGGCTGATTCTGGTTCAGTTGTTCTAGGTTCGAGTCCTGGTACCCCAGCGATGCAGGTCACATGGCCTGGATTTGGAAACAGTCAGCAGCTTTGCTAAAGTTTCTAAGGCCTCATTGAGGCAAGGCCCCGTTCGTCTAGCGGCCTAGGACGTCGCCCTCTCACGGCGGTAACACCGGTTCAAATCCGGTACGGGGTACAGAGCGAAAGCCCGACCACTTCGGTGGTCGGGCTTTTTCGTGCCCGGGACCTTTCCGGCGTATCCTTAAAGCGAGCAGGGAGTTTGGCTCACAAAAGCGTGAGCCCGGCCGTGGAAGGAAGAAAACCATGAGTGCAAATGAAGGCCGGATCGTTGTCGGCGTCGAAGACACCGAGGAATCCGATCACGCAATCCGCTGGGCGGCGCACAATGCCCTCGCCCTGAATAAGCCCCTGCATCTTGTGCACGCATTCGTGTGGCCGCTCATGGGGGTCGATGTCGATCCCGTTCCCGGCGTGAGTGGGTCGGGCCTCAAGGTCGCCGCGCAACGCTTGCTCGATGAAGCGGCTCAGATCGCCCACGAAGTTGCCCCCGGCTGCGAAGTGACGACCCAGATTGTCGACGGCCGCGCGGTGGACGTGCTCATTCAGCAGTCAGCGACCGCAGATGCGCTCGTGGTCGGCTCGCGCGGGCTCGGTCGCTTCCTCTCGATCATTGTGGGATCGACCAGTTCGGCGCTCCTCACACGCTCGAAATGTTCGATCGTTGTCGTTCGCGGCGATATTGCCGCAGATGGCCCCGTGGCAGTGTTTTACGACGGTGGGACGGCCTTTGAGTGCGCGCTCGAGCGCGCCGCCGAGTTTGCGAAGGTGTACGGCACCGGCGTCCGCGTTATTCCCTCGATCGTGATTCCCGAGGAGAAATGGGCGGGCATTCTCGAGAGCGCTCAACGTCACTTGCGCGAGGTTGCGCCCGAGGTGGACGTGGAGATCACCGAGTACGGTCGCCAGCACACGGCGAAAGAGTTGATCCGCCGCAGCGAGGGCACGAGGCTTATCGTTGCGAACGCGCGCGGCAAGCACGGGGAACTTGAGCGTCAGCCCGTCGTGTCGAATACCGCTTTCTTGCAGTACGCGAACACCCCCGTGTGGCTCGAGAGGCAGTAAGCCACTCGAGCCCGTCCAGTGGACTTCTAGTGGCCGCCCTGGCGCACGAGTTCGCTAAGTTTCTCCGCGTAGCTCATGACGAGAGTGGCGTGGATTTTTCCGGGCTGTCGCGTCATGCGGTCGATCGGGCCCGAGATTGAGAGGGCGGCAATGACGCGGTCGCTCGGGCCCCGAACCGGCGCACTCACGGACGCAACACCCGATTCGCGTTCGCCGACGCTCTGTGCCCACCCGCGTCTGCGCACGGCCGACAGCATTGAGGCTGTGAAGCGAGCCCCGTGAAGGCCGCGGTGGAGACGATCGGGCTCTTCCCAGGCGAGAAGAATCTGTGCGGCGGAACCGGCTCGCATCGTGAGCGTTGAGCCTAGTGGGACGGTATCGCGCAGGCCGCTTGGGCGCTCGGCCGTCGCGACGCACACGCGGTGTTCGGCTTGGCGACGATAGAGCTGCGCCGATTCTCCGGAGCGGTCCCTGAGCTCGGCAAGAACGGGCCCGGCAGAGGCGAGGAGACGGTCCTCGCCAGCGGCGGCGGCGAGTTCCGTCAGGCGAGGCCCGAGGATGAAGCGACCTTGGATATCGCGCGCGACGAGCCTGTGGTGTTCGAGCGCGACCGCGAGCCGGTGAGCCGTCGGCCGGGCGAGCCCGGTTGTGCTCACGAGAGTTGCGAGCGTTGCGGGCCCCGCTTCAAGCGCGCCGAGTACCGTGGCGGCTTTGTCGATCACACCGACGCCGCTTCCCTCTTCGATCTGAATGTTCATGGAATAAGACTATCGTCTCGCGATGTGAAATGCGAGTGCTTCGCCACTGACCCTTCGCGAAACTTGGTGCCAACGAGCCGTGCGCTTCACGCAAAGGAGCGACGCGGGGAGACGACGATCGAGGAGTCACTCACATGGCGGGAACTCTCGCGGAAAAGGTTTGGCAGGACCACGTAGTCCGCAAGGGCGAAGGCGGAGAGCCGGACCTCCTGTACATTGACCTTCACCTGCTTCACGAGGTGACCTCCCCGCAGGCATTCGAGGGGCTGCGGCTCGAGGGGCGCTCGCCGCGCCGCGTTGACCAAACCCTCGCGACGGAGGATCACAACACGCCGACCGTCGATATCGACAAACCAATTGCCGACCTCACAAGCCGCACCCAGATCAACACCCTGCGTGCCAATGCCGAGGAATTCGGTGTGCGTATCCACTCGCTCGGCGACGTTGACCAGGGCATCGTCCACGTCGTGGGGCCCCAGCTTGGGCTCACCATGCCGGGAATTACGGTCGTGTGCGGCGACTCGCACACCTCGACCCACGGTGCATTCGGCGCGCTTGCCTTCGGCATCGGCACCTCCGAAGTTGAGCACGTCCTCGCAACGCAGACCCTGCCCCTCAAGCCCTTTAAGACCATGGCGATTACGGTCGAAGGATCGCTTAAACCGGGCGTGAGCGCTAAAGACATCATCCTTGCGGTCATCGCGAAGATCGGTACCGGTGGCGGGCAGGGATACGTGCTCGAATACCGCGGAGAAGCCATCCGAAACCTCTCGATGGAGGGGCGCATGACGATCTGCAACATGTCTATCGAAGCGGGTGCCCGGGCCGGCATGATCGCTCCCGACGAGACGACCTTTGAGTATGTCAAGGGACGCCCCCACGCGCCGACGGGGGAGGCGTGGGACGAAGCGGTCGAGTACTGGAAGAGCCTCAGGAGCGACGACGACGCGACCTTCGATGCCGAAGTCGTGATCAACGCCGATGAACTCGAGCCATTCGTCACGTGGGGCACGAACCCCGGTCAAGGCCTGCCGCTCTCGAGCGCCGTTCCCGCCCCAGAGGACTTCGCCGACGACAACGCGAAAGCTGCGTGCGAGCGCGCGCTCGAATACATGGACCTCGAGCCCGGGACCGCGCTCAAGGACATTCGCGTTGACACGGTCTTTATGGGCTCGTGCACGAACGGTCGAATCGAAGACCTGCGCGCTTTCACCGATGTGATCCGAGGTCGCACGAAGGATCCGAATGTTCGTGTTCTCGTCGTGCCCGGCTCGGCGCGCGTGCGACTCCAGGCCGAAGCCGAAGGACTCGACAAGGAGATCCTGGCCTTTGGCGCCGAGTGGCGAAACGCGGGATGCTCGATGTGCCTTGGCATGAATCCCGACCAGCTCGCCCCGGGGGAGCGCTCCGCATCGACCTCGAACCGTAACTTCGAGGGGCGCCAGGGCAAGGGCGGGCGCACCCACCTCGTGTCGCCCGTCGTCGCGGCCGCGACGGCCGTGCGGGGAACCCTTTCATCACCCGCTGACCTCGACAATCTCGAACAAGCCGACGCCTCGGTGCGTGCCTGAGGGCCGCGAGGACGCTGGGAAAGGACTCACACCATGGAAAAGTTCATCTCGCACACGGGTATCGGTGTTCCGCTTCGACGCTCCAACGTCGATACCGACCAAATCATCCCCGCCGTGTACCTCAAGCGCGTGACGAAGACGGGTTTCGATGACGGTCTCTTTAGCGCGTGGCGCCAGGATCCAGACTTTGTGCTCAACCGCGAGCCCTACTCGCGAGGCTCCGTTCTCGTCGCAGGCGAAGAGTTTGGTACCGGTTCCTCTCGCGAACATGCCGTGTGGGCGCTTCGCGACTACGGTTTCAAAGCGGTGCTCTCGAGCCGATTCGCGGATATTTTCCGAGGCAACGCCGGTAAGCAGGGCCTCGTTGCCGCAGTCCTCTCGCAGTCGGATATCGAGCAGATCTGGAAGATCCTCGAGAACGCGCCGGGAACCGACATCACCGTCGATCTCGAAAATCGAGTAGTCGAGGTGGCCGATTCGACCTTCTCGTTCGAAATCGACGACTACACCCGTTGGCGCCTCATGGAGGGCCTCGATGACATCGGGCTCACGATGCGGCACGAAGCAGACATCGCGGAGTTTGAAAAGCGTCGGCCCTCCTGGCTCCCGAAGACGCTTCCCGCGCGCACTGCCGACGACCAGTAGCGGAGCTTTTGCGCCCTCGGCGTACACCGGCGCGTGTGCAGTTCTTTTCAAAGCGCTGTTCGGTATGGTGAGACGGTTACCTGTGGGCTCGTCCCGGAAAAGGAATCAACTCCACTATGACCTCAAGCTTCTATGTGCGCGGCGGAAAGCCGCTCGAGGGTGAGATCACCGTTCGCGGTGCAAAGAACCTGGTCTCGAAGGCCATGGTTGCCGCGCTTCTCGGTGAGACCGAAAGCTTCCTCACGAGTGTCCCCGACATCAGCGATGTGAGGATCGTGAGCGAGCTTCTTCGCGTGCACGGTGTAAAAATCGAGCGCGATACGGAAGCGGGAACCCTCCGCATGGACCCGTCGAACGTCGAGCGCGCGCACGTGGCGGACATCGACGCTCACGCGGGAAGCTCGCGCATCCCGATCCTCTTCTGCGGTCCGCTTCTGCACCGCCTCGGTGAGGCCGTGATCCCCGATCTGGGTGGTTGCCGCATCGGCACGCGCCCGATCAACTATCACCTCGACGTGCTGCGCAACTTCGGTGCTCGTGTCGATAAGCGTGAACACGGCATCTACATCACGGCACCGGACGGCCTCCGCGGCGCAAAAATTCGCCTCGAGTACCCGAGTGTCGGTGCGACCGAGCAGGTGCTCCTCACGGCAGTGCGGGCGAAGGGCATCACGGAACTCGAGAATGCCGCCGTCGAGCCCGAGATCGAGGATCTCATCGCGGTTTTGCAAAAGATGGGCGCGATCATTTCGCTGCGCACCGATCGCACAATCGTGATCGAGGGCGTCGAGAGACTCAATGGCTACCGTCACCGCTGCATCCCCGACCGCATCGAGGCGGCGAGCTGGGCCTGCGCCGCCCTCGTGACTCACGGCGACGTATTCGTCCGCGGGGCCGAGCAGAAGGCGATGGGCACCTTCCTCAACGTGCTGCGCAAGATCGGTGCCGGCGTCGATATTCACGACGACGGGATTCGGTTCTACGACACGGGTAAAGGCCTCTCCTCGGCAGCGATCGAGACCGACGTCCACCCCGGCTTCATGACGGACTGGCAGCAGCCCCTCGTCGTACTTTTGACGCAGGCCAGCGGCATATCGATCGTCCACGAGACCGTGTACGAGAACCGCCTTGGCTTTACGAGCGCGCTCAATGACATGGGCGCGCAGATCCAGGTGTATCGCGAATGCCTCGGCGGTTCCCGCTGCCGCTTCGGTCAGCGCAACTACAATCACTCGGCGGTTGTGAACGGGCCTCGTCCGCTCAAGGGTGCCGAGATCACGGTCCCGGATCTGCGCGGCGGGTTCAGCTACCTGATCGCGGCACTTGGGGCCGATGGCGTCTCGCAGATCCACGGCATCGACCTCATCGATCGTGGCTACGAATCCTTCAGGGACAAGCTCACGCAGCTCGGTGCCGATTTCTGGGAAGAGTGAGAACGAATCAACGCTCGAGGTAAGGAGCCAACGGTGACAGAGAATCCCTCGACGCACGCGACCGGTGCGTCGCACGAGCGGTACACGTCTCTCGCACTTCGCGATATTCCGCTTCCGGACTATTGCGATGTCGTGATCGTGCCAACCAAGGGCGTTGATGAACCGGATCCGCGCGTGTGGGCCGAGGCGATTTTCTCTCACGAGAACGCGACACTGACCTCGCGTGGTGCCCGGGCCGTACGGGATGAGGCCATTCGCCTTTTCGACCTCGTGCCGCCGCCCGAACGCGAACGCTATGTGAGCGAGGTTGTGGGCTCCGAGGCTCTCATTATCGACGACACGCCCTCGCTCATGATCCGCATCGGCGTTGCCGTCGAGCCCGGTGGTGAGCTCGTGCGGATCACGACCGCGGTCAAGTACCGTACGATCCGCGGTCGCCTCACCTTTGGCCCGCGACGCATGATGCACGCATCGGCGGTTCACACGCTCGCCAAGCGCGCCCCTGCCACGCTCAGGCGGCGCGAAACAGCGCGTCTCACCTCGCCTCGGGCGCGTCGCGCGGGATTGACGCGCGGTATCCGTCGCAACCGGCAGCTCCCTTCGGGCGACGGTGAACGCTCGAAGTAGGGCGGGCGAGAGCGAAGGCCACATCGCGGTTCTCGGCGCAGGATCGTGGGGCACGGTTTTCTCGCACATGCTCGCGCGAGGCGGCAATCGCGTGCGCCTATGGGCGCGCCGAGCGGAACTCGCTTCGCAGATCAACGACAACCACGAGAACGCGAGCTACGTTCCCGGTTTAAAGCTTCCCGCCTCCGTCTGGGCTTCGAGCGATACCGAGGACGTTATCCAAGGGGCACGTGGCATCGTCCTCGCCGTCCCCGCCCAGTCCTTGCGCGCGAATCTCGAGGCCTGGCCATCCATTGCCCACCTGCCCGTCGTCTCGCTCATCAAAGGCATCGAGCGCGGCAGCGACGAGCGCATGTCACAGATTCTTGCGACCACCGGCGGCATTAATGAGAGCCGCATCGCGGTGCTGTCGGGCCCGAACCTCGCGCGGGAGATCGCCCGCGAGCAACCGTGCGCCTCGGTTATCGCCTCAGCGAGCGAGGAAACAGCCAGAGAAGTGGCCTCGTGGTGTTCGGCGCCCTATTTCCGCGCCTACGTGAGCCGCGATGTGACGGGGGTCGAGGTTGCGGGCGCGATGAAGAATGTCATCGCGATCGCCGTGGGTGCCGCCGCCGGGCTCGGCTACGGCGACAACACGCGCGCATCGCTTATTACGCGCGGCTTCGCGGAAATTACGCGGCTCGGCGTTGCCCTCGGTGCGGAAACGCCCACGTTTGCTGGGCTCGCCGGGATGGGCGACCTCGTCGCGACGTGCGCCTCTCCGCTTTCGAGGAATTTCAGGCTGGGGAAGGCCCTTGGCGAAGGTCTAAGCCTGGAGGAGGCCAGAGCAAGCGTCGGACAAACCGCCGAAGGCGTCCCTACCGCCCGCGCCGTCGCAGAGCTTGCCGAGCGTTCGCAGCTGGACTTGCCCATCACCCGTGCCCTCGTCGATGTCGTTGATTGCGGGCGTAATATTGCCGAAGTGACGAGCGCACTTCTTTCGCGTTCTGTCCGATTCGAATAGAGGAGCCCACGTGCACACCATCGCGCTGATTTTCGGCGGCCGTTCGAGCGAACACGGCATTTCATGCGTGACCGCCGGCGGTATTCTGCGCCAGATTGACCGTTCGCGTTTTGACGTTGTACCCATCGGCGTGACGAGCGATGGCCGCTTTGTCGAGGTCACGGGGGATCCCGAGCACTGGCAAATCACGAACGGGCTCGCCCCTCACGTGCCCGATTCGGGTGACGAAATCATCCTCCAGCAGTCGCGACTTGGGCAGGGAAAGGTCGAGCTTCGCGTCGTGCGCGATGGCGGTCGTATTGAGCACCTCGCACATATTGACGCGGTGTTTCCTCTTTTGCACGGGCCCTACGGTGAGGACGGCACGATCCAAGGACTATTCGAGCTCTGGGATGTGCCCTATGTCGGGTCGGGCGTGCTTGCCTCCGCCGCTTCGATGGATAAGGACTTCACGAAGCGCATTCTCGAAGGCGCGGGTCTCAACGTTGCCCGCGGCGTCGTCGCGCGCGCGAGTGAACCTCGAGCGGCGGTGCGCGAGCGCGCATCGAGCCTTACCTATCCGCTGTTCGTCAAACCGGCGCGCGCGGGTTCGAGTTTTGGCGTGACGAAGGTGGACGCCCCCGAGCAGCTCGATGCGGCGCTTGACGAAGCCTTCCGCTTCGACCCGAAGGTACTCATCGAGCAGGGTGTCGAGGGGCGCGAGGTGGAATGCGGCGTTCTCCAGGGGGAGAATGGACAGGCACCGCGCACGAGTCTTCCGGGTGAGGTCGTCATCGGCGAGGATCTCGCTTTTTATGACTACGAGTCGAAGTATTTCGGCAAGGGCACCGTCACGATCGATATCCCCGCGGCGATTCCCGAGCAGTACGTGGCGGCAGTGCGAGAGGTGGCCGCGCGTGCGTTCGAAGCCCTCGAACTCGAGGGACTCGCGCGCGTGGATGTGTTCGTGACCGGGGCGGGCGAGGTGATCGTCAACGAGGTCAACACGATGCCGGGCTTCACCCAGATCTCGATGTTCCCCGTGCTGTGGGAGAACATGGGGATTTCCTACGCCGACCTGATCTCTCGCCTGATCGACAATGCCCTTGAGCGTGGCGTAGGGCTGCGCTAGGGGCTATTGCGCGTCGTCGAATGCGAGGCAGCGACCACCCGATTGAGGGACCTGCGCAATGAGGCTCGCGAGTTCGATGGCCGCGGCGCTCGGCTGGTCGGGGGCGACCGAGCGAGGCACGGTGATGTCAATTGCCGGTTCTCGCCCGTAGGTCGTCATGTGCACGATCCCGCGCTTGTCGTTTTCTTTCACGATCCAGTCGATCTCCTTGCCGTTGCGCGCGGCGATCGTGGTGCACAGATCGGTCGTGGGCGGGGGAGGGGTCACACCGCAGCGAAGCACGATCGTACTGTCGCCGTGACCCCATGCGGCTGTTGATTGGGCCGTGGTTTCGCTG
The DNA here is from genome assembly GCF_001807585.1 of Dermabacter sp. HMSC08H10. Taxonomy (NCBI): domain Bacteria; kingdom Bacillati; phylum Actinomycetota; class Actinomycetes; order Micrococcales; family Dermabacteraceae; genus Dermabacter; species Dermabacter sp. HMSC08H10. Next base: position 246,769 of record NZ_KV789424.1, read on the forward strand.
CGATCGAGGCCCAGAAGGGTATCGGGAAGCGACACGATGATCTCGGCGCAACGGGGATTGGTGGCGTCGGCTTCGGGCGGGGGTACGGCGACGGCTCCGCACGCGGCGAGTGCCAGGGTGCTCCCGATCGCGAGCGAAGCGACGAGCGCGCGCCGGAGCGCGCATGCCAGGGGCTGGGCCGGGGGCGTATGCATCATGAACACCACCCTAACTCTCTGTCTGGATCGTGAGTGCCTGGACGGAAGCTGATAATCTTGGTGACCATGAGCGAGAAGTACGCACTGACACCCCGCACCGAGCAGCTTTTCCCCGAAGGGCCGCATGTCACGGTGCGATTCCTCGATCATTCGAGCGACGCGGAGCTTAAGCAGTACTGGGATCTCTACCGCGTTCTTGACGAGGAATTTTGCGGCGCTCACGAGCGCCGCACGCCCGGCCAGCTTCGTGCCGAACACGCAGACACCGACCACAAACGTTCATACCAGCTCGTGGCCGAGGTGGAGAGCCTTGAAGGCGCACGCATGATCGCCGGTCTCGCCGAGCTTCAGCTCCCTCTCGCTGAGAACACTGATACGCAAGAGATCGAGCTCGTTGTGTATCCCGCGTGGCGAGGCAAAGGTATTGGCACGATGCTCACGGATGCGCTCCGGGACATTATGACGCACGAGGAGCGTCCGAAGGCTTTCGGCTATGCGCTCACCCACGTGGATTCAACTCAGGCGGAAAACGAGCTTCCGGCTTCAAGGATCGCGACCCGGCTTGGCCTCGCGAAGGTCGCCACGGAGTTCGTGAGCACGGTTTCGCTCCCGCTCGATCGCGACCTCGTCGAGGACCTCCACGTCGAGGTCGAAGCTTCCCTTGGCAAGTACCGCATCATTACCTGGGAAGGGGACGTCCCTGAGGAGCACATGGAGCAGTGGTGTGTGCTGCTCAATCAGATGGTCGCGGATGCCCCGACTGAGGATTCTTCGCTTGAGAAGCCCGAGTACGACGAGGAGCGGGTCCGAGCGATCGAAGCGAGGATCGCTGAGCGTGGCTATCGCCGCCTCACGGCGGTCGCCCTCGCGTCGAACGGCACGTTTGCTGGGACGTCATACGTGATGTTTCGCGAGGATGGTTCGCGACTTGGCGAGCAGGCCATCACCCTGGTCATGCCCGAGCACCGCGGGCATAACCTTGGCCTCGCGCTTAAGCTCATGACGCATCGCCTCCTGACCGAAACTGAGTCAAAAGTCGATGTGCTGCGCACGTACACGAACCACACCAACACCCACATGAATGCCATCAACGAACGCCTTGGCTATCGCACGGTCGCGAAAGAGATCACCTTCGAAGGAAAGCTTCGAGGGATTTGAGTGCGGCAGCACGAAACAAGCCTCGGCGAGCTTGGTGAGGCGGGGATCCTCGAGCGAATTGTCCCGTTTTTTCAGCATCGCGATGATGCGGTCATCGTGGGCCCTGGTGATGACTGCGCCGTTGTTCGCGCCGCGGGGGAGCTCGTGTTCACGACCGATGCGATCGTTGAGGGCTACGACTTCATTCTCGGTATTTCTGATCCCGTGAGCATCGGCCGCAAGGCTGCCGTACAGAACCTCGCGGATGTCGCCTCGATGGGGGCGCGGCCGCGCTGGCTGCTGACGACCGTCCTCGCGGGCAAAGACACACCGATCGCGGTACTCGAGGGCATCGCTGAGGGCATTGCGCGCGAGGCACACCCGCTCGGTGCGTCGGTGATCGGCGGGGACCTTGGTACCGCTCGCGAGCTCACGGTTTCGATCACGGCGATCGGCGAACTTGCGCGCTCTGGTGCGGCAGTCGTGCGTTCGGGTGCGAAAGAAGGGGATGTTCTTGCGGTCGGCGGGGAGGTACTCGGGCTCAGCAGCGCCGGGCTCGCTCAGGTGCTCGGGAAGTCCGACGCCACACTGCCCGACCTTGAGTCTCGGGGCCAAGCCGTCGCGAGCATTGCGGGCCGTGCACTGTCGTGGCACCTCGCACCCGAGCCTGACCTCTCAGCGGGGTGGGGCGCGGGGCGTTCGGCGAGCGCGATGATCGATATCTCCGATGGACTCGTGAGGGATGCGAGCCGAATTGCTCGCGCAAGTGGAGTAAACCTCGACCTGTCGCGGGCGGCGCTCGAGAGTGATTGTGCGCTTCTCGCGCCGCTTGCCAATGTGTTGAGCGTCGATCCCATGGAGTGGGTCCTGGGTTCGGGGGAGGAGCACCTCATGCTCGCGACGTTCCCTCGGTCGGTGTGGGACGAAAACGCTCTGGTGCGTGCCGCATTCCGCGAGATTGGGTGCGTGCGCGCTGCCGAGGGCGATGGCGACGTGCGTCTCGACGGCGTGCCACTCGCCATGTACGGTTGGGACCATTTTTCCGTTTAGGGTGGATGGATGCCTTCTATGCCGATCATGCCCATGAATCCCACGCCCGGCTCTCCCGGGAAATCACAGTGGACGCGCAACCTCGAACGCAATCCTGGCCACTCCCAGTGGTACATCGAGCGCTGGGAGCGGATGCGCGCCGAAGGCAAGGACATCGATGGGGAAGCGCGACTCATCGATGCACTCGCGCCTCGCGGCGCCCTCGTGCTCGATGCCGGGAGCGGAACCGGGCGCGTCGGTGCAGAGCTTGCTCGTCGCGGCCACGACGTTGTGGGGATCGACCTTGACCCAACCCTCGTCGCCTATGCGGAGCGCACCTCGCCAGGTCCCCGCTGGATTACAGGCGACCTAGCCGAGGCGTGCGCGATTCTCGGTGAGGACTCACTCGGAACATTCGACGTGGTTGTCACGGCGGGCAACGTTGTCACGTTTGTTGCCGAAAGCGATAGGCGCCGCGTTCTCGAGAACTACGCGAGGCTCTTGCGTCCGGGAGGTCGCATCGTCGCCGGTTTTGGAACGGGCCGCGGGTATTCGCTCGAGAGCTATGTGGCGGATGCTGCCGCCGCGGGCTTCGAGGTGCCCCAGGTGTTTTCGACGTGGGATTTACGCCCGGCGAGCGATGACCCTGGATTCGCCGTTGTCATCTCGGTGAAGGGCGAGGGCAAGTAGAGCAACCTCGGTGGGACTTCCCCGGGCACCTCGTGTGTGGTGCCACGGCGGATGTCTCTTGGGCATGCGAAAAGGACCTCCCCGAGGGAAGGTCCTTTTACTAAGCTTTCGCTCGGGCAGTGCCCGGATGCTCAGGCGGCGCGCTGAACCTTGCCGGCCTTGAGGCACGAGGTGCACACGTTGAGGCGCTTCGAGGTGCCGCCGATCACGGTGCGCACGGACTGGATGTTGGGGCTCCAGCGGCGCGAGGTGCGACGGTGCGAGTGGGAAACGCTCTTGCCGAAGCTCGGGCCCTTGGCGCAAATGTCACACTTGGAAGCCACGGTGTTCTCCTGAATAATCGCTAACGTACTTGATTTGTGCGCCGAGGCTCATGCAGCGGATCGAGCCGCGTGGCGCTGGGCAACCCCAAAAGCATAGCCCACTCGCGCGCGAAGAGCGATAGGGATGCCTCCATAACCCCTGTGTAGTCAGCCACATCGCGACGTCGGTCGTGAAAGAATGCCGTCAGTGTTGGCGGGGCGAAAGGAGCGATCGTGGTGAAGGCGAAGGCCGACGGTTTCCCCGCGGGCCTCTTGACTCCCAAGGAAATCGCCGCCGCGCGCGCACTGGGTGCGGGGGATGTCGAGGACCTCGTGCGCATTCCGCCACGCCGCTATGCCTCGCCCGGCCCCTTGCGCGACCTGCGCCATTTGAGCGAGGGCGACGACATTTCCGTCATCGCGACCGTCGAACGCGTGCGTGAGCGCGCGATGAAGAATCGCAAGGGCACCCTCCTTGATGTGCGCGTGTGCGACGACGAGGGCGAAACCATCCAACTCACGTTCTTTCTTTTCAAGGCGCACCTCGTCAACTGGCATATGAGCAGGCTGCGCGAGGGTACGCGCGTGCTTGTGAGCGGAACAGTTTCGCGTTTTCGGGGGGAAAACCAGATCGCGCATCCCGACTACCTTCTGCTTGCAAGCGACCCCTCGCCGGAGGAGGCCCGGGCGGTCGCCGCTGCGCTCGAGCCCGCCCCCGTGTATCCACTTCGCGGTGCAGCGACGCAGAAGCTCATGCGCTCACTATTGACAAAAGCGCTGCGGCACGTCGACGAGCTGCGCGACGTCATTCCCGCCGCGATTAGGCGTGAGCGCGACCTGCCCACGATCGCTGAGGCGGCGAGGATGCTCCACGCGCCTCACGACCAAACGGAGGTCGAACGCGCCCTGCGGTATTTCCGCTTCGAAGAGGCTTTTGTCATCCAGTCGATTTTCGCCAGGCGCCGAGCACAAGACGTTCAGGACGCCGCCCCACAGCTCGGGACTTACGGGGACCTCAGCCGGGCACTCGATGGGCGGTTGCCGTTCACCTTGACCTCGTCGCAAAAGGACGTGGGGGAGCAGATCGCCGAGAGGATTGCTGCACCCCACCCCACGTCGCTCCTGCTCCAGGGAGACGTGGGCTCGGGAAAAACCGTGGTGGCGCTGCGCGCGATGGTGCGTGCCGTCGATTCCGGATTCCAAGCCGTGCTCCTCGCCCCGACGGAAGTACTCGCACGGCAGCATTACTCGACCATCACGGCGATGCTTGGCGACCTTGCGCGCCGCGGTCACCTTGATGCGCACGAGTCGGCGACGCGCGTTCGCTTGCTCGTTGGCGCCCAGAAGGCCTCCGAGCGACGCGAGAGCCTTCTCGATCTCATGAGTGGCGAGGCTGGGATCGCCGTGGGAACACACGCACTGCTGACCGAGGGCGTCGACTTTTTGAAGCTCGGCCTCGTGATTATCGATGAACAGCATCGCTTCGGCGTGGATCACCGCCGCCAACTGCGGTCCAAGGGACCCGGCGACCTGCGCCCGCACATGATGGTGATGACCGCGACCCCGATCCCTCGATCGGCTGCGCTCGCCCTCGTCGGTGACCTCGATTTGCTCACGCTCGAGGGGCGTCCCCGCGAGGGTGCCGAGGTGTCCTCATTTGTCGTGCCCCTGGGCGATACCGCGTGGCGCGAGCGCATGTGGGAGCGCGTCCTCGAGGAAGTCCACGCCGGCCGCCAGGCATTCGTCGTGTGTCCGCGCATCGATCCGGAGGATCCAGCACAGGCCGCTACTCCCGCAGATCCGTTCGGGAGCGAACACCCACTCCACGCGGTCACTCCCACGCTCGAGATGCTGCGGGCGAAACCAGGCTTTGACGCGCTTCGCATCGAGGAATTGCACGGCCGGCTTCCAAGCGACATTAAACGCGAGCGCATGGAGGCGTTTGCCGCCGGTGACATCGACGTGCTCGTGGCGACGACCGTGATCGAAGTCGGAGTCGACGTGCCGAATGCGAGCGTCATGCTCGTGCTCGATGCCGAGCGCTTCGGCCTCGCCCAACTTCACCAGCTCCGCGGCCGTATTGGTCGAGGCGCGCATCCGGGAATCGCGTTCTTCGCCACGCGGTTCCCCCGCCAGAGCGCGCAGCACGACGGGCTCGTAGAACTCGCCTCCACAACCGACGGGTTTGCCCTCGCCGAGCTGGATCTCGAGCGTCGCGGCGGCGGCGACCTCGTCGGCGATATTCAATCGGGAACGTCCGTAGCCGTGCGATTCCTCGACGTGGGCCGCGACGCGCGTATGATCCTCGAGGCCCGCGAAGACGCTCTCGTAACCGAAGCCCTATCTCGCGGGGCGCTTACGACAAGTAGCCTCGAGGCGCCATCCGCGAGCGAACACGATGCCCTCGATGCCGCGATTGCGCGCCACAGTGCTCGCGGCGTCGACAATCTCGAAAGGAGCTGACCGTGCCCCGCATTATCGCCGGACGACTCGGCGGACGCACCGTGCCGTCACCTCCCACGAACCGCACCCGGCCCACGAGTGATCGCGTGCGCGAAGCAGTCTTCTCAAGGCTCGACTCGTGGGGCGCCGTGCGCGGCTCGACGGTTCTCGACCTCTACGCCGGAACCGGGGCGCTCGCCTTCGAGGCACTATCGCGAGGCGCGGACTTCGCCGTCCTCGTCGAGGCGCATCGCCCCACGGCAAAAGCCATCGGCGAGGCCGCCCGAACTCTCGGCCTCGAAGAAAGCCTGAGGGTCGAGTGTGGCCAGGCAAGCGTCGGACCCCGCCGAGAGGCCCCCTTTACGCTCGTGTGCGCCGACCCGCCCTACGCCGTTGCGACCGAAGAGCTTGCGCGCCTCGTGACCGGCCTCGGTACAGCCGGCCAGCTTGCCGATGAGGCGACAATCGTGCTCGAACGCTCCGCGCGAAGCGAAAAAACTCCGCTACCCTCCTATTTCGTTGACGAGGGAGCGCGAGATTTCGGGGACACGAGAGTCGAATACTTCACCTACCTCGATCCAGCGATCACGGAGGCAAGCCGGTAGGCTTAACACATGCTCACCGCCCTTATCCCGGGGTCATTCGATCCGTTCACTCTCGGGCACCTCGATCTCGTGAGGCGCGCGTATGCGCTCAGCGACCGCGTGATCGTGGCAGTCGCCCACAACCCCCATAAGAGCGCGCGCATCCCCTTCGACGCGCGCTGCGAAGCTATTCGTGAGACGCTTGCCCGCGAGGGCCTTGCCGATAGAGCGAGTGTTGACACGCTGCCGGGCGGCCTCCTTGTCGAAGGCGCGAAGAAACTCGGCGCAACCCACCTCGTCAAAGGAATACGAAACGCCCAGGACCTCGCGTACGAGGAACCCATGGCGCGGGCCAATATGGACCTCGGCGGGTTGGACACGCTCTTCCTCTTGACCGATCCCGCACTCGCGCACATCTCGAGCTCGCTCGTTCGAGAGATTTACTCGCTCGGCGGTGATGCGAGCCGCTATCTTCCGGATGCGTCAACGCGCGCCCTCACCGCCGCATACACAACGCCAGCCGCAGACTCAAAGGAGCACTCATGACCGACGCGAAGGGCAAGAGCACCCCGCGCCCCCGAAAGAAGGACGCCCAGGCCGAAAAACCCTTCAACGCGGGGCTCGATCTTGAGATCGACGCGATCGATCTCATCCATAAAATCGGCTCGCAGCGCACCATTTCGCGCACGGCAACCTCCACGCAGCCCGTGGGCGACCCCGAATTTGCCGTAAGGCCCGGCGACGACATCACGGTCGAGGCAAGCCTCGAATCGGTCGATGAAGGCATCTACGTGACCGGGACGGCACGCGCAGACGTCCATGCCGAGTGCTCGCGCTGCCTCGACCCGGTTGACGACCACCTCGACGTGCGCTTCGACGAATTGTTTAGCTACCCCGAGAAGGTTCCGGCCGAGCTCGAAGACGAGGACGTCCCCGTACTCGAGGGCGATGTGATCGACCTCGGTCCCCTCGTTCACGACGCTTTTGCGATGGCCGCGCCCTACCAACCTTTGTGCCGCGAAGACTGCCCGGGCTTGTGCTCCCAGTGCGGCATGCGTATGGAGGACGACCCCGACCACGAGCACGTCGTCTATGACCCACGTTTTGCGGCTCTTGCCGGACTGCTCGAGCAGGACGACGATCGCGAGGATGAGGAGAAGTGAGCCGCAAGCGCAAACGGCAGCCCATCCCGCACCTCGAGGATCGCAGCGGACTGTTGGCTTCGCTCCCGCTGAAGGGCGAGCTCGATCCCGACCTGCTCGACCTCGCGCTCACCCACCGCTCCTATAGTTTTGAAAACGACGAGTGCCCGCAAAATGAACGCCTCGAGTACCTTGGCGACGCTGTGCTGAGCCTCGCCGTCGCCGACCACCTGTACCGCACCTACCCGGACGCATCCCAGGGTTCTCTTTCCCGCCGCCGCTCGACCGTCGTGAGCACGCGCGCCCTTTCACACATCGCACGCCTGCACAACCTTGGCGCTTACCTCAAACTCGGCAAGGGCGAGTCCCTTACGGGAGGGCGCGACCGAGATTCCGTGCTCGAGGATGCCGTCGAAGCGATTATCGGAGCCGTGCACCTGAGCCTCGGCGCCGAAGCGGCCCGCGTATTCGTGCTCGATCTCCTCTCACCGATCCTCGACGACGACACGTTCATGCTCGGCGCATTCGACTACAAGTCGCGGCTGCAGGAGATCGGCGCACTTCTTGGCGCTGTCCCCGCCTACACGTACGAGGAATGGACCGCGGGCGATACCGAACACTTCCGCGCGCACGTGAGCGTTGGCGACACCCTCGCGGGGACAGGCGAAGGCACGAGCAAGAAGGGGGCCGAGATGGAGGCCGCCCGCAGGGCCGTCCTCGCGTACTACAGCGCACGCGGCGAGACATTCACGATGTTCGAAGAGTAGGGCAGGCCCGCGGTGCCCGAGCTTCCCGAGGTTGAGGTCGTCCGTCGAGGCCTCGAGCCGTACATGGCCTCGCGCGTGATCGAACGTGTCGAAGTGCTCGATGCGCGCTCGCTCAAGCGCCACGCTGGCGGCACAGAGAGTTTCGTGCGTCAGCTCGAGGGGCGCCGCATTCGCTCGGTTGCGAGGCGCGGTAAGTTCCTGTGGGCGCCGCTGTCCGACGCCGGCTGCGCCCCCTCGATTCCTTCAGCGCACGGCGAAGCGCTCGTCATGCATCTGGGCATGAGCGGCCAGCTTCGTGTTCGCGACGGGGCAGTGAGTGGGGCGCCTCAAGCGTCGGAACCGCACGTGAGCGAGGGGCCCGCGCCGGATCCCGTGACCCACCTACGCATTCGCCTTCACATGGAGGGCGGTGCGCGCATCGATTTTGTGGATCAGCGGATTTTTGGCGGGATGCACGTAAGCCCGCTGATCGGTACGGCCGATGCTCGTGCAGGGGGCGAGGGCACCGATCTTCCGCTCATTCCGCAAAGCGCGGCGCATATTGCCCGTGACCTGCTCGATCCTTGTCTCGATGAAGAGCTCCTCGTGCGCCGGATCCGTAGGCGCACGGCCCCCATCAAATCCGTCATCCTGGATCAAAGCACCCTCAGCGGGATCGGGAATATCTACGCTGATGAGGGCCTATGGGAGGCGCGGCTGCATTTCGCGCGCCCCGCGATCGGGATCTCGAGTCGAAAGGTCAAGGAGCTTCTGGGGGCGTGCCGTGAAGTCATGCAGCGCGCCCTCGAGGTGGGCGGCACGAGCTTCGATGCGCTATACGTGAACGTCGACGGCCGAAGCGGCTATTTCGCTCGGTCGCTGAAGGCCTACGGCAAGCACGGCACCCCGTGCCCACGGTGCAATCGTGCCCTCGTGCGGGCGCAATTCCAGAATCGCTCGAGCCACTTCTGCCCCTATTGCCAGCGCCTGCGCTAAAGGGTCTACAGAAGCACGGAGCGTGCGAGCGCGTAGCCGCACGCTCTTATACGCCCGCATAAAGGTGTTGTAGTGGGGCATTTGGTCCCCGTTCGGCTAGGATGTCTGGGTAGGACATGTGAGGATCCCGATCAAACGAACTGGAGAATACCGCGTGAGCGAAGTAAGCGGCGATCAGTACCGCGTCATGATTGTCGACGACCACGAAGTTGTGCGTCGCGGCATCGTTGCCGTCATTGACGCGGATGCCCGCCTCAGCGTTGTCGCCGAGGCAAGCACCGTTGGCGAAGCCAAGCGTCGGCTTCCCGCCGTCCAGCCAGACATCCTCGTCACGGACCTCCAGCTCCCCGACGGTACCGGAATCGACGTCATGAACGCGGCCCGCCAGGAGAACGAGAACCAGACCATGCTCGTGCTCACCTCGTTCAACGATGATGCGGCGATCCGCGAATCCCGCGCTGCTGGCGCCTCGGGGCTCCTCCTCAAATCCGTGCGCTCGGCCGAGATCATCTCGACGATCCTCAAGGTGGCGAACGGCGAAACCGCGTGGCCCGCGGGCGGCACGAGCGAAGACGAATTCGACTTCTCCGCCGTCGAACGCCGCATCGTTGAGTACATCGGTGACGGGCTCGCGAACCGCGAAATCGCCGACCAGCTCGGCGTCGCCGAAAAGACCGTCAAGAACCGCATCACGGGCATCCTCCACAAAATGGGGCTGCAGCGCCGCACTCAGGTCGCGGCCTGGGTCGTCTCGCGCCGTCGAGCCGACTGGAAGTAACGCCCCTGCGCCGCACTACTCGGCGATGATGGTCGCGCGCCAGCTCACCATCGTCCCCGGGTCGAGGCTGTAAAAATCAACCCAGCCGAGGTGGCGCCGCGCGCGTGCACCCATGTTCGCGAGCCCCGAGCGGCGCGTGATACTGGGATCGATGCCGCGCCCGTTGTCGCTCACGTTCACCTGGATGACCGTATCCACGCCCTCTTTGAAGAGCGTGATGCTCACGGAGACCGCGCTCGCGTGCGCGTGGCGCGCAACGTTCGCCAGGCACTCCTTCACGACCGCGACGACGTCTTCCTTAAGCTCGCCTTCGATCGCGTCGAGCTCGGCGACCGGTGCCTGAAGGTGCAGCGACGGCACAAAGCCGAGGCCTGCGATCGCGAGCCCGCACTCGTGGCGAAGCCGCTGAGAGAGCGTCACCTCGACCGTCTCATTCCGCAGCGACTGGACGATCCCGCGGATTTCCGCGATCGAACGCTCGATGCCCGCGACAGAATCCTTAAGGCTCGTCGCGACCGGCCCTTCGTCTGAGTATTCAGGAAAACGCGAGGCTTGCGACATCACGGTCTCAAGCTGCATGCCCACACCGAAAAGCTCTTGGATGGCGAGATCGTGAAGGTCGCGGGCGATGCGGTTGCGTTCATTATTGAGGTCATCCTCGATGGCGCTGCGCCCCGTTGACCCATTGAGCGCGAACGAAAAGAGAGAGGCGAGCGAAGCGGCGCTCACGTTCTCGGCGTCGGTAAAAGCTGCGGTGGCGTCGGAGTCCTCATCCGCGAACCGAACGGCGATGAGTAATCCGCGCCTCGCGGCGCCCGCATCGATCGGAAACGCCACGAGTGCGCTCGTCGATCCCGCGGGAGTCGGGAGGTCCTCGTCGGCAAGAGCGCGCGTGAGGTCACCCCACGTGAGAGTCGCGAGTGCCTCCTGTGAGTCGTGATCGAGTACGAAAGGCAAGGGCGCCGAATCGGCCGTTTCCGACGAGTGAGAGACGGACGCTCCGAGTAGTTCAGCTTGAAACCGCCCCCGAACAAGCTCGCACACCCATGTCGAATCGTTCAGGGGGAGAAGCACGAGGAGCGAGTCGGGCGAAAGAATCTCGAACGTGGAATCGGCCAAGAGGTCGAGGATATCGTCGGGGTCCTCGGCATTGAGGACCGCCGCTGTGAGCTCACTGATTCTCGTGGCGTTCGACATAGGTGCTCCCTTCGTGAGTCGTGTGGGCGTCGAGGTCGAGCACCGCCGCTCCCGATTCCTTGAAGCGCTGATCGTGCGTAATCACGATGACGGTCGCATCGGCCGCGAAGAACGCGCCCGGGGTGAGAATACCGTCCATGAGCTCGGCCGCCAGGTCAAGGTTGAGGTGTTCGGTAGGTTCATCGAGGATCGTCACGGGAGCGCCGTGCGCGATCGCGCGAGCGAGAAGAAGCCTTCGCCGTTCGCCCCCGGAGACGTCCTCGCCGCCACTGCCAAGGATTGTGTCGAGCCCCGAAGCGAGTCCCGATACCCATTCGCCGAGGCCCGCGAGGTCGAGGGCATGATGGATTTCTGCGTCGGTGAGATCGCCGCGCACGACACGAATATTCTCGCGAAGGCTCGTCGCAAACACGTGCGCGTCCTCGGCGTAAAACGACACACGTGAGGCGAGCGCGGTCGGAGTGAATGACGTGAGGGGAGCATCGCCATACAGAACTCGCCCACTCAGCGGGGTGAGAAGCCCCGCAAGGGTCAGGCCGAGCGTCGACTTTCCGCGGCCCGAAGCGCCGTACACGAGCGTGCGACTTCCCGGGGCAAAGCTCAGGTCAAGCCCGTGTGCGAGCGGATGCTCGGCACTCCAGCCCGTCGTCAGTCCAGATGCACTCAGGACTGCGGGGGAGGGGCGTTCAGCGCGTGCGGGTGCGGGGGTGGGCGCATCGTCGCGAGAGGGGGGTCCGACGGCTCGGCGGCCCTCGATCGCCGACTGCGCGTCTTCTGTCGCAGCGCGCAGAGCATCGCGCACGCTCGAGCCTGCCCGAGTGTCGAACGCTGAGGCGATCGGGGCGTTGCCTGGATCGAGTTCGTGGAGGCGTTCAGCGGCGACGATCGAACGTGCGCGCTGACTGGCTGCTTGCGGGAGAACAGATGCCGCTTCAAAGCTCGACAGCGGGGCGAGAATGATGACGCCGATGATGCCCGCCGTGTGGCCGATGAGGCCGCCAAGCAACCCCGTGGTTTCGAGGTTGTAGACGGCGCCCGCGGCGAGAATCGAGCCGAGAAGCGCGGGGATCATAGCGATCTGGGTGCTGCTACGTGCGAAAGCCGAGGGCACGGCTGCTTTGTCGAGGGCCGCATCAAACTGTTCCTGGGCGGCCTCTAGGTCGGCGAGGGTGCTGTTCCATTGCCCCTTGACGCGAAGGACGTCAGCGTTGTCGAGGGCAAAAAGCGAGAGCGTATTGAGGCGAGAGCGGGCCTCGACGAGTTCGCGCTCCGCCACGAGCGCCGCCTTGAAGGCGAAGAACGGGGCGATGATCGTCGCGAAGGTGAGGCCAACGAGCATGGCGAGTGCCGCAATCGGCGAGAATGGGGCGATGGTCGCAAGGATCGCGACTGCCATGACGAGTGCGACGAGGGCGGGCACCACGGCACGAATGACATCGTTCGCCATGTCTTCGGCGTCATCGCCGATACGCGCGAGTAGATCGCCGCGTTTGAGGCGCCCTGCGAGGGCTGAGGGGGCGCTCGCAAGCCCAGCGTACATGTTGGTACGCAGGCGCGCGACGCCGGTGAGGGCGGCATCGTGCGTGAGCAGGCGCTCGAAATACCGAAAGACGCCGCGGGAAATGCCAAGAGCACGCACGGACACGACGGCAACGGAAAGGTCGAGAACTGGCGGCATCGTCCACGACTTTGTAATGAGGTAGCCCGACACAACCGCGAGGGCAAAGGCGCTCGCGAGTGTCGCTGCACCTGCGGCGACCGCTGATGTGAGCTGACGCGGGCTGATCTCCATGAGCTCATGCATGCGTGAAAGAGCGCGCGACGATATTTTCACGGGACTGGCACCTCCGCGGCACGCACATCGATCACCTGGTCGGCGACATCGAGGAGAGCCTGTCTATGGGCGGTCACGAGGACGCTTGAGCCCTGTTCGCGCAGCGTCTCGAGCAGGCGAACGATCATCGCCTCGCTCGCCCCGTCGAGGTGCGAAGTGGGTTCGTCGAGAATAACGAGTGGTTTCGCCTCGAGGAGGGCGGTTGTGAGGGCGACGCGCTGGCGCTGACCGACGGAAAGCCCGGTTCCACCGCGGCCAAGTTCGACGTCCCAGCCGTGAACATCCGCGACGTGTGTGTCGAGACCGGTCGCACGTGACGCCCTCGTAATGGGGGCGTGTGCCTCTTCGGTTCCCGGGGCAATCCCCGCGGGAAGGGACTCGTGGAGGATCTCGCGCAGGGTGCCAGGGCCCACGACGGGGCGCTGAGGCAGCCATGCGATCTGCGCCCAGAGGCTTTCTCGATCGATCTCACTGAGGGCAATGCTGTTTCCCTCCTCGGTGCGAAGCAGCACGCTGCCCGTGGTCGGCGTGAGGAGCCCGAGGATGGCGGCGATCGTCGTCGATTTTCCCTCGCCACTCGCGCCGCGAAGGGCAGTGATCTGGCCGGGTGTGATGACGGCAGTGAGGTGGGCAGGCGCGAGACGGTCGCGCCCCGCAACGCTCAGATCACGCAGGACAATGCTCGTGCGCGATAGCGAGGGGGCAGCGGGGCGGGTGGCCTCGTCACCGGTTTCCACTTTGCCCGCCGCTGCGGGGGCATTGAGGATCTCGAAGGCGGCGTCGACAGCAGCGAGGCCATCCGTCGAGGCGTGAAACTGCTGGCCCACGAGGCGCAAGGGGAGATACACCTCGGCGGCAAGAACGAGCACGGCGATTGCCGGAAAAAGCTCCATTGCGCCGCCCACGAGGCGCAAACCGATGGAGACGGCGATGAGCGCGACGCCGAGGGTAGCGATGAGTTCGAGAGCAAAACTCGAAAGGAACGCCCACGCAAGGGTCGTCATTGCGGATTTCTTGTGTCGCGCGCCGAGGTCCGCGACGATGCGCTCGGATCCCTGTGCGCGGCCGAGCGCACGTAGCGTCGGGAGGCCTTCGACCAGATCGAGAGTCTCGGCCCACAGCGTGCGCATGGTCGCGAGAGAGCGGGCCGAGGAGCCTTCAGTCATTTTCCCGATGAGGATCATGAAGATGGGGATGAGCGGAAGGGCGATACACGCGACGATCGCACTGGTGAGATCCCATACCGCGATCGCGGTAAGTGCGAGTGGGGTGACTGTCGCCGATAGTGCAAGCTGCGGGACGTACCCCGTGAGATAGGGACGGAGGTTTTCGAGCCCCGCGGTGGCGAGTGCGGCTGTCGAGGCGGCTTCGCCCGTGCGTCCGCGCGGGCCGAGACGCGCGTTCGTCTCGACGACGGCCCGCCTCAGCTCTCCGATCGTTTCGGTCGCTGCACGGTGGCCCGTGGCTTGCGTGTACCACACGGCGCTCGCACGAATCACAAGCGCGATCGCGAGCACGATGAGTGGGAGGGGGTTGTCGTGCGGCCATGTTCGGTGGGCGAGGAGATCCGCGCCGAGAGAGGCGACGCACCATGCGGTCGTGATTGCGCAAACAGCCTCCACGAGGCCCAAGACAACCGTGCGGATCACGTGCGCGCGAGCGCTGTGAACGTGACGGAGGAGTCTCGGATCAAGTGGAGGCTGTCGCTTTGCCAAAGGTGCTTTAGCTTTCCGTGTCGAAGGCTTTGCGGTAGCCCTCTTTCGCCTTTCGCGCGAGGTTCGCCGCGTGGGCGGCCGGGAAACCCTCGCCCGTAACGCGAGCGCGGAAGACCCAGTAGGCCCAAGCCTGGTAGGCGAGAACGATCGGGAGCAAAATGACGGTCGCGATCGTCATGACCCGAAGAGTGTACTCGGTGCTCGAGGCGTTCATGACGGTCAGCGAGAGAGCCGGATCATTGGCGGCAGGGAGCACGTTCGGGAAGATCGCGCCGAAGGCCATGATCGTGGCGAAGCCGATAGCGACCGACGTCGAAGCAAACGCGAGGCCCTCGCGCCCTGCGCGGTTCAGCACGAACGCCCCGATAAGGGCGAGCGCTGCGACGACGAGCGGGATCCACGTCCAGGCGTTGTTCGAGTAGGCGAGCTGGGCCCACAGGACCCACGCTGCCGCCGCGACGATGGTCGGGATGGCGATGACGCCCGCGAGCTTGTTCGCGTCGTGTCGAACCTCGCCCGTGGTGCGAAGAGCGAGGAACAGCGTGCCGTGCAGCCAGAAGAGGAGCACGAACACCACACCTGCGAGAAGCGCGAACGGGTTCAGAAGGTCGAAGAGGGAATCAGTGACGACGCTCTTGCCGCCGGCATTCGCCTCCATGCTGACGCCACGCACGATGTTGCCCACGGCCACGCCCCAAATGAGTGCCGGAACGAGACCGCCAACGAAGTGGCAGATGTCCCACGCGAACTTCCACGACGCGCTCTCAACCTTGTTGCGGTATTTGAATGCGCACACGCGCACGATGAGCGCCACGAGGATGATGATGAGCGCGAGGTAGAAGCCCGAGAACATCGTCGCGTACCATTCGGGGAACGCGGCAAACAGCGCGCCACCACCCACGAGGATCCACACCTCGTTTGCGTCCCACACGGGGCCGATGGTCGTGATGATCTGATTCTTCCGTTTCTCCTCGCCCTTGCCGAGCGCGAAGACGTTCATGCCCACGCCGAAGTCGAAGCCCTCGAGAATGAAGTAGCCGAGGAACAGCACTGCGACGAGAATGAACCACAGAGTCTGTAGGAACGTTGCTTCCATGATTGTCTACTCCTTTCTCTCTCAGTAGCCGAAGCTGATGGTCGGGGTATCGATCTCAGCGGGAGCTGCACTCTCCTTCGCGGAGAGCGAGCGCGGAGCCTTGATGTCTTTGCGGGCCTGGTTGCGCATGAGGTAATACCACACGACCGCAAGCACGCCGTACAGAAGCGTGAAGACCACGAGCGAAACGATCACCTGCCAGCCTTCGTGGCCTGAGACGCCCTGCATCGTGAGCAGCCGCACGAGCGGGTCGCCGGTGGGTGACGGCGCAACGATCCACGGCTGACGGCCCATCTCGGTGAAGATCCAGCCGAAGGCGTTGGCGATGAACGGCATGGGGATCGCAAACAGAGCGAAGCGCGCGAACCAGGTCGAACCCGAGGTGCGTGCCTTCTCGCCCTTGCCACGCGTAACCCAGAAGGCCCAGACGGCAAGGATGCCCGAGAAGACCGCGAAGCCGATCATGAGACGGAAGGACCAGTAGGTGACGAAGAGGTTCGGGCGGTAGTCGACGTCGACGGTCTTGCCGCTCGCATCGACGGCAGTAGCGCCGAACTTTTCTTTGTATTCAGCGTTGAGCTCAGTCACGCCCTTGAGCGTTGCGTTCGGGTCATTCGTCGCGAGGATCGAGGTCACGTACGGGATTTCAATGATGTGCGAGATGTCGGTGCAGTCCTGAGAGAACGCGCGGGGACCCGCGACCGAGAGGATCGAGAAGCTCGCGCCCGTTTCGGTGTGGCACAGGGCTTCAGCCGAGGCCATCTTCATGGGCTGCTGCTCGAACATGAGCTTGCCCTGGAAGTCGCCCGATGCCAGGAGGCCGACGGCGGACAGCACCATGACGAGGACTCCGAAGCGGGTTGCGGGACGCCATACGTTCTTGGCGAGGTGGCCGGCAGCGGCCTGTTCCTCGCCCGAGAGGGTCTGGTCCTCGGCGCGCTTGTGGTTTTTCACCATGTGCCATGCGGCAATGCCGGTGACAAAGCAGCCGGCCACGAGCCATGCACCGGCAATCACGTGAGGGAAGGCCGCGAGGGTCGTAACGTTCGTCAGGAGCGCGAAAATGCCGCCCTGCGAGGGGTCGAGCTCCGCACGGCCGGTTTCAGGGTTGAACACGGCAGCGACGGGGTGCTGCATGAACGAGTTCGCGGCAATGATGAAGTACGCCGAAAGGGTCGTGCCAATTGCCACCATCCAGATCGTGAGGAGGTGCAGGCCTTTCGGGAGGCGGTTCCAGCCGAAGATCCACAGACCGAGGAAGGTTGATTCCATGAAGAAGGCGGCGAGTCCCTCGAGTGCGAGCGGCGCTCCGAAGATGTCGCCCACGAAGCGGGAGTACTCAGACCAATTCAGGCCGAACTGGAACTCCTGGACGATACCGGTCGCGATACCGATGCCGAAGTTCACGATGAGCATTGAGCCAAAGAATTTCGTGATGCGCGTCCACGAATCGGCCTTCACGGGATCTTTTGCGCGTACAGCGATCGTTTGCATGATTGCGACAAGCAGCGAAAGACCGATCGTGAGCGGCACGAAAATGAAGTGGTAGACGGTCGTGATGCCGAACTGCCACCGCGCGAGATCGAGCGCGTCCATGAGCGTCCTTTTCTAGAGAGGGACAGGGTGGTTCACCCTCAGGTTAGGAACCTCGAGGGTGGCTGGTCGGGGCTTTAGGCCCGGCTTTGCTGTTTGCCATTCTACGCCTCTAAGGCGTTTCTGGCCTGCGGTTTTTGCCGTGTCGCCACGCCGTTTTATGCAATGATTGCCTCGCGAAAAGGGTGCCGCTGCGGGCGGTGCGTCGCTGTTTGCGGGTGGCATTGTTGCGCTGCGCGGTCACTCGCGAGGTGTCCGACGGCTGCCTACCTGCGAGCGATTCGTGCCATCGTGTGCGATACTTGGCGGTGATGTTTGCGCCGACGCATCCGGCGTAAAGGATCCCCCGCTATCCGGTTGTCGCTCCGGCCACGCTTTGGCCGTGACGCAAGGCTTCGGGTGTCGCAGCGCTCGTGAAGAGCAGCGCGAAGGGGGAGGGTTAATTCGGCTTCCGCCCACGGGCGATGACATATGGCGGCTCCAGGATGCGCTGGGCCGCCCTAGAACGGAGCAGCCACATGGCTGAAGTGGATTCCTATAACGAATCATCGAGTAGTCAGGGCGCCTCGCGCCCGCGCCGTCGTGCACGACGCGCCGCAGGAGCGCCCGCAGGGGCGCCTTCTGTCGCTCCGGAGCACACGGCTCCTTCCTCGAGTGCGCACACGAGCGTTGCCGCTCAAGGCAGTGCCGTCGTGAGCGACGCTAAACCCCTCAATCTTCGCGAGCGTCGGCTTGCCGAGCGGGCCGCCAAGAAAGAGGCAGAGAAGGCAGGGAAGTCGGCAACAAGTATTCCCGCGAGCGATGCCGCACGTTCTAATTCGCCTGAGCCGTCCGCCCAAAGCTCAGTCGTGGAAAACGAGAGTGAGCCCGCGGCCTTCGATGAGGGGCGTACGGATCATGAAGAGGGTGCGTCGAGCGAGGCATCCGAATCCGCACCCGACACGGACACGCGAGAATCCGACGGCCGAGAAGAAGGCTCCTTCGGGGCTCATGACATTTCGAGTGATCTCAAGGCCCTCGCCGACTCTCGCCAGAGCGTCGAGGTAACCGAAGAGCCGTCGGCCCCCGACATGCTCGGCTTTGCCTCGCTTCTCTTCCAGGCCCCTACTCCGACCTCGGAACCGACCGCGACCGCGAGCGATATCGACGATAGCGAAGAGGCCAGCGACCCGTTCGCCGAAGCCTCCGTTGACATTACTTTTGGCGCTCCCGATCTCGAAGCCGCACGTCGTGCAGCTATCGAGCGTGCCGAGCGCGAGTCGCGCGAGGCTGCCCGCACTGAACGCAGCGCGAAGAAAAAGGGCTCCGATTCGGAATCCGCGAGCGAAGATGAAGCGGAGACGGGCGCGAACGACACCGAAAAGTCCGAAGAATCCGACGGTGAAGGCACGCAGCGAAGCTCGCGCCGACGTCGCCGCCGTGGCGGACGCGGCCGTCGCGGTCGCGGAAGCAAGAGTGAGGACGACTCGCCCCAGGGCGAGAATGGCGAAGAGGAGCCCAAGGACGTCGCCGATCGCGACTCGTCGACCGATGCGGATGACAGCGATGACGAGGGTGGCACGTCGAGCCGTCGCCGCCGTCGCCGCCGCCGAACGGGCAGCTCAGGCGGCTCTGATGAGCCCCACCCCGACGATCCGCCGAACACAGTCGTCAAGGTTCGCGAGGCGCGGGACGAAGTCAAGGCTGTCAAAGGCTCGACTCGCCTGGAAGCGAAGAAGCAGCGCCGTCGCGAGGGCCGCGAATCCGGCCGTAGGCGCCACTCGATTACCGAGTCGGAGTTCCTCGCTCGCCGCGAGTCCGTCAAGCGCACGATGATCGTGCGCGAACGACCGGGCCGAACCCAGATCGTGGTGCTCGAGGACAACATCCTCGTCGAGCACTACGTGGCGCAGAAGTCGCACACGTCGATGGTGGGCAACGTCTACCTCGGTAAGGTCCAAAACGTTCTCCCATCGATGGAAGCTGCCTTCGTTGATATCGGTCGCGGTCGCAACGCCGTGCTCTACGCGGGCGAGGTCAATTGGGATGCCGCTGGCCTCGAGGGGCAGCCGCGCCGCATCGAATCCGCTCTCAAGGCGGGCGATCCCGTGCTGGTCCAGGTGACGAAGGATCCAATTGGCCACAAGGGCGCGCGCCTAACGAGCCAGATCTCTCTGCCTGGTCGCTACCTCGTTTATGTCCCGGGTGGATCGATGACCGGCATCAGCCGGAAGCTTCCCGACAAGGAGCGTGCGCGCCTCAAGAAGATCCTCAAGTCGATCGTTCCCGCGGAAGCGGGCGTTATCGTGCGCACCGCGGCTGAAGGCGCGAGCGAAGACGAACTCAAGCGTGACGTCGAGCGACTCCAGAAGCAGTGGGAGAAGATCGAAAAAGCGAGCGCCAAGGGCAAGAACGCCCCGACCGCGCTCTCAACCGAACCGGATCTCGCGATCAAGGTTGTGCGCGACATCTTCAATGAAGATTTCACGTCGCTCATCGTCGAAGGCGAAAGCGTCTACAGGGAGCTGCACGAATACATTAGCGAGGTCGCCCCCGATCTTCTCGAGCGCGTCACGAAACACGTGGGGGAGAAGGATTCCTTCGCGAAATACCGCGTGGATGAGCAGCTCATGAAGGCGATGGACCGCAAGGTCTACCTGCCCTCCGGCGGTTCGCTCGTCATCGATCGCACCGAGGCCATGACCGTCGTTGACGTCAACACGGGCAAGTTCACGGGAACTGGCGGTTCGCTCGAAGAAACCGTGACCCGTAACAACCTCGAGGCGGCCGAGGAGATCGTTCGCCAACTTCGACTTCGCGACATCGGCGGCATTATCGTGGTGGACTTCATCGATATGGTTCTCGAAGCTAACCGCGATCTTGTGCTGCGCCGCATGATCGAGTGCCTTTCGCGTGACCGCACCAAGCATCAGGTCGCGGAAGTCACGAGCCTTGGACTCGTGCAGATGACCCGCAAGCGCGTGGGCGCGGGCCTCGTTGAAACGTTCTCGACCATGTGCGAGGCCTGCAATGGGCGTGGCATTCAAATCGATCTCGACGGCCAGCATCATCACGAGCCGCCCGCCTTCGACGATGAGCCCAAGAAGTCGCGCAGGCGCTCCAAGAAGTCGCGCAACTCAGACGGCGATTCGAATAAGTCGGCGAAGCGAGAGTCAAAGGGGCAGTCCGCCGAGGACAAGGCCGCCTCGGCGAAAGACGCCGTGCAGGATCTCGTCGATTCAAAGAATGCTTCGGACGTTCACAGGCTTGAAGACAACGAGGCTTCGCGTGCCCTCGCGCGCGCAACGATTGCCTCGATTGCCGCTGCGAGCACCGGTCATTCGGCCCCCGAGGTGACTGTCGACGGTCAGGTCATCGCGCCGGCTGAGGGTGGCGAACCCGTTGAATCAGCGGAGCCGCCCACGACTTCTGAGGCCCCCGCGGGTGCCTCCACTGAGACCGAGGACACTGCCGTGGGTCACAGCGGGGACTCGCAGGGCGAGTGACGTGATGAGTTCCACAGGATTCTCGAGCGTTTTCGCAGGTCGCGATGCCTGCAACGGTTGATTCTGGGGAATGCATTTCGTAAGCTATACGTCGGTGCATTTCGTGCCGTAGACTTTTCCCTCCCGCAGCGGTTCTCGCGGTCGCGCTTTCGGCAGTGACCGTAAAGCCCCAACCGGTGGCCCGCGCGGTTTGAGGGAAAACACCCAGCATAATTGTCAGCAACGAGAAAAGAGCAGTGACGTGGTGTACGCAATCGTCCGCGCAGGCGGTCGTCAGGAGAAGGTGTCGGTTGGTGACACCATCGTGATCAACCGCGTGGCCGGCGAGGCGGGTGACACCGTAGAGTTCGCTCCCGTCCTCCTGGTTGACGGTGACAAGGTGACCTCCGCGAAGGAAGACCTCGAGAAGGTCACCGTGACCGCTGAGAAGATCGAAGACTTCCGCGGTTCCAAGGTTCGCATCCTCAAGTTTAAGAACAAGACCGGCTACACGAAGCGCCAGGGCCACCGTCAGGAACTGACTCGGCTCAAGGTCACGAAGATCGCCTGAGCGATCTCAAATATCGAGAGAAGGTACTGACTCATGGCATCAAAGAAGGGCGTTAGCTCCTCGAAGAACGGCCGCGACTCGAACGCTCAGCGCCTCGGCGTGAAGCGCTTCGCGGGCCAGGAAGTTGGCGCGGGCGAGATCATCGTTCGCCAGCGCGGCACCCGCTTCCACCCGGGCCAGGGCGTTGGCCGTGGCGGCGACGACACGCTTTTTGCTCTCACCGAGGGCGTCGTCGAGTTCGCGCGTAAGCGCGACCGTAACGTGGTGAACGTGGTGGCCTCGGCCTGAGGCTGGCCCACTTTCACACGTGAGGCGGGGAAGTGCCCAGCGGGGCTCTTCCCCGCCTCACGTTTAACCTCCCTGCACTCCAGAGCGGATCAGCTTAGGCTGGTGCCAAGAGCGCTCTTCGCGCATCCGCTCGCGTCGAAAGGCCACCATGGCAACCTTCATTGACCGCGCTGTTCTCCACATCACCGGCGGTGATGGTGGCAATGGCTGCGCCTCGATCAAGCGTGAAAAGTTCAAGCCTCTCGCGGGGCCCGACGGCGCCAACGGAGGCGACGGCGGCAACGTCATCCTCGAGGTCTCGCGCAATGTCACGACGCTCATGGACTTTCACCACCTCCCTCACCGCCGCGCCGAGTCGGGCGGATTTGGGAAGGGAGACTTCCGCGAGGGGACGAAAGGCGCGGATCTCGTGCTCCAGGTCCCCGAAGGTACCGTCGTGCGCGACAAGGAAGGAAACTTCCTCGCGGACCTCGTCGGTGAAGGTACGCGGTTCGTTGCGGCGCGTGGCGGTAAGGGTGGCCTCGGGAACGCCGCCCTCGCGAGTTCAAAGCGCAAGGCGCCGGGTTTCGCTCTCCTAGGCGAACCAGGCGAGGAACGTTCCATCGTTCTTGAGATGAAGTCCATCGCCGACGTAGCCCTCGTGGGCTTCCCGAGCGCGGGCAAAAGTTCGCTCATCGCCGCGATGAGTGCGGCGCGCCCGAAGATTGCGGATTACCCGTTCACAACTCTCACCCCGAATCTCGGGGTGGTCGAGCAAGAGCAATTCCGCTTCACGATGGCTGACGTTCCCGGGCTCATCCCCGGCGCGTCCGAAGGCAAGGGGCTCGGCCTCGACTTCCTTCGGCATATCGAGCGTTGTCACGTGATCGTCCACGTGCTTGACGCCGCGACGATGGAAGCGGAGCGCAACCCGGTCCACGATCTCGAGCTCATCGAAACCGAGCTGCGCACGTACGCCGAACGGCTCGATTCTGAGTCGAGTCGACTTGGCCTTCCGCCCCTCATGGAGCGCCCCACGGTCATCGTGCTCAACAAAGTTGATATGCCGGACGGCTCAGACATGGCCGATATGGTGCGTGAAGAGCTCAAGGAGCGTGGTGTTCCCGTTCTCGAAGTGTCCGCCCTGACTCGCGCGGGCCTTCGCGAGCTTGCGCTGACCCTCGGAGCCCTCGTGGAGCGCCAGCGCCTCGAGAACCCGAACCCCGAGCGCGACGAGCGCCCCACGATCGCGATCACCCCCGAGGACCAGGATTCGGGCGGGTTTACGATCACCCCGGAGGAGTTCGAGGGGCAGCGCGTGTACCGCATCCGCGGTGACAAGCCCGAGCGATGGGTGCGTCAGACGGCTTTCGCAAATGACGAGGCTGTGGGGTACCTCGCCGACCGGCTCAATCGCCTCGGTATCGAGGACGAACTCTTCAAGAAGGGCGCGAAAGCCGGAGACACGGTCGTGATCGGCCCAGGAGACGACGCGGTTGTGTTTGATTGGGAGCCGACCATGGTCACAGGTGCGGAATTCCTCGGCCAGCGCGGTACGGACATGCGACTTGAGGAGCGTACCCGCCCGACGCGTCAGGAAAAGCGCGAGGTGCGTCGTGTGCGTGTGAAGGAACGCATGGACCGGATCAGTGCGATGGAAGCGGAGCGTAAAGCAGGACACTGGTCTGATCCTTCGAAAGACGACTAATGACGCGAATCGACAAGGTACGTATCGGGCACGGTGTACACGACCCCGCACGGCTCGATACGCGAGCCTCTCTCACGCGCGCACAGCGCATCGTGGTGAAAATCGGTTCGAGTTCGCTCACGCTTCCAAGCGGTGACCTCAACCGCAACGCGATTTGGGCACTCGCCTCGAGCGTGTCGCGCCTTGTTCACGAGGGACGCGAGGTCGTCATCGTCAGCTCGGGTGCCATCGCCGCGGCGCTTCGCCCGATGGGTTTTAACGCGCGACCCGAGTCGATCACCGATAGCCAGGCGCTCGCCTCGGTCGGGCAAGGCATGCTCATTCGTGAATGGTCGCAGGCCTTCGGCATGAGCAATGTGCTTGTGGGGCAGGTGTTGCTCACCGAGGACGACATGGTTCACCCCGAGAAATACAGGAACGTGCGGGCATCGCTCAACGCGCTGCTCGCCGCAGGGGCGGTCCCCATCGTCAATGAGAACGACACGGTCGCCACTCGCGAGATCCATTTCGGCGACAACGACCGCCTCGCGAGCCTCGTCGCGCAAGTGACGGGAGCCGACCTCCTCGTTCTTCTCACCGATGTCGATGGACTTTTCACACGCCCGCCTAAGGAACCGGGGGCCGAGAGAATCGCCTGCGTGAAGGATGCGGCAAAACTCGAAGGGGTCGAAATCGGCTCACGCGGGTCAACCGTCGGAACCGGTGGGATGGTGACGAAGCTTTCGGCCGCCCATAACGCCACCATTACGGGAACCGCGTGCGTTCTCACTCTCCCCGCGAGATTCGATGCCGTTCTCTCAGGCGAAGATTTCGGCACGTTCTTTCCGGCGCGCACCACGGGTCGCCGGCGGTCTCGACTCATGTGGCTCATGTACGCGAGCCGCGGGGAGGGCACCCTGGTGCTCGACGAGGGCGCGGTACACGCGGTTGTCGAGCAGAGACGTTCGCTTCTTCCCGTGGGAATCACGCGCGTAGAGGGCACGTTCGCGGCCGGATCTCCCGTGGACATCGCTGACGGCTCGGGGCGGGTACGGGCGCGCGGGCTCACGTATTTTTCTTCCGACGCTATCTCGCGCATCATGGGGCTCACATCGGAAGAGGTTGCTGCGCGCGAAAGCGAGATCGGGGTGCACACGGTTGTGCACAGGGACGATCTCGTGCTGCTGAAATAGACGCTTTGGTGGGAGATATGCGCTATAAGTGGTGCTCATGAATGAGCAGTTGACGGTGACCGAGAGGGTTCACGACATTGCTGCGCGCGCCAAGCGCGCCCAACGCACGATTGCACGCGAGAATCGCACGCGAAAGGACTCCCTTCTGCGTGCGATAGCCGCGAAGCTTGACGCGGATTGCGCGCGAATCCTCGAGGCGAACGCCGAGGATCTTGCCCGTGCGGATGAGAGCGGAATCGATCCGGGCCTGAGAGATCGCCTCGCGTTGAACCCGTCTCGCGTGCAGGCGATTGCCGCCCAGGTGCGCGCGACCACAGCCCTTGCCGATCCGGTCGGCGAGGTTGTGCGTGGCGGGGTGCTCGAGAACGGGCTTTCGCTCACCGAAGTCCGCGTTCCGCTCGGGGTGATTGGCATGATCTATGAGGCCAGGCCGAACGTTACCGTTGACGCGGCAGCCCTCGCACTCAAGTCGGGCAATGCCGTCATCCTTCGGGGAGGAAGCGCCGCATCGTCCACTAATCGCGCCCTGGTGGAGTCAATCAGGACCGCGCTCACGGGCGAAGGGTTTCCCGCGGAACTCGTGGCCTCCCTCGATGACCTCGGGCGTGAGGGCGTTAGTGCCCTCATGCGCGCTCGAGGTCTCGTCGATGTCCTCATTCCTCGTGGCGGGGCGGGCCTCATCTCCCGCGTTGTCGAGGAGAGCCTTGTGCCGACGATCGAGACCGGAACGGGAAACACGCACATTTTTGTCGATGAAAGCGCGGATCTGGACCGCGCGATCGACATCGTGGTCAATGCGAAGACCCAGCGCGTGGGGGTGTGCAATGCGCTCGAAAACCTCCTCGTCCACGAACGCATCGCCCAGGATTTCCTGCCACGTCTAGCCGAGGCGCTCGCCCCGAAAAAAGTAGTGCTGCACGCGGATGCTCGCTCCTATGCGGTGCTTCACGGCGGGCCCGCGCGCGTCGTGGAAGCTCGAGAGGAAGATTTCTTCACCGAGTACCTTTCGCTGGACCTCGCTATCAAGGTTGTTGCCGATGTGCACGAAGCGGTGGAGCACATCCGCACCCATACGAGCGGGCATACCGAATCAATCCTTACTTCTTCCATTGAGAGTGAACGGGCCTTTATCGCGGGACTCGACTCCGCTGTCATCATGGTCAATGCGTCGACGCGCTTCAGTGACGGGGGCGAATTTGGTTTCGGCGCGGAGATCGGCATCTCCACGCAAAAGTTGCACGCGCGCGGGCCCATGGCCCTTCGTGAGCTCACGAGTACCACGTGGATTGTGCGAGGCGAAGGCCACGTGAGGGGGTGAGCTTCGCGGCGTAACCCTCGCGCGCGGGGCAATGTGTGGAACAATGGCATAGCCCCTCGATGGGATGAACGATTGCGAAAGGTCTGGCATGCACGCTGATTTTCTGATCCTCGCCGAAGAGGCCGCCGCACACTCTCACGGGCCGCACCCTGCCGTGTTCGGCGTCGCGGCGTTTGTGATCCTCATGCTTTTGCTCGTGATCACGTCGCTCTTCAGCGGTCTCCACCAGGAACCGTCCTCGAGCGCGAAGACTGTCGCCGAGGTTGAGCGCGAGCACCGCAGCGGCACCTCCCGCTGAGGCATTCCGCATGAGCGCAAAGCGCCGGATTGGCGTGATGGGTGGGACTTTTGATCCGATCCATCACGGCCACCTCGTTGCCGCGAGCGAAGTCCAGTCGGTTTTCGGCCTTGACCAGGTGATCTTCGTCCCCACTGGGCGTCCGTGGCAGAAGTCGGATAAGGAGATTTCCGACCCCGAACACCGTTACCTCATGACGGTCGTGGCAACGGCTGCGAACCCGCGCTTTACGGTTTCGCGTGTCGATATCGATCGACCAGGGCAGACCTACACGATCGATACTCTTCGTGACCTTCGCGCGCAATTGCCGAACGACGACCTGTTCTTCATCACGGGAGCGGACGCTCTCACGAACATCCTCACGTGGAAGGATTACAGCGAGATTTTTGACCTCGCGCACTTCGTGGGGGTCACGCGCCCCGGCCACGACATCAACACCGATGGCCTCCCGCCAAGCGGGGTGACCCTCATCGAGGTTCCCGCGATGGCGATTTCGTCAACTGACTGCCGCACACGCGTCAAGCGGGGGGTACCGGTGTGGTACCTCGTCCCCGACGGCGTCGTGCAATACATCAACAAATACAAGCTCTATCTAGGAAGTGAGCATGACGGGAACTGAGACGCAGCTTTCCGGTCGTCGGCACGGGCGCCGCGCTCGTGCAATGAGCGGAGACGAGAACAACACGTCGGCAACTCGCGGCGTGACGGGCGATCTCACGCTTTATGCGCGCCGCACGGCGGTGATTCCTCCGGTCGCAGACGATCAGCTTCCCGAGCTGAAGCACTACACCGGCAAGCGCGCAAAGCGCCGCGCCGACATCCTCGTGGAGCCCACGGTTGAGGCCAAGCCTGAAGCGCACGTACCCTCCGAGCCAGTCGCGGCCGTGGAGACCGAAGACGGCAAGGCTGCAGAACAGACCGCGCCTCAGGAGGTTTCGGTAGCTACCCCGGGCCCCCTGAGTGACGATCTTCCCGCGGCTAGCGTCGGCGCGAAGAAGGGTTCATGGCCCGGTGCCCGCTTCGGCCGAGAAGCCGTAACCCCTGACGAACCCGCGACTGACGCGTACGAGACCGCGATTTTCGATCCTCAAGAGCTCGACGACGCCGAGGGTGCGGACACTCCCGACGCGAGCGACGCCATCGACGGGGCCGAATGCGCCGAGACCGCACCCGCAGAACCCGTCCTCGAACCCACGGCGCAAGAACCAGCCGAGGCTCGGCAGGCGTCGGCCTGGACCTCCGTACCCGCCGATCCTGAAACGTCGGTGCCGAGCGCTTCCGAGGCTCTCGCACCCAAGCCTGCCGATCCTGAAACTGAACCCGCCCTCGTATACGAGACGAGCGACGGGACACCGCTCTCCGACGCCTCCGAGTGGCTCGAGGTTGGTGACCTTCCCGCCGATCAGGCACCCGAGCCCAAGCCCGCGGCCCGCTTCGACGGGACGGTGCTCGACAAGCCGAGTCGCACCTCCGGTGGAATCGGCATGTGGATCACGTGGTTGCTCGTCGCAGCGATCGCGATTACCCTCGTTGTGCTTCTCGTGACGGGCGTGATTGGCCCCGGCATCGCGAAAGCAATCGCCCCCATTCCCGAGACCGTTCCCTATGACCTTTCCGGAGGACTCGCTTCGTGACCGCAACCCAGGAATCCATTGACATGGCCCGCATCGCCGGGCAGGCCGCGGCCGACAAGCTTGCGGGCAACGTGATCGCACTCGACGTGTCTGAGCAGCTCGTCATCACCGACGTGTTTGTCGTGTGCTCAGGCGACTCGGAACGCCAGGTGAACGCGATCGTCAATGGCGTGGAAGAGGAAATGTTCAAGGCGGGCTACAAGCCGAAGCGGCGCGAGGGCGAGAAGGACGCTCGCTGGATCCTCCTCGACTTTACCGACATCGTCGTGCACGTCCAGCACGCGGAGGACCGCGCGTTTTACGCCCTTGAACGCCTGTGGCGCGATGCCCCGGCGATCGACTTGGATCTTGACCTCGGTCCCGATGCGGAGGCGCAGGAGAAGTAATGGCTTTTCGCCTCATCCTCGTTCGTCACGGGCAAACTGACTACAACTATGCCGGCCGCATTCAAGGCGCTTCCGATATTCCCCTCAACGAGGCGGGCCTCGCCCAGGCGCGCGCGGTGGGGGGGTCTCTTGCGGGTGACAAGAGCATAGCGGCCATGTACTCCTCACCGCTCGGGCGCGCGATGGCGACGGCGGAGGCAATCGCGGCGCCTCACGGGCTAGAGGTTTCATCCGACGCTCGCCTGCGCGAACGCGGATTTGGCGACTGGGAGGGGCTGACCCGCGAGGAGATCGAAAAGGGGTGGCCTCTCGAGTTTGCGCTGTGGCGTGCCGGTGTCTCGAGCGGTCTCGAAAAGGCTCGAGTTGAACACAGGGCGGATGTCGCGCATCGTTTCGATGCGGCTTGCCGTGAGTTCAGTGATCGACACGAGGTCGGCACCGTCGTCGTAGTTGCGCACGGCGCTGCAATTTCTCTTGGCCTGTCCGCGATGATTGGCGCGGGTCTAGGCGATTTTTATGGCCTTGCGAGTATGGGCAACTGCCACCGCGCTGTCGTGGAAGTCAGGCGAGCGCGCGAGGGCGCTGGGTGGGTGAGGCTCACATCACTGAACCTCCCGCCGGATTTCGCCGCCGCCCAATGAGCGTGTAATATTACTGGAGTCGCTACGGCGACGCCCAAAAAATTTTGGGGCTATGGCGCAGTTGGTAGCGCGTCTGCATGGCATGCAGAAGGTCACGGGTTCGAATCCCGTTAGCTCCACGTAAGATTAGATAATCGAAACTGCCCCGCCTGATGGCGAGGCAGTTTTGTTTCTGCGGTGAGTTGCGCCGGGGCGTTAATGCCGGTGTGGGCAAGGACGTCGGCGGTGAGCAAGTGGTTCCGAACCGTGCCAGCTGAGTACCCCAAGCCCCACCAATGCGTTTGAGTGATTCGTCGACACGGTAGAGCCGGGCCATCTCTCGAACTTCTGCGGAAGGAGGAGACGCTCCGCGGATACGGACGCCTCGCCCCCGAAGCAGTGACGCCAGCCGGCGACGGCTCATACCGACATCGTTCGCGATCGCGCGGAGCGCCTCGCCATCGTGATACCGCCGTTCCAGAGTGTCGAGCGTCTCGCTACCGATGCTGCGGTGTGCACTTGCCGGTGCTGACTCACGTTGGGTAGGCCGCCCTGCGCGACTGCGGATCGTTCGGTGCAGTGACCTCATGTAACCCAGCGGCGGGGCAAGTTTTGACAAGACTCCCGCCAGGTCCACCGGGAAGAGCGACGGCGTCATCGCCACCATCATGGCCCTCGACCGCGCGATCCGAGGCGGCAGCGCCCAGGCGGGCACGTCGGTCTACGACGAGCGGGGACTTCTAGTGCTGTAAATGCACACAAAACCGTTGACAGTTAGGTGTGCCCAACCTATAATAGGGCAGGATGCATCACCCGATGCCCATCACACTCAACAGTCAATGTCAACGGTGACGGAGATATAAAATGAAGATTTCCAAATTGTTTAAGGTTACTGCCATCGGAATAGCTTTGATGTTGCCAACTTCAACTATGGCCTCCGCCTCTGAGCTAACTCCCCAAAGTAAACAGTCGATAGCCCAATTAGGTTCAAGTGACAGCTACGAGTTTCCATCTCAGATTGAAGGATCTGATCGCTATGTTGGTGGCAACGACGCTGCAGACAACACAATCCAGCCCATGGCTGTAACACGCCCTGTAAGGTTCATTGGGCGTATTGATGCACATAACGCTCACAAATCAGGATCAGAGGTCTCTGGACATGTGTCGTGGACTCTTATTAGCGGTGCGCGTCGCAAAATGGGGGTGAAGTCAACGCTAAAAGCGAAAACGGGATGGTTCGGATATTCCACCAAGGCTTCGTCCGGCATGGTATCGGTGTGGCCAGGCGGTGGCAGGGGGAAAGCTGCGGTTGCTCGGTATCGATGCAATGGAACTAAGAGTACAAAGTGGTATACCTACGGGGAAGGGTTTGCACCTGGAACTCAAAAACCCTGGGGGCATCACAATGGTAATGTAGTCACTCTTTCTTGCGGAGCTTAAATTGAATTGAGTGATGAGGGTGGGCCATGCGATTTCACTCACTGCAAGTGCAAATCAAAGGCAATGTGGTTAGTTCAAATGAAAGTTGCGATTTTTCGCGCGACATTGCTGATGAATTCTATCTCTTGTCTCGTGCCCTGGGGTTTGAAGGCGAGAGAGATACCTATGCAGGTCTGTGGAGTACCCGGTTCGTGTATAGCGACCTTTCGCTTCTTACAGGAGATTTTCTAGCTAGAGGTTTGCATCTGGATCTTTTATGCGATGGTGATTATCCAGTTCCATTCGGCTCAATTTTCTTGTGTTTTGGGGAAACGATTAGGCGAATTGCTCAATGTGAAATTACGGAAGTAGCTGTGGTGTGCGAGCCCTATTCCGTTGGAATGTCAGGTAAAAACCGAAAGGGTGAGGCGCATATTCAGGAGTTTTTCAGCTTAAAGGCCGATGAGAATTCTCTCCCCAAGGTGCAATGTTCAAAGATTAGTTTTGCGTGCTATGGCCAGCGGCATCTGGACGGGCTATCTGGGTCAGTAGCATTGCCGAGGTCGCAATGCTACTTACCTGAATTGGCACTACCATTTTCTGGGATCTGGTCACAGTGGGAAGATGATTGTTTGCTTCATGCTCAAACGATTCAAATTGTCGCTAGTTAGCCTGGTGATTTTTAGCGCTACCCTGGGCTTTTCCGGTTGCTCGCAGAATAGCAATCGCACTTCTGAAGATAGTCAGTCAGCCATTCTGCTACGCCTTTCTCAAGGAACGCGTGAGGTGAGCGTGTTCGAGGATGCGACCTTTAGCGTGCTCCTTAATAAACCGGAGGCGCTCGATGAGGAAAATGCTCCAGCTCCCAAGGTCTGGAATATCATACCTTACGAGCGCGAAAGACCAATGTCGATACGCGTTGATAACTGTGCAGAACTAGACTTATTAGAACTCATTGTTTACGATCGTCTTGACTCGCAAAGTCGCCCAAAAGGATATCAATATTTCACAATATGTGGAGCTGGGTCGGGAGAGAAGTGTAGCGCGATATCGTTACTTCCTATGGAAGCACAACGCCTTATGGACTCTCCTGAATTTAGCCATTTCGCCGTTGCTGGGATATGCATCAGTGATGACAGGGTGGATGCCGAAAGCTTTATCGCGTTTCTTAAAAAAGCTTAGATTCTGTAGGTTATTGTGCTTGCAGGCCTAGCAAGTGGAGTGACCCAGGTCTATAGCTCTGAGTCGCTTGAGTGTTGTCCATCGCTGTCCTGGCAGGTAGCCGAAGAGCATGGGTGAATGGTGGAGAAACTTAGTAAACACACACCAGATCAGATTGTGCTTAGGTTGGAAAAGGTCAGCCAAAAGAGTGGCGTAGATGTATGCCGAGCGCGCATACTAGTGTTGTGACTCGTTAGTCGCCGTTTCTCTTGGAAATCCGGGTGATCATTTCTTCCTTGGTGATGGTTTCGATCCGTTCCATAATGCTCTCTTGAGCATCATGTATCGAGAGTCTGCAGGTTCGGTTTCGTCGTAGCACATCAGTCGATCAGAAATCTCATGCCTAGTGTCCACAACCATCCCTTCTCCTGGGTGTAGAGAAAATCCCTGTGCTGCTCTCGTTTACCTACCGTGCAACCCAAGATAAGGAAATATCGCGCCTCGCCGGCGGCACTGTCGTTTTGTTCGTTCATGCCGGTATTTCTTCACTTCAAGTGAATACAGTTTTCCACCGCACGAAAAACGAATGGGATTGTTTGGCTGGTTGCGCGGCACACCCCGGCGGGCTTCGAACGACCAGCTGTCCTCGAGCTACAACTTCTTGTTCGGCCCTACCATTGCTGGGCGGACTGTGACCGAACGCAGCGCGATGCAGATGACTGCCGCCTATTCGTACGTGCGCATCTTGGCGGAGGCGATCGCGGGCCTGCCGTTGCATGTCTACCGCACTGGGCCGTCTGGGTCGAAAATCAAGGCCACCGATCAAGGCCTATGCCGGTTGCGGCATGATGAGCTGAGTCCGGAAATGACGCGCATCGTGTTCCGCGAAGCTTTAATGACTCACCTCTTGCTGTGGGGCAACGCCTACGCCCAAGTCATACCCAACGGCCGCGACGAGGTGATCGGGCTGTATCCGTTGATGCCGAACCGCATGTCGGTTGGGTGAGGCGAGGCAGGCCGCCTGTATTACGAGTACCACACCAGTAGCGACGAACCTGCTAGGCAGTGGGAACGCGTCCGACTTACACCAGCCGACGTCCTGTATATTCCAGGTCTCGGTTTCGATGGGCTGGTGGGCTTTTGTCCGATTGCGACGGCAAAAAACGCGATCGGCATGGCGATGGCCACCGAAGACTACGGCGCGAGTTTCTTTGCCAACGGTGCCGCGCCTGGTGGGGTGTTGGAGCATCCGGGCACGATCAAAGACCCCTCCCGCGTCCGCCAATCCTGGCAAGCCACCTTTGGTGGTGCACGGAACTCGAACAAGGTGGCTGTGCTTGAGGAGGGCATGAAATACACGCCGATCTCCGTTTCACCTGAGCAGGCGCAGGTTTTGGATCCCCGGAAGTTTCAGATCAACGAGATCGCCCGCATCTTCCGTGTCCCGCCGCATATGATCGGAGACCTCGACAAGAGCTCGTTTTCCAATATTGAGCAGCAGTCGTTGGAGTTCGTGAAATACACGCTCGACCCATGGGTGATCCGCTGGGAACAAGCCATCACTAAAACACTTCTGACTCCGCGTGAGAAACGTCAGGTATTTGTGAAGTTCAACGTCGAGGACCTGCTGCTCGGCGACTGCGTCTCCCGGATGAACGGGTATGCGGTCGCCCGCCAGAACGGGTGGATGTCCGCCAACGACATCCGCACTTTAGAGAACCTCGACCGCATCCCAGAGGACTAGGGTGGGGATCTGTATTCGTTGGTCAACGGGAACATGCTGCCGCTTGCCATGGCAGGCGCATATGCCACCACAACGTCCAGCGAGGAGACGCCACCGGGTCTCTGCCGCCACCGTTGGAGGGCGACCGCCGTCTGGCGGTCTTGCACCTGAACAAACATTTGAAAGGAGGAGCCGGTGAGACGGTTCTGGAACTGGGAGCCTGCCGCTCCTACAAGTGAAAACCCGGCGGGTAGTGTGAACTGCTCCCCATTAGTTGGACTGAGAAATCAGTTACCAACTAGTGGGGAGTAGTTCACGGGCACCCGGGGTTTTTCGTTTGTCACTGGCCGACTTCCTCTGGGTGAGACGCGCAGCACACTGTGCGTTTTCCTCGCTAGGCTTGCTCCATGACTGAGACAGCATCAATTTTTCATGACCTGACACAGTTTGTCGCCGAGCCGCGCTTTTCGGGCCTGGCGCTTTCTCCCGCAGGGGACCGCCTCATTGCGGTACGCACCGAACTCAATCAGAAGAAAAACGCGTACGTGAGTGCTCTGTGGGAGCTTCCGTGCGGCGGAGGTGACACCCGAAAGCCACGCCGTCTCACGCGCGGCCTCGAAGGGGAGGCCCTCGCGGGCATCACCAATGAGGGCGACATTCTCTTCACGGCAAAGCGCGACACGGGCGATGACGACAGCGAACAGCGCCTCTTTCTTCTTCCGAGCGGCGGGGGAGAGGCCCGCGTCGTCGCGAAGCGGCACTCGGGCTTTGGTGGTCTTAGCGTTGCGCGCGAAAGCGGTCGCATCGCGCTCGTGAGCGGGGTGCATCCTCACGCGAAGGACGCCGAAGACGACGCTCGCATCGCGAAAGAGCGCGAAGACAAGAAATTTACGGGCATCCTCCACACCGGCTATCCCGTGCGGGCATGGGATCACGACCTTGGCCCTACCGTGAGCCAGATCTTCGTTGCCGAGCCGCTCGATACCGAGGACGGCGACGCCGAGCTCGAGCTTCGCCAGCTCACCCACTTTGCCCCTCATGAACGGGTCTCGGGTGCCCAGATTAGTTCCGACGGTCGCTTCATTTACGCGACGCT
Source organism: Dermabacter sp. HMSC08H10 (assembly GCF_001807585.1). NCBI lineage: Bacteria > Bacillati > Actinomycetota > Actinomycetes > Micrococcales > Dermabacteraceae > Dermabacter > Dermabacter sp. HMSC08H10. The sequence goes on from NZ_KV789424.1 coordinate 281,084, forward strand.
GAATCGCACGGTGCGCGGGATCAACTCTTTCAGTACCGTGGTGAAGATCGACGTTGAGTCGGGATCCGTCACGACACTTGCCGAAGAAGACGGCGCCCATCACATGCTCGAAGCGGTGAGCCCCGCGGGGGATTACCTCCTCCTCGCCCGTGAGCAGGCCGTGAGCCGAACGGTGCCGCTGAAGCTCGAGTATTCGATCTACAACCTTGAAACCGGCGAGCGCACAGCTACGGCGACGAATTTCTCCGACTGGATTGGCTGCGTCGCGATCACGCCTTGCGGCAAGAGCATCTACTTTACGGCCGACCATGAGGGTCGCGGCGGAATCTTCCGTCTCGATGTCGATAAGGGAACGGTTGAGCTTCTCACCGAGGGAAATTTCCACTACGACGCCGTCGCGCTCGCCGAGCGCGACGGGAGCCTCGTCGCCCTTCAAGATGCAATCGATCAGCCTCCGCTTCCCGTGCGGCTCGATCCCGACACACGCGAGGTGAGCCGCATCGATGCTGCGCTTGAGGCCCCGGCGGTTCCGGGCGACCTCACCGAGTTCAGCATCGAGGCAGAAGACGGCACGAGCGTGCGCTCGTGGCTGTGCGTGCCGAAAAACGCGAGTGAAACAAACCCTGCGCCGCTTCTTTTGTGGATTCACGGTGGCCCCTTCGGCTCGTGGAACAGCTGGAGTTGGCGCTGGAACCCGTGGACGGCCGTCGCCCGTGGCTACGCAGTGCTTCTTCCCGATCCCGCCATCTCAACCGGGTACGGCCAGCAGATGATCGACCGCGGTTGGGATCAGCTTGGTGGGAGCCCGTTCGACGACATCATGCGAGCCACCAAAGCCGCGCTTGAACGCCCCGAAATCGATGAGACGAAGAAGGCTGCGCTTGGCGGATCCTACGGCGGCTACATGGCGAATTGGGTGGCGGGCCATACGGGAGACTTCTTCGACTGCATCGTCACGCATGCGTCCCTGTGGAACATCGACCAGTTCCGCCACACGACCGACGCTGGCCAGCACTGGGGAGCCCACCTCGATGATGCTCATGTGGCCGATTACAACCCCGCTGATTCAGTGGGGGAGATTGTCGCGCCCATGCTCGTGATCCACGGCGATAAGGATTACCGCGTTCCGATCGGAGAGGGTCTGCGTCTCTGGTACGAGCTGCTTGAGGCCTCGGGCAAGAGCCCGGAGGAGAACCCTCACAGGTTCCTCTACTTCCCGAATGAGAATCACTGGGTGCTGACGCCGAACAACGCGTTCACGTGGTACTCGACTGTCCTCGCGTTCGTGGACCGCCACGTCAAAGGGGTAGAGACCGACTACCCAGACCTGCTCGGTTAGCGCGATACCCGCTGCGCGGCTCGGCGGTTCCTAGGGTGCCGTCGGGCCGCGTTTTTCCTGCTGCAAGCGGAGCGATTCAACCAACACTCGCCGCTGCGTAACCGTGCGTTTACCGGGTGGGGCAAAGATGGGGGTGCGTGAAATTTTCCCCGGCGCGCGTGAACGATCCCGCATCTCTTAGAAAGTCAAAGACGTGAAGCGTACCTCCTCAATCTTCGCGGCAAGTGCCCTCGTGTGCTCGCTCGGCCTCGGCCTTGCTATCCCCGCTCTCGCCGAGGGCGACGAGAACGTCGAAAGCCCCTTCGCACGCACCGCGACTTACCCGGTGTATATGAATGCCCCCGAGGGGGTTGATCCCGCGGATGAAACCGTCGCCGAGATTTCGACCCTGAGTGAAGACGGCAACACCCTCATCTACACCGACGCTGCAGGTAAGCGCATCGGGTTCCTCGACATCACCGACCCGAACGCCCCCAAGGGAGCTGGCAGCGTTTCGCTCGCCGAGCTTGGCCACGCCGATGACCAGCCCACCTCGGTTGCCGTCGCCGGAGATTACGTGCTCGTCGTGATCGATGAGACCGGCGGCGACTTTGAGCATCCGAAGGGACGCGTCGACGTACTCAAGGTCAGCACGCGAGAACAGGTCGCCTCGATCGACCTCGAAGGCCAGCCCGACTCGATCGCTATCAACAAGGACGGCTCGATTGCCGCAATCGCGATGGAGAACCAGCGCGATGAAGAGCGCAAGGATGTCGAGGGTGGTTTGCCGCAAATGCCTACGGGCTTCGTGCAAACACTCAAGCTCGAGGGCGACCCCTCGACCTGGACGGCCGTCCCCGTGCGCTTCACAGACAGCGACGGTGAGGTTCTCGACATCGTGAAGAATGCGGGCCTCGATACCCCCGAGGATCTCGAACCCGAGTACGTGTCGATCAACTCGAAGAACGAGCTCGCCGTCACTCTCCAGGAAAACAACGGCGTCGCGATTATCGATCTCAACACGAACGAGATCACGAGCGTGTTCACCGCCGGAACGGTGAATCTTGACGGCATCGACGCGGACAAGGACGGCGATATCCAGCCGAACGGGCGGCTCAGCGACATTCCACGCGAGCCCGACGCGATTGCGTGGGTCGATGATGAGCACGTTGCCACCGCGAACGAGGGCGACTGGAAGGGCGGCTCGCGAGGCTGGACTGTCTTCGACACCGAGGGCACCGTCGTGTGGGATGCCGGCAATTCGATCGAGGAAATCGCAAACAAGTACGGTCTTCACAACGAAAAGCGTGCCGGTAAAAAGGGTCCCGAGATTGAAGGACTCGCCGTGGCTGAAATCGAAGGCGTGCGCTACGCCTTCGTTGCTTCCGAGCGTTCCAACTTCGTTGCCGTCTACAACGTGAATGACCCGGCAAAGCCCTCGTTCGAGCAGTTGCTGTTCACAACGAACGGCCCCGAAGGGATCCTGCCGATCCCCGGCCGCAATCTTCTCGCCGTCTCGAGCGAAACCGACGACGCCTCCGCTCGCGTACGCAGCGCCGTGAACCTCTACAAGCTCGGTGCCGACGCCCCCGAAACCGCCCAGCCGAGCATTGTCTCTGCGAAATCCGAAGACGGCCACGCGGTTCCGTGGACGGCGCTCGGTTCGCTCGCCGCGAGCAAGTCCGACGCCTCCACGCTTTACGCAGCGTCCGACGCGGCACTGGATGTAGCCTACGTCTACACGATCGATGCCTCGAAAGAACCTGCTCTCATCACCGAGCGCCGCGCCCTCAAGCGCGATGGCGCAGTTGCCGAAGGTCTCGACATCGAGGGGCTCAGCCAGCGCAACGACGGCGGTTTCTGGCTCGCGTCCGAAGGCAAGACGGGCGACAAAAACCGCCTCGTGCGCACCGATGCCGACCTCAACATCCAGGAAGAAATCGCACTTCCCGAGGACGTTTCCGCGCACATTGGCAAGTGGGGTCTCGAGGGCATCGACGCTCGCATCAACGAGAAGGGCGAAGAAGAAGTCTTTGTCGCGATCCAACGTCCGCTGTGGAAAGACGCGAGTGCGAAGCCTCTCGAGGCCCAGGAGGGAAACGTCGCACGCATCGGTCGCTACAACACCACGACCAAAGCATGGAACTGGTACACAGTCGAACTCACCGCGACCGACACGAAGGGCGACTGGATGGGCCTTTCCGAACTCACGATCGTCGACGACACGCTCGTGCTCATCGAACGCGATAAGCTCAACGGCCCCGACGCCGAGGTGAAGCAGCTCGTTCAGGTATCGCTTCCCAGCGAAGACGAAGTCGCAGCCGCGAACGGCGCGCCGATCGCGCTCGATAAGGGCAAGGTCCTCGATGTTCTGCCGAAGCTGCGTGCAACCAATGGCTGGACCCAGGAGAAGCTCGAAGGCTTCACCGTCGCAAAGGACGGCTCGATGTACGCCGTCACCGATAACGACGGCCTCGATGACGCAACTGGCGAGACGCTCTTCCTCCGCCTCGGCAAGGTCGGTGACGCCTTCGATGTCGCCTCCGATGAAGGCGAACAGCCGTCGGAAGACCTCCCTGCCGATCCCGCCGATGACGAAACAGGCGAGGATGAGGGCGCGGGTGAGGCACCTGAGAAGCCTGTCCCCGCGCCTGCCGATGGGCCGTCGAACTCGGTCGAAGCGCCAGCGAAGGCACCGGCGAAAGCTGATGAGCCCACCCGCCTGACAAGTCAAGGAAAGAAGAAGAGCCACGTGCCGCTTCCGCGTACAGGCGTTGAAGGCAGCGCCTACCTCGTGACCGCGCTCGGAGCTCTCGTGCTGCTCGGCGTTGGCGGAACGCTCGTCGCTCGCTCCGTACGCAAGCGCTAAGCGGTCTTTCCCGCGAACACGAGGGCCGGCGATCTCCCCGGGGAGGCCGCCGGCCCTTTCACGGCTCAGAACGCGGGCGTTACTGCTGCGCCGCCTGTCGAATGAGCGTATTGACCATCTCGAAACTCTTCTCAAAGGCGTTAAGCGGCAAAAACTCGAACACCGAGTGGAAATTATGCGCGCCCGTAAAGAAGTTCGGCGTGAAGATTCCCTGACGCGAAAGCCACGAACCGTCCGTGCCGCCGCGCATCGACAGGTGGATCGGCTCAATGCCGAGCTGTGCCATTGCCTTCACGATATTGTCGGTTGCGACCGAGTTCGCTTCTGTTTTCGCGTCCTCGATGTTTCCGTACACATCCTCAATGTCGACGGTGACCTTCGCCCGAGGATGTGCCTGCGACACGCGCGCCGCAATATCGCGGATACGCTGCTTCTTTTCTTCGTAGCCCGCACGGTCGTGGTCCCGTACAGCGATACCGATGTGCGCCGTGGTCTGATTCCCCTCGATCGCGTTCACCCAAATGTAGGACTCGCGGCCCTCCGTGCACTCCGGGGTCTCCCGCCGATCGAACTGCGCAATGATGTCGTGCGCGACCAGAATGGGGTTGACCATGTTCCCCTTCGAGTTCATGGGGTGAGCGGAAACACCAACGATGTCGATTCTTACGCTTGCCGCGTTGAAGGTCGATTCCACAACCTCCCCAAGCTCGCATGAATCGAGCGTGAACGCGTACTCGACGGGGAAGCGCGCGAGATCCATCGTCCGCACGCCCCGCAAGCCAATCTCCTCGTCCGGCACGAAGCTCAGGTACACGTCACCGTGAGGAACCGTCGGACCCTGCAGCAGACGCACCGCTGCCTCCATGACTGACGTGACCCCCGCCTTATCGTCCGCGCCGAGAACGCTCGTACCGTCCGTCACGAGGATCCTCTCTCCCTTGTAACGGGCGATCTCGGGGTGCTCACTCTCGCGCATCCAGACGTCGTTCGCCTCATTGAGGCACACGTCCCCGCCGCCGTACTCGATCACGCGGGCTTTCACGTCCGGGGAAAGATTCACATCGACCGTGTCGAGGTGGGTGCAAAAACCAATCGCAGGTGCCACGGCATTCCCGGGGAGGTTCGAGGGAACCTTGGCGGTGAGCACACACGTGTCGCTGAGGTGAATCGCCTCGGCCCCTGCCTCCTCGAGTTCCCTCTTGAGCAAACGCGCAAGCTCCCACTGCCCCTCACTTGTGGGAACGGTTGTCGAAGACGCATCGGACTGGCTCGAAATCGCCGAGTAACGCAGGAAACGCTCAGCGAGGGCATCTTGGATTGGGCTAGACGCCACGGTGATCATCCTTTCTTCGCGCACGTTACGGGCGCGGGTAGACGTAGCTTGAATCAAGGCCGAGAGGGATGTTGAAGCCCCAGAAAATAAACAGTGTGATCGTGAGCGTGACCATGAGGCCGATCGAGTAGGGCAACATTATGGAGGAGAGCGTGCCAATACCCGTCTTTTTCACGTATCGCTGGCAGTACGTGATGATCAGCGGGTAAAACGCGAACATCGGGGTGATGACGTTGATTGCCGAGTCGCTCACACGAAATGTGGCTTGCGTGAGTTCAGGTGCGATTCCCACGCCCATGAGCATCGGGACGAAGATCGGGGCGAGAATAGCCCACTTTGCCGATGCAGACGTGATGATGAGATTCAGGCACGCGACGAAGAGAATGATGCCGAGGACCGTGAGCTGCGGTGGCAAATTGAGTTTTTGTAGAAACTCGGCGCCTGAGACAGCGAGGAGCGAACCGATCTGGCTCTGATTGAAGGCCCACATGAACTGAGCGGCGAAGAAATAGAACACGATGAGCGGAACGAGGGTCTCGGTCATGGCCTCCATGGCCTTTGACACGCCTTTGGGGCCAGTAAAACGGCCCGAAAGAAACCCATAGAGAAGACCCACGAGGCCAGTGAGCACGAAGATCATCATGACGATGGACTGCATGATGGGGGCATCGGGCGCCGTGAGCGAACCCGATTCTGGTGAGCGCCATACGGAATCGCTGGGGATGAGCGAGACGACGAGAGCCGCGATCACGAGAATGAAGACGCCCGTGGAGATGTATAAGGCGCGGTTCTCGCGCGAAGTGAGGGGAGTATCGATGTTCTCGATGTCATCGGATGTGACATCGAGGGGGAAGTTCTTCTGAAGCCAAGGTTCGACCCACTTCTCGGTCACGAGCCACAGCGCAGGAATGACGGTAAAGGTCGCGCCTAGACCGTAGAAATAGTTAGCGAGGATATTGACGCTGTAATTCGGGTCGATGATGTGGGCGGCCGGTTCGGTGAACCCCTGGATAACGGGGTCGATTGCCGAAGGCGTGTAGTTTGCGGCAAACGCGCCGGCGATACCGGCGAATGATGCTGCGATGCCCGCGAGGGGGTGCTTGCCTACCGCATAGAACATGTACGCCGCGACGGGGATGATGACGACGTAACCGGTGTCGGGACCCAGGTGCGAGAGCATGCTTGCGACGATGATCATCGGTGTGAGAAGCGACTTTGGGGTGAACGAGAGGAGCTTTCGCAGCGCGGCGTTGATGTACCCGGAGCCGTCAGCGATACCGATGCCTATCGTCGCCACGATCACCATGCCGAGCGCGGGGAACGTCGCGAAGTTGGTGACGGCTGTGGCCATGAGCTCGACGAGACGGTCGGGTGCGAGCATGTTGACGATTTGAATCTTCTCGTCAGTTGCGGGATTGATGTAGTCGAAGTTCACGAACGACAAAAGCGCCGAGACGACGAGAACGATCACGAGAGCGCTGACGAAGAGCGTCGTGATGTCGGGAATCTTGTTGCCGACTTGAACGATGAGCCCGAGGACGCCTTTGGGTTCGGCTTCCTGAGATGGGGGGCGCGGGGGAGGAGGCGTTCGCCGTCACGGGTCATCCTTTCGTCGTGGTAGGCCGTGTGAAGGCTGAGTACGCGAGAGCCTACACGGATTGTAGACAATTTGTGGATGTGCCCATTAAATGAAATGAGGTCTGCCTTAGCCTCGGACGGCCTCCGCGACCTTAATGATTTCCTCCATCGACGCATCGCGAGACTGCACTGAAAACACGGTGTCGGGGAGGTCCTTGGGCCATACCCAACACATGAAGCCTCCGCGTCCATCGGGATGCGGCGCGCACACACCGCGGTCGAAAACCTTCTCACCTTCGAGCCCCCACGAGGGATTTTCCGCGGTGGCTTTACCGTCGGCGATGTCGGAGATGAGGATCGAAATGGTGTTTTCGCCTCGCGCGTAGATGGGCCTTGTGCCGATGTGGGCGAGATCCCACTCACCGACGGTGTCGGGAAGGCGGGCGTTTATGGTGTCGTCGGTGTTATCTCCCGTGTTCGTTGACGGGCGACCTGGCGTCGGGTGAGGGGCGCCAGCCGTAGGAGAGGCAGGTGGGGGTGAGGTTTCATCGGCCGACGCCGACGGACTAAACGATGACGTCGACGCACTAGACGTTGGTGACGGCGGGTTTGCGGCTTTGGGCATATTGATGATGATCGCGGCGACCGCGACCATGATCCCTGTTACACCTACGGCGATGAGGCAGCCGCAGGCCGCAAAAGTAATCACCAGCGGCGATCGTGTCCGATTCTGCAGGTTGTGCGGGCCAGCCATGGTTTCCCCCTTATCTTTACGCGCGCTTCGTGGGGCTACTTGCCCTCGATCACAGCTTTCGAAACGCGAACCATTTCCTCCATATCGGAGTACTTCGATGTCATGTAATACGCGGTGTTTCCTGTTGCGCGCGGAAAAATAAGGCAGGTGATCGCCTCGGGGTTGAGGGCATTTAGGCCGCAGCTGCCGCGCTCAAACACCTGTTCACCCTCACGGCCCTCCGAGGGGTTGGAAGGGTCTTCGGAAAGGCTGATCACGAGGAAGCTGATCCGACGATCCCCGTCCTTATAGATCTTGTCCCCACCAACATCCTTGAGGACCCAGTTTTCGATCTTCTCCGGCAGTGCCGAGTGCAGTGCCGCCTTCGCCTCTTCAGCAGACTTCGGTGTCGGTGCGGAGGGCGCGTTGGTCGTTGGTGGTGCGACAGGCGTCGGCGATTCAGTGTCGTCGGGCGGGGAAGTGGGGCCCTCGGAGGTGGGGTCAGAGGGTGCCGGTGACGGCGACGTTTGAGTCGTCGTGGGTGCAGCTGGAGGCTCTTCTTTCGAGCCGTTCCACAATAGAAATGCAACGACTGCCACCACCGCAAGAATGAGGAAGAGGGCCGCTGCCGCTATACAGGACCAGATGACGACTGCTCGCCTTCCCGACGACTTTTCGGGCCCAAGTGGCGGTTGCGGGTAGCCCTGCGTTTGCTGGGGTGGTTGCTGTGCTGACATCGCCTTCCCTTTCAACCCGCGTGGCGCCGCTTGAACGAAGCCGGAAAACGTCGGTTACGTCACAGACTACCCGGGTAACTGGCTATTAGGCCACAGCACGGTTCGAATAGCTAGAGGCTTGCATTTCTCTTCGCCACGAAAGGGGGTGTCACTTGCGGCTGTGGTCTTTGAATCCCGCCTACCTTGATCGGATGGCACTCGTCGCCTGCTGGCGTGAGGCACTCTTGGCGCAAAGGTGCTCGCGGGCCTCACTAAGGGGTACACGAAGCATCCCCAACTCGAACGTTTTCGAGAGAGCGCCGATCCCCAAGGGAGCATCGGGGCATTCCTTTTAGGGATCGCACGTGAGGCAGATTCCCGTAGATACTCGTTTGATCATTCGAAAATTCACGCGCCCGGGCAACTCGACGGCTCTCTGTCGGTTACTACCGGGCAGCTAACGTTTGAAGCCGAACACTTACGAAGGAAGGTGCGAGAACGCGAACCAGGCTGGCAAGGGGTCCCGCCCGAGGGTGCTGTGCTTGAGCCCCATCCCCTTTTTCGCGTGAGGGAAGGACACCTTGAATCGTGGGAGAGGCCGTGAATACACCGGAGCTTGACGCTCGTGCGCGTCGAATAATACTCATCGTTGCGCTCTTCAACCTTGCCGGCTGCCTCGGCGAGGCGATACTCGCCTTCGCGATCGGCTCCGCCTCTCTGCTCGCCGATGCGGCAGACTTTCTCGAGGATTTCCTCATCAACTCCCTCGTTCTCCTCGCCCTCGCATGGCCGCTGGAGAGCAGACGGAAAGCCTCCTACGCGCTCGCAGGGCTCATCCTTATTCCCGCGGGCGCAGCGTTCGCGATGGCGATTCACAAGCTCCTCACGGGGCTGCCGCCGGAACCGTTTGCGCTTTCCGGAACAGCCCTTGCAGCGCTCGTGATTAACGCTTGCTGTGCCGTGCTCCTCGTGCGCCTGCGCGCGGGTCACAATGCTCTCGTGCGCGGCGCATGGCTCGCCGCCCGCAACGATGTGCTCGCGAACGTCCTCATCATTGCGGCAGGCCTTCTCACCCTCGTGTGGCCTTCGGTTCTCCCCGACGTCGCGGTGGGCATCGTCATTGGGCTCGTCAACCTTGGCGCCGCCAAAGAGGTGTTCGAGCAGGCCCGAGCGGAGGAGCCGGAGCTGGAGGCTTAGGGCGCCCGTTGGCGTCACGGAATGGTTGATCAGACCCTTGAGAGCTGGGGGATCGCCCGCTAACGCGAGAGTTTCTGAGCCGTTTTTCGAAGATTGTGCGTGAGATACGGTTCGATTACGCGCTGGCCGAGACCAGGTACGAGGGCGAGGGCCGAAAACGCCTTCGGTAGCACCACAACCCGTGAGCGACGCTCGATGTTTTTGACGATCGCGGCAACGACGTCCTCGCGTTTGATCGGGGTGAAGAGCCCGCCGAAGTTACCGCTTGCGCGATTCAGGAGCGGAGAGGTGGTGAGCGCATCCCCGAGAGCAGACTCGAAGAACGAGGGGTGAATGGTTCCGACGCTCACTCCGCTTCCATCGAGCTCAAGCCTGACTGAATTAGCGAGCGCGAGCACTCCGGCCTTCGAGGCTGAATATGCGGACATCTCCGGCATGTGAATGAACGAGGCGAGGGACGCAATGATGCACACGTGCCCCTTCGCTTCGCGAATATAGGGGAGCGTGGCCTTAATGGTGCGCCATACCCCGTTGAGGTTGGTGTCAACGTCATCCACGAAGCCTGTCGCCGAGTAGTCCTCGACCAGTTCAGTCGTCACCATGCCTGCGCCGGCGACGAGGATATCGATGCCGCCAAAATGGTCGGCGGCGCTCTTCGCCGCAGCCTCGACCGAGGCGAGGTTGCGCACGTTCATCTCGATCGCGAGAGCCTTCTCAGGGCCACCGAGCTCGCGGGCGAGAGTCTCGAGCTTGTCGGTGTTGCGGCCCAGGAGAGCGAGCCGAACTCCGCGGGCGCTGAGGGCCCGGGCGGCGTCGGAACCAAGTGCGCCGGACGCGCCCGTCACGAAGGCGACTTTGCCGCGCAGCCCTTCCGGGGAGAGATATGTGCTCATGGTGCCTTTGCCTCTCACGCGAGCTTCTCGAGCCGCCACGCCTGAAGGAGCGTTGCGAACTGAGGGGGAGTGATCGCACCCTTACCTGCGATTCGCGCCTCGACTCGAGCGTTGGCGGCGGTGATGTTCTGCTCGGCGGTCGCGCTCGGGAACGCCTGGGCATACTTCGGCGGGGTCATGGGCGCCTCCTTCTCGGTTGGGGTGATGCCTCCACTCTACCGGTCGCGTCATACCCTCCTTAATGCCCCCAATGTGCTAGGAGTGGTTGCGATAGACGTGCAAGAGGACGTGGCATCATTGTGGTGCCGGGTAAGCGAAAGGAGACGAATCGATGGCGATCGAGGTCAAGGCCACGCGAAGCGGACGAGAGTGGGATGCGACCCTCTCGATAGGCGGCGAGAGCATCCGAGTCCGTGCTCGTACGTTCGCGCAGATTACGCCCCTCGTGCAGCGCGCTCTCGCGGATGCCGGTCACACCGGGCGAGAGGTGCGCGTGGTAACCGAGTACGACGACGCTAAACGCGGAGCCGACCACGCAAGCGCAGAAGCGGAGGCAGCGGCAAAAATGGCCTCGGAAATCCGCCGTTCGATCATCAGAAAAATGCGAGCCGACGGCCTTAGCCAGGAGGATATTGGTACGATCCTCGGGATCTCGCGGCAACGCGTCTCGCAGCTGAGCAGCTAGCAAAGCTGGCACGCGAAAGCGGCGCCACCTTCGTGCGGTGACGCCGCTTGTGGGCAGGAGAAAAGTACTTACGAAGCGATCCTCGGGATCTCCTCGCTCCAGCGTTTCTCAAACACTGTCTCATCTCCATCGCGGCACTCCACGATCGACTCGGTGGTGAAAACCTCCGCGGTACACGAGATTCGCGTCGTTGCCGTGAGCGACACATCCCAGCCGAGATCCGGACGCCTAAGGCCCACATTCCAGACAGCCTCGGTGCGCGCCGAAAGTGGATCATCCCACCTAATCCAGTAGCGCTCCACCGTGTCCTCGTCATAGTGCAGGCCATCGGGGTACACGCGGGTGCCACCGTAGGCCGGGTCAACCTGCAGCATCGTCTGGCGCTTCACGACGTCCTGCTGAACAAGCCTTTCGGGCCGAGCTGAACCCGCCCTACCCGCTTCGGGATACTCGACGTCGAGGGGAGTGGGTTGAACGGCTTCGGCGAAACCGACGGCTGCGTCGCGCGATGCCGCCTCAGAACCCTCCACTGGCTTTTCGCGCACGGGAACCTCGAGGAAGCTTCCGTCGATGTCGACCGAGAAACCGTCGGCCCCCGGTTGCGGCCACACCCACGGCCAGTACGCGCTCGAGATGGCGACGCGAAGAGTGTGACCCTTTGGCAGCACGTAGCCGATTCCCGTGAGGGGAATGTCGAGATCCACCCACTGATCACTGGGCATCTCAACGGCTTTATCGCGTCCCTCGCGAGCGGAGAAGTTCATGTTCCCGCGCGTGACAAGAGTGGAGGAGCCATCCGGGGCGACGTCGGTCAAGCGAACGTAGGCCTGCCCTTTCGCATGAGCCGACTTCACACGCAAGCGAAGAGCGGCGTTACCGAGAATGCGCACATCAGTATCGAGTACGAAGTCGAAGCACACGCTCTTTGCGTCATCGACGCGCTGATCGGTGGGGAGGTCACCCGAGTTGCCAAAGGGGAAGTAGCGGCCCGCGCTCATACCCGTATCCTGCGGGCTCTTGACACGGATTTCACTACCCGAACGCTCCGCAGCCGGGAGTGCGTTCGCCGACGCGAAAGAGAAGCGTTCCTTGGGGCGCTCATCAGTGTTCCACGATTCCTCGGCCACCCACGTGCCGCCAACTTCGTCATAGACCGAACTCGGGCGCATCGAATCGAGCATCCACGCGCGAAGCAGCGGTTCCTCATCGAAGCCGGTTTGCTTCCCCTTGAGATGAAGATCCCAAAAGCGGAGCGTTTCCCCGAGGAAGTCGATGTGAGGGCCGGGGCGCAAGTCGCGATCCGGGTACTGGTGCGACCACGGACCGATGAGGCCCTTCACGCTCTTCCCGCGCGAAGTGAGGTTCTCGCACAGGCGAAGAACCGTGTCGCGGTACGGATCGAACCAGCCACCGACCGCGAAAACTGCCGCATCGATATTGTCGTAGTCTTCGCAGGCGGATCCGTGCTTCCAATACTCGTCGCGCGTTTGGTGGCGCATCCACTCGTCGATGTACGGTTCCATCTTGTTCAGACGATCGAGCCACTGGTCCTTCCACTGATCGCCCACCACGCGCGGATCAGACGGGCGTGACTCGAACGCGAGCATCGTCGCCGCCCACGCGTGCATGTCCACCGCGAGCATAGAGCCGCCGAGATAGTGCACGTCATTGTCATACCGATCATCTGTCGAGCATGTGGTGACGATTGCCTTGAGCTGCGGCGGCTTACGGGCGGCAAGCTGGAGCGAGTTAAAGCCGCCCCACGAAATGCCGAACATGCCCACATCACCGGTGCACCACTCCTGCTCGGCGATCCACGCGAGAACCTCTTCGCCATCGCTTAGTTCTTGCTCGTCGTACTCGTCGCCGGGCACGCCGTCAGAGTTACCGTGGCCGCGAATATCTACGCGGATCGATGCGTAACCGTGTCCCGCGTAGTAAGGGTGGCGTTCGTGGTCGCGAGGCGCCGTCCAGTCACCCGCGCGGTACGGAAGGTATTCGAGCAGGGCGGGAACCTTCTCATCGGTGACGGGCATGAAAGCTTTCATCCACAGCTTCGTGCCGTCGGCGAGAGGGATCCAATCCTCCACGATTTTTACGTCATAGGGGAAGTCGTCGATGTATTTCATGAACGAGCTGTACTCCTTTCGAGCTAGCGGTGGAGGGGTCTATCCCACAAGAGTCATGCGCTTCTTCAGCCAGGGCGTGATGGCCATGAGGAACACGCCGTAGGCCACGACAAGGGCACCCTGAATACCGAAGTAGAGAGCGGCGTTGTCGTAGTCGAAGACCTTCACGATTTGCGCTTGGATCCCCTGCGAGAGAGCCATCGCGGCAAACCACACGGCCATCGTCTGAGATGCGAATGCTCGTGGAGCGAGCTTTGTCGTCGCGCTCATGCCGCTCGTTTGCAGCACGAGATCGCCGAGTCCAAGGAAGATGTAACAGATCACGAGCCAGATCGCAGAGAGCATCGCGGCCTCGCCGCTCACACTCGCTCCAAGCGCTACGACGAGGAAGGCGGCGCCACCGAACACGGTGCCGAGGCCAACTTTCGCCGCAACGTGAGGCTGGCGCTTACCGAGCTTGACCCACAGGAGTGCGAGAACCGGGCCCATGATGATTTCGACGATCGCGGTGAGGGAGATGTACCACGTCGAGGGGTAGCCCCAGCCAAACAGCGAGTTCTCGGTGCGGTTGAGCGCCATGAAGTTGAGCGTATTGCCCGTTTGGAAGTACATGAGGTTGTACGCGACCAGGGCAATGAGCAGGAGTGAATACGGCATAAGGTTCGCGCGCTCGGCCTTCGTGACCTTGGGGGAGCGGGCCATGAGCAGGAGCATGACGATCGGAACGATCGCGCTCACGATCGAGATGACGTTCACGAGCGCGTTGATGCCGTCCTCTGCGAGGATCGTGAAAAGAGCTGCGGCGATCACGGCGGCCACAATGAGCCCGATTGTTGCCCAGAAACCGCGGTCAGCACGGAAGGCGGCGCGGATGCGTGCTGCCGCCTCGTTACCCGCGAGGTTCTTCGAGCCCACAACATATTGAATGACGCCCGCGAACATACCGACGGCAGCGGCCGCGAACCCCCAGTGCCAGCCAACCTCCTGGCCAAGCCAGCCCGCGATGATCGGGCCAAGAAATGCGCCGATGTTGATGCCTGAGTAGTAGATCGAGAACCCGGCGTCGCGGCGCTCATCCTCGCTCGAGTAGAGCTCCCCAACCTTCGTGGAGACATTCGGTTTGAGCAGACCTGTGCCGAGGACGATCAGGGCTAGGCCGAGCCATGTCGAGAAGGACGCGGGGATACCCATGAAGATGTGCCCGGCAGCAATGATGATGCCGCCAAAAAGCACCGTGCGGTAGGTGCCGATAATTCGGTCGGCAATCCACGCCCCCACGATCGATAGCAGGTACACGAGCGCGCCATAGGCGGCGACGATGCTCGAGGCGACGCCTTCCTCAAAGCCCATGCCGCCATTAGCGACGGCATCGGCGAAGTAGAGGGCGAGGATCGCCTGGAAACCTAAGTAGGAGAACCTTTCCCAGATCTCAAGGCCGAAGAGCGTCGCGAGGCCGCGCGGGTGGCCGAGGAAGGCGCGGTCCTGTTGGATGGCGCTGTCTCGTTCGGCTTCACGGGCAAAGCGCTCCTGTGCGATGGGTGCGGGATCGTCCATGCCAGTCCTTTCGTGGCGCGAGGGGGAATCGAGCGCCGCGACAACGCACTGTATCTATGCGTGCATACAATCTGCGGCTCCCTCTACCGTGGACGCCCAAGGCGCGCCTGTAAAGGTTGGCAAGGGAGAAGCTGTGAGAAGTCTCGCCGCTTTACCAGCGATTGGACTTCTTTGCGCCGCGGTCCTCGAATCGCTTGCCCTTGCGGGTCTTGAATTTTCCGCCCTTCTTTGGACCCTGATCGACCTGAATACGCATCGGCTTGCCACCCACGCGCGCGCGGCCAATGCGCGCGAGCGCTGCCTCGTCGACGCCATCGCGAAGCTCGACGAGCGAGAACGAGGGGAAGAGATCGATCTTGCCGACATCCTGACCATTGAGTCCGCCCTCGCCGGCGATTGCTCCAACGATTGCCTGCGGGCGCACGCCATTATTCTTACCGACTGCGATGCGGTAGGTCGTGAAGCCAGCACTCGTGCGGCGTGAGCGCTTCTCGCCGCGGTTGCGATCTCCCCGATCGCCACGATCTTTGCGATCGCCCTTGGCTCCCTTATCGCGGAAGCTTGCACCCGTGAACTCATCATCGCTCGCGCGTGGGCCGTCGTCGCCGACCGTCATCGCACCGAGCGCCGCTGCTACCTGTTCAATCGAGACATTGTTTTCGCTCAAGAACTCGTTGAGGAGGTCGTAGTAGAGGTTGAGGCGTCCCTTCTCGAGACGCGCGGGTACCTCACTCAGCACCTTTTTCATCTTGTGGCGCGAGACGTCGAGCGGTGAGGGGATCTGCACTTCCTCGAGTTCCTGACGAGTCGTGCGCTCGATGTTGCGCAGCTTTCGCTTTTCGTGAGGTGCGACGAAAGTGATCGCCTGCCCGGTGCGGCCAGCGCGGCCAGTGCGGCCAATGCGGTGGACGTACGCCTCGGGTTCTGAGGGAATGTCAAAATTGACCACGAGGCCGATGCGTTCGACGTCTAGACCTCGGGCGGCAACGTCGGTCGCGACGAGGACCGTGAGTGAACCGTCGCGCAGGCGCTCGACGATACGCTCGCGCTCCTTTTGTGGGACGTCGCCCGAGATGGTCGCAGCCACGATGCCGCGAGCAATGAGCGCCGTTCCTACTTCTTCGGCCGCGCTACGCGTGCGCACAAACACGATCGTGGCATCGGCATCCGTTGTCTCAACGATGCGGGTGAGGGCGCCCGTCTTGTGGCGGAACGGCACGACCGCGTACTTCTGGTCGACGCTTGTGACGGTCGTCGACTGTCGGGCGACGGCGACGCTGACCGCATCGGGCATGTGCTCCTCCGCAACGCGCTTAATCGCGGGAGGCATGGTTGCGCTGAAAAGTGCCATGCGCTTCTGCTTCGGGGCGAAACCGAGGATTTCGTCGACGTCCTCGGCGAAGCCCATGCGGAGCATTTCATCGGCCTCGTCCAGCACGAGTGTCGACAGGTCGTCGAGCACGATATTGCCGCGCTTGAGATGGTCGATGACGCGCCCGGGCGTGCCGACAATGACATGGGCGCCGCGCTCGAGCGCTCTTTCCTGCGGGCCGTACGGGGCGCCGCCATACACACTCACGACGTTCACACCATCGAGCTTCGCGGCGAAGGACTGGATTGCATCGGCCACCTGCATGGCGAGCTCTCGCGTTGGGGCAAGAACGAGTCCCTGAGTAGAGCGATTCGATGCTCGGATTTCAGCGAGCAGCGGCAGACCGAACGCAGCGGTTTTACCCGTACCGGTCTGGGCGACGCCGAGGACGCTTCGCCCTTCGAGCAGTGCGGGAATGGCGCGCTCTTGGATGGGGGAGGGATGCGTGAACCCGAGGTCGTGGACGGCCGCGAGAAGCTCCGGCGGAAGGCCGAGTTCATCGAAGCGCATGCGCTCGTCGTTGCTTGTTTCTTCGGGGGCGTCTGTATCCGTGCCGCCGTCGGCGGCGTCTGTACCGGCCTGCGCCATGCCATCCATTTCGAGCGCTTCCGCGATTTCTTCGCGGTTTTCCAGGGCGATTTCCGTGTCGTTGTGGTTGTCGGTCGTCATTATTCGGGTCCTTCCGGGCCATCACACACGCCCGCCCCGGAATACGCACGTGAACATTTTCGGGCCGCTCATCGGCCCCTCATCTTGTCGAGCACGTCCCCGCGGGAATCCCGCACAAAAAATGCGCCGTCCGGATCGGCGCTAAGTCCTCATCGCGCCCACATGGCGCTCACACGTGCTGGAACCAGCTTACGGAAAACAGGGGCGCAAGGGGAGGGGGAAGGGCGCGACAATGGTCACCTCCGCAAGATTTCTCTACTGGCCTCGCGCATTGTTCGTGTGGCTTTTGGCCCCATTTCTCTTGCATCACCTCTTGCTCTTGCTGCTCGCCCATTGCTTTCCCCCGCTCGCCCTCGCTCCCCCCACTTGGGCCCCAACCCCTCTCGTCCCTGGGGCCGCCTCGTTCCTATCGCCCCAGAAGATTCGGTGAAAGTGGTGAAAAATCGCCGCCTCACGATGCTTATCAGGTCCTTTACGCCAAAAATCACCACTTTCGTTGCGGGAGCGGCGTGGAACGGAGACAGGGGCGACCCAAGGAGCGAGGAGAGACGGGCAGGGGAGTTGAGAGTGCAGTTAGAGGGGAGGAGAGACGGAAGAAAGGGGCAAGGGGTGCGGCTGGAGGGGAGGAAGAATGGGAGAGATGGGCTGGGGGAGTTGGAGTTCGCTGGAGGGGAGGAGACATCGGAGGAAGGGGCAAAGTGTCGGGCAGGGGTAGACGACAAAGAGATTTGGGGCAGGTCCGACGGTTGAGCGGCAACCGTCGGACTGCACTCGCTAGCCGTGCGCGCTAAACTGGTGCGGATTGCGGCTGATCGCCGAGCGCACCGCACCCTTACGGTGCCCGCGCATGCATGCGCCGCACACGACCGACCACCCCGAAGTCAAAGGAATCTTCATGCTTCGCACCCACCGCGCCGGTGATCTGAGGGCAGATCACATCGGCCAGGACGTCACTCTCGCCGGCTGGATTGGAAGGCGCCGTGACCACGGCGGTGTGGCCTTCCTCGATCTGCGTGATGCTTCGGGGGTGTCGCAGGTCGTTGTTCGCGAAGAAGATGCGCATCACTTGCGAAACGAGTTCGTGCTCAAGGTCACGGGAAAGGTCGAGCGCCGCCCCGAAGGTAACGAAAACCCGGCTCTTCCCACGGGCGACATCGAGGTCATCGCATCCGAGGTTGAGGTGCTCAACCCCGCCGCTGCGCTCCCGTTCCAGCTCGATGAGCACAGTGAGGTGGGCGAGGAAGCTCGCTTGCGCTACCGCTACCTCGACATGCGCCGTGCGGAAACGGCATATGCGTTGCGCCTGCGCTCGAAAGTCAATCAGGCCGCGCGCGAGGTGCTCCTCAACGAAGACTTCGTCGAGATCGAAACGCCAACCCTTACCCGCTCGACCCCCGAGGGGGCGCGCGACTTCCTCGTCCCGGCACGCCTCGCTCCCGGATCGTGGTACGCACTTCCGCAGTCGCCGCAGCTTTTCAAGCAGCTGCTCATGGTGGGCGGCATGGAACGCTACTTCCAGCTCGCTCGCTGCTACCGCGACGAAGACTTCCGCGCCGACCGCCAGCCCGAGTTCACGCAGCTTGACGTCGAAATGAGCTTCGCTGATCAGGAAGACGTGATCGCGCTTGCCGAGAAGATTCTCGTGAACGTGTGGAAGCAAATCGGCTACGACATTGAAACGCCGATCAAGCGCATCACCTACCACGAATCGATGGCCCGCTACGGCTCCGATAAGCCAGACCTCCGTTTCGATCTCGAAATCACCGAGATGACCGAGTTCTTCAAGGACACGCCGTTCCGCGTGTTCCAAGCGCCGTACGTTGGCGCGATCGTCATGAAAGGTGGCGCTTCACAGCCCCGCCGCACGCTCGATGCGTGGCAGGAATTCGCGAAGCAGCGCGGCGCGAAGGGCCTCGCTTACGTTCTCTTCCAAGAAGATGGCTCACTTGGCGGCCCCGTCGCCAAGAACCTCTCTGATGATGAGAAGTCCGGCCTCGCCGAGAAGGTGGGCGCGAGTGCGGGCGACTGCGTGTTCTTCGCAGCCGGCGAGGCCAAGAGCTCGCGCGCCCTTCTTGGCGCCGTGCGCAACGAGATTGGCGACCGCCTCGGGCTGATCAACCCCGACGAGTTCGCTTTCGTGTGGGTCGTGGATGCGCCCATGTTCGAGCCCGCCGGCGACGCCGAAGCGGCCGGCGACGTCGCGGTTGGTCACGGCGAATGGACCGCCGTTCACCACGCCTTCACGTCCCCGAAGCCTGAGTTCCTTGACACGTTTGACACCGACCCTGGCTCGGCGCTCAGCTACGGCTACGACATCGTGTGCAACGGCAACGAGATTGGCGGCGGCTCGATTCGTATCCACCAGGCCGACGTCCAGCAGCGCGTCTTCGCACTGATGGGCATCAGCGAAGAAGAAGCGCAGGAGAAGTTCGGCTTCCTCCTCGAGGCGTTCAAGTTCGGTGCGCCGCCCCACGGCGGCATCGCGTTCGGCTGGGATCGCATCGTGTCGATCCTCGCGAAGACCGACTCGATCCGCGATGTCATCGCCTTCCCGAAGACCGGTAACGGTTACGACCCGCTGACGGCAGCCCCGGCGCCCATCACGCCGCAGCAGCGTAAGGAAGCGGGCGTGGACTTCAAGCCGGAGAAGAAGGCAAAGGATAAGGACTCGGCGAAGGCCGAGCAGCCGTCGGACACCGCCAAGTAACCCGGCCCTGCACAAAGCCCCCGGTTACCGAACGACATGTTCGGGCCGGGGGCTTTCCCATGGGCGAAGAAAATCTACGGACGAGGGTCCTCGCCATGCTTGATCTGCGGTTTCGGCATGCGCCACGGGCGGATGTTCGTTGAGCGAAGGAGCCCGTACGACACCATTCCGGCCGGGACCACGCCGAACCGTTCCATGAGTGCCTTGCGGATTTTGCGCCGCACGAGGAACGTATCGATCACCACGACGATGATGCCTGCCCACAGCACGGCGAGGAACACAATCGAAACGACCTGGAACTTTACCGGGTCGATGAGCTGCATCACGAAGGGGAACAGCATCGCGATCAGGGCCAGTGGCAAGAAGTACTCGGCGACGTTATGGCGCGAGTCGACGACGTCACGCACGAGTCGGCGATCGGCACCACGGTGCTGTACGGGGTAGTGCGCCTCATCGCCGGTGAGGAGAGCCTGGTGCTCGCGATTGGCCGCCGCGCGGTCCTTCTGCTTAGAACGGCGCTTCGCCTCCTTGCGATCCTTCGGAACGAGCGGCGTGCGGCGCGCAGCCTGGGCGTCCTTACGCGAGCGGGTCGGGCGCCCCTTCTTCGGGGTCGTCGCAGAATGCTCGGCTGGGGCAGGGCTGGCGGAGTTAGCGGAAGTCGTGTCGGTATTCACCCATCCAATTCTAGACTCCCGGCGCCCGGACACGCACAGTAGGCACGGGGTTTCGTGAGGAATTCCGACGGTTGCAGGGATACGGTGGAGCAAAGACCATTAACGCGCCAGCGGCGCGGAAGGAGAAGAGGAATGTCGCTCAGCGTCGACGCAATCAATGAGAAGGTCAAAGCCCTTCAACCGCAAGCACTCGAGGACCTCACGGCGCTCGTCGCGATTCCCTCGATCGCTTTTGACGGTTACGACCAGTCGCACGTGAGGGCTAGTGCCGAAAAAGTAGCCGCGCTCCTCAAGGATGCCGGTATGCCCGAGGTAAGCATCGAATCCGTCGAGGGCGGCGCGCCGGCCGTTCTCGCGCGACGTCCCGCGAAGCCAGGTAAGCCGACGGTCATGCTGTACGCCCACCACGACGTGCAGCCCGTCGGCGATGAATCCGAATGGACAACTCCGCCGTTTGAAGCGACCGAGCGCAACGGCCGCCTGTACGGCCGCGGCGCTGCCGACGACAAGGCCGGCGTTATGGCCCACGTGACCGCCCTGCGTGCGCTCAAGGACGAGCTCGAAGAATCCGGCGTCGGCATCGTCGTGTTTGTGGAAGGTGAAGAGGAATACGGCAGCGAGACCTTCCGCCCGTTCCTCGAAAAGCACCAGGACATCATGCGCAGCGACATCATCGTCGTCGCCGACTCCTCGAACTGGGCCGTCGGCCGCCCCGCCCTCACGACGAGCCTTCGCGGCGTTGTTGCCTTCGAGCTTGACGTTCAGGTTCTCGACTACTCCGTGCACTCGGGCATGTTCGGTGGACCCGTGATCGATGCTCTTACCCAGCTTTCGCGCGTCCTCACGACCTTCCACAACGAAGACGGCACGATCGCCGTCGACGGTCTTCACGTGGCCGATGCCCCCGAAGTTGACATGGACGAAGCGGACTTCCGCCGCGACGCCGGTGTCCCCGAAGGGCTGCCGCTCGCCGGCGACGGATCGATCACCTCGCGCCTGTGGACGAAGCCCGCGATCTCGGTCATCGGCATCGACGCGCCGGCCGTGCAGCAAGCCTCGAACACGCTCGTATCGAAGGCTCGCGCGAAGGTCAGCGTGCGCATTGCGCCTGGCGAAGACCCCGCACACGCCACCGAGGTTCTTAGAAAGCACGTTGAAGCCCACACACCGGCCGCCGCGAAGGTCACCTTCACGCCCGTCGATGCCGGCAAACCATTCCTTGCGCCCGCGAGCAGCGCGGGAATGGATCTGGCTCGCCGCGCGTTTCATGACTCGTGGGGCGTCGAACCCGTCGATACGGGCCTTGGCGGCTCGATCCCCTTCATCTCCGATCTTCTCGAGCTGTTCCCGAATGCGGATGTGCTCGTGACCGGTGTTGAAGACCCGGATTCGCGCGCCCACGGCGTCGACGAGTCGCTCCACCTCGGCGACTTCGAACGCGTCTGCGTCGCTGAAGCACTCATCCTGCTCGGCGCCGCCGAGCTCGAACCGAAAGAAACCGCGTAGGCTTTGACGCACACGTGACATACCGGACCACCACGGAGGACCAATGACCGACACCGCAACTAAAGCTGTTCCCGCACACGGTGTGACCCTCACCGAGGTTGCATCCGACAAGGTGAAACAGCTTCTCGCGCAAGAAGGTCGCGATGACCTGCGCCTTCGTATCGCCGTTCAGCCTGGCGGCTGCTCGGGGCTCATCTATCAGCTCTACTTCGATGAACGTCTCCTTGAGGGCGATGCGACCGTTGACTTCAACGGCGTCGAGGTCGTTGTCGACAGGAATTCGATCCCGTTCCTGTCGGGAGCAACGATCGACTTCTCCGACACCATCGAGAAGCAGGGCTTCACGATCGACAACCCCAATGCGTCGAGCTCGTGCGCATGCGGAGACTCCTTCGCCTAAACGCGCTCGTTCGTTCAGTTCGCGAGTGGGCTGCCGCGCACGCGGTGGCCCACTCGCGCGTTAATCGGGCATCCGTCGGACCCAAAACCTCGCGCTGGACCTGCTTGCCCGTCCCGAGCGGCCCAAACGTGACTGAGCAAACCCCACGGAATCTGCAAAAAGCGACGGTGAAGGCAACATTTGGTGGCAAGTCGCGTATGATGACTAAGGACTCTCGTCCCGATTAGTGTGCACACCCCGTGCCACGCCGGGAGCGAGGTAGCCAGAAACAACCGCACAATCGAGAGCGAATCTCCCCACAACCGATTCGCCACGCGATACATGGAAGGTCAGCCTGTGATCCCCCAAACCCCGGAACGCAGCCGCCGAATGCCGAAGGCCATCGCCGCCTTTGCCCTGACGGCGCTTGCTCTCGTGGGCTGCACGGAAGAGCAGCAGCGAGGATTCCTCCCCGGTGACACCACTCACCAGATCACGAACCAGACAGACCGCATCATCACAATGTGGACCGGTTCGTGGATTACCCTCCTCGCCGTCGGCCTTCTCGTGTGGGGCTTGATCTTCTGGTGTGCCATCGCCTACCGCCGCAAGAAGGGCGACAAGGGCTTCCCCGTCCAGCTGCGCTATCACGTTCCGATCGAGCTGACGTTCACGCTCATTCCGGTCATCATGATCATGACCCTCTTCTACTTCACGCAGCGTGACATCTCCGAGATCGAACGTCTCGACCCGAACCCGGATGTCACCGTCAACGTCGTTGCGAAGCAGTGGAGCTGGGATTTCAACTACGTTGACGCAGATGTCCACGAAGATCCAGGCGTCCAGTCCTTCCGCACTGGCGAAGAAGGCGCCGCTGAAGATCTCCCCACTCTTTACCTTCCCGTTGGCGAAACCGTTGAGTTCCAGCTCGACTCGCGCGACGTCATCCACTCGTTCTGGGTCGTGGACTTCCTCTACAAGAAAGACATGTTCCCCGGTCACACCACCGCCTTCCAGGTGACCCCGCAGATCGAAGGCACCTACGCCGGCAAATGCGCCGAGCTGTGCGGTGAGTTCCACTCCGACATGCTCTTCAACGTCAAGGTTGTCTCCAAGCAAGAGTTCGAAGCGCACATGGAAGAGCTGCGCGCGAAGGGGAACACGGGTCAGCTGTCGAACGACCTCAACCGCCTCCAAAAGTCCTGGAACATGAAGGACGATTCCGACCGCCGCATCGAAAACCGTCGTGAGGATGCCAAAAAGTGAGCACTACAACCGCAGAGACCACGAGCCGCTTCACCCCGGCCACGCCTGAGACGAAGAAGGGCAACCAGCTCTTCAAGCTGCTCACCACGACCGATCACAAGACGATCGGCATCATGTACATGGCTACCGCCTTTTTCTTCTTCTGCTTCGGTGGCGTGCTCGCACTGCTCATTCGTGCCGAACTGTGGGAGCCAGGCCTGCAGGTGGTCGTGTCCAAGGGGCAGTACAACCAGCTGTTCACGATGCACGGCACGATCATGCTCCTCATGTTCGGCACACCGCTCTTTGCCGGCTTCGCAAACTACCTTTTGCCGCTTCAAATCGGTGCAGTCGACATGGCGTTCCCGCGGCTGAATATGTTCTCGTACTGGCTCACCGGATTCGGCTCACTCATTGCGTGCGCCGGATTCCTTACACCGCAGGGTGCGGCATCTTTCGGCTGGTTCGCCTACGCGCCGCTTTCCGACACAACCTTTACTCCGGGGCTCGGCGGCGACCTGTGGGCCTTCGGCTTGTGCATGCAGGGCTTCGGCACCATCCTCGGTGCGGTCAACTTCATCACGACCATCATCACAATGCGCATGCCCGGCATGACCATGTTCCGCATGCCGATCTTCACGTGGAACGTCCTCATCACGTCGATCCTCATCCTCATGGTCTTCCCGCCGCTCGCAGCCGCGCTTTTCGCCCTCGGCGCTGACCGCGTGCTCGACGCCAATATCTTTGACCCTGCCAACGGCGGGCCAATCCTCTGGCAGCACCTCTTCTGGTTCTTTGGCCACCCCGAGGTTTACGTTCTCGCACTGCCGTTCTTCGGTATCGCCTCTGAAATCATCCCCGTCTTCAGCCGCAAGCCCATCTTCGGCTACAAGACTCTCGTCTATGCGACGATCTCGATCGCTGCCCTCTCCGTGACCGTGTGGGCACACCACATGTTCACAACCGGCGCAGTGATGCTCGACTTCTTCGCCTTCATGACCATGATGATCGCGGTTCCCACAGGCGTGAAGTTCTTCAACTGGGTCGGCACCATGTGGCGCGGTTCCCTCACCTTTGAATCGCCAATGCTGTTCACGCTCGGCTTCATGACCACCTTCCTCTTTGGTGGCCTCACCGGCGTCATCCTCTCCACCCCGGTTCTCGACTTCCACCTGAGCGACACCTACTTCGTCGTCGCGCACTTCCACTACGTCATCTTCGGCACGGTGGCCTTCGAAATGTTCGCGGGCTTCTACTTCTGGTGGCCCAAGATGTTCGGCTACAAGCTCCGCGAAGACCTCGCAAAGGTGCACTTCTGGCTCCTACTCGTCGGCTTCCACATGACCTTCCTTATCCAGCACTTCATGGGTGTCGAAGGTGCTCCGCGCCGTTACATGAACTACCTCTCCGAGGACGGTTTCCAGTGGATGAATCAGTTCTCCACGATCGGCGCCTTCATCCTTGGTGCCTCGACTCTTCCGTTCTTCCTTAACGTGATCCTCACCCACATGAAGGGCGAGAAAGTCACCGTGAACGACCCTTGGGGCTACGGCGCTTCCCTCGAGTGGGCAACCTCGTGCCCGCCGCCGCGCCATAACTTCGTCGAGCTGCCGCGCATTCGCTCGGAACGCCCGGCCTTCGACCAGAAGTTCCCGGAAGTCGCCGCGATCGATCAGGTCCACGTCAACCGCGACGAGATAGCCCTCGTTAGCGCCCACGGAGGTAAGTAAGAATGCGCGCCAACGTCATTATCTTTGCCCTCATCGGCTGCTTCGTAGCTGTCGTCGGCGTTGTTTACACCCTCCTCACCCTCAACGTCGATCCCGGCGGCATCGAGTGGGTCGGCGTTCCTGCACTCTTTGCTCTCGCAGCAATGTGCTGGATGATCGCCATCTACGTATGGATGAGCGAGCGCCGCTTCGGTGGCGGTGCCCAAGACGACGACAACGCCGAAGTCCACGAAGAGGCCGGCCACAAGGGCGTCTTCGCTCCCTACAGCTGGGCGCCCCTCGTGTGTGCGGTCGGTGCTTCCCTCGCGTTTGGCGGTTTCCCAATCGCTTACTGGATCACCGCGCTCGGAATCGTGATCGGTATGATCGGCGTCATCATGTGGGTTATGGCCTACTCGGTGGGGCACAACAGCCACTGAAAATTCAGGTACGTGACCGCGTTCCGCGGGGCAGCCTGAAAAGATAGAATCCACGCTGTCGAATGCCCGGCAGGCTCTAAGAGAGTCCGCCGGGCATTCGCACATTCAATGAAAGGGAACGGGACTACCCGTACGCGCTAAACGCGCGGGCGCAGGACAGCTATGAGAATGCGGCTGACGGCTCCAGGTAGCCGTCGGCTCCCTCTCCGTGCGCTGAGAGCCGTGCTGCGGGCGTGCAGCGGCAAGGCTCTCGGCAGTACTGAAATTTTGGAAAGCCCCGCTTGTGAAGCACGACCGGATTCCCGGAGAAACCGAGTTTTGAAGTGCTAATGAACGAACTCCCGGAAAACGGCCGTCTCCAAGGAGGGCAGTCCTGGATAGCCGACGATTGCGCAGCGTGACACCGCTAGCTATTCACGCCATGAGGCCGATGAGGTGTACTCGCACCGGCGCCGTATCTAGGTCGGTTCGCATGTTCCAAGCAGCGGTCGATTCTTCGCCACGCAGTCGATGGAGCCAAACTCCGGGGAGCGGCGCTGACGAAGCCCGCCAGCACTGGCGGTTGGTTGTGCCGTGGCTATAGGACTCGGCGTTGCGTCGGGAGTGCAGGCAGGGTTCCGCCTCCCGGGGGCCGTACGGATTCACGTCGTGCGCGATCGGTTTCGGTCGAAGCGAAGTAAAAATTGGGTCCGTGCCGAGGGAGATAGTTGCAATGTCCTTGTTTTCGAGGGGGTGAGGAAACATGCCCTCCTGCGGGGAGCGCGCACAGAAGTGGGGGCCTGCCCGAGCCGAAACTCAGTGGCAAACCCCCACAACCTCTATGGAATTCGGGAAGGGCGTTCGATCAGCTGCCGACGAGAGCCTTGATCTTATGCTCCTCGTGGCCCGAGTGCTCGAGCGCCTCGCGAAGCTCCGCAGGCGTCGCAGGCTCCACACGGTCCTTGAAGAAGAAGCTCGAGGCCTTTGCCCGAAGTGACGAGACGCCCTCGCCCTTCTTGAGCGGGCGGTGGTTGTCGTAGCTCACGAGAACCCAGCGATCATACTCGCTGAGAGGCTCGTGGATCTCGAGCGTTTCACCGTTCTCCATGCGCACAACCTTGCCGGTTTCAACGCCGTGGAGGGCGATCTGCTTCTTGTGCTTCTGGATTGAGAGGCACACGCGCTTCGTCACGATGAACGAGATGACCGGGATCGCGAAGATGCCGATGCGGAAGAACCACGTGAGGTTGTTCAGCGACATGTGGAAGGCGACGGCCATGAGGTCGTTCGCGCCGGCAAGCATCGAAACGACGTAGGCAGAAATCCAGGCGACGCCGAATCCCGTGCGCACGGGCGTGTTGTACGGAAGGTCGAGAACGTGGTGTTCGCGGTCGTCGCCGGTGACCCACTGTTCAATGAACGGATACAGCGCGAGGCTGCCGAACATGATGCCCGGGAAAATCATGCCGGGAATGATGATGTTGAGCGAGATTGGGTAGCCGAAGATCGTGGGCTCCCAGCCCGGCATGAGGCGCAGCGAGCCTTCGAGGAACAGCATGTACCAGTCGGGCTGCGAACCAGCCGACACGGGGGAGGGGTCGTAAGGACCGTAGTTCCAGACCGGGTTCATGGCGACGGTGGCGCCCACGAGGGTGAGTACACCGAACACGATGAAGAAGAAGCCGCCGGCTTTCGCCGTGTAGACGGGGAAGAGCGGGTAGCCGACCACGTTGCGATCGGTGCGACCCGGGCCGGGGTACTGCGTGTGCTTGTGCATCACGAGGAAGAACATATGCAGCGCGATGAGCGCCAGGATCGCACCGGGGATGAGGAGGATGTGGACGGTGAAGAGCCGCGGGATGATGTCGTGGCCCGGGAATTCACCGCCAAACATGAGCATCGAGCCGTAGGTGCCGAGGATCGGAATGGCCTTCATGACGCCGTCGGCAATACGCAAACCGTTGCCCGAGAGGACGTCGTCGGGAAGCGAGTACCCGGAGAATCCAGCGAGCATCGCGAGCACCATGAGGCCGAAGCCGATGAGCCAGTTGAGCTCACGTGGCTTGCGGAACGCGCCCGTGAAGAAGACGCGGAACATGTGCACGAAGATCGCCACCATGAACGTGAGCGCTGCCCAGTGGTGGATCTGCCTGAAGAGGAGGCCACCCCACACATCGAATGACAGGTGCAGCGTCGAGTTGAACGCTGCTGACATGTGCGCTCCCTGGAGCGCCGTGTAGGAGCCTTCGTAGACGACTTCATTCATCGAGGGAACGAAGAACATCGTGAGGAAGATGCCCGAGATTACGAGAACAACGAAACTATAGAGCGCGACTTCGCCGAACATGAACGACCAGTGGTCGGGGAAGATCTTCCGTGCGAAACCTTTGACGATGTTGGCGCCGCTCGTACGCTCATCGAGCCAGCTAGCGCCTACCGAGCCGAGCTTGAAGGCCTTCGAGTTGCGGTCGAGGCCGGTGGTCTGGGTGTCACTCATGAGGAATTACTTCTCCTTGTGAATGTCCCAGAAGCTGGGACCGATGGGCTCGGGGAAATCGCCGGTTGCGACAAGGTAGCCCTCGTCGTCAACCTCGATGGGAAGCTGCGGGAGCGGACGGTGCGCCGGGCCGAAGACAACCTTGGCGCCGTCGGTGACATCGAACGTCGACTGGTGGCACGGGCACAGCATGTGGTGGGTCTGCTGTTCGTAGAGCGCGACGGGGCAACCGACGTGAGTGCAGATCTTCGAGAACGCGAGGATTCCCTCGTGGCCAGCCTCGAGCGAGGCCTCATTCTTACCGTCTGCAGGATCGATGCGCACGAGAATAGCTGCTGCTTTCGCGCGCTCCTCGATCCAGTCGGGAGTCTCCTCGGTGAGGCCCTCGGGCATCACGTGGAAAATCGAGCCGACGGTGACGTCCGAAGCCTTGATGGGCGTTTGGTCGTGGTCGCGGGCGATGCGAACGCGCTTCTTGTTTTCCGTGGCGCGGCCCCAGAACGTGTGGTGGAGCTTATTGCCGGGAAGGGGACCGAGGGTCGAGATCGGAAAGAGAACGGCGATAGGAAGGGCTGCCAGCGCACCTGCGAGAGAGGCGACGACCAGTGGGCGGCGGGCGATACCGGACTCATTGATGCCGTCGACAAGAATCTTCGACGCGGCCTCGCGCGTTTCTTCATCGCCGCGCTGTGCGTGTCGCTCCTCGGTGACTTCGTGATCGGGCATGAGGGTCTTTGCCCAATGGATCGCACCTGCACCGATGAAGAAGATGCCAACAGCGAGGCCGATACCCATGGTGAGAGTTGACCAGTGCACGGCCGAAAGCGTGCCTTCTTCGGCGAGGAGGTTCGTGCCCGTGGGGCTGAAGAGGAAGTAGGAAGCGATGAAGAATGCCGTGCCGAGAATCGAGAGGACGAACAGCAGCGAGACGATGCGCTCGGCGCGCTTTTCGGCCTTCGGATCTAGGTCCGCCTGCCGGTATTCGTGCGGCGGCAGGCCGGGGTTGCGGAAACCGCCCTCTTCCGCGCGGGCGACAGTGCTTACGCCTGTGCGCGGCGAGGTGCCGTCGATGTTGTGTGTCAGTTCGTTCACTTTGCCTTAGCTCCCAACCAGATAGCGCAGCCGAGCAGAATCGCGAGAATCGCCGTCCAGGCGAAGAGGCCCTCGGTGACCGGGCCGAGCGCGCCGAGCGAGTAGCCGCCGGGCGAGCCGTTCTCTTCAAGCTGGTTGAGGTAGGCGATGACGTCGCGCTTGTCTTCGGGGCTCAGGTTGTTGTCGTTAAACACCGGCATGTTCTGCGGGCCGGATTCCATGGCTTCGTAGATGTGCTTGTCCTCGACACCGCGAAGAGTCGGGGCCCACTTGCCTTCCGTAAGTGCGCCGCCGGCAGCAGACGCGCTGTGGCACATGGCGCAGTTGATGCGGAAGATCTCGCCACCTTTGGTGATGTCGGCGCCTTCCTTGCTCAGCTGCTCCTCAGTGGGGATCGACGGGCCGGGGCCCAGCGAGGCCACGTAAGCGGCAAGCTGCGAGATCTGCTTATCGGTGAACTGCACGGGCTTGCGCTGCGCCTGCGGGCCGGACTCCTGCATGGGCATGCGGCCCGTTCCCACCTGGAAGTCGACGGCAGCGGCGCCAACGCCGATGAGCGACGAGCCAACCGTGTTGCCGTCACTGTCTTTGCGACCTTCGCCGTTCATGCCGTGGCACGTCGCGCAGTTCGAGACGAAGAGCTTCTTCCCTTCGGCGACGTCGGAGGCCGAGAAGGCCTCAGCGGAAGCGTCTTTGGGGGAGAGGACGGCAAACAAACCGCCCGTGGCGATCAACGCCATCAAGATGATGGCAAGGAGCGCCATCGGGTGATGGCGGTGTGTGGCCAGAGCCTTCACTGTGAGGACCTCGTTTCGGTAAAGGGTGCGAATCCGAGTAGGGGAGCTTTAGAAGAAGGCCCAGTTGCCTTCAACGGTGTGGAGAACGAGCGGGTCAAGCAGGTAGACCACGAAGAAGAGGGCTACCCAGATGACGTCGACGAAGTGCCAGTAGTACGACACGCAAATCGCGCTGACCTCTTCGTGGTGCGTGAAATTCTTCGCGGAGTAGGCGCGCGCGAGGACGAAGAGGAAGGCGATAAGCCCGCCAAGGACGTGGAGGCCGTGGAAGCCCGTGGCGAGGTAGAAGATTGAGCCATGAGGCGTGCTCGAGATGGTGAGGCCCTTATGCACGAGCTCGGCATACTCGAAGGCCTGGCCCGACACGAAGATCGCGCCGAGAATGAAGGTGAGGGTGTACCACTCGATGAGGCCCCAGCCGGCGATGTTGACGATCGAGCCGGTGCGGCGCTTGCGGCGCTTTTCTGCGGCGAATACACCCATCTGGCACGTGATTGAGCTCGTGACCAGGATGAGCGTGTTGGTGATGGCGAAGTTGAGCGTGAAGTTCTTCTGACCCTCGTAGAAAACCTCGGGTACGACGCCGTACAGCGTGAAGTACATAGCAAAGAGCGCACCGAAGAACATGATTTCGCTCGCGAGCCACACGATGGTGCCGACCTGAGTGGTGTTCGGCCTGCTCACGGGGGAGGTGCGAGGGGCGGAGGAAAGAGTCGCAGTTGTCACGGTTCTCATTCGTCGTTGGTCGGGTTGCGAGGCCATGCACGGCACATGGTCTCGGCCGCTGCGGGCAAGGCCCGTGCGACCCTGCTGGGACAAAAGTCCGTGCGCAGGTTTTTTCAGCATACCTGTTGGAAGCGCGATTGTTGAATCGAACGGGGCTTTTGTCCCGGTTTTTTCCGTGATCTAAGCCGTGTTCCGTCTGGTGGGCTTGCGCTACGTCACGAGCGTTCACGCCTTAATATGGGCGCCATGACGGATCAAGAAATCTATACGTGGCCCGCACTGACCCACGCTCTCATCAAAGGGCGCGATCTCACGACCGAAGAGGCGTGGTGGGCGATGCAGCAGATCATGTGCGGCGACGTTGATCCGGTCCCTCTCGCCGGTTTCCTTGTGGCGCTTCAGGCGAAGGGAGCGGTGACCCATGAGGTCAACGCCCTCTCCTCCTCGATGCTCGAACACTCGAGGATCATTAGTGCGCCCACTGGCGCCGTCGACATCGTGGGGACGGGCGGAGACGGCGCCAATACCGTCAATATTTCGACCATGGCCTCGCTCGTGATCCGCGGCGCGGGGATCCCTGTGGCGAAGCACGGCAACCGTGCCGTAAGTTCGAAATCGGGTTCGGCGGACGTACTCGAAGCGCTCGGGGTGCGCCTGAATCTTCCTGTGGAGGGCGTGCAGCGCGTGCTTGACGAAGCGAGAATCTCGTTTTGTTTCGCCCAGGTTTTTCACCCGTCAATGAAACACGGTGCGGTTGCCCGAGCCGGTCTCAAACTGCCCACGGTTTTCAACGTGCTCGGTCCCATCACCAATCCAGCCGGGGTTCGTGCCCATTCCGTCGGCGTGGCATTCGAGGAGATGGCGCCTGTCATCGCAGGTGTCTTTGCAGACCGCGGCGCGTCCGCAATCGTCGTGCGCGGGCGCGACGGCCTCGACGAGCTGAGTATCGCCGCCGAAACCGATGTGTGGGAGGTGAGGGACGGCTCCGTTACGTCGCACGTTGTCGCACCCGAAGACTACGGACTCTCACGCGCACGTATCGACGCGTTGCGCGGTGGCGACCCCTCCTACAATGCCCAGGTGGCGCGAGACCTGCTTGCCGGCAAGACTGGGCCCGTGAGAGATGCCGTCGTGCTCAATGCCGCTTCGGGCATCGTCGCAGCCGAGGGGCTCAAGGAGAGTTCCGACGCCAGCCCGGCCTTCGCCGAGCGAATGCTCAGCGCGGTGAAACGGGCCGAAGACTCACTCGATTCCGGAGCCGCCACGGCCGCGCTTGAGCGGTGGATCAACGTCTCGCAGAGCGTCGAAATACCCGCTGAAACTCTTCGATCGTAAAGCGGGCGGTAGACGGCATCGACCACTCGCCCTCCACGTGAACGATCCGGATGCCAGGCTTCGCGAGCCATTCGAGGATGAGCTCAGCCTCGTGGTGGTAGCCGAAGCACAGCGGGGCGCGCAGGGCGGCCTCCGCTTCGCTTTCGCGAGCAAGTGCCTCGATAGCCGAAAGCGGGTCGCTCCACGCCGGCATTGTGCGCGCTGCCCCGAGCCGCCCGTGCCGTACGGCAAGAACCTCCCACTGCCACGGTGATTGAGCCGAAGCATCGTGGCACGAGATTTTGCGCGCCGCGACGAGGAATGGAACCTCCGCGATCGATCGCAACCGCGCGGCACGCCGCGCGGCATCAGTAAACAACTCAACCCTCGTGCGCAGCGCCTCGGCGTTCTCGTAGAGTCCCCTCCCCACGAGCGCCCGCATCTTCTTCGCCGCGTACTCAAAAACATCGCTCGGATCCTCGGTGAGGGCCCGGTGCATTCGTGCGTGGAAGCCTGCGCTGCTGCGCACGGGCTCCGACGGTTCTGCGACAAACGTCGGTCCATGAACCGGCGGCACCGGCAACCCACCCGCGGCTGCCGACGGTTCCCGGGGAACCGTCGGACTTTCGGTCCCGGTGCGACCTTCCGCAGCACCAGCGTTCTCCTCTTCAGCCCCGATGGCCGCAGTCAGTGCCGCGTACACGAGGGAGCGAATCGGCTCGACGTCGTGGCGCGAGCGGAGCGGGCCGATATAGGCGTGGAGCGACGTTTCGCTTTTCACAGTGCGCGCAAGGCGCAGCCCATCGTGGGTGACTCGAAGCCAATTGCCCTTGGAAGGGCGGATTCCCTGGCGATTGGCGATGGGGCGCTCACTCGCGATTGCGCGCAGCTCGCGGATTGCAGCTTCGGCGTCGCTTGAACACTGCACAATGTCGATACGCTCGGTGACGGGAATGATATCGAGGACGGCTCGCCTGGTCTCGTTCGGTGAAAAGTAGGTGCGCACTCGCGAGCGGAGATTGCCCGACTTGCCGATGTACAGCGTTGAACCGTTGGCGTCGACGAAGGAGTACACGCCGGGCACGGGCGGGATGTCCGCCGCGAGGTGGCGTTTACGGATTTGGGCGGGGCTTGCTTTCTTCCCGTTTGAGGTGAGATCCGAGAGGTGGCTTGCGCCACCGGCAGAAAGTCGCGCGATGATCTCGTGGAGAACATCGACCGTTGCGCGCGCATCCGACAGCGCGCGGTGGTTGGGCACCGTCGTTGCCCCAACCGCTCCCGCGAGAGTCGAAAGCTTGTGGTTCTTCACTTCGTCACGTCCGAAAACGCGGCGCGCGAGTGTGAGCGTATCGACGACCTCGAAAGGGGGCCACCGGTAGTCGAGTTGAAGAGCGGCCGCCTTCAAAAAACCGATGTCGAAGCGTGCGTTGTGTGCGACGAGCACCGAGGTGCGTGCGAACTCGAGGAAAGCGGGGATGACCGCTTCTGCGGACGGCGCATCGCGAACCATGTGGTCAGAGATCCCCGTGAGCGCGGCAATGTATGCGGGGATCGGGCGCTCTGGGTTGATGAAGGTTTGAAACTCCTCGACAACCTCGCCACCCACAACCCGTACGGCGCCAATTTCCGTGATGGCATCCAGCTCGGTATTCGTTCCGGTGGTCTCGAGGTCGACGACGACGAACTCGACGTCGATGAGCTCCGGGCCGAGATCCTCGAATGCCCGCTGCACGGCTCGAGTGATGGCGTTGCCGCCTTACTTCTTCGTGTAAATGCGGTCGATGACCTCGGAGAAGTCCTTCACAACAGCGGCACGCTTGAGCTTGAACGACGGGGTGAGGTAACCGTTTTCCTCCGTGAAATCCGCATCGATGATCTCGAACTTGCGGATCGACTCTGCGCGGGAGACCGAGGTGTTCGCTTCGTCAACGACCCTCTGGACCTCGGCGATGACCTGCCCGTTCGTAATGGCTTCGGCAAGCGACATCGACCCGAGCCCCTGGTTTTTGAGCCACCGGGGGAGCATTTCGCGGTCGAGAGTCACGATTGCGGACACGAACGGCTTTTGGTCGCCAAGAACGATGCACTGGCCAACGACGGGGCTCTGGCGAACGGTGTCCTCGAGCTGGGCCGGCGACACGTTCTTGCCTCCTGCGGTGACGATGATTTCTTTTGAACGGCCCGTGATCGTGATGTAGCCGTCCTCATCGATGCTCGCGGTGTCGCCCGTGTTAAACCAGCCGTCCTGGAGGGCCTGCGCGGTGGCTTCGGGGTTGTTCCAGTAGCCCTTGAATACCATGACGCCTTTGACGAGCAGCTCGCCCTTGTCGTTGAGCTTGACCTTGGAGCCGGGGAAAGGTGGACCAACGGTGCCAATTTTCACGTTCCACGGGTTGTTGACCCCCACGGGAGCGGTTGTTTCCGTAAGCCCGTAGCCTTCGAGAATGGTCACGCCGATCCCGCGGAAGAAATGGGGGAGGCGATCGCCAAGCGGTGCACCACCCGAGATTGCGTAGGTGAGTTTGCCACCCATGAGATTGCGCAGCTTCGAGTACACGAGCGCGTCGAACAGCTTGTATTGGGCTTTCACGTGCAGGGGAATCTTGCCCGTGTTGAGGCCCTTTGAATACTGGATGGCAACCTCGACGGCACGGTGGAAAATCTTGCCCTTACCGTCGCCAACAGCCTTCTGCTCAGCGCCGTTATACACCTTCTCGAAAACGCGCGGCACAGCGAGGAGAACGGTGGGCTTGAACGAGGCGAGGTCGTCAAGAAGGTGCTTTGCGTCGGGAGAGAACCCGGTCGTGCATGCCGTCACGATCGTGATGAACGTGATGTCGCGGGCGAACACGTGCGCGAGCGGAAGGAACATCAGCAGGCGCGATCCAGGGGGCATAACCGCCTCGCCCAGAAGACCCACTGCGTTGAGGGATTGATCCATGAAGTTCGCGTGCGTGAGCTCTACGCCCTTGGGTCGGCCGGTCGTGCCGGAGGTATAGACGATTGTCGCGGTGTCTGACTTGTGCCGGCTCTTGCGTGACTTTTCAATCGCGTCGTCGTTGATATCGGCTTCTGCGACGGAGAGCTGCTCGATGATGCCCTCTTCGATGACCCACACCTGCTCGAGATCCGAGAGCGAAGAGCGGACTTCGTCGATGTCCTGCGCATGGCCGGCGTTTTCGCAAAAAATGAAGCGCGCACCGGAATCGGAAGCGATCCATTCGATCTGGCCGGGGGAGGACGTTTCGTAGATCGGCACGCTGATCGCCCCGGTGAACCACAACGCCCAGTCGATGAGTACCCATTCGAAGCGCGTGCGAGACATGATCGCGACTCGGTCGCCGGGCTTGACGCCTTCGTTGATAAGCCCCTGTGCGAGACGCTTCACGAGCGTGATGAATTCCGGTGCGTACATGGGTGACCATGTGCCGGGCGTGAGCTGACGCTCCCACAGGGGAATGTCGGCGTACTTGGTGCGGCGTAGAAGGAGGAAGTCGGTGATGTTTTCGTCTGGCTTCGACTCTGCGATTTGCGGCGTTTCGAACTCGCGTGACACGGGGGAATGCTCCTTGACTTCGAGGCGGGGTTGCACTCGAGTGTACGCGCCTTACGTGCATCGAGGCATGGAGGAGGCCTCGTGTGGCGCGTTCCCTCCCTCACGGTGGGTGTGGCCCTATAGGGTTATCCCCGTGCATCTCTATCCCGTCTTGCAGCCGATCGTTAAATTTCTGCTCACGCTCTTCTGGCGCCCCACAGTTGCGGGCCTCCAGCACGTTCCGTCTTCGGGGCGCATGATCATGGCGTGCAATCACACCTCCGCGTTCGAAACTTATTTTGTGCCGTGCATGATTCCGCGCGAGATTCACTGGCTTGGAAAGGATGCTCTTTTCAAGGGCAAGGGGGTACCGGGGAAGTTTTTTGCATGGCTCATGCGCTCGGTCAATGTGATTCCCGTCGATCGTTCGGGAAGCGGTGGCGCGAGCTCGGCGCTCGACGCGGGGATCGCGGTGCTCGAAGGTGAGCACGCCCTCGGCGTGTTCCCCGAGGGCACGAGGAGCCATGACGGGCGAATGTATCGCGGTAAGACAGGCGCTGTACGTCTCGCGCTCGCGACGGGTGCGCCCATCCTCCCCGTCGCCGAACTTGGCGCCTTTGAGGCGCAACGCTCGAAGAAATCCATCGTGCCGAAGCTCCGTTCAAAGCTCCATACACAGATCGGTCCAACGATCGACATGCGCGCGCAGCTGGCGACGTTGAGGGCAGACAAGCCGAGCGACGCACCCGCCACGCGCGAAGAACTTCGCACGCTCACGCGCTCGCTCATGGAGGCGATTCGCGAGCTATCCGGCCAGGAGTATGTGGACGAGTACGCCGCGGACGTGAAGAAAAGACTCAAGGACGCGAACGCCTCGTGAGTTCCGGTCGCGAGAGTGCCGCTGAGCGGACCCACATGTCGCGCTCGTGACTTTCGCCTACTATGTCCGGGTGAGTTATCAGAACCGTAACGTTGCCGCGACATTCCACCCGTTCGAGCTTTCCGAATCATCCGCCCATCTCGAGGCGCTTTCGTCGTGGCGCGAATATCCGAGGGTCCAGCAACCAACGTGGCCGAACGAGCAGGAGCGGGCACGGGTCTTTGATGAACTGAGGGCCGCGCCCCCACTCGTGTTCGCGGGCGAAGTTGACCTTCTTCGCACCCACCTCGCTAAAGCAGCGCGTGGCGAGGCATTCCTCCTTCAGGGAGGCGACTGCGCAGAAACCTTTGCGGACTCGACTGCCGACCGCATCAAGAACAAGGTGCAGACGATCCTCCAGATGGCAGCAATCCTGACCTACGGCGCCTCGCTTCCCACGATCAAGATGGGGCGCATGGCCGGTCAGTTCGCGAAGCCTCGCTCGAGCGACACCGAGACGATCGACGGCGTGAGCCTCCCGAGTTACCGCGGCGATGCGGTCAACGGCTACGAGTTCACCTCCGAATCCCGCACGCCCGATCCCTCGCGCCTGTGGAAGATGTACACGACCGCTTCGCAGACCCTCAATCTTCTGCGCGCGTTCACGGGCGGCGGCTTCGCGGATCTGCGGCAGGTGCAGGCCTGGAACAAGGGGTTCGTGGAGTCCGACGCCTACTCGAAGTACGTGCGAGTCGCGGATGATATTGAGCGAGCCGTGCGTTTCATGGAGGCCATCGGTGTGGACTTCGACCCGATTCGCATGGTCGAGTTTTATTCGTCTCACGAGGCACTTCTCCTCGACTACGAGGAGGCCCTCGCGCGCGTCGACTCGCGCACGGGTGAGATCTACGGATGCTCTGGCCACTTCCTGTGGATCGGTGAGCGAACCCGCCAGCTCGACGGCGCCCACGTGCACTTTATGTCGCAACTGCGCAACCCGATCGGCGTGAAGCTCGGCCCGAACGCGAGCGCGGATGACATGCTTCGGCTCGCAGAGGTCCTTGATCCGGAGCGCGAACCGGGCCGTCTCACGTTTGTGACCCGCATGGGCGCCACGAACGTGCGCGAGAAGCTTCCCGTGCTGCTCACGGCAGCAAAGCGTGAAGGAATTGAAGCCGTGTGGGTGACAGACCCGATGCACGGCAACACGATCACGAGCTCGAACGGCTATAAGACTCGCCGTTTCGACGACATCATGGATGAGGTGCGCGGCTTTTTTGAGGCGCACTGGGAGGTCGGCACAAACCCTGCTGGTCTTCACATGGAGCTCACGGGCGATGACGTCACCGAGGTTCTAGGCGGTTCCAGCGAGCTTGACGAAGAGGGCTTGCACCGCCGCTATGAGACGCTCGTCGACCCGCGCCTCAATCACTCGCAGTCGCTTGAACTCGCGTTTCTCGTCGCCGACATGCTTGGCGATCGGCCGAGCTGATCACCGCTAGTACACCGTGATCGTCACGGTCGAGCCGCGCGGTACTTTGGTGCCGCCCGGCTGCGACTGCTGGGACACGAGGCCAAAGACGGGCGTGCCTCGCTCGTAGACGACCTGGACCTTGAGCCCGGCTTTTTCGAGCGCCGCGCGGGCGTCGGCTTCGCTCTTGCGGAAAACGTCGGGAACCCCCACGAGGTTGGGGCCGAGCGAGATGGAGATCTTGACTTCGCTGCCTGGAAGCACCGACGTGGCCCCGGCGGGATCTTGCGAGATGACCTGGCCGGCGGGCACGTTCGAGTTGTACTGCTCGTTCACTTTTGGCACGAGGCCCGCGCCTTCAATGGCTTTGATTGCCGCTTTGCGCTCACTTCCCGCGACGCTCGGAACCTCGACCGGCTCGGGTCCGTCACTGACCGTGAGCGTGACGTGCGTGCCCGCGGGCAGTGACGCGTCTGCGGGGTCTTGGCTGATCACGATGTCTTTCGGCACGTCGGCCGAGTATTCGCGGGTCTCGTTGACCTGAAAACCTGCGTCAGTGAGGGCTGAGGTGGCGTCGGAAACCGCCTGCCCTTTCACCTGCGGAACGTCAAAGAGTTCCTGCCCGAGGGAAATAGTGAGGCGCACGGAACTGCCTTTGCGGACCTCCGCTCCCGTGGCGGGATCCGAGGATATGACGTGGCCCTTCGGGACGTCGTCGCTGTAGGCCTGTGCCGTTGTCACCGTAAGTTGTTGCGCCGTTAGCGCGGCTTCAGCGTCGCTGAGAGTTGCGCCCGCAACGAGCGGCACGGTGCGCGCGCCGCCAGGGCCTTCTGTGTCGTACCAGCGTACGCCGCCAAAGACGAGCGCTGCGACGAGTGCAAGGACGCTTGCGAGTGCGAGGAGGCGCAGGGCTGGCGAGGGGTGGGACTCGCTCGCATGGGCACCGCGCGAGCGGCGAGGGCCCGTGAGGGTTACTTCTCGGATGCTTTCATCGGCATCGGGGGAGTCCGACGGCTGCTCGCGGAGCTCGAACTTTTTCCTGACCGCCGCTCCCGCACCGCTTCCGGTCGTGGAAAGTTCGCGACCTGAGGTGTCGTTTTCCCAGAACTTTTCTGAGGTTTTGTCATCGAGGAGGGCTTCGTTCGACGGCGATGCCGGGGATACCGGTGATACCGGGGAGGCTGGTGACGAAGCGGAATCGGTGCGCGCCGTTGAGGGCGAGAACTGGCGTGTGAGTCGAGGAACGCCGGCCGTCTCGGCATTGGCCTTGACGTTCGGTGCGGGATGCGCACGGTAGGCGAGTTCGGTGGGGCTTAGTGTGTCGAGAGCCTCGTCAAGGGCGAGGAGTACTTCGTGGGCGCGCGTGGGCCTCGAGGCGGGCAAACGCGAGGCCGCCCACGTGATGATGGAGTCAACAGAGGCGGGGATGCCCGACGCAAATTGTGACGGTGCGGGGATGTCCTCATGCGCGTGCTGGTAGGCGATATGCACGGCCGAGTCGCCCTGGAAAGGAGTGCGGCCCACGAGCATTTCGAACATCATGATGCCCCACGAGTACAGGTCGCTTCGGGCATCGCTCACGCCGCGTGTGACAACCTCTGGGCTGACATACGCGACCGTACCGAGCAAGGTGCCGGTGGCGGAGGTCGTCGCGGATCCAACGGCGCGTGCGAGGCCAAAGTCGGCGACGAGGATGTCGCGCTCGGCGTTCACGAGAACGTTTTCAGGCTTGATGTCACGATGGATAATTCCGGAGCGGTGTGCGGCATCGAGCGCGGCGAGGACGTCGCGGCCCACACGCAGCGCGCGTTTGAGGCTGAGGGTTTTGTCGCGGCGGAGTTCGTCGCGCAGTGTCTCGCCCTCGACGAGTTGCATGGCAAGGTACACGCGCCCCTGATCTTCGCCCTGGTCGTAGACATTGACCACGTGGGGGTGGGTGAGTCGGGCCGCGCTTCGGGCTTCGCGAGAGAAGCGCGAGATGAATTCAGGGTTGTCCGCGAGATGCGGGTGCATGATTTTGAGCGCGACAGGGCGATGCAGGCGCTCGTCGAAGCCGCGATACACCGTGGCCATGCCACCGCGTGCGATCAGGTGCTCGACGCGGTAGCGGTTGCTAAGGACGAGGCCGATGTCTGGGGAAGAAGACTCGGTACTCACGCCGCAAGTCTATGCGGGCCGCCGCCGGGTGCCCGCGCACGACACCCTGGAATATGCTGAAGGCGTGAATATCTCAGCTGACGACATCGACCGGCTCGACTCTCTCGTAGAGGCGTGGCTCCCACTGCCCGACGTCGCGGAGATCCT
Source organism: Dermabacter sp. HMSC08H10 (assembly GCF_001807585.1). Lineage (NCBI taxonomy): Bacteria > Bacillati > Actinomycetota > Actinomycetes > Micrococcales > Dermabacteraceae > Dermabacter > Dermabacter sp. HMSC08H10. Next base: position 321,364 of record NZ_KV789424.1, read on the forward strand.
CGGTATCTCGGTGACCAAGGTGCAGCGCTTGATTGAAGACTTCCACCTCGTCGAGGTGCGCCGCGGAACCCCTAAGGTCCGTTCTGTGCCCGCCGAATTCCTTCGTGACGGGGCGGTCCTTCCGCACCTTCGAGGCACGATCATGCTTCTCCACGACCAGCATTTTGCCGACCACGAGATCATCGAGTGGCTCTTTACCGACGATGCCTCTTTGCCCGGTCGACCTATCGACCATTTGCGAAGCGGGCAGCGTGGCGAGGTGCGCCGGCGCGCCCAGTCGCTCGGGTTTTAGCCGTATTTTTCGGGCACGGCCCGCGCGTCTTCACTCATGTGGGAAAGGGGCTCAGCGGTCCGTTCGGGCAAGTTTTCGCACGAGCAAGTCGAGGAGTTCGCACGATTCGCTCGAGGTGAGCGATGAGAGTTCGTTCGCGATAACTTCGCGCGCGTCGTCCTCGCGTTGACGAATGAGGTTCTCGACGCTCTCGCGTGCGCCCGTGGCCGTCATGATCTCGCGCACGCGTTCGATGCTCTCCGTATCTGCGTCAGAGTTTCCGACGGTTGCTGCGAGAACGCTGCGTTCGGTTTCGCCTGCGCGCTCCTGCGCGAGGGCGAGAAGCATCGTGCGCTTGCCTTCACGGATGTCTGAGCTTGTGGATTTCCCAAGGGCGGCCTCGTCCCCGAAGACTCCGTCGAGGTCGTCGCGGAGCTGGAAAGCTTCGCCAGCGGGAAGTGCGTAGGCGCCGAGGGATTCGAGGAGCGCGGGAGAAGCGTCGCAGCGGGTCGCGCCGATCATGAGAGGCCTGTGGACCGTGTAGGAGACGGTCTTCCAGCGCGTCACGAGGGAGGCGGAATCCGTTGCCGATTTCGTGGAGGTGATGGCGCCGGACTGGTTCAAGATGTCGAGGTACTGGCCGGTCATCACCTCTGCACACAGCGCCTGGAAATGAGCGCGGTCGTCGGCTCCGGCAAAAGCGTGAGAGGCAAGCTGATGGGCGAGCGCAAGGGCGAGATCACCGAGGATGACCGCGGTCGCGATACCGAAATCCTCCGCGCTTCCCGCGAGGTTGCGTGCCTCGTGTGCGTGGGTGGCGGCGGCATGTATAGCGGGGCGTCCCCTGCGGGTCGGCGAGTGATCGAGAACATCGTCGTGGATGAGGGCCGCTGCTTGCACGAGTTCGACGGCCGCGCCGAGCGTCGCCACGTCATTCGCATCTGCGTCTCCGAGCGAAGGGTTGGCAGCACACGCGCCCGCGTGCACGAACATCGGTCGCAGGCACTTGCCTCCCTCAAGAAAACCCGTGAGGAGCGCGGCAAGATCTGCAGCTTCCGGCGCGATTGCCCCCAGTGCGTCGCCCTCGGTTTCGAGGAAGCGCGTGAGGGTTGTGGTGACGCTCTCGCGAACGTCGTCGAAAGGGGGGTGATGCACGCGGATCCTCCTCGGCTTGGTGTGGTGTGCTCTCGCCGTGCTGTTGTGAATTTCCATCGTGCCACAGAGCGACGAACTGCGGTTTGGGCCCCACAGACGCAGCCCTCCACAAGCGAGGATCTCAGGCGTGCACGTTCGGTCAATAGCGGCAACTCTTGAGGCATGACACACAAAACACAGCATTATTCATGCGAGTCGCAAGCGCTTGCTCCCACCGTTAATCTGCTTGATGCACGCGATGTTTTTGCGGCAGTCGCCATGCACTTTGACCGTCTTGATATCGATTCCTCACTCATCGTCTTTGGATGTGGTGCGAGTCCAAATGGCGAGGCGGGGGTCATGCTCAGCAGGATGCGCATTGACGAGGGCACAGAGCCCGAATGGGCAGCCTTTGAGGTGTCGCGGCTCGCACTCAACCTCCAGGCGCTCGGCGCAACTCACCTCGCCGTCCTCGCTACGGGTTCGCCGGTTCCCGGCGAATGCACAGAGTGCCCGGGGGAGAGGGCCGAATGCTTCGATAGAGATCGTCACGACACGCAGACCATCGATCTGCTCGTTGCGCTGTGCGACCTTGTCGCCGAGGCGTGCCTCATGCGCGGTCTCACTATCCCCTGTGCCTTACACGCCTATGAAGGGCCGTGGGCGCTCAGTACGACGGCAGATGGCGACTACTGGAAAGTCACGCACCTTGGTCTGCTCGAAGAAAGTCAGTTCGCTGCGAGCGCGGTCGCAAGCGGCATTCCCTTTCGCGAAAAAGTCGAGAGGGAGGCGATGGACGGTGCTTTCCTTGCCTCCGTTCGCTCGCTGTGCGAGAGCGACACCGAATTTCGCACCTTCACGTGCCTCGAGGGGCCGAGTCGTAGCGCGCTCGAGGAACTGAGTGCTCAGCACGCGCGTCACGAACGAGAGGGCGGGCGCATGGGGGATGGTGACGCCAAGCGCCTTCAGGACGCCGTTCACGTGCTCGCATCGCTAGCGGCATTGGGGCCCGGGCGTGACCACATCATCGCGCACGTCGTGGAATCTGAACAGAACGCTTTTGCGAGCCCCTCGGAGGCCATCGCTTCAGTGTTCGAGGACCCAGAGTTTCTTCCGGGGCCGCATCTCATGCCCGGCGGCCAGGGCGATCGTGTGATCGAGGTGTTTAAGAGCCTGTGGCGAACGTCGAATGCGTGGGATTGTTCGCCTCGCTACCGCGAGGCTCTCGCCAATCTTGGGGCGATTGCCGCCTTCCTCCTGTGGTTCAGCGGGCGTATGGGGGAGGCCTTCCGCGTGGCGGATGACATCCTCGCAGCCGGAGACCACTGCGATATGGCTGAACTCGTTCTGGGTCTCGCGCATGCGGGAATATGCCCGCTTTGGCTTGAAAAACGTATGCCTCGACTCATGGATAACTGTGGTCAGAGCAAGAGTCCGGGACCGCGTGTACGTGTGACGAACCGGGCCGAAACTCAGTAGACTTGCTCCGCACGATTATTGAGCTTCCCCCGCGTGCTCACTACTCGAGCGCGCTGTTTGTAGAAAGGATCGCCATGGTTGTCGTCGCCGCCTATGCCCCGACGTCTCAGGGAGATGCCGCGCTCGAGGCTGCGATCCGCGACGTGGCCGTCACTGACCGCGAGCTCCTCGTAGCTTCGTTCCCGTACGCGGATCCTTTCGAAGGTGCGTGCTGCGCGAATGCCGAGGAAGTCCAGGAAGCGATCAACCGCGTGTCTGCACGCATGAGCCACGACGAGCGTGCCTACCTCGAAACTCTCAAAGTGCGCGTGCGTGAGGCGGGAGCTGAAAGCAGCAAAGACATCGGTGATTTTCTTCTGCGGGTTGCGCGCGAGGAGAACGCAAGCGTCATCGTGATCGGCCTTCGGCACAGCGCCCCCGTAGGCAGACTCATGCTCGGCCAAACCGTGAAACGGCTCCTACTCGAGGCGCCGTGCCCCGTTCTCGTGACAAAAGACTAGGTGCGCCTGGAATAGATCCGAATATCGGGCCGTTATAATTGTACGGTTCGTGCGCGATTCGCCCGCCGCCACACGGTGCGAGAGCTGAGCCCGCGCACCACCCTCGGATCCCAACTGAAGGAAGCCTGTGTCGACGAGCACGTCTAAGAAAGAAGAAGTCACGAAGAACATCGAGGCCCTCGCGTCGGCTCTCGATGGAGCGACTTCGGTGAGCTACGAGGCCCTCAAGGCCTCCGCCAAGTCCCTCGGTATCTCCCCGTACAAGGTTGCATCGCTCTCCAACAAGCTCGAGGAGACCGGGATCGAGATCCTCGACCGTCCGAGCGACTCCCGCAAGAAGAAGGCAGCCTCGAAGAGCGCCGGCGCGAGTAAGGGCGATGCCGCTGATTCCGTCGAGGCCTCGAAGAGTGCCCCGAAGCGCGGCAAGAAAGCTGCGTCGAAAAAGGACACCTCGAAAAAGACCGCTTCGAGTGCGAAGAGCGAGCCCGAAGCGGAGACGGCCGAGCAAGACGCTCCTCGTGAAAAGGACGGCTCCGAAGAAACAGAATCGAAGGCCTCGCGCAAGAGGGCTGCCAAGCGTACGTCGGCGAAGAAGGCCGGCAAACGCGGCACCAAGAAAGAAGATTCTGCTGCGGAAGGCTCCAGCGGCGCAGACGACACCGACTCCGCCGACGACGACGATCCGAGCAAGGGCTTCGCGCTCACGAACGACGATGATGATTCGCCGGCTCAGCAGGTTGTGACCGCCGGCGCCACTGCCGACCCGGTGAAGGACTACCTCAAGCAGATCGGCAAGGTCGCGCTGCTCAATGCCGTCCAGGAGGTTGAGCTCGCCGAACGCATCGAGGCCGGGCTCTATGCCGAGCACAAGCTTAAGCAAGATCCATCGCTCAAGAAGAGCATCGAGGGCCGCGACCTCGAACTTATCGTTGCTGACGGCAAGGCCGCGAAGGACCACCTGCTCGAGGCAAACCTCCGACTCGTCGTGTCGCTGGCAAAGCGGTATACGGGCCGCGGCATGCTCTTCCTTGACCTCATTCAGGAGGGCAACCTCGGTCTCATTCGCGCCGTAGAGAAGTTCGATTACGCGAAGGGCTACAAGTTCTCGACCTACGCGACCTGGTGGATTCGTCAGGCGATCACACGTGCGATGGCAGACCAGGCCCGCACGATCCGCATCCCGGTTCACATGGTCGAGGTCATCAATAAACTCGCACGCGTTCAGCGCCAGATGCTCCAGGATCTCGGCCGCGAGCCGCTTCCAGAAGAACTCGCGAAGGAACTCGATATGACCCCCGAAAAGGTCGTCGAGGTCCAGAAATACGGCCGCGAGCCCATCTCGCTGCACACCCCGCTTGGCGAGGATGGCGACAGCGAGTTCGGTGACCTCATCGAAGACTCCGAAGCCGTTGTGCCCGCAGATGCCGTGAGCTTCACGCTTTTGCAGGAACAGCTTCACTCCGTACTCGATACGCTCAGCGAGCGCGAATCCGGTGTGGTCGCGATGCGTTTCGGCCTCGAGGACGGCCAGCCCAAGACCCTCGATGAAATCGGCAAGGTCTACGGAGTGACGCGCGAGCGTATCCGCCAGATCGAGTCGAAGACCATGAGCAAGCTCCGGCACCCGTCGCGCTCGCAGGTCCTTCGCGATTACCTCGATTAAGTCGAGTCAAGAGAAGAACAGTGGCCGCACCGTGTGGTGCGGCCACTGTTCTTTTCTAAGGGCTTTTGGGCTTCCCGCAGTCACTGCGCCCTATTCGGCGCTCAAGCGCTCGGTTTCGTCGACAACGCGAGTGGCGATTCCCTCGAGCGCCTCGGCGTTTGCGCGCGCGTGGTGGGCGCAAAACAGAAGCTCGCCGCCCACCTCAAGTTCGAACTTCACGTAAGCCTGCGCGCCGCAGCGATCGCAGCGATCGTGCGCGGTCAAAGTGCGTTCTTCAAGCATCGTTTCCATGCCCCCATTCTCGCCTTGACGCGCCCTCGAAGCGAGCAGTAACGATCCCGGTTCGCTCGCAGCGCAATCGCCTGTGGTACGCCTAACGCGGGGCAATCGTCGAGCCCAAAAATCCACCGAAACAGGGGCGTTCCCGCCTAAGATCGGGGCGTGGCACAAAAGACAAACTCCCAGACGGCAGCCTACGATGCAGCGAACCTTCAAGTCCTCGAAGGCCTCGAAGCCGTACGTAAACGCCCAGGTATGTACATCGGCTCGACGGATTCGCGCGGCCTTATGCACTGCCTGTGGGAGATTCTTGATAACGCGGTTGACGAGGCCCTCGGCGGTTTTGGCGACGAGATCACGATCATCCTCCACCCCGACGGCTCGATCGAAGTTCAGGACAAAGCGCGAGGCGTCCCGATCGACAAGGAGCCGCGCACGGGGCTCACGGGCGTCGAAGTCGTTTACACCAAGCTGCACGCGGGTGGGAAGTTCGGCGGCGGTTCATACTCGAATTCGGGCGGCCTCCACGGCGTCGGTGCATCGGTCGTCAACGCGCTGAGTTCTCGCATGGACGTCGAGGTTGACCGAGGCGGCAAAACCTACGCCATGAGTTTCCAGCGAGGCATCGCGGGCACTTTTGACGATCAGGGCGCGCCCGATCCTGCCTCGCCGTTTACGAAGTTCACAGGCGCAGGTGAATTGCGCGAGATCGGCAAGGTCAAGCGAGGCGTCACTGGCACGCGCGTGCGCTACTGGGTCGATTCGCAGATCTTTATCAAAGGAGCCCACGTCGTCCTCGACGAGATTCAGCGCCGCGCCCGCCAAACGGCGTTCCTCGTCCCAGGGCTCACAATCGTTCTTCTCGATAGGCGCGAAGAGCGCACCCCCGAACAGAGCGAGCGCACCGTCTTCCACTACGCGGGCGGTATCTCCGAATTTGTCGACTATCTCGCGAAGGACCAGAAAATCACCGACGTGATTCGGCTGACGGGATCGGGCGACTACACGGAAACCGTGCCGGTTCTCGATAAGAGCGGCCACATGGTCTCCAAGGACGTGAGCCGTACGTGCGAAGTCGATATCGCTTTGCGGTGGGGTGCGGATTACGACACGACCGTTCGGAGTTTCGTCAACATTGTCGCAACGCCCAAGGGCGGAACCCACGTCACCGGCTTTGAGCAGGCGCTCGTCAAGGTCGTCCGTAAGGCCGTCGATGCGCAATCGCGCCGCGTGAAATTCAACGCGAAGAAAGAAAAGATCGAAAAGGACGACACCCTCGCGGGCCTCACCGCGGTGGTCACCGTCCGTATCGATGAACCACAGTTCGAGGGCCAAACGAAAGAAGTCCTCGGGACCCCCGCCGCGCGTCAGATCGTCGCGAAAGTCGTCGAGCGTGAACTCGGCGCATTCCTCGCATCGACCAAGAAGGGCGAAAAAGAGCAGGCGGCGCTCGTTGTGGACAAGGTCGTGAGCGAGATGCGGGCGCGCGTGGCCGCACGCATGCACAAGGAAGTTTCGCGCCGCAAGAACGCGCTCGAATCCTCGACCATGCCCACGAAGCTCGCCGACTGCCGCCACACCGGGATCGACCGCTCCGAGCTGTTCATCGTCGAGGGTGACTCGGCACTCGGCACCGCGAAAAGCGCACGCGACTCGGAATTTCAGGCGCTCCTGCCGATCCGCGGCAAGATCCTCAACGTTCAAAAAGCCTCGATTACGGACATGCTCAAGAACGCCGAATGCGCCAATATCATCCAGGTGATTGGGGCCGGCTCTGGGCGCACATTCGATATTGAGCAGGCGCGCTACGGCAAAATCGTCATGATGACCGACGCCGACGTCGACGGCGCCCATATTCGCACCCTCCTGCTCACGCTTTTCCACCGCTACATGCGCCCGCTCATCGAGCAAGGCCGCATCTACGCGGCAGTGCCCCCTCTGCACCGCGTCGAGATCATTCACGGCGGTTCGAAAAAGAACGAATACGTGTACACGTACTCCGAGAAGGAACTGCAACAGCTTCTCAAGAAGCTCGAGCGTTCGAAGAAGCGGTACAAGGAGCCTATTCAGCGCTACAAGGGCCTTGGTGAAATGGACGCCGACCAGCTCGCGGACACGACCATGGACCCGTCGCAGCGCCTGCTTCGTCGCGTGACGATTCAGGATGCCGAATCGGCCGATCGCGTGTTCGAGCTCCTCATGGGCTCCGAGGTCGCCCCTCGCAAGCAGTTCATCGTCGAAGGCGCGGAAGAACTCGACGTCGAGAGGATCGACGCCTAGAGCTCAGCTGTGCTCGAGGGTATAGCGCGCCGTGAGAGTGTGCGTCGTTCCTGGGGCGAGATGCACAGTTCCGCCTTCGCTCACCGCAGTTTCGACGCACACGAATCGCGTCCATTCGCTGTCGGGAATGTCGGCGGTGGCGGCGACGTCCGCCTGCCAAGGCGTCCACACGACCGTGCGGCTTGCGCCGTGCTGGTCGATGACCATCCGACGCGCGGCACCGGGGTCGGTCAACACGAGCGGCGGTGCTGCTTCGAAGACCAGGTCGGTGGGGGCGCAGAAGCGGAGGACCGAGGGGCCTAGGCCCGCGGTGCGAGAGCGGGCAGCATCGGTGTAGGGAACGTTCTCGAGGCCTCCGACGGTTGCCTCGCGCACGTCGCTCACGAGGAAATACGTGTGGAACGCCGCCTCAAGGTCGAGGGGTGTGCCGCCTGCGGTGACGTCCAGGCTGAGCTCGAGTGTCGCGCCCGCACGGACGTGCAGCCTGGCCGCTTCTACTTCGAACCCGAGATAGTTGCGGATCTCAGCGAGGTCGAGGGAGACGTTGATGGTGCCGTCGGGGGTGACCTCAACGCTTGCAAGCTTCCACTGGGCACGCCGGAACCATCCGTGTTGTGGCTCTTCGGTGCCCGAGTTTCCGCGGCCAAACCACGGGCCTATGAGCGGGACTCCGCCGCGGGTGTGATGCCCGGGAGTGAACGTCGCAAGGGGCGAGAGCCACAGGGTCTCGTCATGACCGTTCGGGATCCAGCTCGTCACGTGGCCGCCGGACAGCGAGAGATCGAGGGCGCATGCGTGAGTGCGGGCGCTCAGTACGGTGGCGCCCTCGCGCTCGCTGAGCGTCACGCCGTCGGGAATGGTTAGTGGCGTCATGACAGGGAGCCTACCGAGGCGATCGGGAGCGTGAGGGGCGAGCCGGATCCGTCTCGCCTGGCGATCGGCGAAGGAAGGTCGATGGGAGCGCCGGCATCCGAACATGCGAGTGCGGGCGAATTGACGATCCATGCGGAGATCAGCACGTCTTCGCCGCGCAGGAAGCGATGGCAGCGAACGCCACCTGTCGCTCGTCCCTTCGCCGGGTATTCCGAGGCGGCGGAAACCTTGAGCGAGCCTGATTGGACTCCGTCGAGTGCGCTCGAGGAGCCCGCGACGGTCACGACTTCGCCGGGTTTCGTGACATCGAAGGCGCCGAATCCGATGACCGCGTCGCCCTCGCCGAGCTTGATACCGGCGACGCCCGAGCCGCTGCGTCCCTGGGGACGCACGCCCGAGGCGGGGAAGTGGAGGAGGTGAGCGTGGGCGGTGATAAAGGCCAGATCCATGTCGGCATCGTCGCGCATGTCGACGACGCCCACGACACGGTCGTCACCCTTGAGCGTCAAGATGTCGAAACCGTCCGACTTCGGGAAGTCTCTGTTGACGCGCTTGACGACGCCGTTCGCGGTACCGAGCGCGATGCCGCCTTTGTCGGTTTCACCTTCGGGAAGGTCGAGCCGCACGAGGCCCACGACCGTTTCACCTTTCTCGAGCGAGAGGAGGTCGGTCAAGCGTGTTCCGCCCGCGATCGACGAGGATCCAGCCGAAGGTGCGAGCGCAGGAAGGTCGACGACATCGACGTGGAGGAGACGACCGAGGTCGGTGACGGCGCCAATCACGGAGCGTGTCGTTGTGCTCACGCGTGCACGGATGACATCGTGTTGCGAGCGCGTGTGCGCATCGGCATTTACGGCGTCGATGCGCGGGACCCTGGCAACGAGTCCGGTTCCGGACAGGAGGACATCGCACGGCGCGTCTTCGATCTCGAGGCTCGCGGGCGTGGCTTTGGCCTTCGCGGCATCGGCCTCGAGGAGGATCGTTCGGCGCGGCGTTCCATGCTCTTCGGCGACGGCCTGAAGCTCTGCGCTCACAACGCGGTGGAGCGCAGCCTCCTCGGAGAGAATTTCCAGCAGCTCTGCGATCTCGCGTTCGAGTTCGTCGCGCTCTGACTCGAGCTCGAGCCGCGAGAACTTTGTGAGTCGGCGAAGACGCAGTTCGAGAATGTATTCGGCCTGTGCACTCGAAAGGTCGAAGACGGCCATGAGGCGCTCGCGCGCACTCTCGACCGTGTCCGAGGAGCGAATGATCTGAATGACCTCGTCGATGTCGACGATCGCGATGAGGAGGCCCTCAACGAGGTGGAGACGATCGCGCCGCTTGCCGAGACGGAACTCAGTGCGGCGACGCACGACGTCGATGCGGTGATCGAGGAAGACGCGCAAGAGCGGTTTGAGGCCGAGCGTGCGGGGTTGCCCGTTCACGAGCGCGACATTGTTAATGCCGAAGGAATCCTCCATGGGGGTGTGCTTGTACAGCTGCTGGAGGACTGCCTCGGGATTGAAGCCGCTCTTGAGGGTGAGCACGAGCCGCATTCCGTTCTTGCGGTCGGAGAGGTCCTGGTAGTCGCTAATGCCCTGGACCTTCTTGGCCTGCACTGCATCGCGGAGCTTTTCGGCGATTTTCTCCGGGCCGATCTGGTAGGGCAGTTCGGTCACGACGATCGCCTTCTTGCGGCTCGTGACATTCTCGACTTTGGTGGTCGCGCGCATCTTGAAAGTTCCGCGGCCGGTCTCGTAGGCGTCACGGATACCGTCGAGCCCTACGATGCGGCCACCGCTTGGAAGATCGGGGCCGGGAACGAAGCGCATAAGGTCCTCGAGCGAGGCCTCTGGATTGTCGAGGAGGTGACGCGCAGCCGCGATGACCTCGACGAGGTTGTGGGGCGCCATGTTGGTGGCCATGCCCACCGCGATACCCGCGGCGCCGTTGACGAGGAGGTTCGGGTATTGGGCGGGCAGGACTTCCGGCTGGAGAAGCTGATTGTCGTAGTTCGGCACCATGGTGACGACGTCCTCGTCGAGCGAGGCCGTCATCAGGAGCGCGGCCTTAGCCATGCGCGCCTCGGTGTAGCGGGCGGCCGCGGGGCCGTTGTCGAGCGAGCCAAAGTTGCCGTGGCCATCCACGAGGGGCAGGCGCATGTTGAAGTCTTGCGCGAGCCTCACGAGTGCGTCGTAGATCGCGGAGTCACCGTGCGGGTGGAGCTTACCCATCACATCGCCGACCACACGCTGGCTCTTCACGTGCCCCTTATCGGGGCGAAGGCCCATGTTGTCCATCGTGTAGAGAATCCTGCGCTGAACAGGCTTGAGGCCATCGCGGGCGTCGGGGAGCGCGCGGGAGTAGATCACCGAATACGCGTACTCAAGGAAGGACGTCTCCATCTCGCTCGTGACGTCGATGTCGACGATGTTTTCCTTGATCGGCTCCGGGGCGGGCGTAGAGGTACGTGAGGCCATGCAAACCATTGTGCCAGCGTCAATCCCACATACGGCGCAGGCGGCGAACGTAGAATTGTCACATGGCACGAGGAAGGCGAAGTGCGAAAGGGCGCGCACACGGTGGGCTCTACCCCGAGTGGTGGTCCTCCTACGAATGCGCGGCAAACGGCATGGGCATCCTCGTTCGGCCTCTCACGCCCGCGGATGCCCGTGCACTCGAGGCCTTTTACGGCGTTTTATCTCAGCGAACGCGGTATCAGCGGTTTTTCACGTCGAAGCAGTCGCTTAGCCGCGATGAGCTCAAGCGGCTCACGCGCGTCGATGGACGTGATCGCATCGCCCTCGGTGCGTTCCGGGGGGAACAGATCGTCGGCGTCGCGCGTTTCACCCGGACCGCTCCCACGGTTGCGGACCTCGCGTGCGTCGTGGCCGACCATCTCCAGGGGCAGGGATTTGGTACAGTACTTCTCGAGCGCCTCACCGAACTCGCACGTTCGGTTGGGGTCGAGACCTTCACCGCAGATGTCCTCGCTGACAACGACGCGATGTTCCGCGTCCTCGAGCGTTTGGGTTTCGCTCTCGAGCGTGGCGAGGCGGAAGAAGGGGCCGTGGCCCTTTCATGGAGCGCGGTTCCGACGGCTGCCACCGATGAGGCGCGCCGCGATCGCGTACGTCGAGCCGAGGCCGCATCCATGTCGCTGTTGTTTGACGCGACGTCGATCATGGTCGTTGGGGCAAGTCGACGGCGCGACCAAGTAGGGGCGCAGATCATTCGCGGGCTTATCGCAAGCGGTTTCAACGGCACTATTTTCCCCGTGAATCCCGAGGCTTACGAGATCAACGGGTTGAAGAGTTTTGGAAGCATCGCCGATGTGCCAGGCCCCGTCGACCTCGCTGTCCTCGCCCTCCGGCCCGACCGTTGTATCTCGGCCATAGATGATCTCGCGGACCGCGGCGTGAAGGCAGCGGTCGTGGTGAGCGCAGGTTTTGCCGACGCGGGCGATGAAGGCTATGCCGCGCAAGAAGCGCTCGTGCACGCTGCTCGAAAGCACGGAATCCGCATTCTGGGCCCCTCGTCCCTCGGCTTCTTTAGAACGGGGGAGAACCCCCTCAACGTATCTTTGTCTCCACGAACCTCGGAACGTGGAACGATCGCGATGGCGGGGCAGTCAACGGCGCTCAGCGCGATGATCCTCGCGGGGGCTGATTCACGTGGCTTGCGGGTGAAGGAATTTCTTTCCGCGGGAAATCGCGCAGACCTATCCCTGACGGACGCTCTTGAACGCTGGCGCGAGGATGAGGACATCGAGCTCGTCGCACTCTCGCTCGAGTCCCTCGGCGACCCAGCGCGCCTCATCTCCCACATAGAGGCCCTTTCGGCGCGCGTGCCCGTGCTCATCGTGCGCCCGCCGAACGAACCTGAGCGAGGGCCCGCCGACACCGCGCGTCAGTCCTCGACGCTTCCCGATGACGCGATTAATCAGATCCTCGACCGTGCCGGAGCCTTGCGCACCCAGAGTGTCGACCACCTCCTCGATACCCTTGCTCTGCTATCCCGCGAGGGGCGCGCGCACGGCACTCGCGTGGGCCTTCTCTCGAATTCGAGTGCGCTTGGTGCGACCTTGCGCGCCGCCGCGCACGAGGCTGGACTCGACGTGCGAAGTGAGAACTTCCGCGTGCCGATCGTCGGCGACGACCGGTTCGTTTCGCGCGCCTTCACGGCGATGGCCGCGCCCGGGGGAGTGGACTGCGTTATCGCCGCGATTCTGGACACTCAGCGCGTGGATCTCATCCATCTCGCCGAGGCTCTCGCGACCCTCGCCTCCGGCTCCGCCGTCCAGGTGCTCATGGTCGTCGTGAGCGATGAGCCCCGCGTTCGCGTGCTCAGGTCCGCGCTTCGCGAAAACCCGAACCTGCCGCCGGTATTCGCCACTGCATCCCGTGCAAGCGAGGCTCTGGCCACGTCGCTGCGGGCTGCGCACACGCGTGCACACAGGCGCCCCTCTGCGCACGCTCCTCGAACCCTGACCGCCGCTCAACTCGATGACGCGCGCACGGCCCTTGCGTCATCCCAATTTCCACGAGCCCTCCTCAGCGCTCTCAACCTCCCGTATAACGATGTGCGCAGGGCTCGCGAGCACGAGTGCGAGCTTCGTATTCGGCTCGACCGGGATGAAGCCCTCGGACCGATCCTCTCTCTCGCACTCACCGGAATCGCCTACGAGGTCTTTGGCGATGCGTCCTATGCGCGCTTACCGCTTCACGGCGGCACAGCGGAGGCCATGCTCGAGGAACTTGTCGCGGTGAGCGTGCTTGATGCCGCCGCTCCACGTGGTTCGCATGGCCGCGCGCTTCTCACGAGCGCCATCGATACTCTCGCTTCTGCATTCCTCGAGCTTGAAGACCTCACGTCGCTCACTCTGAGCCCAGTGCGAGTGAATGCCCGTGGGATAGAGATCAGCGGATGCGAGGCAACCGTCGGACCACGCCACCTGAGCACGCCTGACCTCACTACACTGGAACCATGAGCCTTCCACCGACACTTCTCACGGAACTTGAGCTTGCCGGATATTTTCCCGACACGGCCCGCGCCGCTCTTGAGCGTGCGGTGCGCGATGCCCGAATCCGCAGCTATCTCGTGAGGCCCGAGACCACATTCGACGGGCCGGAAGTGCGACGTCACCTCACGATCCTCGCGCTCACGGACGACCATTTGCTCATCGTGCATCTCGACGATGAGAGCGCGGATGCACTCAATCCCACCCAGGTCATTGTGTCGACCGAACGCGTGAAACTTGCTCGCGTGGGCAATCTCGCGCTTGCCCAGGCGTACGACACTGACGGAACCGCGATCGCACCGCGCGAAGCAGAGGTGACGCTCGGCCTCAGTTGGGGCGCGAACCGCAGGCTCGATGTGCAGCCCGCATGGTGCGATGACCCCCAATGCAGCGCCGACCACGGCTACACGGGTGAGAGTCGCGAGGCCGACCTCGTGCTGAGGGTGAGCGCACTCGCCGACGGCGAGCAGGCCATCGCCGACGCACTCGCGTTTTTCGATTCTCTCTACGACGCTACGCAATGACCGCCCCCGTCGATTGGCGCGAGGGCACGCCCCGCCTCGTGCGAAAGTGGCGTGACGCGCTCGAGGACGGTTCAGGGCGCGACCTCTTGATCCTCGTCGACGGCCTAGGCTTTGAGGCGCTTGAGCGTGCGAGGGCACACGCTCGGTTTTTCCGTGCCCACGCGAGGGAGATCGAACGAGAGACGACCATCGCGCCCGCGACCACGACGAGCGTGCTCGCCTCACTCTTCACGGGGCTCGCGCCGCTCAGCCACGGCATCCTCGGCTATGAAGGGCTTACGGCGAGCGGCTCCCGAGTCAACAATCTTACGGGTGCTAAGGACCTTGGGCCGCGCGAGTGGATTCGCGTGGATATTTCCGAGCAGCGCCAGCAGCGGCGGGTCGCGCACGTGGGGCCCGCACGCTACCGCACGAGCTTCCTCACGGGAATGCTCCAGCCCGCCGAACACTGGGACTTCTTCGGCTACTCCTCACCCGGAGGCCGGATCGGTGCCCTGCGAAAGGCACTCGCTCACGTGGGCGATAACGGTGCGTGCTATCTTCACGCTCCTGAAATCGACAAGGCTGGGCATCGCTATGGGCCAGGCTCAACCGCGTGGCTCGACGCTCTCGAGGATACGGATAGGTTCCTCGGCACGCTCATGCGTGCGCTTCCTCCACGGACCCGGGTGAGTATCACCGCTGATCACGGCATGATCCCCGCCAACTTTGACCACATTGCCGATCTCGCCCAGGCGCCCGCTCCGCTTTCGCGGTGCACGGGCGTCGCGGGGGAGGGGCGCGCACTCATGGTTCGGTTCAACAGTTCCGACGGTAGCCCACCCCTCGCCGATCTTCGCGACTGGGTAGGGGAGCGGGGCCTCGTTCTCGACGCCGAACAGATGCTTTCGAGCGGTCTGCTCGGCGACCCGGGTTTCGCCGATTCGCGGGTGGTGCACGAACGCCTCGGAGATGCCCTCATCTTTGCGCGGGGACACCACCAATTCACTCACACCGGCTTCGTGTCAGCGGCCTCTCTCGAGCAGCGCGGCGTGCACGGCTCGCTGAGCGAGGCCGAACTTTTCGTGCCGTTCCTTCAAATCGAGGTGTGAGTGGCGTCTTGAGGTGGAGGTGTCAGTCCCTGTGCCCGAAGACGATGTCATCCCATGACGGAATCGAAGCGCGCTGGCGCTTGGGCTTCTTCGCTGGCTTCTTTGGCTCATCGTCAAAGCCCGGAAGTGGTGTGAGCTGAGAGTCCTCGTCTCCGCCTTCTTCGGCTGACTCTTCGGTGCCATCGGCGGCCGGTGCGGTTTCTGCGGCGTCCTCGGCCGGCTCTTCGCCCTCGGGAGTCTCGTCTTCGCGAGGGTCCTCTTCGGAGGCCGAGGGGTCGTGCGCGGGGTCAGGAGCTTCGCTCAGATCCTCGGGAGCCTCGACATAGGAGACTTCCTCGGTGTCGAAAGAATCAGCGTGAACCTTGCGGTCATGGTGCCGCGCGGTAATCGGCACGATACGCACGGGGGCGGGGCGTTCCTCGCTCACAGGTTCGGGTTCCTCGCTGGCCGAAGGAGCCGGATCGGATGGTTCTTCTGGCGTGTATTCCTCGAGGCTCTGCCAGGGCGAGGTTTCTGTGGCGTCGGTCGAGTGCTCGAGCTGCGGCTCGGGCTGTGACACGGGTGCCTGCTGGCCGTGGTCGACAGACGGCGTGCCGCGGCGCGCATTGAGCTCATCGAGCTCACGCTCTGAAATGGGGGTGGTCGTCGCAGGAGTCTGGGCCGAACGAGGTGATTCGCCCTCTTCGACGTTGAACACGTGTGCGCGCTGCGCCTTGAAGCGGGGGCGCGCGGAGGGAGCCTCGGGTGCCACTTCGGAATCCGAAAGCCAGCGGGCCTCGTTGTCCTCGGCTGTCACGACGCGGTTCGGAAGATCGGCCTGCCACGTTGCGATGCGCGAGCGACCACCCGCGACGAAGGTGAGCTGGAGAGTCCAGGTACCGTCGCTTCGGCGCCACGCGTCCCAGTCGATGTCGTCTTCAACCCCTCGCGCACGGAGGCGAGGCTCAACAACATCGATGAGTTTTTCTGTTCCGCCTTTGGACGTGCGGAATTCTTGAGCACGACGGGCCGTGTGATCGCGTTCTGCTCGCACGGGCCCCTCGTAGCGCTTCACATGCTCAACATCCATGTCCGCAAGCTCGGCGATCGACTCGACTGTCGAGCCACCCCTGAGCATGGCTTGGATGTCTTTCGGTCGCAGCGCGGACGAATGGGACTGCTGAATGAGGCCAACGGACGAGGCATCGCGGCGCACCGCCGCGCGCAAAGCCTCATCAATGCGCACCGTGTACCGCTCGCCCTCAGCATCGAGCAGAATGAGGTGATCGGAGTTCTCGTGCAATCCGCCGAGTGTGAGCTCGCGCATTAAACGGCCTTCTTTCTCTGTCGAGGTCTCGCGTGCTGCCAATACTAAAGGGCCGGCCTCGAATAATACTGCTGACACGTCGAGGTCAGAGCGATCGCGGCCATAGAGGCGCGAGGAGCGGAACTCTGGTATCTTCTTCGGACAGCTTGCAAAGTGAGAGCCAACCTGGGAGAATTCCCGCCGTTGCTCAACTCCGCATTTGGCGCCAAACCCCCAGCGCCCCAGACCCCCGTGAAAGAGAATCATGGCCACCGATTACGACGCCCCATTCAAGAAGGACGACGACTCGAGCGAGGACTCGATTGAGGAACTCAAGGGGCGCCGGAACGATAACGCCTCGCCTGCCGTTGACGAAGACGAAGCCGAAGCTGCCGAGGGGTTCGAACTTCCCGGTGCCGACCTTTCCAACGAGGAACTCTCGGTAACCGTGCTGCCTCGTCAGGTTGACGAATTCACGTGTGGCTCGTGCTTCCTTGTGAAGCACCGCAGCCAGATCGATCACGTCGAGGGCAAGCTCATCATTTGTAAAGAATGCTCGGGCGACTGAAACCCTGCGAACCTTTAGCGGGTGTGCGAGGAAGAATCCTCGTGCGCCCGTTTTTTCTGCGCGGTTTTGAGAGCCAAGGCAAAATCTTCGGGGCGTCGTAGCGATAACACGAGTGCGGGTGTCGGGTCGTCGGGGTCGATAACCGGTACTTCAACGCCGGTCGAAATCCATCCGCGTACAACTCGAAAATCAAGAGGGCGAATGTCCGGCCCCAGAATTTTTTCGAAATCCGCTTTGTTCAGGATGCGCGGTTCACCGAGAACATCCACCTCGATGCGCGCGGGGCCTGCGGCAACCACATCCGCGCGGACCTCCACCACGGGCGAGGAGGCGACGAGAAGCGCCGGAAAGAAAGCCCCGAGGGTGATGGCGGTGGCAATACCGACGATCTCGCTCAATGGAGTAAGAATCGCCCCCAGCAAAACACCGAAGATAATCGCGATGCACACGACAAATGGGCCGGGATGGAGGCGCTCATGAAACAGGGAGGTCATGGCTGCCATCGTCTCACATGCCTCGAGGCGTACACGCGTCGCGCCTTGGGCTCGTCTCTATACGTGCCGCACCACGCACCCAGGAATCAGCGAGAAGAACCCGCGCGGGGATAGGCTTGAGACATGAGTGAAAACGCCACGGCATCCACGGCGTCGGCGGTCGAACTTCAGACCGTGTGCGACGCTCCAGAACTCTCGCTCACACGAGCGCACGCCGACGACGCGGGACTTGATCTCGCGAGTGCCATTGACTACGAGCTCGCCCCCGGTGAACGCGCTCTCATTCCCACGGGAGTGAGGATCGCGCTTCCGTCGGCTACCGTCGGACTTGTGTGCCCCCGTTCGGGGCTCGCCGCAAAGCATGGCATCACAATTGTGAATGGTCCCGGGATTGTGGATGAGGGCTACCGTGGCGAACTCAAGGTTGCCCTTCTCAACACGGACCGGAGCGACACTCTTCGCATTTCCCGCGGTGATCGCATCGCGCAACTCGTGATCGTCCCGATTCTGCGCCCGCGCATCGTGGACGTGGATTCTCTCGACGAAGCAGAGCGAGGCGAAGCAGGTTTTGGCTCGAGCGGCGGCTTTTCTTCGACCGCTGTCAGCACAGGAAACGAGGCATAGTCATGGGACTTTTTGGACGCTCAAAGAGGAAGGCTGCGCCCGCTGAAAACGTGCAGGCTTCTGAGGATCACGCCCCTGAACCAGAAGAGGTGAAGGGACCTTACGACATCGCGGACGCGCCCGACGACGAGCGACTCGATTTCGGATCGCTGCAGATCCCCGCACGCGAGGGTATGAGCATCGCCGTTGAGGTCGAGCAACGCTCGAGGGCTGTCACGGGCCTCACCCTGACCTACGGGGATTCCCAGGTCCAGGTCAATGCGTTCGCGGCTCCCAAAAGCGAAGGGCTGTGGGATGAGATCCGGAAGTCCTTGCGCGAATCGATCGCGTCGCAAGGCGGGACAACTGAAACGCGCGAGGGGACGTTCGGCACCGAGCTTTACGCTCGTATCCCGATCGCCGTCAAGGGATCGAACTCGCGCGCGCACCGACCCATGCGTTTCGTGGGTATCGATGGTCCCCGCTGGTTCTTGCGCGCTGTCATTTCCGGTGCCGCACTGCAGGCGGGACCGATCCGCGAAGAGATCGAGGACATCATTCGCTCAATCGTCGTCGTTCGCGGTTCGATGGCGAAGGCACCCCGCGAGGTACTCGAGTTGACGATTCCTGGGGAAGGTGCTGCGACTGCGCTCCCGGATGAAACCGACCCGCTCGGTCAGGGGCCCACAATCGCCGAAGTGAGGTAGCGCGTGAGCGTCTTTGCGAAGGCGAAGGAAATTCTGAACGTCTCATCGGCGGTCACCGATGATGAGGATGACGGCCTCGCGGATCGCGATGAGATTGGTTCGATCACCTCGCGTCGCCGCGCCCGCTGCCTCGGCACGGTGAGCTCGATCGTCGTGCAGCCGGCCGGCCGCGACCCGAAGCTCGACGTCGAGCTACACGACGGCACGGGAAGGCTCGCACTCGTCTGGCTCGGGCGGCAATCAATCGCAGGCATCGAGCCTGGGACACGTCTCGAAGTCGAGGGGTTTGTGGGTCTTCGCGGCCGCAAACGCCTCATGTACAACCCGCGCTACGCAATCCACGGTGTAAAGGACGACGGCCAGTGACCTCTCCTTCTTCTGCTCCCGAGCCACCCGCAACCGGCCTCAAGGCGAGTTTTTCCTCCAAGGAATACAGCGTCGTGGACGCGATCGGCGGTGTGCGCGGGCTAGTCGAGTCGGTCGTGCCGACTCTCCTTTTCGTCATCCTGTTCTTGCTCACTCGCAACGTCGTCATCGCAAGCGCCGCCTCGCTTGCCGTTGTGGCTATTGCCCTCATCTGGCGGATTGTCACGAAAAGCCAGGTCACGCCGGCGATAAGCGGCGCAATTGGGGTGGCTCTTGGGGCGTTCATCGCCATTAAAAGCGGCAACGGAAGCGGCTTTTATGTGCCGGGCCTTGTCACGAACGCCGTGTACGCCATCGGACTTCTGCTCTCTGTGCTCGTGAGACATCCCGCCGTGGGCTATGTCGCAGCGATCGTTGACCCGCGCGTGGCCCAGTGGCGATCGTCAAAAGCGGGCATGCACACCTACACCTCTTCCACGCTCCTTTTTGCAGGACTTTTCGTGCTCAAGGTCGCGGTGCAGGCCCCGCTGTATTTCGCGGGAGCGACGGACGCGCTCGGCGTAGCCAAACTGCTCATGGGAATACCCGCGTTTGTGCTCGTGACCTACGCGGTTTTTCTGCAGCACCGAGCGCTCGTGGGGCGTATGGAATCCGACGCCTCCCGCGCCTCACACCCTTCTGCGCCGAGCGCGTGAAGCCTGCGAGCGCCGGGCTCGTGGCTCATCCGCGCGGCGTCTAGTCGTCGTCCTCATCCGCGTCGCGAACGACTGGAAGCGCTGCGGTGGTTTCTTCAAGATCGCGGGGGACGACCGTGTGCTGGAGCGTGGTCAGGCACGAGCGGTGTGCGAGAAAGAGGAGTTCATCGCGCGGCTCAAGGGCTTCGGACTGCGCCGGGGGGCGCGGATGCCCCTCGCGTACGACGCCCACGAGCGTCGCGCTTGATGGCCACGTGACGTCGCCGATGTCCTTGCCGACGATCGGGGAGGTTTCCGGAACCGTAATTTCGACCATGTCCGTCTCGGACTTTGCGAACGAAAACATGGTGACAACGGTGCCGACGCTCACGGCTTCCTCAACGAGGGACGTCATGATGCGCGGGGTCGAGACCGCAACGTCAACGCCCCAGGCGTCGTCGAACATCCACTCGTTGCGAGGGTGGTTGACGCGACCGACGGTGCGGGGAACCCCGAACTCTGTCTTGGCGAGAAGCGAGACGACGAGGTTGACCTTGTCATCGCCCGTCGCTGCAACGACGACGTCCGCCTCGGCGAGCTGCGCACGCTCGAGGACATCGAGCTCAGCGGCATCGCCCTGTACCCACGAGACGTCCTCGAGGCCGGGCCGTGCCTCTTCAAGGTCGACCAGGGTAACGGTGCGGCCTTTATCGATGAGCTCGCGCGCGATACTCCGACCGACGCTTCCTGCGCCTACGATGACGATTTTCATTCGGCTTCCTCCTCGAATCGGTGGGTGAGAAGCGCGGTGACTTCACCCTCGCGGGTCGTTTCGAGTGCGAGGTGAACGATGTCCTCTTCCTGGATGCGGTAGTCGCGAGCGGGCAGGGTTCCCTCGCCGTATCGGGTGACGAACGCGACGCGCGAAGCGGTCAGCTCCTCGAGGTCTGCAAGGGTCGTGCCTACCCAACTTGAGTGGAAATCGCACGCAAGAATCGACACGTTCCCGGAGATGTCTTGAAATTCGCGAGCTGACTGCCCGGGGATGAGTCGCGTGAGCATCTGGTTCGTCGTCCAGCGGGCCGTGGGCACCGTCGCGATGCCAAGGCGTTCGTAGACCTCGGCGCGTTTGGGGTCGTAGATGCGAGCGACAACGTTGCGGATCCCGTACAGCTGTCTCGCTGCACGTGCCGCGATAATGTTCGAGTTGTCCCCGCCCGCAACGGCGGCGAACGCGACTGCTTCGTCGCATCGCGCGCGTTCGAGGGAGCGGCGATCGAAACCAATTCCGTGGACTTTGAGGCCCGTGAAATCATCGGGGAGCATACGGAAGGCCTTGTCGTTGCGGTCAATGATCGCGACCGAATGCCCAATTGCCTGGAGCTTCGTGGCGAGCGTGGCGCCGACGCGGCCGCAGCCCATGATGACGATATGCATTGAGTGATCCTCGCGCAGATGCGGATGTCTAGAGCGTGACGGGTAGTGCCCGTGCATCGTCCAGCCTAGCGCGCACATCGGCGAAGGGATGTGTGCAAGGGGTGCGGATGTGCGTCTGACGTGGGCGCGGAGTAGATTATTCGTGTGCTTGGCCCCTTTGCTTCTGTCAAACGCATCGTCATCGGGCGTCCGTTCAGTTCCGATCGCCTTGCGCGCCAGCGCCTTCCCAAACGCTTTGCAATCCCCTCCTTCGCCGCCGATACCGTCAGCGCACTCGCGTACGCACCAGACGAAATCATCCTCACGCTCGGCTTGTCAGGCGTCGGCCTTCTCGCACTAAGCCCGTGGGTAGCTCTCGCCGTTGTTGCCGTTATGGCCATCGTGGTGACGGCCCACCTCAATGTGATCGAGGAGTTTCCGGGCGGTGGCAGCGACTTTGTTGTTGCTCGCACAACCCTTGGACCCCACGCGGGGCGTCTCGCTGGCGCCGCACTCGTGACCGACTATGTGCTCACGGTCGCTGTCGCCACCTCGCAGGCCGGCGCGTACATCGGCGGTGCCATGAGCGCCCTCGCCCCTTTCCAAACCGGCATTGCGATCGCGATCGTTGCGCTCCTCGCTCTCGTGAACCTCCGAGGAGCGCGGGAGTCAGCGCGTTTCGTAAGTCTGCCCGTGTACGGCTTCATCGGCCTCATAGCTGTGACGCTCATGTGGGGCGGAATTGAAGCGGTGCGTGGAACTCTCGGCATGTCGCCGCAGGCCGGGAGCATCCCAGAACCGGGGGAGGGTGCGCCGGCTGCCCTCACCGCAATCGGGGGAATCCTGGTTCTCGCACGAGCCTTCTCCAGCGGTCTGCCCGTCGTGTCAGGGATCAAAGCCATCACCAACACCGTGCCCGTCTTTCAACCACCGAAGGCTCGCAACGCGCGGATCACTCTCGTCATCTCCGGTGCGCTCACGGCGACACTTTTCGTCGGGGTGATGGTCCTTGCCAGTGCCACCGGGGTATCCCTTTCTCCTCGCCAAGCGGGCGGGGCTCGCGTGAGTGAAGCGATCCCGGTCCTCGGGCAGATCGCCGAAGCGATCTTCGGGCCAGGGTCGATCATGGCCATTGCAATGCTCGCGATGGCAACTCTCGTGCTCTGCATCGCTGCGAACACTGCGTTCACGGGTCTCCCCGTTCTGACGGCTGCTCTCGCGCGCACCGGGTATGTCCCTCGCGTCTTTGCCGCACGGGGCGACAGGCTCGTATACTCCAACGGTATTTTGCTTCTCGCAGCACTCGCGGGCGTTGTCGTTCTCGCGACCGGAGCCAACATCACGCTGCTGATTCACATGTACGTCGTGGGTGTGTTTACCACCTTCACGATCGGCCAGTTCGGCATGTTCCGTCACTACACGAAGAAATACCGCCTCGCGGTACGGCTCAAGGAACGCCAGCGCTACGGCCGTAAACGCGTCGTGAGCATCGTTGCTGCCGTGTGCCTGACTGTGGTGCTGCTTACCGTCGCGACCGCAAACTTCCTCCTCGGAGCCTGGGTCACGCTCAGTGCCGTCGCCCTCATGTGGGGCGTGATGACGATCGTGAGTCGTTACTACGCACGGATCTCCTCGCGCCTCGCTCTCGAAAAAAACGACGACTGCGGCCGCTGGCCTATCGCCGCACCCGCACCCCTCGATGGCAAGGACCCCACGCGCGGAATCGTGCTCCTCACGCAGCTCAACAGGCCAGCGGTTCATGCCATTAAGAAGGCGATGAGCTCGCCGCACCTGAGTCTCCAAGCTGTCGCGGTGAGAACCAACGACTCGGCGATCGACAAGCTCAGCTCTGAATGGCTCCGGCGCGAAATTCCCATCCCGCTTCGCGTCATTAACTCGCCATATCGTGATCTGCTCGCGCCTCTCGACGATTACGTGCGATCTTTTACACGCACCTATCCGCGCGACGCTGTCGTTGTCTACATTCCGGAATATCTCGTGGGACACTGGTGGGAGTCGATCATGCACAATCACGTGCTCAGGCGAGTGACGACGCGGCTCGATAAGTACGAGCGTGTGTCTATTTGCCCGGTCCCCTGGGATCTCAACGATCCCGAGCACAGCGCATAGATCGTGACCATCCCGACCACTGTCGTCAAGGAGTGCACCCCATGACCCATCCTGCGTCTGAGCGTCCCGAAGAAGTCCAGGAGCTCGCAGGGGAGGGGCGGCTCATCACGGTGACGGTCGACAAGCCCGCGCATGGAGGAACGTTCGTCGCCCGGCACGACGGCCGCGTTGTTTTCGTTCGCGGCGCTTGCCCCGGAGAAACGGTCGTCGCTGAGCTCCTTCCCGAGTCGAGCTCGAATGCGCGCTTTTGGCGTGCCGAAACAATCGACGTGATCGAGGCCGGCCCTGACCGAGTACCGAGCGCATGGCCTGAATCCGGTTACGAAGGGATCGGTGGGGCCGACTACGCCCACATCCGTATCGAAGCCCAGCGGCGCATCAAAACCGAAGTTCTTCAGGAACTTATGACTCGCGCGCGAATCACCAGCTACCCGATCGAAGACATTCAGATCGAACCCGCGCGTGACGACCACACGGGCCTCGGCTGGCGCTCCCGCGTTCGGTTTGCCGTCGACAACGGCAAGGTGGGCATGCGCGGATGGCGCTCCCATGACATTCACGCAGTCGGCTCCAACCCGCTTGCCCACCCCGTCATCCAGGGCCTCGGCATCGGGGTATGGAAGGCCCCGAGCGGGGTCGTAGCAGTCGATGTCGCAGCCCCGAGCGGAAGCAGCCCCGCGATCATTGTGCGCGCCGAAAAAGAGTTGAGTCTCGAGGAGCTTAACCTCCCCGCAGGCTGCGACAAGGCGAGTGTTCTGCTCACCACCCGCGCGGCCACGACCACGCTTCGAGGCGACGACACCGTTCGCGAAATAGTCGGCGACGACACTTTCACGCTCTACGCCGGTGGTTTCTGGCAGGTGCATGTCGATGCGCCTCGCCTCCTCACAGCCGCCGTCGGACAGGCCCTCGACGCCCGCGAAGGCGAGTGCGTCTGGGATCTATACGCCGGGGCGGGCCTCTTCTCCGTCCCTGCCGCCCGCGCGGTTGGAGCTGAAGGCGAACTCGTGAGCGTCGAAGGCGCGGAGCGAGCGAGCGCTGACGCCGCTTCCAACCTTGCCGCATACCCCCAGGCCAGGACCGTGAGTGCTGACGTTCGCGACTTCCTCGCTCGCTCCACCGAGGGTGCCGACCGCGTCGTCATGGATCCGCCGCGCGCAGGCGTCGGCGAAGCCGCGATGGCACGCCTCGCCGAGCTCACGCGAACGCGCATGGTGTACGTGTCGTGCGAACCCTCGACCCTCGCCCGTGACCTGCGCGTTGCCGAGCACGAAGGGTGGGCCATCACTGACTTCCAGGTCTTCGACCTCTACCCCCACACCCACCACATGGAATGCGTCGTGAAGCTCGAACGAGCCGCGCGATAATTCTGATAACGATCGACCCCACTATCGATTGGAGACCCCATGAGCACGGTGAATTCATTCGGTGCCAAGACATCCCTGACCGTCAATGCGCGCGAATACGAGATTTATGCCCTCGATGCCGTCGAAGGTTACCGTCGGCTTCCCTACAGTTTGAAAGTGCTGCTCGAAAACCTCCTGCGCACCGAGGACGGCGAAAACATCACTGCGGCGCACGTCCAGGCCCTCGCCGGCTGGGACCCGAACGCTGAGCCGAGCGAAGAAATCCAATTCACGCCGGCGCGCGTCATCATGCAAGACTTCACCGGCGTGCCGTGCATCGTCGACCTGGCAACAATGCGCGAAGCCATGAGTGAGCTCGGCGGAGACCCCTCGAAAATCAATCCGCTCGCCCCTGCGGAAATGGTGATCGACCACTCCGTCATGATCGACGTCGCCGGCCGCGTCGATGCACTCGAGCTCAATATGAACCTCGAGTTTGAACGCAACCGCGAACGCTACCAGTTCCTTCGTTGGGGCCAGGGCGCCTTCGATGACTTCAAGGTTGTCCCGCCGGGCACGGGCATCGTCCACCAGGTCAACATCGAGTACCTCGCCCGGACCGTTATGACCCGCGAAGTCGACGGCGCCTTGCGCGCCTATCCCGATTCGTGCGTGGGCACTGATTCCCACACGACCATGGTCAACGGCCTCGGCGTGCTCGGCTGGGGTGTTGGTGGCATCGAAGCAGAAGCAGCGATGCTCGGCCAACCCGTCTCGATGCTTATCCCGCGAGTCGTCGGCTTCAAGCTCACGGGAGAGATTCCGCCCGCGGCCACCGCTACCGACGTGGTTCTCACCATCACCGAAATGCTGCGTGCGCACGGTGTCGTCGGCAAGTTCGTGGAGTTCTACGGCGAAGGTGTCGCGCAGGTTCCCCTCGCCAACCGCGCCACGATCGGGAACATGAGCCCCGAGTTCGGCTCGACCGCCGCTATTTTCCCGATCGACGACGTGACACTGGACTACCTTCGCCTCACGGGTCGCGACGACGAACACGTCGCCCTCGTCGAGGCCTACGCAAAACGTCAGGGGCTTTGGCATGACCCGAAGCGGGAAGCGGAGTACTCCGAGTACCTCGAGCTTGACCTTGCGACCGTCGTCCCCTCGATCGCCGGACCAAAGCGCCCGCAGGACCGCATCGTGCTCACCGACGCCAAAGAAAGCTTCGCGAAATCCCTGCCGGCCTATGCCGAGAACACCTCGAACCCCACAGCGGTCAAGGGAGCTGATTACACGATCGACCACGGCATCGTCTCGATCGCCTCGATCACGTCGTGCACTAACACCTCGAACCCATCGGTTATGATGGCCGCAGGGTTGCTGGCGAAGAACGCGACTGAGCGCGGCCTCGAAGTAAAGCCCTGGGTGAAGACCTCCATGGCGCCAGGCTCGAAGGTCGTCACCGACTACTACGAGAAGGCCGGCCTATGGCCGTTCCTCGAGAAACTCGGTTTCCACCTCGTCGGGTACGGCTGTACAACCTGCATCGGCAACTCCGGCCCCCTCGCCCCTGAGATCTCCGAAGCCATTGCCGAGGGTGATCTTGCCGTGACCGCTGTGCTGTCGGGCAACCGCAACTTCGAGGGGCGTATCAACCCGGACGTCAAGATGAACTACCTGGCCTCGCCGCCCCTTGTCATCGCCTACGCCCTCGCGGGCACCATGGACTTCGACTTCGACACCGACCCGCTCGGGCGCGATGCCGACGGCAACGAGGTCTTTTTGCGAGACATCTGGCCAAACCCCACCGAGGTCGAGCGGACGATCGCCGAGAACATCACGCAGGAGATGTTCGAAAACGACTACTCCGATGTCTTCGCCGGCGATGAACGCTGGCGCGGCCTCGACACTCCCGACGGTGACACGTTCGAGTGGAGCGAAGACTCGACCTACGTGCGCAAACCTCCGTACTTCGAGGGGATGAGTATGGAGCTTGATGCCATTCGTGACATCGAAGGTGCGCGCGTACTCGTGAAGGTTGGCGACTCGACGACGACCGACCATATCTCGCCTGCCGGCGCCATCAAGGCCGACTCGCCCGCCGGGCGGTACCTGCGTGAGCACGGCGTGGACCGCAAGGATTTCAACTCCTACGGCTCGCGCCGCGGCAACCACGAGGTCATGATCCGTGGCACCTTCGCGAACATCCGTCTCAAAAACCTTCTTCTCGACGGCGTCGAAGGTGGATACACGAGGAACTTCCTCACCGGTGAGCAGAGCTTCATTTACGATGCCGCGCAGGACTACGCCGAAGCGGGAATCCCGCTCGTCGTCCTCGCCGGCAAGGAGTACGGCACCGGCTCGTCTCGCGACTGGGCAGCCAAAGGCACGAAGCTGCTGGGCGTGCGCGCGGTCATCGCCGAGAGCTACGAGCGCATTCACCGCTCAAACCTGATTGGCATGGGCGTGCTGCCGCTGCAGTACCCCGCTGGCGAGTCGGCTGAAAGCCTCGACCTCACGGGCGAAGAAACCTTCTCCATTTCTGGCGCGAGCGCTCTCAACGAAGGCATCACCCCGAAAACCGTCTCCGTACGCGCAACACGCGAAGGTGCAGAGCCCATCGAGTTCGAGGCGATCGTGCGCATCGATACCCCGGGCGAGGCCGACTACTTCCGTGCCGGAGGTATCCTCCAGTACGTGCTTCGCTCGCTCGCCCAATAAGAGCACACGCTCCGCTTGTCCACAGTCCGCGCGACACTTGTTGCGCGGACTGTAGCGTTCTGGTTGGCTATGTGACATGGGCCTCGCTCGGGGGAGTGGGGCGGTAGTGGACCGGATCGGGGGAGTGCATGTTGAGCGGGCGAGCGCGGGCTTGTGGTGTTTTCGGCGTTGTCGCGTTGGTGGCGGCGGGGTTGGTCGGCTGTGGTGGGGGTGAGTCTGCTGGCGGTCCGACGCTTGCCGCGACTCCATCGGCCTCTTCGACCAGTAGCGATGCTGCCGGCTCGAACGGCGGCGGTGCTAGTGACGGCGGTGGGGAAGAGTCCTCTCGCACAGCGAATCTTCCTCCGGAGAATGCGGCGCTCAAGGCTCCTGATTTCGAGGATTACACTGATGTCTCCACAATCGTGAGGACGGCGGAGGGGTAAAACGGGTATCGAAAGGGGCCGCTTCGTGATGAAGCGGCCCCTTCGAAGGATCCCGTGCGGGAAGCGCAATCGTTAGATCATTCCGCAGGGATCTCGTGGTAGGAGGTGAAATCCTTCTCGGTAGGCTTGTCGGCCTCAACGCCGGCCTCTGCCTTCGCTGCCTCATCGGCCTTAGCCTGAGCGTCCTTGAGTTCGTTCTCAGCCTTCAACGCGGCTTGGCTGTCAGCGCCGGCTTTCGACTCTGCTTTACCCACAGACTCGGTCTGCCTATCGACCTTAGCCTGCTGCGCAGCACGTGCCTTCTCAGCTTCGGGAGCGGCAGCTTCCGCATCAGCGAGTTCATGATCGGCGGTCGTCGAAGCCTCGGTGCTCTCGGTATTGCGCTGCTCAGCGTCCTGCTTAGCGGCTTCGGCGTCCGCGACTTCCTTCGCGCTCTTATCGGCTTCGGCCTGCGCCTCGTCGACCTCGGTCCGAGCGTCAGCGATCTTGGAGTCGAGATCCTTGAGCTCCTCGATCTTTGGAGCGTCACTCAGTGAAGAGATGCGCTCATCCACCCCGCGCTGCACACCCTTGGTGTAGTCGAGGCCTTCCTTGCCGCCTTCCCACTTCTCATATTCGGTGGTATTGCGATCGTCGACCTCGTAGGTGAGCTTCGAGCCGCCGGTGGCAGCGATTGCGCCGTCGGGCACGTACTCGCCTTCGAGATTTTCAGGCATCGCCTTCGACTTCGGCTCACGGGTGTCGGAGTTCGCGAGGCGCGCGTCTTCCTTGATGTAGAACATGTTGGTGCCGTACACCTGGCCGTCATCGCTCTTCGCAAGGCCGAGACCAGCGTGAGAGAATCGTTCGTCCAGCATGTTCGCGTTGTGGGCATCGGAATCGTGCCACTTCTTGAACAGATCGTCGGCGCACTCATCGACGCTGGACGCATCCAGGTCACACGTCGCCTGAATGACGTTTTCGCCGCTGTAGCCAGTTTTGTCCTTGTTGGAGTGCTTGAGCTCCTTGCTCGTCGCCATGCTTGTGGACCACTTGGCAGCCTCATCGTTGAACACGGGCGCGTAAACGAGCTCGTTCAAACCGTTCTTCACACGGTACGCATTGATGCGTTCGGCGACAGCATCCGAGAGGGCGCGAAGCTGATTTTGCTCATCGAGCGCCGAGTACAGAACTGAGCTGCCCTGTTCGAGCTGCTCCCGCTCGCCCGAAAGCGCCGCAAGCTGCTTCGTGGCGTCGCCAAGCTTCCGATCAGCATCCTGCTTAGCCTTCTGAGCCGCGGCGAGCTTTGCGTCAGCAGCCTCGACGTCGGCGGCAGCCTTCTCAGCCTCAACCTTGAGCTTAGCGGCGAGATCGCGCTTTGCTGCAAGATCGCCGTCACCCGGCATTGCCGCGATCAGCTCATCGAGTTTCGCCTTCTCGCGTTCGTAGGCAGCCCTCGATTCTTCGGCCTTTGCACGCGAGGATTCTGCCTCACGGCGCGCCCTATCGAGCTCGGTGTTAGCGCGAGCGGACGCGTTGCGAGCTGACTGGAGATTGTTGTTCCAATCCTTGAGCGCGGCGTTGTAGCCTTCTTCGTCAAAGGCTGCGATAGTGACGGTCTTCTTTGGCTTATTCGGCTTGCTCGGGTTACTCGGGCGCTCCGGCTGAGAGGTGCCGTCAGACTTACCTGGCTTCCTACCAGGCTTACCCGAATCGCCGCGGTGATCGCCTGGCTTATTCGGCTCGGGAGCCGCGACGATCGTCCCGTTCTTCTCGCCGCCAGTGTTGTCTTGAGCCGGCTTCGGTGCCGCCGGTTTCGAGGCGGGATTGTCCTCGACCGGAGTGGAGTTCTGGTCGGGGGTTTTCGCGGGCGGAATGGGCGTATCCGATTCGCTGCGAGCGAGTGCGGTCTCCGGGGTGATCTCAAAACCGGACTTGTTGTCGTTGCCGCGGCCATCCGTGGGGGCTTTGCCGGCGTTCAGTTCGGAGTTGTTGTCTACGCCGCTGTTGCCCGATTCACCGATGCGGCTGGCATCCTGACCGAAAGAACGGTTTTTCTTCCTCGCCCACCGCTGGGCGAGAGATTCGTTTGAGTGGTCCTCGTCGTCTTCTCCTGACTGCGTCGATTCGGTTGCCGCAGCGCCAGAGCCCGCTTGGTTGTCGCTTGTGCCATTCGGTGACGTCGACGCGCTCGAAGAGGAGTCGGCAGACGTCGACATACTCGGGGAAGGCCGCGAGGCGGCGTGGTTGGCCGCGCTTCCGCCCGAACATGCGGCTAATAGCGACAAAGAAAGACCAAGGCCGATCACCGGCCCAAGCTTCTTACGGGTGAAGGTCATAGGGATTCTCTTTTCTGTTCGTCACGGTTACCGCCACTGCACTCAACCTGTGCATCGGTTGCCAGGGAACGCAGGAGTGGAGACGGTGGATCTGCGTCCGCTCATCGGCTTGGGCCGCTAGGGATACTACTATCCGCGTATATTTTTACGTAGGCGAAGAGCGACGAGGGCGTTACAAAATCGTAACAATACGGTGAACTCTTCTTCCGCGTCGCGCCAGAGCCCCTGCGGACGGTCTACTCGGCGCAGATTCTAGGGGACTCGATTAGGCTGGGTCGTCGGAGCGCGCCGTGACGATGATCGGCTCACCCTTTGTCACGATGAGGGTGTGTTCGGCGTGGGCCCCTGTTGAGCCGTCGCCCGATTCGACGGTCCAGCCATCACGCTCGGTGATGGTCATGACGTCGGTCGTCGGCGTCAAAAACGGTTCGACCGTGATTGCCATTCCCTCGCGGAGTTTCTGGCCTGAGCCCGGGGCACCGAAATTCGGCACGAACGGCGCTTCGTGCATGGTACGGCCAACGCCGTGGCCGCCAAACTCGTGATTAATCGTGTAACCCAGCTCCGCGGCCCGGGTCTCAACCGCGTGGCCGATATCGCCGACTGTATTGCCCGCCCGGGCAGCACCAATACCTGCCCACATGACGCTTTCTGTATCGCGAATAAGTTTCAGGTGATCCTCTCGCTGCTCGCCCACGACAATCGAGAGTGAAGAGTCAGCAACCCAGCCCTCGAGCTCGATCGCGAAGTCCATGGAAAGCAGGTCCCCGCTCTCCAAGGTGCGATCGTAGGGGCGGCCGTGAAGCACCGCGTTGTTCACGCTCAGACAAATGACTTTCCCGAACGGCGAAGCGCCGAAACTCGGGTGATAGTCGAGGTAGCACGATGTGGCGCCAGCTTCGCGAATCATGCGGTGGACTTCGGCATCAATCTCGAGAAGGTTGTCGCCTACGGACACGGTTCGACGAAGCGAGGAGAGCACGCCCGCAACGAACTCGCCGGCGGGGCGAATCTGTTCGGGGGTGGGGTAGCGGTGAGTGCGAAAGCCCCTCATGACTGGGCATCCTTCGAGTAGTCGTCCGGGGCTGTGCCTTCACCGAGGGGGTACCACGTGAACAGGCTGGCGCCGAGCCAAGCGATACTCGCCGAAAGGAGCGCGGCTCCGAGCATGTGGAGTCCCACGAGAGCTTCGGGGAGTCCGGTGAAGTACTGGATATAACCAATCACGGCCTGGAGGAGCGTGACGATCGTGAGCGCGACAAGGGCCCTCTTTGATCGGGCGTGAGCTTTTGTCACCATCAGGACGATTGCCACGCCAAGCAGGAGACCGCAGAACAGCCACACGAAGTCGGCGTGGAGCCACGCAATTTTCGCGGGGTTAAAAGGGAAACGCTGTGGAGTATTGGCGTCACCGGAGTGGGGGCCCGAACCGGTCGTGAGGGTGCCGAGAATCAGCACGATAAATCCGACGGCAGCGAGCGGCCAATACACGAACTGTGCTCCGCGGTTCACGGCAAGCCTCGCGGAACCATTGCCTTCATAAAGCCGGTACACCAGTACCGCGGAGGACGCCACGAGGATTGGCGAGACGATGAAGTGCACCGACACGAAGAACGGGTGCAAGTGCAAATACACGACAAGCATGCCCCACACTGCCTGGAACACGGTAAGGATGAGCGGGACCCAGGAAAGGCGCACAAACCCCTTGCCTTTGGTCCGCAGATGCTTGTAAGTCGCCACGAGCACGAGGATTGCGAACACGAGCAGAACGAGCGTGAGGGCACGGTTGCCAAATTCGATGAAGGGGCGCAGCCCGGATTCAGGGTGATAACGAGGAGTGAACTCACCCGGCTCGCAGTGCGGCCACGACGAACACCCGAGCCCGGACTTCGTGAGACGCACGATGCCCCCGGTCGCGATAATGCCGATTTGGCACGCGAGATTGATCCAAAAAATGGCCGTGATCCAGCGTTTGCGTTCCCGTGGAAGGGAGCTGGGGGCGTTCGTGTGTGCTGTCATGCGCTCAGTGTAAGAAAGGCGGGGCAGGATCGGTGAATCAGGCGCTCGTCCAGCGGAAGAATCTCACCGTCAAACTCCCAAAGACCGCGGCCCACAGGGCGAGGAGCCCGAGCGCGGCGAGGGAGGGTGCGTGCCCCGATAGCGTCTCGGTGAGTGCGCTCGATGCAGCAGCCGACGGCAGCACTGAGACGAGAGTGTCGAATGGCGCGGGAAATCCGTTCGCGGGGATCGCCACCCCACCGACGGCGATGAGGAGAATAAAAATGATGTTTGACAGCGCGAGTACGGCCTCAGTGCGAAGCGTGCCGGCGATCAAAAGACCGAGCCCCCCGAAGGCACACGTGGCAAGAATCCACACGGGAATCGACAACAGGATTTCACCAGCGGTGGGCCGCCAGCCAAGTGCGAACGACAGGGCGCCGAGCGCAACGATCTGCAGGATGTGCACGATTGCCATCGCACCCAATTTGCCAAGCATGTAACCGCCGCGACCGAGAGGTGTCGTGGCGATCCAACGCAGCACCCCATTTCGACGGTCGAAGCCGGTGGCGATTGCCTGTGAGGTGAGGGAAGTGGCAATGATGGCGGTCACCGCTGTCGCGGCAACGGCGTCGGTCATTGACGGCGACTTGCCGCCAAAAAGAGCGGGCGAAACGGGGACGAACCGCAAGCCAAGAAGAACCATTGCAGGCAGCATGAGCGAAACCATGAGCTGCTCTCCGTTGGTGAGAATCGCCCGTGCTTCAAGTTGTGCGTGCGCGGCGATGCGCCGAGGGGTGCGGGCGGCGCGGCGCGAATCGGACATTACCGAGTGCGGGTCCGTGCTCACTTCGTCTCCTTTGCTCGCGTGTTCGACAGCGACACGAGAATGTCCTCGAGGGAATCGGGGCCGTGTTCGATGGCGAGAGTGACCCCTTGGATTTCGGCGGCGTTACGTACTGCCTGTTCAAACGCCACGAGGCGCTCCTCCGAAGGGGCACTCGCAGCAATATCGATCGAGAGCGGGGATTGGCTCCCGAGCGTGCGTTCGACGTCGGCGAGGGTGCCGTCGGCCTTCACGGAGCCTTCGGCGATGACGATGACGCGATCCGCGAGCGAGGCGATGTCGTCGAGCGCGTGAGAGGTGAGGATGACGGCGGCGCCTCGCTCCGCTTCGGCTCGGATAAGCTCTCGCGTGCGTCGCTTGACCGCGACATCCATGCCGGCGGTCGGTTCGTCGAGAAAAAGAACGTCGGGCACGCCGAGCAGTGAAAGAGCGAGGCTCAAACGCTGCCGTTGACCACCGGAGAGTCGGCGCACGAGGGTCGATGAGAAGGAATCGATACCGAGTTCGCGGGAAAGGGCGCGCCAATCCCGGGGCCGCGCGTAGAGAGATGAGGCGTAGGCGAGTAGCTGCGCTGGGGTGGCTCCTGAGGTGAGGCCGCCGTCCTGAAGCATGACGCCGACCCTCGCGCGCGTCTCGGCGTCGTGAGTGAGAGGGTCGGCGCCTAGGAGCTGTACTTCGCCTCCGTCGGGGGAGAGGAGCCCGGTCGCGCACGCGATCGTCGTGGATTTGCCGGCGCCGTTTGGGCCTAGCAGCGCGGTGATCTCCCCGAATTTCGCCGAGAGACTCACGTTTTCGCACGCCGTGACGGAACCGAATTGTTTACGCAGGTGAGTGATTTCGAGTGCCGGCGGTGGTGTGGCCGCGCGCCCGGCTGCGGTCGAAGTGTGAGTGCCCATGGCACATCATGGTAATGTGCGCGCAGCCGCGGCGAGGGGCGGGAGGGGTCCGACGGTCGACTGGTTTTCGCGATGTGTGTGACATACGCCGCGCTCCGCCGGGACTTAGGTAACCCTCTCTATCTTTTCGAAACTCACGGTTTGTAGAATCGCATCGTCCACCGGTTTGGCGAAAGGAGGATGTCGTGAATGCTCGCACCGAAGCGTCCGTCAATGATTCGACGCGCGAACGCCTCATCGAGGCTATTAGTATCGACGGTCCCATCGCCGCAGGCGACCTTGCCGAACGTTTTCACCTCACCGGCGCTGCTATCCGTCGGCACCTATCCCAATTGCACGCCGAGGGCATCATTGAGGAAAAGGAATCGTCCCACAGGCCCCGAGGGCGCGGGCGCCCTCGCAAGGAGTTCGTGCTCGCCGCGACCGCCCCGGAGCCTGATGCAGCCTCGAGAGAGTGCGAAAGCCTCGCTCTACTGGCGATGAAAGAACTCGAACGCGCTGGCGGGCACGAGGCCCTCGTCGCACTCGCGAAGGCGCGCACCGCCGAATGGGAAGCGGAGTTCGAGCGGCGCTATGCGCGTGAAAGCGATGAAGGTGAGGTGACGCCGGCGCGCCGCGTGCGCCTCGTGATCGACCTTCTCAAAGAACTCGGCTATGCCGCATCGCTCAGGCCGGTCACGGTGAGCGTCGGCTCTCTCGGGCGAGACGGTGCCCCGTCGCGGACCCTCACGACGGTGCAGATGTGCCAGGGACGCTGCCCGGTCCAAGACATCGCCGCGAAGCACCCGGAGCTGTGCGAGGTTGAAACGGCTGCGCTTTCGAGAATGCTCGGCGTTCCCGTTCAGCGCCTCGCGACTCGAGCGGCGGGTGCGCACGTGTGCACCACCCACTTAACCCCGGCCATGAGCGCGGCAATTGCCGAGTCCATGGCCGAAGGGGAACTTGCCTCGGACGTCACCACAGATTTGCTCACAGAAGGAAGGAAGCCATGACGACTGCACCAGAGCAGCTCAGTCAGGACGAGATCATCGCGTCGATCGGCAGCTACGAATATGGCTGGCACGATTCGGATACCGCCGGCGCCACTGCTCAGCGAGGGCTGAGTGAAGAAGTCGTGCGCAACATCTCGCACCTGAAGAACGAGCCCGAATGGATGCTCAAGCGCCGACTGCGCGCACTCTCGCTCTTTGAAAAGAAGCCGCTTCCCACGTGGGGCGCGGATCTTAGCGAGATCGATTTCGACAACATCAAGTATTTTGTGCGCTCGACAGAGGGGCAGGCGAAGAGCTGGGAAGACCTGCCTGAAGACATCAAGGCGACCTATGATCGCCTTGGTATTCCCGAGGCAGAAAAGGAGCGCCTCGTCGCCGGCGTCGCCGCTCAGTATGAGTCCGAGGTCGTGTACCACCAGATCCGCGAGGATCTCGAAAAACAGGGCGTCATCTTCGTCGACACCGACACGGGCCTTCGCGAGTACCCCGAGATCTTCGAGGAGTACTTCGGCACCGTGATTCCTGCCGGCGACAACAAGTTCGCGGCGCTCAACACCGCGGTGTGGTCGGGCGGCTCATTCGTGTACGTTCCGAAGGGCGTCCACGTGGAAATCCCGCTCCAGGCCTATTTCCGCATCAATACCGAGAACATGGGGCAGTTCGAGCGCACGCTCATCATTGCCGACGAGGGCTCGTACGTGCACTACGTCGAAGGCTGCACGGCGCCGATCTACAAGTCGGACTCGCTCCACTCCGCGGTCGTTGAGATCGTCGTGAAAAAGGATGCGCGCGTTCGCTACACGACCATTCAGAACTGGTCGAACAACGTGTACAACCTCGTCACGAAGCGCACGACCGTCGAAGAGGGCGGAACGATGGAATGGGTCGATGGCAACATCGGTTCAAAGGTCACCATGAAGTACCCCGCGGTTTGGCTCCAGGGTGAGCACGCGCGCGGTGAGACTCTCTCGATCGCCTTCGCAGGCGAGGGGCAGCACCAAGACACCGGCTCGAAGATGGTCCACATGGCGCCCCACACCTCGAGTTCGATCGTGTCGAAGTCGGTTTCTCGCGGTGGCGGCCGCTCCTCGTATCGCGGCCTCGTCCAGGTCAATGAGGGTGCGCACCACTCCGCCTCTAACGTCCTTTGCGATGCGCTCCTTGTCGACCAGGTCTCTCGAACCGATACCTATCCATACGTCGACGTTCGCGTGGATGACGTACAGATGGGACACGAGGCAACGGTGTCCAAGGTCAGCGAAGAACAGCTGTTCTACCTCATGAGTCGCGGCCTCGAAGAAACCGAGGCAATGGCGATGATCGTGCGCGGATTTATCGAGCCGATCGCGCGTGAGCTCCCCATGGAGTACGCGCTCGAGCTCAACCGCCTCATTGAACTGCAGATGGAAGGAGCCGTGGGTTAATGACCACGACGGATCATTCGAAGGCACAGCTCGAATCGGAAGGTATTGCCCTTCCGGGTGAGCGCAGCGGCCTCCTCTCTCGCGCGACCCGCCACGCCGCCTTTGGGATCGACAACCACGAGATCCCGACCGGCCGCGAAGAAGAGTGGCGCTTTGCGAGCTTGCGGCAGCTCGCCCCGCTTTTTGAGGCACGCGAGACCCACGTCGAGGAAAGCGTCGTGAGCTACGAGGTCGAGTCCCCCGAAGGGCTCGTCGTCGATTCGCTCGGGGAGAAGGAAGCCCCGCGCCACACGGCGATCCTCCCCGAGGACCGCATCGCCGCGGCAGCCGCGGAGCTGACCGCGAACGCACTGTACCTCAAGGCCCCTGCGAACACCGAGGCTAGCGAACCGGCGCGCGTGGAAGTTTCTGGACACGACGCATCCATCGCCAGCCACGGCGAGATCGTGCTGCACACCGAAGCTAATGCGCGCGCGACCTACGTCATCAACCACACGGGCTCCGCGCTGTACGCGCAGAACGTCGAGATGGTCCTCGACGAGGGCTCCGAGATGACCGTGATCGCGATCCATGACTGGGCCGACGATGCCGTGCACGTCGCCACTCACGTCGCGAAGATCGGGAAGGACGCTCGCCTCAAGCACATCGTCGTGACGCTCGGCGGCAAGGCGGTGCGCGTGAATTCAACCGCGACGTTCGCCGGCCCCGGTGGCGAAGTTGAGCAGGACGGCCTGTACTTTTCCGACGAAGGCCAGCACCTCGAGCACCGACTGTTCGTGGATCACGCCGCGCCGAAGTGCACATCGAACGTCCTGTACAAGGGCGCCCTCCAGGGGCGCGGTGCGCGCAGTGTGTGGGTGGGAGACGTGCTCATCCGCAAGGAAGCCGAAGGCACCGAGACGTACGAAATGAACCGCAACCTCGTTCTTACCGAGGGGGCCCGTGCCGATTCAGTTCCGAACCTCGAGATCGAGACCGGCGAAATTGAAGGGGCGGGGCACGCCGCTGCGACCGGGCGTTTCGATGACGAGCAGCTGTTCTACCTCATGGCGCGCGGCATCTCCGAGATCGAGGCGCGCCGTCTCGTCGTTCGCGGCTTCTTCCAGGAGCTCATCCAGAGAATCGAGGTTCCAGAGGTACGTGACTACCTCACGGAGCAGATCGAGATCGAGCTGCAGCGGAGCATGAACTAAATGTCCACGACACACGCGGTAGCACACCTTGATGACCTCGCGCCTGGATCCGTGATGGGCATCGAGGTGGGCGGTATCGAGATTGCCCTTGCGCGCGACACGGATGGAACCGTGCACGCACTCGGCGACCTTTGTACCCACCGCAACGTCAATCTCTCTGATGGCGACGTCGAGGACGGCGCCTTGGAATGCTGGAAGCACGGTAGTCAGTTTGATTTACGTACCGGCGTGCCTAGGCAGCTTCCCGCGCATGTCGCAACACCCGTATACCCCGTCACGATTGACCAGGCGAGCGGCACGATCAGCGTTTCGCTCGACCCCATCGAACTTTCCTGACTTGAAAGGAACACCATGTCCGTTCTTGAAATCAAGGACCTCCACGCAACCGTGGAAACTCCCGAAGGCACCAAGGAGATCCTCAAGGGCGTGAACCTCACGCTCCGCTCCGGTGAAACTCACGCGATCATGGGCCCGAATGGCTCGGGCAAGTCCACGCTCGCGTACTCGCTCGCCGGTCACCCCAAGTACGAAATCACCTCGGGTGAAGTCCTCCTCGATGGCGAAGACGTTCTCGAGATGAGCGTCGATGAGCGCGCAAAGGCCGGGCTCTTCCTCGCGATGCAGTACCCGGTCGAGGTTCCCGGCGTGACCGTCTCGAACTTCCTGCGCACCGCTAAGACGGCGGTCGAGGGCGAGGCCCCGAAGCTGCGCGAGTGGGTCAAAGATGTGAACGCCGCGATGGAAAAGCTCCGTATGGACCCGCATTTTGCGCAGCGTAACGTGAACGAAGGGTTCTCGGGAGGCGAGAAGAAGCGTCACGAGATTCTCCAGATGGAGCTGCTGCGCCCGAAGATCGCGATCCTCGACGAGACCGATTCCGGACTTGACGTCGATGCTCTTCGCGTCGTTTCGGAGGGCGTGAATCGTGTGAAGGACGAGACTGATCTCGGCGTCATGCTCATCACGCACTACACGCGCATCCTCAAGTACATCAAGCCGGATTTCGTGCACGTCTTTGTGAATGGTCGCGTGGCGGAAGAAGGCGGCCCTGAGCTCGCCGAGCGCCTCGAGGCCGAGGGCTACGACCGTTACCTCACGGCGTAGGCCTCACGACCACCGGAAGGACGGCTTAAGCAATGTCCGAATCGAAAGACGTCAGCGTACAGGACGTCACCGAAGCACTGAAGGACGTCATCGATCCCGAGCTCGGGATTAACGTCGTTGACCTCGGCCTCGTCTATGGCGTGACCGTCGAGAACGGCAATGCCGTTGTCGACATGACCCTGACGAGTGCCGCGTGTCCGCTTCAAGACGTGCTCGAGGAGCAGACTTTTGCTGCGCTCGACCCGATTACGGAGACGCACCGGATTAACTGGGTGTGGATGCCGCCGTGGGGCATGGAACGCATTACTGAGGACGGCAAAGATCAGCTTCGCGCGATCGGCTTCAACCTCTAACCTGCGCGGCTTATGAAAGGGCGGGGCCCGGCTCACTTCACGGTGAACCGGGCCCCGCCCTTGTGAGGCGTGATGAAGCCTACGCGGTACGTGGTGCGGCCGCGAGGGCCTCGTCTTCGGCGCGTTCGCGATCGCCCTTATCCATCCAGTCTTTGCCGTCAATCATGCGGGCCACGAGCATAGAGGAGGAGTTGTCGCCGACCGCATTGATCGTGGTTGCGGGAGCGTCGATGATTGTCCCGATGATCGAAATGACCGGCAGCGCAGTGGTGGGAAAACCGTAGAGAGTAATAATCATGAGTTCTCCGACGAAGCCGCCCGAAGGGATGCCGCTCATCACCATGCCGCTGAGGAGCGCGATGCCGACGGCGATGAGAAGGTTCTCGATCGTGAAGAGATCGCGTTGGAACAGGGTGAAGAGGAACGAGATCTTGAGGATCGCGGAAAGGACTGATCCTTCCATATGGATCGTCGCGCCGATCGGGATGATCGTTTCTCGAATGTCCCGCGGCACACCTGTGCGCTGCGCGGCCTTGAGGTTCGCCGGGAGACACGCCACGGAGGAACCGGTGCCAAGCGCGATCGCGGTGGGCTCGAGGATGTTGCTCCAAAAGCGTTTGATGCCCTTGGTGCCGCCCGCAATGTAGGCGTAGAGCGTGAATGCGACGCAGAAGTAGACGATGGTGACGGGGAAATAGATGACGAATGCACGTACGTACCCGCCCACGAGTTGCGGACCAAGTTCGCCGATGAGCGCGGCGAAGTAAGCGCCAAGACCGATCGGCGCGTAGTACATGATGAGCGAGACGAGCTTCAGGAATACGGCGCTAGCGGACGAGAGGAACTCGCGGAACGCGTCGCCAGCTTTTCCAATGCCACTCGTGGCGAACCCGACGAGTACCGCAAAGATGATGAGCGCGAGCATGTTGGAGGGGGAGAGGAGCTCGCCGAACTCGTTCACGGTGAGAGTTTGCACGATCTGATCACCAATCGATTCGGGCTTTTCGACGGTCCCTGGATCGGTGAGTGTGATGTTGAGCGGCTCACTTGAACGGAAGATCCACAGTACCGTGAGCATGATGATCGCGGCGACGATTCCCGTGGAAATGAACACGAGCATCATCGACCCCATGATTTTCCCAAGCCGTTTGGCCGAATCCATGGCGGCGACCGAGGACGCGATTGAGAAGAAGACGAGCGGCACGACGAGCGTGAACATCATGTTCACGAACACAACGCCGAAGGGCTTCACAACCGCGGCGTCGGGCCCGAAAACAAGTCCGGCGATTGCGCCGAGAACGACGCACGCCAGGATGATGAGAGGGAATCGGTAATTACGCAACATGGGTGCATTATTCCAGCTTTGGCCAGCTGAAAGCAGCATTGAGGGCCGTCTGCACCTGGGATATATCTCGCACACTCTCGTTTTTAGCAAGCGGCTTGGCGCCCTCTGCGGGATGACCTTTGCAGAGGGCGCACGGCGTTACCGCTCGTGTGCGAGTACATCCCGAGCGCTCCGATAAGGAAGACCATGTGCCTCAGCCACTTCTTCATGAAGGAGCTCGCCGCGGAAGGTCGAGAATCCCGAAAGCAAACCCGGGTGTCCGGCGATCCCCTCAATACCTCCGTTTGCGAGAGCACGCACGTAGGGAAGGCTGGCCCCCGCAAGGGCAACGCTTGCAGTGCGGGCAACGGCACCGGGCATGTTTGCGACGCAATAGACCGTCGCATTACCCACACGGAAGGTTGGGTCGTCGTGCGTTGTAGGACGAGAGACCTCGGTACAGCCGCCCTGGTCGATCGCGACATCGATGACGATTGATCCGGGTCGCATCGC
The DNA here is from genome assembly GCF_001807585.1 of Dermabacter sp. HMSC08H10. Taxonomy (NCBI): domain Bacteria; kingdom Bacillati; phylum Actinomycetota; class Actinomycetes; order Micrococcales; family Dermabacteraceae; genus Dermabacter; species Dermabacter sp. HMSC08H10. Next base: position 362,154 of record NZ_KV789424.1, read on the forward strand.
CTCAATCGTTTCACGTTTGATGAGCTTCGGGGCCGCTCGTCCGGGTAGGAGAACAGAGCCAACGACGACATCGGCTTCGCGCGCGAGGGTATCGATGGCTTGCGCATTAGAGAATCCGGTTGAGATACGCGTGCCATGCGTGCGATCGAGATCGGCAAGCCGCGCGGAATTAATGTCGAGCACGGTCACGCTCGCGCCCATGCCAGCGGCGACGATCGCAGCCTGCTCGCCGACGACGCCGCCACCCACGACGAGAACTTTGGCACGCGCCGTGCCGGGCGCGCCTCCCATGAGAACACCGGTTCCGCCAAACGGCGACATGAGCTGATGGGCGGCGACCTGTGCGGAGAGCCGACCGGCGATGATGCTCATGGGTGCGAGGAGGGGAAGCGAACCGTCGGAACCCTTCACCATCTCGTAGGCAAGCGCGGGAGTTTTCGCAGCGAGGAGTGCCTGCGTGAGCGAGCGTGAAGCCGCGAGATGGAGGTAGGTGAAGAGAATCTGATCCTCCCGGAGGTACCCGTACTCGCTCTCGAGAGGCTCCTTGACCTTGAGGAGGAGATCGGCCTCGCCCCAGACGGATTCGGCCGTGTCGGCGATCTGTGCGCCGGCCCCCTCATAATCCGTGTTGGTGAAACCAGCGTTGACACCCGCGTCCTTCTCAACAACGACCTCATGCCCGGAACGGATCAGCTCCTCGACGCCGGCGTGGTGCATCGCCACACGATATTCGTTGTTCTTGATTTCCCTCACGATACCGATTTTCACGTTCATCTCCTTTGCGTCGTGGCGCTCCTTCGCACCGAATTCACGTTCCTTCCATGCTTACGCAGTCCACGCTCTCGCTCAAGGGGCTTACACAAAACGTTCGTGATGTGCAGGGCGCTTGTGCAATCCGCTACCCCGGGGCGGGGAGTCCGACGGCTGCAGGGCCCGAATCGGCCACGCATTACTAGACTTGTACGCGGCCCCAGGGGTCGAGCCCTTCTTCGTCAGTTTGTAAAGGACACCATGATCACGGTTCATGACCTCGAGATCCGCGTGGGTGCACGCATGCTTATGAGCGGCGTGGACTTTCAGGTCGCGAAAGGCGACCGCGTGGGGCTTGTTGGCCGCAATGGTGCCGGTAAAACGACCCTCACTCGCACGTTGGCGGGCGAGCGCGAAGCCGCGGCGGGTTCGATCGATATCCGCGGGCAGATCGGCTTCCTCCCTCAGGACACAACCGAGGGGGATCCGAAGCAAAAGGTGCTCGCGCGCATTCTTGAAGCGCGAAACCTCGCCCGCATTTTCGAAAAACTCGCGCAAAGCGAGCGGGATATGGCCGACATGAGCCTCAGCGAGACGAAGCGCGAGAAGGCGATGGATCGCTACGTGCGCTTCAACAACGAATTAGAAGCGCAGGGGGGTTACGCGGCCGAGGCGGAGGCGAAGCAACTCGCGGCAAACCTCGGGGTCGATAACCGCCTGCTCGAGGCCGAACTCGGCACGCTCTCTGGCGGTCAGCGTCGCCGCGTCGAACTTGCGCGCATCCTTTTCTCGCAGGCGGAAACTCTCGTGCTCGATGAGCCGACCAACCACCTCGATGCTGACTCAATCGTGTGGCTTCGCGAGTTTCTCATGCAGTATCCGGGCGGAATGATCATCATCTCTCACGACATCCAGCTCGTTGAGCATGTGGTCAATAAGGTGTTCTATCTCGACGCAAATCGCCAGGTCATCGACGTCTACAACATGGGTTGGAAGAATTACCTGCGTCAGCGCGAGGACGACGAGAAGCGTCGTAAACGTGAGCGTGCCAACGCTGAAAAGAAGGCCGCAACCCTTCAGGCCCAGGGCGAAAAAATGCGGGCGAAGGCGACGAAAGCGGTTGCTGCCCAGCAGATGCTCCGCCGCGCCGAAAAGCTTCTCGACTCCCTTGAGGAGGAACGTCAGGTTGAACGCGTCGCGAAGCTTCGCTTTCCGAAACCGGCCCCGAGCGGCAAGACCCCTCTCAGGGCAGAGGGGCTTTCGAAAAGCTACGGGAGCCTCGAGATTTTTACCGACGTGAATCTCGCGATCGATCGTGGCTCGCGCGTTGTCGTTCTCGGACTCAACGGTGCGGGTAAGACGACCCTTTTGCGTCTGCTCGCGGGCGTCGAAACCCCGGACACCGGAGAGATCATTGCCGGTCACGGGTTAAAACTCGGCTACTTTGCCCAGGAACATGACACGCTCGAACTTGAGCGCACGGTTCTCGACAACATGCAGCGCGCTGCGGGGGACTTGCCCGAAGTCGAGGTGCGCAAGATCCTCGGTTCATTCCTCTTCCAGGGCGACGACGTGCACAAGTCCGCAGGCGTTCTTTCGGGTGGCGAAAAGACCCGTCTCGCGCTCGCGACCCTTGTCGTCTCCAGCGCGAACGTTCTTCTCCTTGACGAGCCCACAAACAACCTCGACCCGGCGAGCCGCGAAGAAATCCTCGGTGCGCTCAGCGCCTTCGAGGGAGCGATCGTGCTCGTGAGTCACGACCCGGGTGCCGTCGCGGCGCTCGATCCCGAACGAGTGCTGATGATGCCCGATGCTGTCGAAGACCTCTGGAACGCCGAATACGAGGAGCTCATCGCGCTCGCGTGAGAAGGATCAAGGGGAAACCGGCAACCGTCGGAAATTTCCCGCGCCCGAAGGGCGCTAAAATTAAGGATTGTGTGCGTCCTCGAAGGGGCGCGTGCGCAAATGCAACCCCGAACGGAGAATCATGGCAAGCACTAACGATCTGAAGAACGGCATGGTCCTGAAGCTCGAGAACGGCCTGTGGAGCGTTGTCGAATTCCAGCACGTGAAGCCCGGCAAGGGCCCGGCGTTCGTTCGCACCAAGCTCAAGAACGTTCTCTCCGGCAAAACCGTTGACAAGACCTTCAATGCGGGCGTCAAGGTCGAGACCGCAACGATCGACCGCCGCGACATGCAGTACTCGTACATGGATGGCGACCTCTTCGTATTCATGGACACCACGACCTGGGAGCAGACCAACGTGACCGCGGAGATCGTTGGCGACGCCAAGGACTACATGCTCGAGGGCCAGGACGCCGTCGTGGCATTCCACGAGGGCACGGTACTTTTCGTTGAGCTTCCCGCCTCGGTCGTTCTCGAAATTACCCACACCGAGCCCGGCCTCCAGGGTGATCGCAGCTCGGGCGGCACGAAGCCCGCAACCCTCGAGACCGGCCTCGAAATCCAGGTGCCTCTCTTCCTCGAGCAGAACACCAAGGTTAAGGTCGACACCCGCACCGGCGACTACCTCGGACGTGCCTGATATGCCGTTCGATCCGCTGGATCTTCCGCTGCCGGGGCGCGAGGGGGACGAAGTTGAACTCGTCAAGACCCTCCCGTCGCGGACGCATAAATTTGGTGCAGTGACGCGTGCGCGCGTGCGCGCGATTGACGTGTTGTTTGAGGCCGACGCCCGCCAGGTGGGTGTCGAGGAACTAGCCGAGCAGCGCACCGTCACCTCAACCGCGCAGACCCCGCTGCCCGAGGCAGCGAAGCGTTTTGCGCTTATGTATGCCGCGCACGCCGCTGACATTGACGACACGATTGCTTCGCACTCGGAGGCGTGGACGCTCGAACGCATGCCCGCTGTCGACCGAGCGATCTTGCGTATGGGAGCGGCCGAGATTCTTCACGGCACCGGAGTCGATGCTCCTGTGCTGCTCAAGGAGTACACGAGCGTTGCCGCCGAGCTGTCGACGGAAGATTCGGCATCGTTCGTCAATGCGCTTCTCCAGCGAATCGCGGACGCGAAGGATCTACTCGGTTAAGAAGGGAGACGTCGATGGCTGAGGATCTCCGCACGGAAGTGTTCAAGGCGGGCGACATTCGCCGCGCGTTGACCCGGATCGGCTACGAGATTGTCGAAGGTGAAAAAGGTGTCGACGATTTCGTGCTCATGGGGATTCACAGCCGTGGCGTGCCCCTTGCCTACCGCATCGCCGAGGCGATTGCGCGTGCCGGCAACACCGAGCGCGACCCCGCGAGCATCGTGGGGGAGCTCGACATCACGCGTTTTCGCGATGATCGCTCGTCGAAGCCTGCGCGGGAGGAACGAGAGACGCGCCTTCCCGAGGGAGGGATCGAAGGCCGCACGGTTATTCTCGTCGACGATGTGCTCTATTCAGGTCGTACGGTACGCGCGGCGCTCGATGCCCTGAGCGCGCTCGGTCGACCGGCCGCTGTTCGACTGGCGATTTTGGTCGATCGAGGCCACAGGGAGCTGCCAATTCGCGCAGATTTCGTCGGCAAGAATCTGCCGACGTCGCGGCGAGAGCGGGTCAACGTGTTGCTAGAGGAGTGCGATGGCGCGGACTCCATTGTTCTTGAAAGATCAGTAACAGGCGGGTGCTGATCCCGTCCCGAACGCAAAAAATACACGATATGCCTGCTCAAGGTGACAAATAGGTCACGATTTCGCGGTTTTTCAGCGTTCTTCAAGACTTTATCAACTTGGTGGGTAACTCTATACGTAGCTCCAAGCCGAGCGGTTTGCTCGTTGAGTGCCAGTCGCGACGCGGAAGAGTGTTTGCAAATTCTCTGGGGCTTCGTCATGAAGATTCATGAGAATGGGTACCATCCCACGAATAGATTGAAGAGGTAGACACGTGGCTCTCCCCACTTTGACCCCCGAAGCGCGCAAGGCCGCACTCGAGAAGGCTGCACAGCTCCGCCAGGAGCGTGCGCAGGTGAAGAACCGCCTCAAGAACTCGACCGGCAACCGCGGTGAGGAAATCGCGAACCTTATCGAAGAAGCGAAGACGAGCGAGGCTGTCGCTCGCCTTAAGGTTTCCGCAATGCTCGAATCTCTCCCGGGCATTGGCAAGGTCAAGGCTGCGCAGATTATGGACGAGATCGGCATCTCGCCCTCGCGCAAGATGCGGGGCCTCGGCCGCCATCAGGCGGAAAAGCTTATTCAGCACTTCGCAGAGTGAGCCCGGCGCAGTCGCTCGACGTGCCCCGCGGGCGCGTCGTTGTCGTCGCCGGTCCGACCGCCGTCGGCAAGGGCACTGTTACGCGCAGACTTCTCGAGAAACACCCCGAGGTCTATCTATCGGTCTCCGCGACCACGCGTGATCCGCGCCCCGGCGAAGTGGACGGGATCCACTATTTTTTCTGGAGTCCCGAACAGTTCGACGATGCCGTGAAAGACGGCGACATGCTCGAATGGGCCCTCGTGCACGGTCGCAATCGTTACGGAACTCCGAGGAGCGCCGTCGAAGCGGCCCGGGCCGAGGGGCGTGCGGTCATCCTTGAGATCGACCTTGAGGGGGCTCGCCAAGTGCGTTCCTCGATGCCGGATGCGCGCTTCGTGTTCTTGGCTCCGCCCAGTTGGGACGTCCTTGTTGAGCGTCTCGTGGGGCGGGGAACAGAAAGCCCTGAGGAGCAGGAGCGGCGACTTGAAACCGCGCGGGTGGAAATGGCCGCTGAAAAAGAGTTTGACGTGACGATCGTGAACGACGATCTCGATGAGGCCGTCGACGCGCTCGCACGCGAAGCTGGGCTCGCTATCGCGTGAATGACATCACCGACCTTCGCCGTCGCTAGGGCGCTATTTCCGGTAGGATGGGACCTTGCGCGCTCGTCATGCGCGAGCGCCGATATCTGACTTCACACTAGGAAGGGACGTTTCGTGCCTGGAACCGTTGCCCAGCCCGAAGGCATTACCAACCCGCCCATCGATCGGCTGCTCGAGTCCGTTGATTCGAAGTACGCCCTCGTGCTGTACTCGGCGAAGCGTGCGCGTCAGATCAACGCTTACTACTCGCAGGTCGAAGACGGCCTCCTCGAGCATGTCGGACCTCTGGTTGACACCGAGCCCCAGGAGAAGTCTCTTTCGATCGCACTTCGCGAGATCGACGAAGGTCTGCTCGAGGCCAAGGAGATCGACGAGAACCCCCCCAAGCCTCCCGCGCGCGAGCCGCTCACGCTCGGGGACGACGCCCCCGAGGTGCCGATCGACTTCAACCTCTAAATCGAAGCTTTGACGATGCCCGCATCGCCTCCTTCTGTGGCGCCGCGTCCCCTCGAGGGTCTTCGCGTCATCGTTGGAGTGTGTGCGGGCATCGCTGCATATAAGGCAGCTCACGTGGTGCGCGGCTTGACCGAACGGGGCGCCGATGTGCGCGTTGTTCCGACGAAGGCTTCGCTCGAGTTCGTTGGCATCTCGACGTGGGAAGCACTTAGCCATAATCCCGTGCGCACCTCTGTCTTCGACGATGTGGACTCGGTTGCCCACGTGCGTCTCGGCCAGGAGGCCGACGCCGTCGTCGTGGTCCCGGCAACAGCAGATTTCATGGCCCGGGCACGTATGGGAAGGGCCGACGACCTCCTTACAGCCACGCTCCTCGTCACTCGAGCACCCGTCATCCTCGCCCCGGCGATGCACACGGAGATGTGGGAGCATCCCGCAACGCGCGAAAATGTCGACGTGCTCCGATCACGTGGCGTGCGCGTGATTGAACCTGCGAGTGGGCGCCTCACCGGAACCGATACCGGTGTAGGGCGACTGCCCGAGCCCGAAGTGATTGTGCACTATGTTGAGTCAGTCCTCGCGGCAGGGTCGCGCACGTGCGACCTCGAAGGCACGCACGTGGTGATCACCGCAGGGGGGACGCGCGAGGCTCTTGATCCGGTGCGCGTGCTCACCAATCACTCGAGCGGTAAACAGGGGGCGGCGCTCGCGCGCGCGGCGTACGTTCGAGGAGCGAGCGTGAGCCTCGTCCTGGCGGGTTCACACATCGAACCTCCCGCGGGCGTAGACGTCGTGCGGGTGGAATCGGCGAAAGAGCTTGCGGCCGCGGTACGGGAGCGTGAAAGCAGCGCGGATGTGCTGATCATGGCCGCTGCCGTTTCCGATTTCACGCCTGAGCCATCGCGCAGCAAAATCAAGAAAAAAGCGGGCGAGTCAGGCCTCACCCTTCACTTGATGGAGACCGAGGATATTCTCCGCGGCCTCGTCGAACGCCGGCAGGCCGGTGAGCGTCCGTTCGTGATTTGCGGATTCGCTGCCGAGACGGGGGATGAGCATTCGAGCGCCCTCGCGCACGCGACCAGGAAGGCCCGCGCCAAGGGCGCAGACCTCCTCGCGTTCAACGATGTCAGTGAGAACGCTTTCGGGGCCGACACGAACGCATTGACGTTTCTTGATGCCGCTGGTGAAATTCGCGGAGCCGCACGCGGGACGAAAGACGAGGTTTCCCACGCAATGCTTGACCACGTCGCCTCTCTCCTCAAGCGCGAGCGCAGCTAGCCTCGGGCGACTCCTTTGATTCCGTCACCACCTCTCGCAGATAAGGCAGCACATGACACTCAATGATTTGCGGTACTTCACTTCCGAATCGGTTACGGAAGGCCACCCGGACAAAATCTGCGACCAGATTTCCGATGCAATTCTCGACGACATGATCGCGCAGGATCTCAACTCTCGCGTCGCAGTCGAGACTCTCGTGACGACGGGCCTCGTCCATGTTGCCGGAGAGGTGCGCACCGAAGGCTACAGTGACGTCAACTCGATCGTTCGTGACGTGATCAGGTCGATCGGCTACGACTCCTCCGAGAAGGGCTTCGATGCGGACTCGTGCGGCATCGAGGTGTCGATCGGCTCGCAATCGGCCGATATTGCGCTCGGGGTCGATAATTCCGAGGAGTTCAAGGGCGGAAGCGTCGAGCAGGGTTTTCAACTTGGCGCTGGTGATCAGGGCCTCATGTTCGGGTACGCGTGCGCTGACACGAAGGAACTCATGCCGCTGCCGATCTACGCGGCGCATAAGCTCGCGCAAAACCTGTCGAACGCACGCCGAGACGGCGTACTCCCGTATCTGCGCCCCGACGGCAAATCGCAAGTGACGATCGGATATGACGACGATTTTGTCGCGCGCAGCGTGAATGCGGTCGTCGTATCGAGTCAACATGCCGAGGACGTCGATGTTGCGGGGCAACTCACCGAGGCGATCTCCCGTGTGGTGATCCAGCCTGTTCTCGAGGAACTCGCCGAGCTTGGACTGGACATTACAGGGGTCAAGCGTCACATCAACCCAACGGGACGTTTCGTCGTCGGCGGCCCGAAAGGCGATGCCGGACTCACGGGTAGAAAGATCATCGTGGATACCTACGGCGGGATGGCGCGTCACGGCGGCGGCGCTTTTTCGGGTAAGGACCCGTCGAAGGTCGACCGTAGCGCCGCCTACGCCCTGCGTTGGGTCGCCAAGAACGTGGTTGCAGCGGGTCTAGCCGAGCGGTGCGAGATTCAGGTTGCCTACGCGATTGGTCGCGCTGCCCCCGTGGGCCTTTACGTTGAAACGTTTGGAACGGGCAAGGTTCCCGAGCATCAACTTGCCCGGGCTATCGAAAAGGTCTTCGACCTGCGCCCGCAGGCAATCGTTGAGGAGCTCGATCTTCTGCGACCCATCTACCGCAAAACGTCGGTTTTTGGCCACTTCGGCCGTCCCCTTGCGGAATTTGAGTGGGAAAAGACCAACAGAACTGAAGAGCTCACCCGCGCTCTATGACGCGCCGATCTGCGCGATTGTTTCGCTAAGCAATGAGGAAAGGAGGGCGCGTGTTCGAGCGCGATATTTACCCCGAAACTGTTCAGGGTCTCGAGGGCGAGACGCTTGGCGAGATTTGGCCGGACCGAAAAACCTTCCTCGATCTCGCGCGTACACAGCGCATCGTGCCCGTCGTGATTCGGCTTTTGGCCGACCAGGACACTCCGATCTCTCTGTACAGAAAGCTCACGGCACCGTCGGGCCCCGCGGGCAGTTGCCTTCTTGAGTCCGCAGGCCAGGGGGAGGATTCCCGCTGGTCCATCATTGGGGTAAACGCTCGCGCCTCTCTCACCGAGAAAGACGGCAACGCGCGCTGGTTTGGCGATGTCCCGGCCTCGGTTCCCACATCGGGCGACCCGCTCGAGGCGCTCAGGGCTACCGCCGCTGAGTTCAAATCCGCGCGGATGGCGCATCTACCACCGTTTACGGGCGGGCTTGTGGGCTTCGTAAGCTATGACGCTGTGCGGCGCTTCGAGAATCTCCCGCACAAGCCCGTAGACGAGATCGGTACGCCCGAGCTATGCATGCTCCTTGCACAAGACGTTGCCGTGTACGACCACCGCGACGCGACGGTTCTGCTCGTGGCAAACGCGCTCAACCTCAACGGTGCAGACAGCGGCGCAGAGGCAGCCTACGAGGATGCCCTCGCCAGAATCGACACGATGCGCGATTCGCTTCGCACGCACGTCGAGACGAACCCCGTCGTCTATTCTGCCGTGCAGCGGCCGTCGAGTACCGCTCGCACGAACCAGACGGATTTTGAAGCGTCAGTTGAGACGGCGATCCAGAACATCATCGACGGTGAAATCTTCCAGGTCGTGCCGTCGCAGCGACACACGCAGGCAACGAGCGCCGACCCCCTCGACGTCTACCGCGTGCTGCGCAGGCTCAACCCTTCGCCGTACATGTTTCTCGTGCGCGCTCACGATGGAGATGGCAAATCGATCGATGTGGTGGGAGCGAGTCCCGAAACACTCGTCACTGTGCGCGGCCGCCACGCGAGCACGCACCCGATCGCGGGTTCGCGCCCGCGTGGGACTAACGCTGAAGAGGATGAGAGGATAAAAGGCGAGCTCCTCGCCGATCCGAAAGATCGATCCGAGCACCTCATGCTTGTCGATCTCGGCCGTAACGACCTGCAGAAGGTCTGCGAGCCGGGAAGCGTGATCGTGCGAGATTTCATGAGCGTCGTGAAGTATTCCCACATCATGCACGTGATTTCGACGGTTACGGGAACGCTCAAAGAAGGCTTGAGCGCCTTTGACGCTCTCGCGGCAACCTTTCCGGCCGGCACGCTCACGGGTGCACCCAAGCCGCGCGCGATGCAACTCATCGATGAGCTTGAGCCCGTGTCGCGGGGGATCTATGGCGGCACCGTCGGCTACCTCGATTTCGCTGGCGACCTCGACATGGCGATCGCAATCCGAACAGCCGTCATGAAAGACGGCCGTGCGCACGTTCAAGCCGGGGGTGGTGTCGTCGCTGATTCGATCCCCACGATGGAACATCGTGAATCGCTGTCCAAGGCTGCTGCTGCTCAACGCGCTGTGGCGAGTGCCGAGACGCTAAGGGAACAGTGATGGCTGGTCGATCGTCGGATGCTTCCTCTTCGCGTTCCCCGCTCATTCTCGCGCTTGTCGTCGCAGGGGGCGTGGGCGCCGTACTCACCCAACCAACGTGGGTTGAGGGCGAGGTCGTGGGCCTTGCCGGTAACGTGTCTGAACTCAGCATTGCGGGGGCGAAGGCTTCCCCACTCTCGCTTGCATGCGCTCTCGTGGCGGTTGCTGCGGCGGGCGCCCTTGCACTGTCGAGGCGCGGCCTTGCCCTCGCGTGCGCGATTGTGTCCACCCTGGCCGGTGTGGGGATTGTCGTGGGAGGTGTGCTGGTTGCCCTTGATCCGGCACACGCGGTCGCGAGCGCAGCACTCGAAGCCACCGGTGTGGTGAATGCACCCGTCACTGTTTCGGCATCGTGGCCCGTGTGGCTGTCGATCGTGTCAGGCGTTCTGATCGCGCTCGTCGGAGCTCGATTAACGATGAACACACGTATACGCGGGGAAGGAGCATCGCGCACTCGCTATACGCGCCATACCGCTACGCGATCAGGAGAAGGCGCCGGCGCGGTGCCGCACACTGATGCGGAGGCGTGGGACATGCTCAGTCTTGGTGAGGACCCGAGCGACGAGCAGCGCGGAGTGTGAAGGTGCGAGGACGCTTGCGCTAAAACATGGCACAATGAAAGACGCAGTTTGACGCGCCCGTGCGCGCATACGCTTCAGAACTACTTTCGACCGGAGTGAAGAATGCCGAAGACTTACCTTGTTCCCCCCGCCCCGCCGCAGAACGAAGGCAAAACCGTGGCTGCCTGGGTATTTTCGGCGTTTGTCCTCCTCGGTTCGGTGCTCATTGCCCTCGCAATGGTCACGAGTCAGAACATCCTCCTTATCGTTGGTCTCGCGTCCGTTCTTCTCGCGCTCGTCGTAGGCTTCGTCCTGCGAGCCGCGGGTTTCGGCCAGAAAGCTAAGCGCTGACGTGTCCGCTCAACGCCCTGTACGAAGGACTTGCTCTTCGTGCAGGGCGTTGTGCTGTGAAGGCGGGGGAGAGTACGAAGAGGAGTGCGGCGCGTGAGCGTTCTTGAGGAAATCATCGCGGGGGTACGTGCGGATGTGGGGCGGCGAAAGTCCGACGTTAGCGGGGCCGAAGTCGAGCGTCTCGCTCGGGAGGCGAAGCCTGCTCTCGACGTCGTTGAGCGCCTGCGCGAGCGTGAGACGCTCGGTCTGTTCGCCGAGGTTAAGCGGTCATCGCCCTCGAAAGGATCTCTTGCGGATATCCCCGATCCTGCTCACCTCGCGACCGCGTATGAAGATGGCGGTGCCACGGCGATCAGCGTACTGACCGAGGAGCGCCGCTTCTCGGGTTCGCTCCGTGACCTCGACGCTGTTCGTGAGCGCGTAAGCGTCCCCGTGCTGCGCAAGGACTTTATGGTCGAGGACTATCAGATTTTCGAAGCGCGAGCGCATGGCGCCGATGTCGTGTTGTTGATCGTGGCGGCGCTGTGTGACGCCCAACTTGACGATATGTACTCGCTCGCGAGGTCTCTCGGTATGCGGGTTCTCGTCGAAACGCATACGCCGGAAGAGCTCGAGCGGGCCCTCGCAAGCGACGCTGAGCTCATCGGTGTGAATGCGCGCAATCTTAAGACTCTCGACGTCGACCTTCACTATGCGTGTGCGCTGCTCGAGTCGGTGCCCTCCGACCGCCTTGCCGTGGGGGAGTCGGCCGTGGCAACTATCCGCGACGTTGAGGCCTATGCACGTGCCGGAGCTGATGCCGTTCTCGTCGGTGAGGCACTCGTGCGGCACGCGGATCCCACGAAGGCGGCGCGCGACTTTTGCAGTGTTGAGCGGCAGCGCCGAGCAGGGCGCTGATACGCGCACGTTGGAACAAGAGGAGTGGAAAGTGACAGATGCCTTTGTCCCACAGGACGGACCTGACTTTGGCGATTTCGGCGGGAGGTTTCTGCCCGAGGCGCTCGTTCCCGCTCTCGACGAACTGACACAGGCGTGGCACGAGGCCAAAGCTGACCCGTCCTTCTCGAGCGAGCTCGAACGGCTCAACCGCGAATACACGGGCCGTCCCTCGCTCCTCACGGAAGTTCCTCGATTTTCTGCCGTTGCCGGCGGCGCCCGAGTTTTCCTCAAGCGAGAGGATCTCAATCACACGGGAAGCCACAAAATCAACAATGTGCTTGCGCAAGCGCTTCTCACGAAACGTATGGGAAAGACCCGCGTGATCGCCGAGACCGGGGCCGGCCAGCACGGAGTTGCGACGGCGACGGCAGCGGCACTGTTGGGGCTTGATTGCCGCATCTACATGGGCGAGGTCGACACTGAACGCCAGGCCCTCAACGTCGCGCGTATGCGTCTGCTCGGGGCAGAAGTCATTCCCGTCACTCACGGCTCTCGCACTCTCAAGGATGCGATTAACGAGGCCTTTCGCGACTGGGTTACCAACGTGGAATCCACCCATTACCTGCTCGGCACGGTGACGGGGCCTCACCCCTACCCGACCATGGTGCGCGAGTTCCACGCCATGATCGGTCGAGAAGCTCGCGAACAGGTCCTCGCGCAAGCGGGCCGCCTTCCCGACGCGATTGTTGCGTGCGTGGGCGGAGGCTCAAATGCCATGGGGCTATTTCACCCCTTCCTCGAGGACGCATCGGTGCGAATCGTGGGATGCGAGGCCGGGGGCTCCGGTATCGCATCCGGCAAGCACTCGGCAACGATCACCGCGGGCAGCCCCGGTGTTTTGCACGGCGCCTGCTCCTACGTGATGCAAGACGAGGACGGCCAAACGATCGAATCGCACTCCGTGAGCGCGGGTCTCGACTACCCGAGCGTCGGCCCCGAACATGCCTATCTAGCCGATACGGGACGCGCCGAATACCGGGCGATCAACGACAACGAAGCCATGGAAGCCTTCGCGTTGCTGTCGATGACCGAAGGCATCATGCCCGCACTTGAATCCGCCCATGCCCTCGCCGGTGCCCTCGCCCTCGGGCGCGAGCTCGGCGAAGGTGCGGTGATCGTTGCGAACCTTTCGGGCCGTGGTGACAAGGACGTCACGACAGCCTCAACCTGGTTCGGGCTCATCGGTAACGATAAGCGCGCAGACATCAACGACATCAAAGAGAAGATCCGCACGGCGCTTGCGCGTGAGGGAGGAAACTGACATGCGGCATCTTTCAGCAGAGGTCATTGACCGAGCCAAGGGGGAGGGGCGCGCCGCACTCGTGGCCTACCTTCCCGTGGGCTTTCCCACCTTCGACGGGTGCATCGAAGCCGTTCGCGCCCTTGTCGGCTCGGGCGTCGATGCAATCGAGTTTGGGATCCCCTACACGGACCCCGTTATGGATGGCCCCGTGATCCAGGAAGCGGCGGATCGAGCTCTTTCGCACGGTACGCGCCCCGCGCATGTGATGACGGCGATCGATGCGGTGAGCGATCTCGATGCCGCGCTTCTTGTCATGAGTTATTACAACCCCATCCTCAAGTACGGGCTCGACGCTTTTGCGCGCGACCTCGCCGCAGCGGGTGGCGCTGGGGTCATCACACCGGACCTCACGCCCGATTCCGGCGGTGACTGGATCGAGGCCTCTGGCACGAGAAACGTTGAGCGCATTTTCCTCGCCGCACCTAGCTCGCCCGAGGAGCGATTGCGCCTCGTGACCGAGTCGAGCACGGGCTTCGTCTACGCCGCCTCGACGATGGGCGTCACGGGCCTTCGCTCGAGCGTCGGCGATGCCGCGCACACCCTCGTGGATCGCACGCGGCGCGCTGGCGCCGAACGGGTGTGCGTTGGTCTCGGTGTGTCAAACGGGGAACAGGCCGCGGAAGTGGGCACCTATGCCGACGGCGTGATCGTGGGAAGCGCTTTCGTACGAAGGCTCCTCGAAGCGCAGACACCGTCGGAGGGGCTCCGTTCTCTCGAAGCTCTCGCAATTGAACTCCGTTCCGGAATTGAGGAGGCGCGCGCATGATCTCAGCGACTATTCCGAGTCCGCCCGTTAGCTCGTTCAGCATCGGCCCGGTCACAATCCATTTTTACGCACTATTCATTCTGACCGGCATCGCTATCGCCTACTGGTGGTCGCTGCAGCGCTGGATCGCTCGCGATGGTGACCGTGACGACTACTTCGACATCGTCTTCGTGACGATCATCGTGGGGATCATCGGTGCGCGCATGTACCACGTGGGCGTCAATATCCCGGACTACTTCGGTCCCGGCAAGGATCCGCTGAGTGCGCTTCGCATGTGGGAAGGTGGCCTCGGCATTTGGGGCGCGGTCGCGGGAGGAGGCCTTGCGGCGTTCGTCATGACTCGGCGCAAAGGCGTGCAGTTCCTCGCCCTGGCTGATTCGATCGCGCCTACTCTTTTCGTCGCGCAAGCCATTGGGAGGCTTGGAAATTGGGCTAATCAGGAACTTCACGGCGAGCCAAGCACGCTGCCGTGGGCTCTGGAGATTACGTGTGAAACCAACGGCAAAACGATCGTTGGCTGTGTGCCCGGAACCTATCAGCCGACCTTCCTCTACGAGGGGCTGTGGAATATCGCCGCCTGCGTCGTGGTGCTGCTTCTCGCGAAACGGTTCGCCATCGCTGGCGGGCGCATATTCCTCATGTACATCATCGCGTACTCTGCGGGCCGGACCCTCATGGAAACGATGCGCACGGAACCCTCAACCATGGTTTTTGGCTTGCGAATCCACATGGTCATTTACATCATCACGGGTCTCGTGGCGATCGGCGTGTTTGCGTGGCTCACGGTCCGTGCGCGCAAGAAGGGCGAGGCGCGCAGTGCTTACGACACGATTAACGGCGATCCGCTGCCGCGGCCGGAAGGGCGCGCGGGTAGTGAGACGGTGGCTGTCCCGCATGACCAGGGAGAAAATCTCAAAAACCCCGCGAAATAAGGCTGAATCTGGGAGTGGTCCCGATTACTTAATTGTAGGGTGAGATGTGGATCTCGGCGATGCGACCCGCGCCCCTGTGCGCTCGCTCCCGAGCACACACAGCGCGTGGGTCCCGCCTTTCAAAGCTACAGATGGGTAGACATGCGTAAAGCAAAAATTGTGTGCACATTGGGACCTGCAACGAATTCGTATGAGCAGATCCGCACGCTTATCGAGTCGGGCATGAACGTCGCCCGCATGAACCTCAGCCACGGCACCTACGCGGACCACGAGGCTGTGTACGCCAATATCCGCAAGGCTTCCGAGGATCTCGGTAAGAACGTCGCAGTTCTCGTGGACCTCCAGGGCCCTAAGATCCGCCTTGGCAAGTTCGAGGACGGCCCCCACGATCTCGCGGTCGGCGACATCTTCACCATCACGACCGACGACATCGTCGGCACCAAGGAGCGTGTGAGCACGACCTTCAAGGGACTGCCCGGCGACTGCCGCCCCGGCGATACGCTTCTCATTGACGACGGCAAGGTCGGCGTTCGCGTCGTCGAGGTGACCGACACCGACGTCAAGACCGTGGTCGAGGTTCCCGGCCCCGTGTCGAACAACAAGGGCATCAACCTTCCCGGCGTTGCCGTTTCAGTTCCCGCGATGAGTGAAAAGGACATTGCCGACCTCCGCTGGGGTCTCCACCTTGGCGCTGACCTCATCGCACTGAGCTTCGTGCGCGACGCGCACGACATCGAAGATGTTCACCGCGTGATGGACGAAGAAGGCATTCGTCTCCCCGTGGTCGCCAAGATCGAGAAGCCACAGGCGGTTCGCGCCCTGCGCGGTATCGTCGGCGCGTTCGACGGCATCATGGTGGCCCGCGGCGACCTCGGCGTTGAGCTTCCTCTCGAGCAGGTCCCGCTCGTCCAGAAGCGCACGATCGAGCTTGCCCGCCGCAACGCTAAGCCCGTCATCGTTGCGACCCAGGTCCTCGAGTCGATGATTACGAACCCGCGCCCGACTCGCGCCGAAGCCTCCGACTGTGCGAACGCCATCCTCGACGGTGCAGACGCCGTCATGCTTTCGGGCGAAACCTCCGTCGGCGCATTCCCGTTCGAGGCCGTGCGCACCATGGCGCGCATCGTCACGAACACCGAAGAAAACGGTGCGGACCGCATCTCTGAGCTCGGCACCATCCCGCATACTCGCGGTGGCGCGATCACGCGTGCAGCGGCGGAGATCGGCGATCAGCTCTCGGCGCAGTATCTCGTGACCTTCACCGAGTCGGGTGACACCGCTCGCCGTCTTTCGCGACTGCGTCCCACTATTCCCCTTCTCGCCCTCACTCCGTACGAAAAGGTCCAGCATCAGCTCGCCCTTAGCTGGGGCATCGAAGCACACCTCGTTGACATGCAGACCGACACCGATCAGATGGTAAAGGTAGTCGACGAGCTGCTGCGTGAGAAGAAGGGTCTGCAGCCCGGCGATCTCGTGATCATCGCTGCAGGCTCGCCCCCGGGTGTTCACGGCTCGACCAACACGCTGCGCGTCCACCGTATCGGTGACCTTGACGGCACCGAGGCTGCGCGCGTCGAAGCCGACCGCATCGCGAAGGGCAAGGCTATTCCGGAGGCCTGAGCCTCACGTAGCTGCGCATAGAAAGGGTGGGGAGCACGATGCTCCCCACCCTTGTTCTGTACCGGGTACGGGACTCGAACCCGTACGTCCGAAGACAACGCATTTTGAGTGCGCCGCGTCTACCAATTCCGCCAACCCGGCCATGTGCCAGTCTTGAGGCACGCCCTATAGAATAACCAACGAGTTCGCGCTTGCCTAACTGGCACGAGCCGTTCCTTGCCCGGTGTACGTGAGTAATATCGTTCAGGGGAGCGACAAATGCCGCTTTGGAAGCCGATGTGCTGCACTATGGATATGGAGTGCGCTTGCCGCACAACCACGAAGACACAGGCGAAAGATTGGATGCCATGAACGAGAACGAAGCTGTGGAAGAGACCGCTGAAAGGGGCCAGGATTCCGGTCTCGTGGCGCGCACGGCTGTTGTGGCTGAGGATGAGAGCCTCATTCGCATGGATATCGTCGAGACCCTCACCGAAGCGGGCTACGAGGTCATTGCCGCCGTTGGCGATGGTGCGAGCGCGGTGGAGAAGGTCCGTGAGCTTCGGCCCGATATTGTGGTCATGGACGTCAAAATGCCGCAGATGGACGGCGTCTCCGCAGCGGAGGCAATCGGCAAGGAGCATCTTGCCCCCGTCGTCATGCTGACGGCGTTCTCGCAGCAGGAAATCGTGGAGCGCGCGCGGGATGCGGGCGCGATGGCGTTTGTCGTCAAGCCCTTCACGCCTAATGATCTTCTGCCGGCTATCGAGATCGCACTGTCGCGTTACCAGCAGATCACCTCGCTCAACGAGGAGATTCGCGATCTTGAGGAACGCTTCGAGACCCGCAAGCGCGTGGACCGTGCGAAGGGGCTCTTGCAGACGAACATGAACCTGAGCGAGCCGGATGCCTTCCGCTGGATCCAGAAGACGTCGATGGATCGCCGTCTGACGATGCGCGAGGTTGCCGACGCTGTCATCGACCAGCTCGGCCCGCATAAGGACTAACGCGCAGGACTCTCGTCTCGCGGTGAAAAGAGCCGCGCGGATCCGAGGACGGTGCTCACGAGAGTGCCGTCCTCGTGTCGTATCTCGGCGAGATAACTCGCGTGAGTGCGGCCCAGGTGCTGTGCGTGAGCGGTCACGTGAACGAAGCCTTCGCGAGCGGGCGCGTGGTGCGTTGCGGTGAAGGAGAGTCCGACGGCGCCTGCGCCCTCGCCGTAAAGACATTCCGCGTGGGTGCGTGCGGCGAGTGAGACGGCGGTTTCCGCGAGCGCGATACTCGCGCCTCCGTGGAGGAACCCTTGGGGCTGGCGATTTGGAGCAACCGGCATACTGAGGTGTGCTGTGCTCGCGGTCAGTGAGAGCACGTCCATTCCCATGCGCTCGCACAGTGTTCCCTTGAGCTCCTCGCGTACGCGTGTGAGTGCATCCTGTGTCGCGCTAGCTGCGCGTGCATTCGTGTCCATTCGCCTAGCGTGACACACTTGAGGCATGAGCGAGATCGAAAACGCCCCTGAGAGGCGCATCGTTGTGATCGATGGCCATGCGATGGCCTTCCGTGCCTTCTTTGCCCTGCCACCGGAGTCGTTCGTGAACAGCGCGGGGCAGGCGACGAACTCGGTGTACGGTTTCTGCCGGATGATCTTCAACATCGTGAAGAACGAGAAGCCCACTCACATGGCGGTCGCGTTCGATCTGCCAGGCGGCACCTTCCGCGATCGTATTTACAGCGAGTACAAGGGCGGCCGTCAGGCCACTCCCGAGGCGTTCAAGGGACAGGTCGCCCTTATTCAGCAGGTGCTCGAGGCTATGGGCATCGCGCATTTCAGCGTCGAAGATTACGAGGCAGATGACATCGTCGCGACAATCGCGACGTACGCGAAAGACGCCGGGGTGCAGCCTCTGCTCGTCACGAGTGATCGCGACGCGATCCAGCTCGTTGATGAGACGATTACGCTTTTGCAGCCCGTGAAGGGCGTCACGGAGCTTCGCCGCATGACTCCCGAGGCTGTCGAAGAGAAGTACCTCGTTTCCCCGAGCCTGTATCCGGATCTCGCGGCTCTGGTGGGGGAGAGCGCCGATAATCTTCCGGGCGTTCCCGGCGTGGGACCCAAAACCGCCGCGAAGTGGCTTGGACTGTACGGCACACTCGACGGCATCCTTGAGCACCGCGACGAGATTAAAGGCAAGGCGGGGCAGTCGCTTCGCGATCACGTCGAGGACGTGGTGCGCAATCGCCGCATGAACGAAGCCGTGCGTGACCTTGACCTGCCGAAGGACTTCGACGCTTATCTCCTTGGACGCGGGGACCGGGTCGCCATCAACGCGCGCTTTGATGAGCTCGCCTTTGGGCCGGGAATCCGTCGGGACATTCCCGCAGGCCTCCTCCCCGCCGGGGACAGCGGGGCCGAGGAAGCCGAGTCTATCGTCGCCAACCCCACCCTTCCCGTGATTGAGCCGGAGGCCGGGCAGCTTGGCGCGCTCCTTGCGGAGCATGCCGCTTTGGGAGGCGCTCTTGAGGCCGACGGCGCCTGGGCGATGGGGGAGGCGGAGTTTCGCGGCCTGGTGATTGCCACCGGCAGCGCAAGCCTCGACATCAATTCCTCGCGCATGAACGAACAGGACCGCCGTGAGCTCGACCGATGGCTGCGAAACTCGGTCATCCCGAAATGGACGCTCGACTCCAAGGAGCTCGCGCATATTCTTAACGGTGCGGGCTTCGACATTCGCGGCCTCGATGTTGATCTCTCCCTCGCGGAGTTCCTGTGCAGGCCTGGGCAGCGTCCCGCAGATGTCGCCGGCCTCGCGATGCGCCACCTTCACGAGGAATTCCCGAAGCTCGACAAGAAGCCCACCGCGCAGGCGCTGCACGAGGATCTTTTGGATCGCGCGAGGGCGGAGTACCGTCTGACCCCTATCCTCGTGAAAGACATGGATGCACACGAGACCCGTGCCATTCACGATGATCTCGAACTCCCGCTTGCGCGTGTGCTGACGCAAATGGAAGAGTCGGGCATCGCCGTCGACGCTTCCGAGCTTGACCGGCTCGACTCGATGCATGCCGAACGGCAGTCTGAGGTCGCAACTCGGGCCTTCGCGGAAATCGGTGGCGAGGAGATCAATCTCGGCTCACCGAAGCAGCTTCAAACCGTGCTGTTTGACCGGCTCGGGATGCCGCCGACCCGCAAAACTAAGACGGGACATTCGACCGACGCCGAGTCCCTCACGGATCTTTACGCGAAGACTGGCCACCCCTTCGTGCAGGCGCTCCTCGAACACCGCGACGTCACGAAATTGCGCCAGATCATCGAAACGCTGCGCAAATCCGTGAGCGAGGAGGGTCGTATCCACACGACCCTTTCGCAGAATGTCGCGGCCACCGGGCGCCTTGCCTCGTCCAACCCGAACCTGCAGAACATTCCGGCGCGCACCGAGGCCGGCCGCCAAATCCGCGGCGCCTTCCACGCGAGCGAAGGCTTCGAGTCGCTTCTTACCGCGGACTATTCCCAGATCGAGATGCGCATCATGGCGCACCTGTCCGGCGACGAGGGGCTCATCCAGGCTTTCCGTGACGGCGAAGACCTCCACAGCTTCGTCGCCTCGCAAGTGTTCGGCATCCCGGTCGATCAGGTGACGAGCGAAGAACGTTCGAAAACGAAGGCGATCAGCTACGGCCTCGCCTACGGTCTTTCCGCTTTTGGTCTCGCTCGCCAGCTCCACATTCCGCAAAGCGAAGCGCAAGCGCTTCGCGCACAGTACTTTGAACGCTTCGGGGGCGTCCAGGACTACCTGCATGAAAGCGTCGAGAGAGCACGTTCACTCGGCTACACGGAAACTCTTCTTGGGCGCCGCCGCTACCTTCCCGAACTCACGAGCGATAGCCGACAGCGGCGGGAAAATGCGGAGCGTGTGGCGCTCAACTCGCCGATTCAGGGCAGCGCCGCCGACATCATCAAACTCGCGATGCTGCGCGTTGACCATGCGCTGAAGAAGACCGGCGCCGCCTCGCGTCTCGTGCTCCAGGTTCACGATGAGCTCATCGTCGATGTCGCTCCCGGCGAAATCGACCTCGTGCGTGACGTCGTGCGCGAGGGCATGGAGGGAGCCTATGAGCTTTCCGTGCCCATGGACGTTTCGGTGGGCGTTGGGCACTCCTGGCTGGAGGCTGCGCACTAAACCCCATTTCCGTCCCCACTTCTGAATTGCATAGGGGTTATGGGGGTTTGAATGGCAGGTGACTCACTCGTCGCCCGCGATCGCGATGCCGCACCATTAACCCGCCCGTTTGGATCGGATCACGGCCGCGAGCCACGCTAGATCATCGTTGCGGCAGTCAAGAAAACGTTGTGGGCGCCCCATAGAACAGCGTTCGATGTTGGATTGGTCACCTCGACGTCGAGAGCGGGGTTTTCGGAGCTTTTTTCGTTGACCCGTGGATGCAATGACCGGTAGGCTAGACCAGGTGTGTGCGCTTCGCTCACACGTGTTTCTGTACCATCTACTACCTGTCCCGACGGAGCCATTTACTACATGACCACGAACAACGCACCTCAGATCGCCATCAACGATATCGGTAGCGAAGAGGAACTTCTCGCCGCTATCGATTCGACCATCAAGTACTTCAACGATGGCGACATCGTCGAGGGCACCGTCGTCAAGGTTGACCGGGACGAGGTTCTTCTTGACATCGGCTACAAGACCGAAGGCGTCATCCCTTCCCGCGAACTCTCGATCAAGCACGATGTCGACCCCGATGAGGTCGTCGAGGTCGGCGACGAGGTCGAGGCGCTCGTTCTCCAGAAGGAGGACAAGGAAGGCCGCCTGATCCTCTCGAAGAAGCGTGCGCAGTACGAGCGCGCATGGGGCTCGATCGAGGACATCAAGGAAAACGAAGGTGTCGTTACCGGCACCGTCATTGAGGTTGTCAAGGGCGGCCTCATCGTCGACATCGGCCTTCGCGGCTTCCTTCCCGCTTCGCTCGTCGAGATGCGCCGCGTGCGCGACCTTCAGCCGTACATCGGCCAGGAGCTCGAAGCGAAGATCATCGAGCTCGACAAGAACCGCAACAACGTCGTCCTCTCGCGTCGCGCCTACCTCGAAGAGACCCAGGCATCGGTTCGCACCGACTTCCTCCAGACCCTCCAGAAGGGCCAGGTTCGCGAGGGCCACGTCTCCTCGATCGTCAACTTCGGTGCGTTCGTGGACCTCGGCGGTGTCGACGGCCTCGTCCACGTTTCCGAGCTCTCCTGGAAGCACATCGACCACCCGAGCGAGGTTGTCGAGGTTGGCCAGCCCGTCAAGGTTGAGGTTCTCTCGGTCGAGATGGATCGCGAGCGCGTGTCGCTTTCGCTCAAGGCCACTCAGGAAGACCCGTGGCAGCTCTTCGCCCGCACCCACGCCATCGGCCAGGTTGTGCCGGGTAAGGTTACGAAGCTCGTTCCGTTCGGTGCGTTCGTGCGCGTCGAGGACGGTATCGAGGGCCTCGTGCACATTTCCGAGCTTGCCCAGCGTCACGTTGACCTGCCCGAGCAGGTTGTGAGCGTCGACCAGGAAGTCTTTGTCAAGGTCATCGACATCGATCTCGAGCGCCGCCGCATTTCCCTGTCCCTCAAGCAGGCGAACGAGGGTGTCGACCCCGAGGGCGACGACTCGACGTTCGATCCGGCTCTCTACGGTATGGCCGCTGAGTACGACGAAAACGGCGAGTACAAGTACCCCGAGGGCTTCGATCCCGAGACCAACGAGTGGCTCGAGGGCTACGAGGCTCAGCGCGAGGCCTGGGAAGCGGACTACGCCCGTGCGTACGAGCGCTGGACCCAGCACAAGGCCCAAGTTGCCGAGGCAGCGAAGGCCGACGCCGAAGCTCAGGCTGCGGCGCCGGCAGCGGGCGAGGCCGCACCGACCTCGTTCCAGTCCTCCTCGAGCGACGAGGGCACCCTCGCTTCCGATGAGGCACTCGCGGCTCTTCGCGAGAAGCTCACGGGCAACAACTGATTGACGTGATCGCCTAGCGATCTCACGAAAGCGCTCCTCGTTTTGCGAGGGGCGCTTTCGCCTTTAACCTGAATGGCATCGGCAACGGGCGCATGCCCTGCGCCTTACCTCCTAAGCGAAAGGCCACCTGTGCTGAATTGGATGACCGCGGGGGAGTCACACGGCCCCTCGCTCGTGGCAATGATCGACGGTTTCCCCGCGGGAGTCGAGATTACGCACGAAGCGTTGCGGGATGCGCTTGCGCGGCGCCGGCTCGGTTACGGCCGCGGAGCACGGCAGAAGTTTGAGCAGGACGAGGTTCGCATTCTTTCTGGCGTGCGGCACGGTCGAACCCTAGGTTCACCGATCGCCGTGGAAATTCGAAACACGGAGTGGCCGAAGTGGGAAAAGGTCATGAGCGCCGATCCCGTCTCGCGCGAGGATCTCATGATCGATGCGGGTACGGGCGATGAACGCGAGATTGCGCGCAACAAACCCCTCACGAGGCCGCGCCCCGGCCACGCTGATCTTGCAGGCATGGCCAAGTACGGCCATGAGGATGCACGAAACGTTCTCGAGCGTGCGAGCGCTCGGGAAACCGCTGCGCGCGTGGTGATCGGCGCGTTGTGTGAGGCACTCCTTGAACAGGCCGCGGGCATTACGCTCGTGGCACACACGTTGCAGGTGGGGCAAGCGCGCGTGCCCGAAGGTAGCGCGCTGCCTACTCCCGCCGATGCCTCGACCCTCGATGCGGACCCCCTGCGCTGTTTTGATGCCGACACCTCTCAGGCGATGGTCGACGAGGTCGATGCGGCGAAGAAGGACGGCGACACTCTGGGCGGCGTCGTCGAAGTTCTCGCCTATAACGTTCCGGCCGGTCTCGGCTCTCACACGCAATGGAACCGTCGTCTTGATGCTCGCCTCGCCCAGGCAATCATGAGTATCCAGGCGATGAAGGGTGTGGAAATCGGTGAGGGTTTCGCGAACGCGGGCCGCCGTGGAAGTCTCGCTCATGATGAGATTCTCGGTGAGGGAGCGGGCCCGGCTGGTACGAGCCGCGCGTCGAATCGCGCGGGGGGCACCGAGGGCGGAATCTCGAACGCCGAACTCATTGCCGTTCGTGGTGCCCTCAAGCCGATCTCGACGGTGCCGCGGGCGCTGCGAACGATCGACACGGCCACCGGTGAGGAAGCGACTGCGAACCATCAGCGTTCCGACGTGTGTGCAGTGGCGCCTGCGGCCGTGATCGCTCAAGCGATGGTCGCGATCACTCTCGCCGACGCTCTCCTCGAAAAGGTTGGGGGAGACAGCGTGGCCGAAATCGCCCCTCGTGTGTCGAGCGTGCGCGAGTGCGCCGTGGCGCGTGCAGATGGTGCTGATCGGTGAGCGAACGAGAACAGGCGCTCCCGACGCTTGCACGCCTACGCACTCCCGAACTGTATGAAGGGGGCCCGCGGCTCGTGCTCGTCGGGCCTATGGGCTCGGGAAAAAAGACGGTTGGCACACGTGTTGCCAACCGGCTGGGGCTCGCCTTCGTCGATTCCGATCGCGAGATCGAGCGGGAGGCTGCTCGCTCGATTCCGGAGATTTTTGCCTCCGAGGGTGAGCAGTACTTTCGGGCGCTCGAAGAGAGAGTCATTGCGCGCCTTCTCGCGGAGCATGAGGGGATCCTTGCCCTCGGGGGTGGGGCGGTGACATCACCCGCCACCCGCGAGCGTCTGCGCGATAGGCTCGTCGTGCGTCTTCTTCTCGACGCTGATCATGCGCGTGAACGTATTGGTTCGGGTATGGGAAGGCCCGTCCTCGCGGGTGATGACCCGCACGCGCGGTGGATTCAGGTCAGTAAGGAGCGAGAACCACTGTTCGCCCAGGTCGCGGTATGGGCGCTCGACACCGTTGAGGCTTCACCGGATGAGCTCGCGGCCACGCTCGCGCGCGAACTGACGTCACCGCAGCCCACCACTACTCTCGACTAAAGGGGACAACGACGTGACAGGTTTCGACACAGCGATGCCGACTCGCATCACCGTCGGTCGGGGATCGAGCTCCTACGACGTGACGGTGGGTAGGGGGCTTGAACGCACGATCCTCACCGCGATCCCCGAGCGAGTGCTCCACGTTCTTATCGTCCACCAAGCTCCCGTCGCACAGCGGGCCCGCAGGCTTGCCGCGGCGCTCGAGTCCGACGGTCGCGAGGCTCTTACCGTCGCCATCCCCGACGCCGAGCAGGCCAAGGGGATCGACACGCTGAGCGAGCTGTGGCGCGTACTCGGCTCACGCGACTTCACGCGAAGCGACCTGATCATTGGGATGGGAGGCGGCGCAGCGACGGACCTCGCAGGCTTCGCTGCCGCAACCTGGCTTCGCGGCATCGACGTCATTCACGTGCCGACGACGGTTGCGGGAATGGTTGATGCGGCGGTTGGTGGCAAGACCGGCATCAACACGGCGGAGGGGAAGAACCTTGTGGGGGCATTTCATGCTCCCCGTGCAGTGATTGCGGACCTCGAGGCGCTTGAGGGGCTACCAGCGCACGATGTGTCCGCTGGCCTCGCGGAGGTCGTGAAGGCTGGCTTTATTGCCGATCCCCGCATTCTCGACATCATTGAAGGCGGGCCGGGCCGGGTCCGCGATACCCGCTCGAGTGAGTTTGCCGAAATCCTCACCAGGTCGATCACGGTGAAAGCTGAGGTCGTGAGCGAGGATCTCACTGAAAAGGGACGCCGCGAAATTCTCAATTACGGTCATACCCTCGCCCACGCGATCGAACGCCATGAAAAGTACACGTGGCGACACGGCGACGCCGTCGCCGTCGGGATGGTGTTTGCCGCCGAGCTTTCCCACCGGGCCGGCCATCTGAGTAGCGCTCTGCTCGCCCGCCACCGGAATGTTCTCGAATCGCTTGCGCTGCCCACGCGCTACCGGGACGGTCAGTGGGGAGCATTGCGCGAAGCAATGGCGCGCGATAAGAAAGCGCGAGGGGCGCTGCTACGTTTCGTCATCCTCGATGCAGTCGGCGAGCCGATCCGCCTTGAGGGGCCGAGTGAAGCGCTCCTCGAGGAAAGCTATGCCGCCATCACCGCGTAAGCAGCTCCGGTAGGGGTTACGGTTCTACTTCCGGTGGATTTTCGAGGATGTCCCGCGCGAGGTCGTCGTTGTCGATGTTGACGACGGGGATCGCGCCGGTCTCGATCGCTACGCGGCGCCTTTCAGCCTTGCGCACGCGGCGGGCGAAGGCGCGAAGCTGGCTTGGGCTCATTGTGACCGCGAGATCGGGAGCCGTGGTGGGCAGCGTCCACTGCTTCCACTGCGCGAAGATCGCGAGGAGAGTGCCGCACGAGGCGGCGATAAGCACGGTCCAGGCAGGCAGGTCGAAGTAGTAGACGAGCCATGTCAGCACCGAAGTGAGGAGGGCAGCGGTCGCGTAGAGCGGGCCGCCCCCAAACACTACGGGGATGCGCCCCACCGCTATGTCACGAATGACGCCGCCGCCGACACCGGTCGTGACGCCGAGCATGACCGCGGGAAGCGGGGAGAGGCCCACGAGCATAGATTTCGCTGTGCCGATGGCTGCCCAAAGCCCGAGCGCAATACAGTCGAGAACGGTCGTGGTGTGGCGCCACATGGCGCCCTCAGAGGAAACGAAGTAGGCGATCGCTGATCCGGCAAGGCCGACGGTGAGGTAGAGGGGGTTAGCGAAGGCCGCGGGGATGCCGTAGTTGAGGATGAGGTCGCGAATGATGCCGCCGCCGAGGCCCGAGATGACGCCGAGCACGGCGTATCCCACCGCATCGAATTGAAGGCGGCGAGCGAGGGAGCCGCCGACGATGCCCATGACAAACACGCCGATGAGGTCGATCGCGATAAGCAGCTGATTCGTGAGGAGAAAGTGATCGGGCGTGGTGTTCACTCCACTAATCTATTGGAGCAGGCCCGAAGGCCAGAAGCAGGTTGTTGCTCAACTCTCTCGCGGATAGGAGTGAACTCACATGACACACGTTTCCGTCCCCGATGCCCCGACCGGAGTGCTTCGTATCGGCCTCACGGGAGGAATCGGTTCGGGCAAGTCCACCGTCGGAAAAATATGGGCCCGAAAAGGCCACCACGTGATTGATCTTGATGCGCTCTCTCGAGCCGTCCTCGACCAGCCCGGCGAAGGCTTTGAGGAGGCTATCGCACGTTTCGGCGAGAGCTATCGAAACTCCGAGACCGGGAGGATCGACCGTGCGGCACTTGCCGAACTCGTCTTCAACGATCCTGATTCGCGTGCCGATCTCGAACGGATTGTGCACCACCATTTGTGGGCGGAAGTCGGCCGGCTCGAGGCGGCCATAGCCTCACGCGCGGCTGACGGCACGCGCGTTCTCGTCATCCACGATTCGCCCCTGCTTCTCGAGCTGGAGCACGACCGCCACTACCGTGCCATTGTCGCTGTTTTGACACCCGAGCGTGAGCGCATTGACCGAGTCGTCCGCGAGCGCGGCAAGTCCCGCGAATACGTCGAGGGTGTCATCCGTGCGCAGGTCAACGATGAGGAGCGACGCGCGAGGGCAGACGTGTTCATCGACAATGCGGGGGCACCCGAACATCTTGACGTGCGCGCCAACGCCGCCCTCGCCGAGGCGTGCGACATCATCGACCATCGACTCCATGCCCTCGACTAGGGGCGAGGGCTAGGGTTAAGGCATGCGTCCCGTTACCGAACTGACCCGTGCAGTCAAGCCCTTCGAAGTTGTTTCCGAATACAAGCCTGCGGGCGATCAGCCGAAGGCCATTGAGGAACTCGCAGCGCGCATCAACGCAGGAGAACAGGATGTTGTTCTCCTCGGGGCGACAGGAACGGGTAAGAGCGCGACCGCGGCGTGGCTGATCGAAAAGCTTCAACGCCCCACCCTCGTCATGGCGCACAACAAGACCCTCGCCGCTCAGCTCGCGAGCGAATTTCGCGAGCTTCTTCCGAATAACGCGGTCGAGTACTTCGTGAGCTACTACGACTACTACCAGCCAGAGGCGTACGTTCCGCAATCGGATACCTATATCGAGAAGGACTCCTCGATCAACGCCGAAGTGGAGCGGCTGCGTCACAGCGCCACGAACTCACTTCTGACTCGCCGAGACGTGGTCGTCGTGAGTTCAGTGAGCTGCATTTACGGTCTCGGTACACCGCAAGAGTACGTGGATCGTATGGTGCGTCTAAGCGTCGGCGAGGAGATCGAGCGCGATGCTCTCCTTCGCAAGTTCATCGACATGCAGTACGACCGCAACGACGTCGCGTTTGTGCGCGGGACGTTCCGTGTGCGCGGCGATACCGTCGAGATCATCCCCATGTATGAAGAGCTCGCGATCCGCATTGAATTTTTCGGTGACGAGATCGACGCGCTCTACACCCTGCACCCCGTGACCGGCGAAGTGATCCGCGAGGAAGAGCAGATGCACATCTTCCCCGCCTCCCACTACGTCGCCGGCCCCGAGCGGCTTCAGCGCGCTATCAAGGATATCGAAGCCGAGCTTGCCGAACGCCTCGAGGAACTCGAGGGTGAAAACAAGTTGCTCGAGGCACAGCGCCTTCGCATGCGCACGACTCACGACATCGAGATGCTGCGCCAAACCGGAACGACGAATGGCGTTGAAAACTATTCCCGCCATTTTGACGGCCGCGGCCCCGGAACGCCCCCGAATACCCTGCTCGACTATTTCCCCGAAGATTTCGTGCTCATCATCGACGAGTCACACGTGACTGTGCCTCAGATCGGCGCGATGTTCGAGGGGGATCGCTCGCGCAAGCGCACGCTCGTTGACTTTGGTTTCAGGTTGCCGTCGGCACTCGATAACCGGCCTCTGCGCTTCGACGAGTTTATTGAGCGCACCGGGCAGACCGTTTACCTCTCGGCGACGCCCGCCCAGTACGAACTAGAACGCGCCAACGGTTATGTCGAGCAGATCATCCGCCCCACCGGTCTCGTTGATCCCGAAGTGATCGTCAAACCCGTGCGCGGGCAAATCGACGATCTTCGCGCCGAGATCGAAAAACGCGTCGAGAAGAACGAGCGCGTACTCGTGACGACGCTGACCAAGCGCATGGCGGAGGACCTCACGGACTACCTCCTCGAGAACGGCGTGCGCGTCCAATACCTGCATTCCGATGTCGACACTCTTCGGCGCGTTGAACTGCTGCGCGAACTGCGTCAGGGCGAATTCGACGTCCTCGTCGGTATCAACCTTTTGCGTGAGGGCCTCGACCTTCCCGAGGTTTCGCTCGTGGCCATCCTCGATGCCGACAAGGAAGGATTTCTCCGCTCGCGTACTTCGCTTATCCAGACCATTGGGCGTGCAGCCCGTAACGTCTCGGGCCAAGTGCACATGTATGCCGATACGATCACCGATTCGATGCGCGAAGCCATCGATGAGACCAATCGTCGCCGTGAGATCCAAATCGCGTACAACAAGGAAAACGGCATCGACCCGCAGCCGCTCCGCAAGAAGATCGCCGATGTCACAGACATGCTTGCGCGCGAGGATATCGACACCGAGACGCTGCTTGCGACCGACTATCGCAAGGGCAAGGAACGCACGAAGGGCTCAAGCTCGCCCGAGCGAGGTGGCACGACCGGCAATCGCGCACTTGACCTGGGGGATAACCCAGAAAAGGCGCTTCGCGAGATGATTGAGGAACTCACCGCGAATATGCACCAGGCGGCGGAGAATCTCCAGTTTGAAGTTGCGGCGCGCATCCGCGACGAGGTGACGGAACTCAAGAAGGAACTTCGTCAGTTCACGGGAGCTTAGGTGGCAATGAACGCATAGGCGAGTACGATGTCCGGATTACTCCGTGCAGCGCCGCTCGGCTCCCACAAATCGACCGTATGCAAGGAGACCCATGCGTATTACCACTCAAGCTTTTGGCGAGGGCGAGACAATTCCCGTGCGTTTTGCCGAGCACGCCGCGGGTGGCGACAATCTCCACCCCGACCTCTCGTGGACTGACGCCCCCGAGGGGACGCGGTCGTTCGCTCTCACCGTTTTCGACCCGGATGCTCCCACGGGCTCGGGCTTCTGGCACTGGATCGCCTTCGATGTCCCCGCAAGCATGGCAGGTCTTGCCGAGGGGGAGAGCCTGCCCGAGGCGGCCCGTGAATGGGCGAACGACTACGGCTTTTCAGGTTACGGCGGACCGTGCCCACCCGAAGGGCGCGTACACCGCTACATCCATACCGTGCACGCACTCTCAGTCGAGAAACTCGAGATTTCCGAAGAAGTTACGCAGGCCCAGGTTCGTTTCGCGATCTTTGCGAACCAACTCGACTCGGCGAGCCTCACCGGTAGGTTCAAACTCACCGGCAGCGCCAACTAGGGGGGCGACTCACCAGCCGCGCTCGCGCCACTCGGCAAGATGCGGGCGCTCGGCACCAATCGTGGTGTCCTCGCCGTGCCCCGGATAAACCCACGTCTCGTCCGGCAAAACATCGAAGAGGCGCTCTTCGACATCGTTGAGCAGCGAGGTGAAGCGCTCAGAATCACCGCGTGTGGCGCCCACGCCGCCCGGAAAAAGGGAGTCGCCGGTAAACACGTGGGTGCCGTCGGCCTGCCCCCAGTAGATCGCGGCCACCGATCCGGGAGTGTGGCCGCGAAGTGCGACGATCTCGAGATCGTTCACGCCGACTCTGATGGTGTCGCCATTCTTCAGCGGAACATCCGTCGGCGTCGGGATCTCCGGGGCGTCCTTGGCGCCCGCGAAAGTTTTTGCCTGGGTCGCAGCGCGCACCTGCGCGAGCGCGCCAACGTGATCGTGATGCGAGTGAGTCGTGAGGATCGAGTCGAGGCGGGAGGTAGGGGAGCCCTCCCTGATGAGGCGCATGAGACGCGGGGCATCGGCCGCGGCGTCGATCAGGAGCTGGGCGCCCGAGACCCTGCACGTGAGAAGGTACGCATTGTTGTCGAGGGGGCCGACGGAGGCTTTGCGAATGACGAGCGAGCCGAGGGTTCGCACGTCGCTTTCCCCGCCGCTCGTGACGCTGCCCGTGTACTGATTTTTGAGGGTGCTCATGCTCACCATGCTACGGCGAGCACCTTCGCTTTTCAGAAGCGGCTCCTAGAATTGTCCAGGTGACTGATGCATTGATTGTGCGCGGTGCGCGCGAACACAACCTCAAGAACGTCGACCTCGAGATCCCCCGCAATGCGCTCGTGGTGTTTTCTGGGCTTTCCGGCTCGGGAAAGTCCTCTCTTGCCTTCGATACGATTTTTGCCGAAGGGCAGCGCCGATACGTCGAGTCCCTCTCAAGCTACGCGAGGCAGTTCCTCGGCCAGATGGACAAGCCGAAAGTCGAGTTTATCGAGGGGCTTTCGCCCGCAGTGTCGATCGACCAGAAATCGACGAACCGCAACCCGCGCTCGACCGTTGGCACGATCACGGAAATTCATGACTACCTGCGTTTGCTCTATGCGCGCACGGGCGTGCAGCACTGCCCGACGTGCGGGGCTGAGATTTCTTCTCAGAGCGCAGAGCAAATGGTCGATGCTCTTCTTGCCTATCCCGAAGGTACGCGTTTCCAGCTTCTTGCGCCCGTCATTAAGGGCCGCAAAGGCGAACACACCGACCTTTTGAGCTCCCTTCAATCACAGGGCTTCTCCCGTGCACGCATTGACGGCGAGGTGATGCGTCTGTCGGAGGACATCTCGCTCGCGAAAACGAAGAAGCACACGATCGAGGTCATCGTTGATCGCCTTGCGGTGAAGAGCGGTTCGCGCACGCGCCTGACGGACTCGGTGGAGACCGCGACCCGGCTTGCGGGCGGCGTTGTCATCGCTGACTTCGTGGATGAAGCGGAGGGCTCGCCCGAGCGGACGCGCCGATTTTCTGAGAAGCGCGCGTGCCCCAACGAGCATCCGCTCGAGCTCGAAGAAATCGAGCCGCGGTCGTTCTCCTTCAACGCCCCCTACGGCGCGTGTCCCGAATGTTCGGGTATCGGGACGCGACTTGAAATCGACCCGGAGCTCGTGATCCCTGACGAATCGGCGACGCTCGCGGAAGGGGCGATTGCGCCGTGGACCCTCGGCAGCGCCGACCACCACCAGCAGGTGATGAGTGCCCTTGCGAGCGAGCTTGGGTTCTCGATGGACACGCCGTGGAAGGACCTCCCGGACGACGCCAAGGACGCTCTTCTCAACGGACACAATTTCAAAGTGCACGTGCGCTACCGCAACCGGTTCGGGCGCGAGCGCCGTTATTCGACGGGCTTTGAGGGAGTCATGTACTACCTCAAGCGCCGTCACGAGGATACTGAATCCGATTGGGCCCGCGAACGCTACGAGCAGTTCATGCGTCACGCGCCGTGCCCCGCGTGCCAGGGTCGCAGGCTTCGCCCCGAAGTCCTGTCCATCACCATCGGTGGAAAGTCGATCGCCGAGTTCTCGGATCTTCCGATTGGCGAGGCGAAGGCCTTCCTCGAGGGCGTCGAGTTCTCCTCGCGTGACCTCGTGATTGCCGACGAGATTCTCCGCGAAATCCACGCACGGCTCGGCTTCCTCGTCGACGTGGGACTGAACTACCTCAACCTCTCGCGTGCCGCCGGAACCCTGTCCGGGGGAGAGGCACAGCGCATCCGCCTCGCGACTCAGATTGGCTCGGGCCTCGTGGGAGTTTTGTACGTGCTCGATGAGCCATCGATCGGGCTCCACCAGCGCGATAACCAGAGGCTCATCCACACCCTCGTTCGGCTTCGCGACCTCGGCAATACCCTCATCGTTGTCGAGCACGATGAGGACACGCTCCGCACGGCTGACTGGATCGTCGATATCGGCCCCAACGCCGGCGAGTACGGCGGCGAGGTTGTGTATTCGGGCGCGTACGAGGGGCTCCTCGAGGAGTCCCGCTCTATCACCGGGCAGTACCTGAGTGGTGAGCGCACGATCGATGTGCCGAAAGAGCGCCGGAAGGTGGACCCCGGTCGTGTGCTGAAGGTCGTGAATGCGCGCGAAAACAACCTTCAGGGTGTGAATGTGACGGTGCCGCTGGGCCTATTCACCGCCGTGACGGGAGTGTCCGGATCCGGCAAGTCGACTCTCGTCAACGACATTCTTTACCGTGTGCTCGCGAAGAACCTCAACCGCGCTCGCGTCGTCCCCGGCCGACATACGCGCGTTGAAGGCCTCGAGCACCTCGATAAGGTCGTCCACGTCGACCAGTCCCCGATCGGCCGTACGCCGCGCTCGAATCCGGCCACGTATACGGGGGTTTGGGATCGCATTCGTACCCTCTTTGCTCAAACGAGCGAGGCGAAGGTGCGCGGTTACAAGGCCGGACGCTTCTCGTTCAACGTCAAGGGCGGGCGATGCGAGAACTGCGCCGGTGACGGAACGATCAAGATCGAGATGAACTTCCTTCCGGACGTGTACGTGAAGTGCGAGGTGTGCCACGGAGCGCGCTACAACTCAGAAACACTCCAGGTGCGTTTCAAAGGCAAGAACGTGGCCGAGGTGCTCGACATGCCGATCTCGGAGGCCGTCGAGTTTTTCGAGGCGGTTCCCGCCATCCACCGTCAGTTGTCGACGCTTGTCGAGGTTGGTCTCGGGTATGTGCGGCTCGGGCAGTCCGCGACGACGCTCTCGGGCGGCGAAGCACAGCGCGTGAAGCTCGCTGCCGAACTGCACAAGCGCTCGAAGGGCCGGACGATTTACGTGCTGGACGAGCCGACGACCGGCTTGCACTTCGAGGACATTAAAAAACTCCTTTCGGTGCTTCAGGGACTCGTGGACAAGGGCAACTCGGTCGTCGTGATCGAACACAATCTGGACGTGATTAAGAGCGCCGACTACCTCATCGACCTCGGTCCGGAGGGCGGCAGCGGAGGCGGCCGCGTGATCGCGACCGGCACGCCCGAAGACGTCGCGAAGGTCGACGAGTCGTTCACGGGGCAGTTCCTGCGGGAGCTCCTGTAATGGCGGATCCGGCGACGTACCGGCCGGCGCCGGGGTCTATTCCGACGGATCCTGGCGTCTACCGGTTCCTCGACCCCGATTCGAGGGTCATCTACGTGGGCAAGGCGAAGAATCTTCGCCAAAGGCTCGGCAACTATTTTCAGGATCTCGCGAACCTCCACCCGCGCACCCAGAAAATGGTGACCACCGCAAGCCAGGTGCAGTGGACGGTCGTCACGAGCGATGTCGAGGCACTCACGCTCGAATACACCTGGATCAAGGAATTTGATCCGCGCTTCAACGTGAAGTTCCGCGATGACAAGTCGTACCCGTTCCTCGTCGTGACGATGGGTAATCAGGTGCCGCGCGCGATGATCACGCGCAAAGAGCGCCACAAAACGGATCGTTCCTTTGGTCCGTACGCTCACGTGTGGGCCATTCGCGAAACTCTCGACCTGCTATTGCGAGTCTTTCCCGTGCGAACGTGCACCCAGGGCGTGTACAACCGTGCGGAACGCTCGGGCAGGCCGTGCCTACTCGGCTTCATTGGCAAATGCGCCGCGCCGTGCGTAGGCAACGTAAGCATCGAGGAGCACCGAGCACTCGCCGAAAACCTCGTGGCGTTTATGGACGGCAATACCGGGGCTTTTGTTCGCGAACGGCGCACCAAAATGAAGGAAGCTGCCGCCGCGCTGGACTACGAGGCCGCAGCCCGATATCGCGACGACCTTGCCGCGCTCGAAAAGGTCATGGAAAAAAACTCGGTGGTGCTTGCAGATGCGACCGACGCCGATCTCGTCGCCCTCGAACTCGACGAGCTCGAGGCAAGCGTGCAGGTCTTTCACGTGAGAGGCGGGCGTATCCGGGGTCAACGAGGGTGGGTTGCCGAGCTCTTGGATGATTCAAGCCCGGCTGAGCTCATGGAACGGGCGCTCACGCAGCTCTACGAGGGGACCGATACACGCGCCCCGCACGAGATTCTCGTGACACACATGCCGTCCCGTCCTGATGAGATTCGAGCGCTCCTTAACCGTCAAAGCATCGATATACGGGTGCCCCAGCGGGGTGAAAAGAAAGCGCTTCTTGAGACGGTAAGCGCAAATGCGAAAGAAGCCATGCGACTCGGGAAACTGCGCCGGACAGGCGACCTCACCTCCCGTTCCAAAGCGCTCGAGGATCTCGGCGAAGCGCTCGATATGGAAGACGCGCCGCTGCGCATCGAATGCTTCGACATCTCGCATTCGCAGGGCACAAACGTCGTCGGCTCGATGGTCGTGTTCGAAGACGGTCTCCCACGCAAGAGCGAGTACCGCCGTTTCTCGATCTCCGGGGACGCAGCGCGTGATGACACGGCGAGCATGCAGGACGTGCTGCGTCGACGGCTTCGCCACCACCTCGAGCAGAAGGAAGCCCGGGCAAACGGTGACGTGGTTGATCCGTCCGCGACTCGATTCGCGTACCCGCCGAACCTCATCATCGTTGACGGCGGCTTACCTCAGGTTAATGCCGCCAAACGCGTCATGGATGAACTGGGTATCACCGATGTTGCCCTGATCGGCATCGCTAAGCGTCTCGAGGAAGTGTGGCTGCCCGATGAGGACTACCCGCTCATTCTTCCGCGCACATCCGAAGCGCTCTTTCTCATCCAGCGCCTGCGCGACGAAGCACACCGCTTTGCCATCACGTTTCACCGCTCCAAACGAGGCCGCTCGATGCACGAAAGCGTGCTCGATGAGATCCCCGGCCTGGGGCCCAGTCGGCGACGTGCGCTCCTCGACCGTTTCACGACCGTCGACGCGATTCGCAAGGCGCGCGTCGAGGACCTCGAAGGCGTCCCTGGAATTGGCCCTGCACTCGCGGCGAATATCCACGCCGCACTACAATCCGAAGAGCGGGCCCCCGCGGTGAACATGACGACGGGAGAGATTCTTGAGTGAGAACAAGCAAGAGCTGGGCAACGGTGAGACAGAGCAGCCGTCGGACCAGAGCGGTATCGCCCCGGAAATCGTGATCATCACGGGGCTTGCGGGTGCAGGCAGGGAGACTGCCGCCCATGCTCTCGAAGACATGGGCTGGTACGTCGTGTACAACATCGCGCCGCAACTGATCCGCACCCTGTTCGACCTTCAGTCTCAGGCCGTCGGCCGCGCCAATCGCTTCGCCGTCGTTACCGACCCGCGTTCCGGCCCCTTCTTCAATGACCTTCCCGAAGTTATCCAGGACCTCCGGAAACAGGAAGTGCGCACGCGCCTCGTGTTCCTCAGCGCCGATCAGAACACGCTCGTGCGCCGGTTCGACTCGGTTCGACGCCCCCACCCTCTCCAGGGCGAGGAGGGCGTGCTCGAAGGGATCCGCCGCGAACGAGAGCAGCTTGCTCCGCTGCGACGGATGGCCGATATCGTCATCGACACCTCGCCGCTGAACGTCCACCAGCTCTCGATGCGCATGCGCAAGGAGTTCGGCAAAGGGGACGACCACACCGTGACTGTCAACGTCATGAGCTTCGGCTTTAAATACGGCATTCCCATCGAATCGGACTACGTTGCCGACGTGCGATTTCTTCCGAACCCGTACTGGGTGCCGGAGCTTCGCGACAAGCGCGGCATCGATAGCGAGGTTGCCGACTACGTTTTGGAGCAAGCGAACGCGAAGGAATTCATCAGTCGTTACGTCGAGATGTTGATTCCCGTACTGCGCGGCTACCGCGAGGAGAACAAGCAATTCGCTGCCGTCGCCATCGGTTGTACGGGAGGTAAGCACCGCTCCGTTGCGGTCGCGGAGACCATCGGCGATGAGCTTCGAAAGCTTGGCTACCCGGTGCGCGTGCGCCACCGCGATCTCGGCAGAGAGTAAAGCGCCGTGAACGCCAATGTCCCGAGGCGTACGTCCTCGCTCATGCCCACGCCCCTGCGTTCGCGCACGCGGGGGCCCAAAGTGGTGGCCTTTGGCGGCGGTCACGGCCTATCAGCGAGTCTTAACGCGCTGCGCCACCTCACGCGTGATCTCACCGCAGTGGTGACCGTGGCGGACAACGGCGGTTCCTCGGGCCGGCTACGCGCCGAGCTCCCGATCCTCCCGCCCGGTGACCTCCGCATGGCGCTTTCGGCCCTGTGCGAGGACTCGGAATGGGGAGTGACGTGGCGCGATGTCGTGCAGCATCGCTTCACCTCGGACGGTGAGATCAACGGCCACTCGCTCGGAAACCTTCTCATCGTCGCCCTCTGGCAGCTACTCGACAATCCCATCGCCGCACTCGACTACGTCGGTGAACTCCTTGGTACTTCCGGTCGTGTTCTTCCGATGGCGCTCGAGCCTCTCGATATCGAGGCGCTCGTATCTTTCCCGGGCGAAGAACTTCGCACGATCCGCGGCCAGGCGGATGTCGCCGCCACCACCGGCCACGTCGAGGACCTGCGTATCATTCCGCCCGAACCTCAGATCGCACGCGAGGTGCTCGACTCGATCGAAGAGGCCGAATGGCTCGTGATCGGTCCCGGTAGCTGGTACACCTCCGTCCTCCCACACGTGAAGATCGCTGAACTACGTGACGCCATTACGCACACGAACGCACGCAAAGTGCTGACGATGAACCTCGCTGCGGGGCGCTCGGAAACCGTCGGCCTCACGAGCACTGATCTGCTTGCCATCGTGTGCGACGCAGCCCCTGAGCTCCGATTCAATGCGCTCGTAGCCGATCCTTCCGTCGAACGCGACGGTGGAAAGGCCCTCGTTACCGCCGCCCACGACCGTGGAATCGACGTTCTCATGCGCACGGTATCCACGAATGACGGAACCCCCACTCACGATCCGCTTCGACTCGCGACCGCGTATCGCGACGTGTTTAATGGCGTTTTCACCCACCCATGGAAGGACTGAAATGGCCCTGACTGCCGATGTCAAGGAGGAGCTTTCCCACCTCGACGTGACTCGCGTGAGCGCACGTAAAGCCGAGGTGGCGACCCTTTTGCGCTTCGCGGGAGGTCTCCACCTCGTGGGTGGCCGGGTGTCGATTGAGGCCGAACTCGACCAGTCGGCGAGTGCCCGCCGACTCAAGACCTACGTCGCCGATCTCTACGGGCACCCGAGCGAAGTCACCGTCCTCGCTGCGTCGGGGATCCGGCGCTCGACGCGCTACATCGTGCGCGTGCTCTCCGATGGCGCGATCTTTGCGAAACAAACCGGCCTTCTCGATGCGCGTTCGAGGCCCGTACGAGGCCTGCCGCCGCTCGTCGTTGGCGGGAGCACAGAGGATCAGGCTGCTGCATGGCGAGGAGCTTTCCTCGCTCACGGAAGTCTCACCGAACCAGGGCGAAGTGCCGCGCTTGAACTCACCTGCCCCGGCTCCGAAGTCGCACTTGCGATGGTGGGATCGGCCCGGAGGCTCGGCATCCAAGCGAAATCGAAAGAAGTACGCGGGACAGACCGCGTGGTGATTCGCGACGGTGAAGCAATCGGTCACATGCTTGCACTCATGGGGGCCGAAAAAACTGCGGCGCTCTGGAACGACAAGCGCTCAAAGCGGGAAGTACGGGCGACCGCAAACCGCCTCGCCAATTTTGACGATGCAAATCTGCGCCGGTCGGCGCGTGCCGCCGTTGCCGCAGGCGCCCGCGTCGAAAGAGCGATTGAAATTCTCGGCGACGACATTCCCGATCACTTGCGTGCCGCAGGTCTTCTCCGCCTCGAACACCGTCAGGCAAGTCTCGAGGAACTCGGCCAACTCGCCGATCCGCCCATGACCAAGGACGCCGTGGCAGGGAGGATCCGTCGGCTTCTCGCCCTCGCTGATAAAACTGCCGAGGAGCGCGGCATTCCTGGAACCGAGGCAAACCTTGGTCCCGAAGTGTTAGATGCGGAATAAAAAAGCGCGCTGAGCCGCTTGTGGCTCCCCAGGTTCCTATGAGCCTCGCATCACAATGTTGATAGAATCGAGCCAACCCGCACACGCGGGATCCATGCGTACAAGGAGGTGCGCGAAGCCCAGTCCCACACGGCGGAAACGCCGCCGTGCACCAAGGAGGAACTGTGACCGTAAAGGTTGGTATTAACGGATTCGGTCGTATCGGCCGTAACTTCGCGCGCGCTGCATTCGAGCAGGGCGCCGACATCGAGATCGTTGCTGTCAACGACCTCACCGACACCAAGACCCTCTCGCACCTCGTGAAGTACGACTCGATCCTCGGCCGCTTCGACGGCGAGGTTGAGTCCACCGAGGATTCGATCACCATCGACGGCAAGTCGATCAAGGTGTTCTCGGAAAAGGACCCGGCTGCTATCGATTGGGCGTCGGTTGGCGCTGAGGTCGTCGTTGAGTCGACCGGCCTCTTCACCGATGCTGAGAAGGCCAAGGCCCACCTCGGCGATACCGTCAAGAAGGTCATCATCTCGGCTCCCGGCAAGAACGTTGACGCAACCTTCGTCGTTGGCGTGAACGAGGGCGACTACGACGCTGAGAACCATCACGTGGTCTCGAACGCCTCGTGCACGACCAACTGCCTCGCCCCGCTTGCAAAGGTTCTCAACGATGAATTTGGCATCGTCAAGGGCCTCATGACGACGGTGCACGCGTACACGGGTGACCAGCGCATCCTCGATGCGCCCCACAAGGACCTGCGCCGCGCTCGCGCCGCAGCTCTCAACATCATCCCCACGAAGACCGGCGCCGCTGCTGCGGTTGCTCTCGTGCTCCCCGAGCTCAAGGGCAAGTTCGACGGTTACGCGCTCCGCGTTCCCACGCCGACCGGCTCGGTCGTGGACCTCACCTTCGAGGCTGAGCGCGAGGTTTCCGTCGAGGAGATCAACGCTGCCGTGAAGAAGGCCGCAGAGGGCCCGCTCAAGGGCGTTCTCGCCTACACCGAGGATCCGATCGTCTCGAAGGACATCGAGACCGATCCGCACAGCTCGATCTTCGATGCCGGCTGCACCAAGGTCATCGGCAACCAGGTCAAGGTCGTGTCGTGGTACGACAACGAGTGGGGTTACTCGAACCGCCTCGTTGACCTGACCGTCCTTATGGGCGAGAAGCTCTGATTCTCCCCTCCGCTCACTCTTGAGTACCTCAACGAAGGGTCCGCGTCACGGCACCGCTGTGGGCGCGGGCCCTTCGTCCACCTGGGGCTGAAAGGCTCCACCGGGGTGCGCAATCGCCACCCCGCCCTTTTTATGAGGATGTGACCCATGCTTAAGACCATCGATTCACTCGGCGATCTCGCCGGCAAGCGCGTTCTCGTACGCGCCGATCTCAACGTTCCACTCGACGGCACGACCATCACGGATGATGGCCGTATTCGTGCTTCGCTGCCGACCATCAATGCTCTTCGCGAGAAGGGTGCGCGTGTCATTGTGACCGCTCACCTCGGCCGTCCCAAGGGCGCGCCGGATCCCAAGTTCTCCCTCAAGCCCGCCGTGGATCGACTGAGCGAGCTCCTCGAGGCGCCGGTCGCGTTTGCGACGGATACCGTTGGCGAGAGCGCCAAGCAGACGGTCGAAAGCCTCGGTGACGGCGATGTGGCCGTTCTCGAAAACGTCCGCTTCAACGCCGGCGAAACGAGCAAGGATCAGGCAGAGCGCGAAGCCTTCGCGAAGGAACTCGCTTCGCTCGCCGATGCGTTCGTGTCTGACGGTTTCGGTGTTGTCCACCGCAAGCAGGCGTCCGTGTACGACGTGGCTAAGCTCCTGCCGGCTGCGGCGGGTTCGCTCGTCGAAAAGGAGGTCGCGTCGCTTCGCAAGGTGACCGATGAGCCGGCACGCCCGTTCGTCGTGATTCTCGGCGGCTCGAAGGTTTCCGACAAGCTCGGCGTGATTGACAATCTCCTCGGCAAGGCCGACCGCCTCCTCATCGGCGGCGGCATGAGCTACACCTTCCAGAAGGCCCTTGGCCACGAGGTAGGCAAGTCGCTCCTTGAAGAAGACCAGGTGGAGACGGTGAAGGGCTACCTCAAGCGCGCCGAGGAATCGGGCGTCGAGATCGTCCTTCCGGTCGACAACGTCGTGTCCGAAAACTTCGGGCCGGACGGCCCCGCCGACGTCGTTCCCTCGAGCGACATCCCTGCGAACAAGGAAGGTCTCGACATCGGTCCGAAGACCCGCGAGCTGTTCGCCTCGAAGCTCGGCGATGCCGGCACGGTCTTCTGGAACGGCCCGATGGGCGTATTCGAGTTTGAACTCTACGCAGACGGCACCAAAGCTATCGCCGAAGCCCTCGCCGAATGCTCGGGCTACACGGTCGTGGGTGGCGGCGATTCCGCGTCCGCGATCCGCAATCTCGGCTTCGACGAAGCGCGCTACTCGCACATTTCCACCGGTGGCGGTGCGAGCCTCGAACTTATCGAGGGCAAGGAGCTGCCGGGTATCGCCATTCTTGAGGAGAAGTGATCATGACTCGTACCCCGCTTATTGCAGGCAACTGGAAGATGAACCTCACCTACATCGAGGCTCAGGCGCTCCTTGAGGACCTCGTCGAGAACCTCAAGGAAGCCGGCCACAAGACCGATGCCGTCGAGGTTGCTGTTCTTCCTCCGTTTGTTGACATCCGCACTGTTCAGACTGTTCTCGATGGTTCGGGTTCCGGGATTGTGTACGGCGGTCAGGACATTTCCGAGCACGAATCTGGCGCGTACACGGGCGAAGTCTCGGGCGCGATGCTCAAGGCTCTCGGTGCAACCTACGCAGCTGTTGGCCACTCGGAGCGCCGGCAGTACCACGGCGAGACCGAGCAGGTGACCAATGCCAAGGTCAAGGCTGCACTCGCGAACGATCTTTCGCCGATTCTCTGCGTAGGCGAGCCGCTCGAGGAGCGCAAGGCCGGTAAGCACGTCGAATACACCCTCGCTCAGGTCGAAGGTGGCATCGAAGGCCTCTCGGCCGAGGACGTCAAGAAGATCGTCATTGCCTACGAGCCCGTGTGGGCGATCGGCACCGGCGAAGTCGCGACGAGCGAAGACGCGCAGGAAGTGTGCCGCGAGATCCGCGATCTGCTCCGTACGAAGTTCGGCGACGAGGTTGCCGATTCGGTGCGCGTGCTCTACGGCGGCTCCGTGAAGTCCTCCTCGATTGTTGACCTCATGCAGCAGGCTGACGTTGACGGTGCACTCGTTGGTGGTGCATCGCTCAAGGCCGATGAGTTCGCGAAGATCGCCACCTACAACGTCGCTGATTGATTTCCCTCACGAAGTGATAACCTCGCTACGCGGCTCGGCCTTAGGCTGGGCCGTGTAGCGTATTGTTAACCTCGTTTCCCCTATGTCAACCGAAGGAACCTCCCGGACATGGAAATTCTCAAGATCGCTCTCTTCGTGATTCTTGCGATCACGAGCCTCTTGCTCATGATGTTTATCCTCATGCACAAGGGGCGTGGCGGTGGCCTCTCCGACATGTTCGGCGGCGGCATTTCGACCGGTGCGGGCTCTTCGGGCGTTGCGGAACGCAACCTCAACATCATTACGACCGTCGTGGGCGTGGTGTGGCTTGGCTCGGCGATTGGTATCGCCGTGGTTGAGCGTTTCATGTAGGGACCTGGCGCGCCTCGCGCCGTTTTTCCCACACTGATTATTTGTGCACCCGGGTGTATTTCGAAGGCACTCGGGTGTTTTTCTTTCCCTCGAGCCAGTTTTCACTCTCCTCTTCGCCCCTTCAATCGGCTGACCGGCGTGGGCCCCGGGAAAGAGAAACTACCGATCAATAACGATCGCGAGGGTGCTGGCGCTGAGCTGCCCCGGGGCGGATTGGGGGCCGACGGTGGCAAAGCTTGCGTCGGATCCGAATACTTCGCCTGCGAGCCGGCTTACCCTGCCTAGATGCCCCATCGCGATCGTGATGAGCGGGCGCTCAAGGCGCTTTTTCGCGTCGAGGCTCGCGCTGAGAAGGGCGAGGACGTCCTCGGGACATTGCGGCATGACCGCGAGTTTCGCGATGGCCCGCTGCGGGGGTGCGAGGGTCGTCATGTATTCGAGCATCGCGAGCATCGCCTCGCGCGGGGGAGTGGCCTCGAAGTAGTGACGCGAGAGGACAACGGGAATGCCAGAGGCCTCGGTAGCTTCGAGAACGGAGCTGATGGCAGCGGGATGCCGCGCGATCTCGACGTCGAGTGCCTCGGCGAGACCGGATTTTGCGATTGCCGAAAGCAGCTCGGCGTAAACGTCGTCCGTAACGCTCCACGTGCCGCCCTCGCTCGCCGTGCGGATCGTCGCGAGCAGCGGATGCGAGGGAGCGGATGCGCGAACAGCGCGGAGCGCGTCCATAATGGCGGCCTCGGCCTGGGCGAAGGGAACGTCGGCCTCGCCCAGGAGGTGATCGAGACGCACCTCGAGGATGTCCACGGGCGCCTCTCGCGCCTGTACCGCTTGATCGCTCAGTTCGCTCACGCTTGAACCGAGCACGGGCGCGATGATCGCTGTCCTGTGGCCTTCACCGAGGCTGACTTCGCCGATCATCACGCCCGTCGTCATGGCTTTCGTTCGCCTTTCTTCACCGCGATCCACAGCTGTGGCTCGCACTCGTGGCTTACAGGAAGTGCGCTGCTTCCTTGTCCAGGAACCACGTCGTCGATTCCGTACCCCGCACCGCCGAGGCCGGGCAGGCCGCAGCATCGACCTTCCCGTGCGCCGTCTTTACCGCCTGCGCCTTATCGAAGCCCGCGACAAGGAAGGACACGTGACGCGCGCTATTGAGCACAGGCCATGAAAGCGAAATGCGCTCCGACGGTGGCTTCGGGGAATTGCGTACGGGAACCGCGTAGGCCGATGTCGCCCGAGCATCCCGGTGTTCCGGGAAAAGCGAGGCGACGTGGCCGTCGGGGCCAACCCCGAGCAAAAGCACATCGAAGTAGGCCTCGCCCTGTGTCGTGAACGCTGAGTCGCTTCCCTGGATCGTGAGTTGCTGCCCGTACCAGGCGGCGGCCTCATCAAGGCTCATACCGGCGTCGGAACCGGGGATCGTGTGCACGTTGTACACGGGGATGCCCGCGCCGGTCGTCAACGCCGAGATCACGGGGCGATCGTTGCGGTCCGAGGACTTGGTTGCGACGAAGCGCTCGTCACCCCACCAGACGTGCAGCTTCGACGTGTCGACCTCAGCGAACTCAAGCGAGATAGCGATG
Organism: Dermabacter sp. HMSC08H10; assembly: GCF_001807585.1. Lineage (NCBI taxonomy): Bacteria > Bacillati > Actinomycetota > Actinomycetes > Micrococcales > Dermabacteraceae > Dermabacter > Dermabacter sp. HMSC08H10. Next base: position 405,790 of record NZ_KV789424.1, read on the forward strand.
CGCTCCGCCGTCGCCGTTCCTGCACGCCCGCCCGTGAGAACGAGGTGGGCGATACCGCGCTCCTCAATAGCGGCGGCGATCCGAGCCACGGCGTCCTTCGCCACGGCCTTCACGACGGCATCCATGTCGTCCGAAACAACGTCGGTTGACTCGGGCTTGCCCACCGCGAAACTGTTCGGGTCACCGGTCAGCGGGAATGCCGCGGCGAGGACATCGCCGTACACGTCATCGGGGTCGAGACGGCGAAGCTCTTCGCTCAAGAGGTCGTACATGGTGCGCTTCGGCATCGTCACGAACTGGTCGTCATTGTTGCCGGGAAGGCTCATCGTGATGCCCTCCTCACTCGAGCGCATAAGGCGGATGTCGCCGTCGTCGCGGTGAAGGGTCACGGCGCTCAGGCCGTGATCGGCTTTGACGACCTTGAATTCGACCGGAACATCTTCGCCGAGCGAGCGCTGGAGCCAGGCCTGCATGAGCAGCGACGATGGGTTGTCTTCGAGCCCTTCGATAGTGATGGCTTTCGGCTTGTCGGCGGGCGGGTAGTCGTACGCGGTTGCGACGAGACCGCGCCAGTTGGTGATGCGCGACCACGACAGATCGGAATCACCCGACTTGTAGCCGCGGGCGAGACGCAGAAGGGACGACTTCGGGCTTTCGCACTGGTAGACGTCGGTGATGCGGCGCTGCGCGATTGCACCGAGCGGATCCTGCGATGGTGAGGCCGGCGGAGTGTAAGGCCACCACGTGACGATGGGGGCATCGGGAAGTAGAAGCGGCGTGATGAGCGTGTCGAGGCCAGCATTCACGCGTCCGTGCGCGCGCAAAATGATGACCTCGCCGGCGCCGGCGTCCGTACCCACCCTGATTTCCGCATCGAGGGCATCGCGATCCGAGTCGTGCTCGGTCACGATCACAATGATCCGTGCTGGGTGCTCTTGGCTTGCCCGCACCGCGGCCTGGATCGGCTCGTCGAGCGAGCCGGTGTGCGTCACGATGACGAGCGTCGCGACGCGGTTGAGGGAAATGAGTCCGTCCTCTTCGCGCAAATCGCGAAGCTTAGCGCCGATCTGCGAAGCTGTCGTGTTCTCAAGTGTCGAAATCATGGACGCCTCCAAGTGCGGCCGTCGCGGGCCATCATGTCGTGTGCAGTCTGCGGTCCCCACGTGCCTGAACGGTACGGGGCGGGCGGCATATGCTCATCCCAGAACTCGAGGATGGGGTCGAGGATCTTCCAGGAGAGCTCCACCTCCTTTTGCCGGGGGAAGAGAGGAGGAGCGCCACGCAGAACGTCAAGAATGAGGCGTTCATAGGCCTCGGGGGATTCCTCCGTGAATGTCGATCCGTACGCGAAGTCCATGTTGACATCGCGCACCTCCATTTGGGTACCGGGAACCTTCGAGCCGAAACGCATTGTCACACCTTCATCCGGCTGGACGCGGATGACGACCGCGTTTTGGCCGAGGTCTACGGTGTCGGTATCGCGGAAGGGAAGGAACGGCACCTGCTTGTAGACGATCGCGATCTCCGTGACGCGCCGCCCGAGGCGCTTGCCCGCGCGGAGGTAGAACGGCACGCCTGCCCAGCGGCGAGTATTGACCTTGAGCTTGATCGCCGCGAAAGTCTCGGTAGTCGAGTCGGGCGAGATACCGTTCTCTTCGAGGTAGCCGTTGACCTGTTCACCGCCTTGCCAGCCGCCGACGTACTGACCACGGGCGGTGCCTTCGGCGAGATCCTCTGGCAGTTCGACTGCGGCGAGGACCTTTTCTTTTTCATTGCGAAGCTCGGCAGCATCGAACGTGATGGGTTCTTCCATGGCCGTCAGGGCAAGAAGCTGGAGCAAGTGGTTCTGGATGACGTCGCGCGCGGTTCCAATACCGTCGTAGTACCCGGCGCGGGTGCCAATCCCGATGTCTTCAGCCATCGTGATCTGCACGTGGTCGACATAGCGCGAGTTCCACACGGGCTCGAACATCTGGTTCGCGAACCGGAACGCGAGCAGATTCTGCACCGTTTCCTTGCCGAGGTAATGGTCGATTCGGAAGATTTCTTCGGGCTTAAAGACTTTTTCGACGATGTCGTTGAGCTCTCGTGCGCTTTCGAGGTCGTGCCCGAAGGGTTTCTCGATGACGACGCGCCGCCACGAATGTTCGGAGGGAGTGTTGAGGCCCGATTGTGCAAGTTGTTCCGCGACCTGAGGGAAGGCGCTGGGCGGGATGGAGAGGTAGAAGGCATGGTTGCCGCCCGTTCCCCTCGAGTCGTCGAGCTCGCTTACCACTCGCGTGAGTTCTTCGAAGGCTTCAGTGTCATCAAAGGCACCCGTGACGAATCGAAGGCCGCCTCTGAGTTGTTCGAACGCGTGCTCGTTGAAGGGGGTGCGTGCGTACTTCTCTACGCTTTCGCGCATGTAATCGGCGAAGTCGTCGTGGCTCCAGTCGCGTCGACCGAAGCCCACGAGGCCGAACGCCGGGGGGAGTAGACCGCGATTGTGCAAGTCATAGATTGCAGGAAGGAGCTTTTTGCGGGCGAGGTCGCCCGTGACTCCGAACATGACGACCGAGCACGGTCCAGCGATGAGGGGGAGGCGACGGTCGCGCGAATCGCGCAGAGGGTTGCCTGGTGCAGCTTCGTTCTGCCTCACTATGGTCCTTTGGTAGGTATTGACTTCTGTCGCGGCCGTGCCCGCGCGCCCAAAGGACGGGGCGCGGGCACGGCGCGTAAAGGGGTATTACTGTGCGGCCGAGGCGGCGTCACGAACCGCCGAGAGGAGGTCCTCCCAAGCGGCCTCGAACTTTTCGACGCCTTCGCGCTCGAGCACGGCGAAGACATCGTCGAGGTCGATTCCGGCGGCGCTGATGGTTTCGAGGGTCTCGCGTGCGGCGGAGAGGTCGATCTCGGTAAGGGGGCCCTCGATACGGGCATGGTCGGCAACGGCTTCGAGGGTTTTACCTGGAACCGTATTGACGACCGGATTGCCCACGAGGCGGTCCACGTACATCGTGTCGGGATAGGCCTCGTTCTTCACGCCGGTTGATGCCCACAGGGCGCGCTGCGGATTTGCGCCCTTTTCCTTGAGGGCGGCGAAACGATCGGAGCCGACATACTCGAGGTATTCGGCAAACGCAGCCTGCGCGTTGGCAAGGCCGGCCTTGCCGCGAAGGTTGAGGGCATCGCCGCCGATGGTTTCGAGGCGCTTATCGATTTCGCTGTCCACGCGGGACACGAAGAAGGAGGCCACCGAGTGGATGCGTGAGAGATCCACGCCGTTTACTGCTGCCTTCTCGAGTCCGCTGAGGTAGGCATCGATCACCTGGCGGTAGCGCTCGAGCGAGAAGATGAGCGTGACATTCACGCTAATGCCCTCAGCGATCGCACGGGTGATCGCCGGGAGGCCCTCGTCGGTCGCGGGGATCTTAATCATCACGTTCTCGCGGTCCACGAGTGCGCTAAGGGACTTCGCCTGCTCGACGGTCGCATCCTCCTCGTGCGCGAGGCGCGGATCGACCTCGATCGACACTCGACCGTCGAAGCCGTTCGAGGCTTTGTAGGTCGGCGCGAATACGTCGCATGCATCGCGCACATCGCGCGTCGTCAGCTCCGTGATGATTGCATCGGCATCGAGGCCGCGCGAAGCCGCGTCGGCGATTGCACGGTCGTAATCCGACTTGCCCGCGATGGCCGCCTTGAAGATCGCGGGATTCGTGGTGACACCGACGATGTTGCGTTCGCTCATGAGCTTTTCGAGGTCTCCGGTGTCGATGAGTGCACGGGAGAGATCGTCGAGCCAGAGGGAGACGCCAAGGTCGCTGAGCTTTTGCGTCAGTTCGGTCATGGCAAAACCTTTCGGGAGGTGTTCGGTTGAGCTGAGTATCCGATTGATTGGCGGTTACTTACGAGCTGCAGCGAGGGATTCTTTCGCCTTCGCCGCAACGTTTTCGGCCGTGAAACCGTACTTCTCGAACAGGAGCGAGCCCGATGCCGACTCACCGTAGTGCTCGAGCGAGACTGCGCGTCCTGCGTCACCGAGGAAGCGATACCAGGGCATCGCGATCCCGGCTTCGACGCTCACGCGCGCTTTGACGGTGCTGGGAAGAACCGATTCGCGGTACTCCTCGCTCTGCTCGTCAAACCACTCGACGCAGGGCATCGACACGAGTCGCGTGGGAATGCCTTCGGCTTCAAGTAGCTTCTGCGCGCCTGCAGCGTGCTGGACCTCGGAACCCGTCGCGATCAGGATGACCTCGGGCTCACCGTTGGAAGCGTCCTTCATGACGTAGGCGCCCTTGTCGAGGTTGTCCGCGCTCGCATACTCCTCGCGGTCAAAGGTGGGAACACCCTGGCGCGTGAGGATCAGACCAGCGGGACCCTCGTCGCGCTTGAGGACCGCTTTCCACGCTTGAGCAGTCTCGTTCGCATCAGCCGGTCGCACGATCGAGAGGTTCGGGATTGCGCGGTAGGCGGCGAGGTGCTCGACAGGCTGGTGGGTGGGGCCGTCTTCGCCGAGGCCGATTGAGTCGTGTGTCCACACGTAGATCGCGGGAGTCTTGCACAGCGAGGCGAGGCGCACCGAGCCGCGCATGTAGTCGGCAAACTGGAAGAACGTGCCGCCATACGGGCGTGTAAGGCCGTAGAGCGAGATTCCGCTCAGGATGGCGCCCATCGCGTGCTCGCGAATACCGAAGTGGAGGGTGCGGCCGTACGGGCTGCCCGAAAAGTCCTTGGTTTGGTTGGCCTCAGGAATGAACGACGGCTCGCCCGCCATAGTCGTGTTGTTGGAGCCCGCGAGGTCAGCCGATCCACCCCACAGTTCAGGAAGAACGGGAGCGAGGGCAGAGAGGACTTTGCCGGAGGCAGCGCGGGTCGCGAGGCCCTTCTCGTCGGCCTCAAAGACCGGCAGCGCCTCGTCGAGATCCGTGGGAAGGTCGCGGGCGATCAAGCGGTCGTACAGCGCCGCGGCATCGGGATTCTCGGCGCGCCACTCTTCCACCTTGGCATCCCATTCGCGATGCTTCTGGGCACCGCGCTCGATGAGGGCGCGGGCGTGTGCGAGAGCTTCTTCGTCGATCTCGAAGGTCTTTTCGGTATCGAAACCGAGGATGTCCTTGAGCCCGGCGATGGGCTGATCGCCAAGTGCGGATCCGTGAGCAGCGTGGTCTCCGGACTTGCCGGGGGTCGGCCATGCGATCACGGTGCGGAGGCGAATGAAGGTCGGCTTGTCAGTGACCTGCTGGCCGGCGACGATTGCGTCCTTCAGCTCCTTGAGGTTTTCGACGTACTCGGTGCCGCCATTGGTCCAGTCCACGGTGCGCACATCCCAGCCGAGGGCCTGGTAGCGGGCGGCGGTGTCCTCGGTAAAGGCGATGTTGGTATCGCCTTCGATGGAGATCTCGTTGTCGTCCCAAATGACGATGAGGTTGCCGAGCTGCTGCGTGCCGGCGAGGGAGGAGGCTTCGTGGCTCACGCCCTCTTCGAGGTCGCCGTCGGATGCAATCACGTAGGTGAAGGTGTCGAACGGGCTCTCGCCGGCGGGGGCGGTGGGATCGAGGAGGCCCCGAACGCGGCGCTGCGCCATGGCAAAGCCTACGGACGATGCAATTCCCTGGCCGAGCGGACCCGTCGTCATTTCGACACCGGCCGTGTGGAAGTTTTCGGGATGGCCCGGGGTCTTCGAGCCCTCGGTGCGCAGCGCCTGAAGGTCTTCAACCTCGAGGCCGAAGCCGCCGAGGAAGAGCTGGAGGTACTGCGTGAGGCTCGTGTGACCGCACGAGAGGATGAAGCGATCTCGGCCGAACCAGTCCGGATCCTTGGGATCGTGGTTCATGATGTCCTGGTACAGGAGGTAGGCAGCAGGGGAGAGGCTCACAGCCGTGCCCGGGTGCCCATTGCCGACCTTCTGTACGGCTTCCGCGGCGAGGATCCGCGCGTTGTCGATGGCACGCTTGTCGAGATCGCTCCAGCCCTCGGGGGCTACGAAATTGCTACTCACGAAAGTTCTTTCCCTTCCATCGGTTGATCCATCTCAAGCGCCGAGGGCGGGACCGGATCGGCGCGAGGGGCCAAAATCGTGTCGATAGTATCGCGCGAAATTGGAGGATAGGTGACTGCTGTCTCAGGAAATGCAGGAAACAAGGGCTCAGCGGCGGCGCCGGCACGCAGCTGTGCCGTGTGGGTCCGACGGCTGCTCGGCAAGCGTCGGACCTGGACGTCTAGTTGCACTGACCGGGGACGTTAGTTGACTTGCGTGGCATCGCCCGGTCTCTGTATCCTCGGCCGCATGTACTCAGGCATCGCCTCGATGAAGCTGCGTTCCGTCCGCTGACGGCGGCGGGACCCCTTATGACCTCTCGTCTGCCGTCCTGGCCATCTGCCGGGCGGCCGCTTCGTGGTGCCCGGCTCCATGACGAGCTGAGAGTACACAATGCCAACCACAGAACCTTTACAGTCATGTGCTTGGATCGGGACATCCCAAGGATCCGCTGCACACATCCGCGCTGAATCACTCCACCTGACACTCGGCGACAGGCCGCTGCTGAGTGGGACTGACGTCACCGTCTCCACCGGGTCGCGACTGGCGATCGTCGGCGACAACGGCCGGGGCAAGACCACCTTGCTCCACATACTGGCGGGGATCTTGAAACCCGACTCGGGAGTGGTGACCCGGGTGGGTTCCCTCGTCCTGGTCAAACAGGACATGGCCACCGAGGGCGATCGCACGGTCGGTGACCTCATTGCCGAGGCTACCGCCCCATCCAGGGCCGCTCTGCAGGCCCTCGACGTGGCTACCGCGGCGCTGGCCGCGGGCGATGACGCGGCCGACGCCTATTCCGCCGCACTCGAGGCGGCCACGCGGCTGGACGCCTGGGATGCAGACCGCCGTGTTGACATCGCCCTGGCGGGCCTGGACGCCTGTAGCGACCGCGATCGGGTCCTGTCGACCTTGTCGGTCGGTCAGCGGTACCGGGTACGGCTGGCGGTCGCCCTCGGATCGACCCCTGACCTGTTGCTGCTGGACGAGCCCACCAACCACCTGGACGCGGCAGGGCTGTCGTTCCTGACTGAGCGCCTGCGGCACCACCCCGGTGGCCTGGCCTTAGTCAGCCACGACCGCGCCCTGCTGCGCGACGTGGCGACCAGCTTCCTGGACCTCGACCCGACCCGCGATGGCCTTCCGCGCACCTACGCGGGCGGTTACGAGGGCTGGATCGAAGGGCGGCAACGAGAACGGGCCGCCTGGGAGCAAGACTATGCCGCCCAGGTCGCCCGGCATCAGGAACTGACCCGCGCCGCCGACGACGCACGCTCCCGCCTGTCGCAAGGCGGTTGGCGACCCGACAAGGGAACGGGCAAGCACCAACGGGCTACGCGCGCTGCCGGGGTGGTCCAGGCTTTCAACCGCCGCATCGTGGACCTAGAGCGTCATCAGATCGACGTGCCAGAGCCACCGCTGCGGTTGGCATGGCCCATATCGTCAGCGCGGACCGGTCAGAACATCGTCAACGCCTCCATGCTCACCGTGACTGACCAGTTGACCACCCCGGTCTCGGTGGACATCAGCGGTGGAGACCGGTTGGTGGTCACCGGGCCGAACGGTGCTGGGAAGTCCACACTGTTGGGGCTTCTCGGTCGGCGACTGGCCCCGAGTACAGGCCAGCTGCGGGTGAACCCGAGGGTGCGCGTCGCCCTGTTGTCTCAAGAGGTCCCTGACTGGGACGACGCCCTCCCCGCACACGTGGTCTACGAGACGTACCTGGCCACGCAGGGCCGCCGATCACAGGCACCCTCCCTCGGCTCACTCGGGCTGCTTGAGCCCGCGGCAACCCGCACACCCGTGGGGCACCTGTCGCAAGGGCAACAACGCCGCCTCCATCTGGCCATGTGCCTGGCGGTGGACCCGGACCTGTTGCTCCTGGACGAGCCCACCAACCATCTGTCATCGAGCCTCGTCGACGACATCACCACCGAGCTCCTGCGGACCTCCTGCGCCACGATCGTCGCCACGCACGACCGGCAGATGCTCGACGACCTCACCGACTGGCCCCACCTCAGCCTTGCCCCAAAGGACCTGCCATGAACCCCCTTCGCCCCTTGTCCGTCCCCGGCTACCGACCGCTGTTTGCAGCGATGGTGCTCACCGTCTTCGCCCAGGGTGCCTGGGCCCTCTACTTAGCCATGCAGACCCTCGACCTGGGCGCCACGGCGGCCACCTTGTCGGGTGTCGTGGCGTGGAGCGGCATCGGCCTGCTCGCAGGTTCCTTGCCCGCCGGGGTACTTGCGGACCGCGTCGCCAAGAAGTCCGTCATCGTCGGCGTCCTCACTGTCAACCTCGCCACCTCGACGACGACCTCCACCGCCGCCATCTTCGACGCGGCCACTTTCTGGATGCTGGCAGTGTCCGCGTTCATCATCGGCGTCTCGACCGCCTTCTTCTTCCCGGCCTACACCGCGCTCGTGCCCGTCCTCGTGGGAAGCGACGACCTGATGGCCGTCAATGGGCTCGAAGGGACCACCCGGCCGCTGGTAGGACAGACCCTCGCCCCCGGTGTCGTCGGTGCCGTCATCGGCGCGAGCGTGCCCGCCGCGGGCGGGTACCTCATCGCCGGCGCGGTCGGACTCGCCCTGATCGCCGCCCTGCGGCTTCCTGCCCCTTGCTCAGCCGAGACCGACGCCGAAGCTCCGGCCACCTCTGCGCTGCGGGACCTGCTCGACGGGTTCGGCTACGTCGCCCGCACGCGCTGGGTTCGCTCCAGCGTGCTGTTGGCGGCCGCCATGGGCCTGGCCGTGACCGGCCCGCTGGAAGTTCTCCTGCCCGCGCTTGTACGTTCGACCCATGACAACGGTCCGGCTGTGTACGGAGTCGTCCTCGGAGCTCTGGGCGTCGGCGGCCTGGTGGGTTCCCTCGTCGCCGGCTCATGGCCCACCCCCTCACACTTCCTGCCCGTAATGGTCGGCGCATGGGCACTCGGCTGCCTTCCACTGGCCATCTCCGCATTCACCAACAATCCGTGGATCATCAGCGCCGGACTGGCGGTCTACGGTGCGTCGATCGGAGTCGGGATGGTCATTTGGGGCACGGTCCTGCAGGAACACGTACCGCTGGAGATGCTCGGCCGAGTCGCCAGCCTCGACTTCTTCATCTCCATCGCCTTCATGCCACTGTCCATCGCACTCACCGGACTCCTCAGCCGACACATCGCCGCTGCCAGCTTGTTCATCGCCGCCGGACTCGTGCCGCTCGCCACGACGATCCTCCTTGCAGTCCTTGGGCAACTCCGAACGCCGCGGACGACGCCCGTCGCAGCAGGTGAGGAGTGATGCACGCCAACGCCACCCTGACACCTCGCCACCGGCTCAAGGTGGCTCAGCTCGTCGTCGACGACGGTAGGCCCATCAGCGAAGTCGCCGCTCGCTTCAAGGTCTCCTGGCCGACCGTGAAGAGGTGGGTCGACCGCTATCGCGCCGGCGAGTCGATGCAGGATCGCTCGTCCCGGCCGAAGACCTCACCGAACAAGACGGACAAGGCGACGACGAAGCGGTGCGTCAGCCTGCGGATACGGCTGCGTGAGGGCCCCGTGCAGCTCGCCGCCCGACTCGGCATCGCGCCCTCAACCGTCCACCGCATCTTGGCCGGTGCCCGACTGAACCGGCTCTCCTACGTGGACCGCGAGAGTGGCGAACCGATCGGCCGGTACGAACACCCCACCCCGGCTCCCTGGTCCACGTGGACGTGAAGAAGCTCGGGAACATCCCCGACGGTGGCGGCTGGCGCTACGTCGGCCGCCGCCAAGGCGACCACAACCGAACGGCGACACCGGGTAAGCCGAAGAGCAAGTGGCACAACCCCAGGCTCGGGTACGCGTTCGTGCACACCGTCATTGACGACCACTCCCGCGTCGCGTACACCGAGGTCCACGACGACGAGACCGCCGTCACCGCGGTCGGGGGCCTGCATCGGGCTGTGGCGTGGTTTGCCGATCGCGGCGTCTCCGTAGAGCGGGTGCTGTCCGACAACGGTGGCGCCTATCGCTCGCACCTGTGGCGGGACACCTGCGAGGCCCTCTCGATCCCCCCGATGCGGACGCGTCCGTACCGGCCGCAGACCAGCGGCAAGGTAGAGCGCTTCCACCGGACCATGGCCGACGGGTGGGCCTACGCCCGCTGCTACACCAGCGAGCAAGAACGACGCGACGCCCTGCCGGATTGGCTGCACCAGTACAACCAGCACCGCCCGCACACGGCCTGCGACAACCAGCCGCCGTTCTCACGATTGATCAACGTCCCCGAGCAGTACATCTAGTGGCGTGACTTACCCGAGAGATCCTGGCTCCCGGCCTCCCGGGCGACTATTGTGGAGGGACGTTAGGCCCTTCGCTGTGGCCAATCCCTATCACAAGGCCCTCCCCAGCCTTTTCGTCCACGCAATCTCCACGCAATCGAGGAACGCGAGTGAATCAAAGCCCCGGCACGACCACCCTTTCCCATGAGGCGACGGCGCAGCATGGAGGCGGAAGTGACCGCTCGCTTCGCCGTACCCTTCTCGCGTACGTTGCTCTCACTAAGCCGCGCATTATTGAGCTCTTGCTCATCACCACTATCCCCACGATGTTTCTCGCGGCCGGTGGTTTCCCGTCGTGGCTGCTGATCCTCAACACGATGGTGGGCGGCTACCTTGCCGCCGGTGGCGCGAACGTCCTCAACATGTATCTGGACCGCGACATCGATGCGAAGATGAAGCGCACGAAGAACCGCCCGCTCGTCACGGGTGAGGTTTCGCCGCAAGCGGCTCTCGCATTCGGGCTCGCCCTGTGCGCGCTCTCGGTGGTGTACCTGTGGGCGTTTGTCAACGCTCCTTCGGCACTCCTCGCGCTCGAAGCGATCCTGCTGTACGTCGTGTTTTACACGATGATCCTCAAGCGCCGCACGAGTCAGAACATCGTGTGGGGCGGGATTGCGGGCTGCATGCCGGTTTTGATCGGCTGGTCCGCCGTCACGGGTGGCGTCTCATGGACCGCGTTCTTTCTTTTCCTCGTGATCTTTTTTTGGACGCCGCCGCACTACTGGCCGCTCGCCGAGCGTTTTACGCAGGACTACGCCCGCGCCGAGGTTCCTATGCTCCCCGTCGTGAGCTCGCGCACGACCGTCGCGAAGCACATGGTGTTCCACACGGTCATGATGCTGCTGTGCTCGTTTGCGATCATTCCCCTCGCGCCCACCGGCATCGTGTACACGGTGAGCTCGATCGTGTTCGGCGGCTGGTTCTTGTTTCTGGTTGTGCGATACGCGGTGCGCGTGCGGCGCGGTATGACCGGTTCAAAGCTCAACCCCATGGGGGTGTTCCACGCGTCGATCACGTATCTCACGCTCGTGTTCGTCGCGCTTGCCATCGACCCCTTCGTGGTGCTGTAGAGAGACCTCATGCCCGAGCGCGTCGACAGCGCTACACGCCTTGCCGAATCCTTCCTCACGCACCTTCGGATCGAACGAGGATTGAGCCCCAACACCGTCGCTGCGTACCGCCGCGATCTCACGCGGTACCTGTCGTATCTCGACGGGAGCGCGATCGATGTGCGCGACGTTCAAACGCCCACGATTGCGGGGTATATCGGTGCTCTGCGCGAGGGGAGCGTGGGAACTGCTCCCCTCGCGCCTTCGTCCGCGGCGCGAGCGCTCGCTTCGATCCGTGCCTTCCACCGCTTCCTCGATGAAGAGAACGAAACGCGAACGGGCGATCCGGCGGCGCGGGTACGCGAAGCCTCCCTTCCTTTGCGCCTTCCCGATGCCTTGAGCGTTGAGGAGGTAACGGCGCTCATCGACGCGGCGTCGGGGCCTTTCACCGGGGGACTTGCCGCCGAGCGCGCCCTTCGCAACCGGGCCCTCGTCGAGGTGCTCTATGGCACTGGCTGCCGCATCAGCGAGGCGCTCGCGCTCGACGTTGATGACACTGCGCTAGCCGATCAGATCATTCGCGTGCGCGGAAAAGGCAATAAAGAGCGTCTTATCCCGCTCGGGCGGTACGCCCTCGAGGCGCTTGAGGCATACCTCACTCGGGCTCGTCCAACGTTTCTCGCGAAAGGGAGCGGAAGCCCTGCGATCTTTCTGGGCAATAGGGGCACGCGCCTGACGAGGCAAGCCGCCTTTGCGATCGTCAAGACCGCAGCCGAGGATGCGAAGATTACGGCGCACGTGAGTCCTCATACGCTTCGTCACAGCTATGCGACGCATCTTCTGGAAGGTGGGGCTGACGTCCGCACGGTGCAGGAGCTGCTAGGGCACGCCTCAATCACGACGACCCAGCGCTACACACACCTGGGTCAACAGGCGCTTCGAGAAATACACGCGAGCTCTCATCCGCGAGCGCTGTAGTGGGGCGCGGGTGGAATTCGTATCCAGGGCTGCCGGTTAGACTTATTTTCATGGGCCGCGTGCAGTGAGTGCACGCGAGAGCCCGCGAACACCAACGACGTAGGGACAGGTACACGTGACAAAGAGCGAGCTTGATTTGAACCTCAATTACGGCCCCACGGGGCGCCCGCTTCCGGACTTTCCCGAGCCGAAGGCACTCGACTCTCACGGACCCGCGCGAATCATTTCGATGGTGAACCAGAAGGGGGGCGTGGGGAAGACGACCTCGGTCATTAATCTCGGTGCGGCACTTGCTGAGCTTGGCCGCAAGGTTCTTCTCGTAGACCTCGATCCCCAGGGTGCGCTCAGCGCCGGAACGGGCATTAACAGCTACGAACTCGACCTCACCGTTTACAACTTGCTTCTGGAGCGCGATCACGACATTCGCGAGGCGATCCAGCCGACGACGACGGAAAACATGGAGATTCTTCCGGCCAACATCGATCTGTCGGCGGCGGAGGTCCAGCTTGTCAACGAGGTCGCGCGCGAAATGGCTCTTGCCCGCGTGCTTCGCCCCGTCGTCGGTGACTACGACATTATTCTCATCGACTGCCAACCGTCGCTCGGTCTTCTGACCGTCAATGCGCTTGCGGCGAGCGACGGCGTCATCATACCGCTTGGGGCCGAGTACTTTGCGCTTCGTGGCGTTGCCCTTCTCGTTGAAACGATTGAAAAGGTTCAGGACCGCATCAACCCGCGCCTCGAAATGGATGGCATTCTCATCACGATGTTCGATCCGCGCACGTTGCATGCGCGCGAGGTTGTGGCCCGAGTCGTTGAGGCCTTCCCCGACAAGGTGTTCCATACGGCAATCAACCGCACCGTGAAGTTCCCGGACGCTTCGGTTGCGGCCGAACCGATTACGACGTTTGCCTCGAACAACAAGGGTGCCGACGCCTACCGCCAGCTTGCGCGCGAACTGCTTGCGCGCGGGGCAGCGGCTTGACGGGCCCGAATCGGCCGGGGCGCAGGCCGAAACGGCGCAAGAGCGACTTCACCGCGCCGAAAAAGGTGCGGCTTCGCGACTCCGCAGGCGCGCCGCGAGCACGTCGGGATGACTCCTCGCAGGCGCCGTCGGAACCTGTTCCCCATGACGGTGTACGTCTTCAGAAAGTGCTCGCGAATGCGGGTTTTGGCTCGCGCCGTGCGTGCGAAGCGCTTATCGCGCAGGGGCGTGTCTCTGTTGGGGGTGAGGTCGTGCAGGAGCAGGGAGTCCGCGTCGATCCGCGCACTGCCGTCATTCACGTCGACGGGCGTCGCGTGCAGCTCGACGAGGCGAAACTGACGGTTGCCCTCAATAAGCCGCGCAAGGTGATGAGCGCGATGGAGGATCCGCAGGGGCGCCGCACTCTCGAGGAGTTTGCGGCGCGCTACCCGGTGCGCCTGTACCACGTCGGCAGGCTCGACTATGAAACTGAGGGGCTTCTCCTCTTGAGCAACGACGGGGAGCTGACGCACCGCCTCACGCATCCGAGCTTTGAGGTGTCAAAAACCTACGTGTGCCGTTTTGACTGCCCGGGATCCTTCCCCCGGTCGATTCTGGCGAAGCTGCGTGCCGGCCTCGAACTCGACGATGGGCCGGCGCGGGCCGACCGCGCAAGCCTCGTTGCCCATGATGGGCGAGAGGCGATAGTCGAAGTCACCCTTCACGAGGGGCGAAACAGGATCGTTCGCCGCATGTTTGCTGCGCTCGGGTATGAACTTACGAGTCTCGTGCGCACGCGAATCGGGCCCGTCGTTCTCGCCGATCTTGAGCCGGGTGCTACGCGTGAACTGACCCGAAAAGAACTCGGCACCCTGATGGCGGAGGTCGGCCTGTGAGCATTGGCGCCAGTCGCGAAGCTGTAGCGCTCGAGGGCCCCGTTCTCGTCATAGGTGCGGGATTGATTGGCGGATCGATCGGCATGGCTCTCGGCCACGCCGGTCTCGACGTTCTCGTTCGCGATTCGTCCCCGGGAACGACCAGGCTCGCGTGCGAACTCGGGGTGGGGCGCGAGGTCCGCGAGGGCGACGAGCCGCAAATGGTCATTGTCGCGACACCACCCGATGTGTGCGCATCGGTGGCACTCGACGCTCTCGAGGAGTTCCCCGGGGCATGCGTGCTCGATGTTGCGAGCGTGAAACAGCCCATTGCGCAGGGGGTGCTCGACGGTGCGGCGGCGAGAGGGCTTGACGCCTCTCGCTACGTCGGCACGCACCCGATGGCCGGCCGGGAAGTGGCAGGGGTGGTCGCCGCGAGGGGAGACCTGTTCAGGGGCAGGGCCTTCGTGGTGGTTCCGACGCCTGCGACCAGCCCTCGAAGTTTCGCCCTCGCACGGCTGCTCGGCGTTGAACTCGGAGCGACGGTCGTGGAGATCGAACCCGATGTGCACGATGAGGCCGTCGCCTATGTTTCGCACGTTCCGCAGATCGTCTCGAGCGTGCTCGCAAGTCGACTGACCGTGGCGAGTGAAGCGGCTCTAGGGCTGTCGGGGCAGGGCCTGCGAGATACGACGCGCATCGCCGCGAGCGATCCGAGGCTGTGGGTCGAGATCCTCTCAGCCAACGCGGGGCGCATCGCGCCAATCCTCAAGGCTCTAGGCGAGGATCTCGATGGGCTTACACGGGCCTTCGAGACGCTAGACGACATGGACCCGCAACCGGGCTCGCGCGCCCGCATTGCCCGGGCGATCGCTGCCGGCAACGACGGCGTTGCCCGGATTCCGGGCAAGCACGGTGGGGGAGCGGAGAGCTTTTGCCGGGTCACGGTGCTCGTACCTGACGAGCCCGGGGAGCTTGCGCGCCTCCTCACCCACATGGGGGAGGAGAACATCAACCTCGAAGATCTGCGCCTCGAGCACTCTCTTGGGCAAAGAATGGGGCTCGCGCACGTGAGTGTCACGCGCGCCGACGAACCTCGCCTCACCGCGATGCTTGAAAAGAGAGGTTGGGCACGCGCGGGCACAGAGTGATCGGCTGGCGCACGCGTGGACGCGTCCCACGACTAAACTTGGAATTTGACCAGCGACAGGGGAGGGAAGACATGAACGGCGTCACCATCGCGATCGATGGCCCCGCAGGCTCGGGGAAGTCGACGGTGTCGAAAGAGGTAGCGCGAGCACTTCAGGGTGGCTATCTCGATACGGGGGCCATGTATCGCGCGGCAGCGTGGTCGTGCCTCAACAGCGGTGTCGACCTCGACGATCGCGAAGCCGTGACGGCCCACGTCGCTGAGTTCGACCTCGTGGTGCACACCAATCCCGATGATCCGGCGATTATCGTTGGCGGCACGGAAATTTCGGACCAGATCCGCTCAGAGGAAATCTCGACGTGCGTGAGTCGAGTGGCAACCAACACGGACGTCCGGGCCATCCTCCAGGAACGCCAGCGCGCCGTTCTGTTTACCACCGCAAACGAACTCGGGTTTTGTGTCGCTGAAGGCCGCGACATCACAACGGTCGTCGCCCCCGATGCCGACGTACGCGTGCTGCTGACGGCCAGCCCGGAAGCTCGACTAAGGCGCAGGGCGGGCCAGCTCGGTCTTGAGGAAACCGAAGACGTGCGCGAGCGTATGCGCGACCAGGTTCTTCGCCGCGATGCTGATGATTCGACGGTTTCCGAATTTACGGAAGCAGCCGAAGGCGTGCACCTTATTGACACGACCGACCTCGACATCGACGAGGTCATCAACACCGTGCTCGAGCTCGTTCCCGGAATCGAACTCATCGATGATGAGCCCGAGAACGACGAATCTCTTTCGGGGGAAATCCCCGAGGCTTTCGACGACAGCAATCTCGACGACGAGGCTCGCACGGCATCGCTGCGCGCCGGCCTCGAAGACTACGGCCTCGACGAGGAGGATCGCAGCCTCCTGACGGAGGAGTACGCCCCCGTTGCGAGCGCCGACGATGAACGAATGCTCCCGGTCCTCGCCGTGGTCGGCCGGCCAAACGTCGGAAAATCTACCCTCGTCAATCGCATCCTCGGGCACCGCGAAGCGGTCGTCGAGGATACCCCCGGGGTGACCCGAGACCGCGTGTTCTACGAAGCGAACTGGGCTGGCCGTGACTTTATGCTCGTCGACACGGGTGGTTGGGAAGACAAGGTTGACGGCATTGCCTACCGGGTCGCCGAACAGGCTGAACTCGCCATTGGCCTCGCCGATGCCGTGATGTTCGTCGTTGACGCGAACGTGGGCATCACTCACACCGACGAGCAACTCGTGCGTGTTCTCCGACGCTCCAAGAAGCCCGTGCTCCTCGTCGCTAACAAGGTCGACGACCAGCGAGGTGAACTCGAGGCCGCAGCCCTCTGGAATCTGGGGCTCGGCGAACCGCACCCCGTTTCGGCTCTTCACGGACGCGGCTCAGGAGATGTGCTCGACCGTATCCTCGACATCCTTCCGGAAGAAGGGCAAACGCGTGCCAAGCCAACTGGCCCGCGCCGCGTGGCTCTCATCGGTCGCCCCAACGTCGGCAAGAGTTCCCTACTGAACAAGCTTGCGCGCGAGAACCGCGTCGTCGTCGACCCTACCGCTGGCACCACACGCGACCCGGTCGACGAAGTCATCGAACTCGACGGACGCGAGTGGACCTTCGTCGACACGGCAGGCATCCGTCGCCGCGTTCGCCAAAGTGAAGGGGCTGACTTCTTCGCATCGATCCGGACCCAGGCCGCGCTCGATCGCGCCGAAGTCGCCGTCGTTCTCCTGGAAGCATCAGAACCGATTTCGACCCAGGACCTCAAGATCATCGACATGGTCCTTGAATCCGGCCGCGCACTCGTGCTCGCGTTCAATAAGTGGGACTTGATCGATGAAGAGCGGCGCGCCCAGCTCGAATGGGAAATCGAGAAGGACCTCTCCCACGTTCGATGGGCTCCCCGCGTGAACATCTCCGCTCTCACCGGGCGACACACGGACAAGCTCGTCCCCGCGCTCGATCTCGCACTCGAATCGTGGGACACGCGCATCCCGACCTCGCGCCTGAATGCCTTCCTCGGAACGCTAGTTGCGGCGCACCCGCACCCGTTGCGAGGCGGCAAGCAACCGCGCATCCTCTTTGCGACGCAGGCCCGTACGCGTCCGCCCCGCTTCGTGATTTTCGCTTCAGGCTTCCTCGAACACGGCTACCGCCGCTTTATCGAGCGTCGTCTGCGCGAGGACTTCTCGTTCGACGGTTCCCCCGTGGAGATCAGCGTTCGCGTTCGCGAAAAGAGAAAGAACAGGTAAGGAGGGACGCGATGCCCACGCCCGACTTCGTTCTTAAGCTCCGCGAGAAGATCGGTCACGACCACCTGTGGCTCTCGGGTGTGACGGTCTTCGTCTTCGACGACGACAGAACTCATTGCCTCCTCGTTCAGCGCGCCGACACCCACCAGTGGACGCCTGTTACGGGCATTATCGACCCGGGGGAGGAGCCCGCCCGTGCAGGGGTACGCGAAGTCCTGGAAGAAACGGGATGCGCGTGCACGATCGAGTTTCTCTCGAATGTGGGGGCCGTCGGGCCCGTCACGCATGCCAACGGCGACCTCGCAAGCTACCTCGATCTCGCCTTTGTGGCCACCCACGTCAGGGGAGAACCGCACCCGGCCGATGGTGAGAATCTCCAAGCCGCGTGGTTTCCGATCGACGACATGCCCGAGCTCAACCGTCGCTTTCGGGCAGGCCTGCGCCGCGCGATCGACCAGCTCTTCAGCGGTGACCGCGCGGCGTATTTCAAACGGTAAAAGCCTTCAGCATTCGTGCACGGGGCGCTCGAACACGACGGCCATGGGGGTCTGCTGCGACCCCTGCCCAAGTGGGTTATCCGCGAACTGCGCCTCGTAGTGCTCCCGCTCACGTGAAGCCGCAAGGCCCAGAACGTTGCGCCCGATATCGTTCGCATCCATCACGACGACGCCGTCGAAAGTCTCGACGAAACGCGCAGGGACGACCTCGCGAATAACATCCACGAGGTGAGCTGCAACGAGATCCGGATCCTTTGGCGGAAGTTTTGCCGAGACGTTCGACGGGTACACCGAGTATTCAGTTGGACCGTCGATCGCCCGGACATTGGCTCCCGCGTGCTCATAAAACACGCCGCGTTTGCCTCGCAGCTTCCCGAGGGCACCGAGGGCCGCGGCATACGTGATGCGGGCAAGCCCAGCCTCATTGATCGCGAGCTGCATCGTGACCGGGTCACCGAGGCCGATCCCCGCGGGGGTGCGTGTCACGAACCGTGACAGTTGCTTGGCGGCGAAAGACGGCTTGATTTCCCATACGAACCACGAACGGCCCTGCATGATCGCAATGATTTTCTCCGACACCGTGAAACTCCAGCGGCGGTTCTCGGTTGCGTGACGATCCTCGTTCGTGCCCCGCTCGTCAAGGTCCTTGAAGAACTGCTTGACGTAGCCCGCAATTTCCTCATCCATGCGCGAATCCTTGGAGAACTTCGCCGTCTGAATCGGGTAGCGGCGTGCTAGCGTCCCGTCGTTCAGCTCGAGATCGAGCTGTTTGCCCGCGTTAGCGGTGAGCGGGGTGTGCGGATCGGGCGGCAGCGACTGACCGTTATCGTCGGCCAGCACGCCGGAATCCTCATGCGCGTCGAGAGCCTCGAGGTCATCCGCGTCGAAGAAAACGCGCGCCCACAGTTCCGCACACGCGAAACGCCACAACTGGGCGGCGCTGACGCTCGAACGGCCATTGATGTGCGCATCGAAAGCCTTGAGAACCTCGGCTTGGTCAAACCATCCGCGGGTGCCAAAGGTCTGCGACGAGAACAAAGAAAAGTACGTGCCTTTAATGCGCTTAAACCAGGCTGTTTCTCGCTCCTGCATGGAAAGCGACGGGGCTTTTTCGTGTGCCTGGTCGTAGGCCGCCTCGATGAGGGAGCGTGTCCCTGCGCCCCCGAAGGCGGTCTCCTCAAGCGACGCATAGAAACGGAGAAGGTCGAGATCGGTGAACGGGGAGCGCACCATGACGTGACCGCCAAGCGCGTGTGCGGCTTTTGCGCGCTGCTCCGCTTCATGAGACCCGGAAGTCGCCAGCGGCGCGAGAGGGCCCTCATACTCGGGGGAGGGCTCGAAGCCAATCGCCCGTTCCCTTTCGCCGCTGCGCAGCGAGGGGCCGAGGAGGGATTCGCATCGATCACGTGCGCTCCCTCGCGCAGCACCCATAACGCGGGACAGAAGTGTGGATCGAGTGTCGGAAGCCCTGTGGAGCGCCGAGGCGCCATAGGTATCGAGAGCGAGCTGCTGTTCACCCTGAATGCACGCGCGAAGATGAAGCCACGCAAAGTAGGACTCGAGCGAGGCCGGAGGTTCTTCATACGTGCGAAGCACAAGCGGGAGATCCTTCTTCAAGCTTTGCGGCGTGCCCGTGACGACGCCCTGGTGCTCTCGGGCGTCGCTGGATGGGCCACCCGCGCTAGGTATACAGCGCAGGACTTCAAGCGGCGAATCGGCTGTGCGCACGGCATGCTCGAGGGCTTGTGAGGCAACCGGATCGAGCTCATTCACGAGGGCCGCCCCTTCGCCGGTGGCGCGTCGCGTGACCGCATCTGTGAGCCGCGTCCGGAACTCTTCGATGCATGAGTGGTCGGCGCGGCGCGGGTTCGAGGGAGCAGCGAAAACGTCTTGATGCGCGTCCAGGAGAGGAGTGCGCACGAGCCCCTCGCGTGCGAATTTCACCGACTCTCCCGGCAATACGCGAGCGATGCCAGAGAAGAATGTTTCACTACCGCGCTGAGTATCGCCGAGAAGGTAGCGGCGCAGCACGTCGGTGTTGGGCTCGCGCGGGATATCCGTGTGACGAAGGAGGTCGGCGATCGTGGAGGCAAACGCGATTCCCGTTGACGTGCGCGCGTAATAAAGAGGCCGCGATCCGAAAACGTCTCGCGCGAGGACGAGCGAGGAGTCAGCGTCCATGAAAGCCAGAGCAAACTCGCCGTTGAGCGTGGCGAGGCTGCCTACACCCTCCGCCTCGATGAGACGCGATGTAGCGTCGGACCCCTCGGAGCCCGTGAGAGCGCAGCGTGCCCCTGACGGCAATACGTACCCCTCGAGTGCACACCTCCCGCTTTCGATGACCTCTGGCCACGCCTTGATGTCCCCTTCGTGAGTCACATGACCGAAAAATGTGGGCATTGCACCAACCTCCATAAGCCTCATTTTGCTCTCGACTATAAGTCAGAGACATCGGGCGAAATACAAAGAAATGGGCGAGGCACCCGAAGTGCCTCGCCCATTGATCCGCGTCGGGCTGACAGGATTTGAACCTGCGACCCCACGACCCCCAGTCGTGTGCGCTACCAAACTGCGCCACAGCCCGCGGTTTTCGACTTGTCCACTATAGCCGAGGTGTTTGCCGAATCGCGAATTCACAAGGGTGAGGCGTGCCACGCTTGCCGCTTGGTCAAGAACAGCTAAAAGGTTCGCAGTGTTGGGCCAAAAAACGAACATATGCGCAAAACGCGGTGGCAAAATGGGATCGGAAGTTTTGGACTCTCATGCCGGTTCGCGGGATGGGGCGTGTGAAGAAAGAAGGTCTGCAACATGAATGAACACGTGTTTGACTCCACCCCCGAGCAGACCACCAAAATTTCTCCCATCGACGGCAAGGTGGAGTTCACCGAAGACGCCGAGCACGGTCTCTCTGCCCAGGATCGCCAGGCTGTTGAGGCGCTGCCCGCAGGCACGGCCCTCCTGATCGTGCGCAAGGGCCCGAATATGGGGGCGCGCTTCCTGCTCGACTCGGAAAGCACCGTGGCCGGCCGCAACCCGGAATCGGAAATCTTCCTCGATGACGTCACTGTGTCCCGTAAGCATGCGACGTTCGTGCGCACCGAAGGGGGCTTCCTGATTCTCGACATGGGGTCTCTCAACGGCACCTATGTGAACCGCGAGCTGACCGAGGAAGCCCACCTGAGTAACGGCGACGAGATCCAGATCGGCAAGTACCGTTTCACGTTCTTCACGCTCTCGTGAACCCGCGGCGAGAAAAAATTCTCGCCACACTTCGGCGCGTTTAATCCCGCAAGCTTGCAGGGATGGGTATTCTGTCCTCGAGACTTTCTCCCTTCCCCGACACGAAAGTCCTACTGGAGGCACACGTGAGCAAGCGCGATAGCAGCACCTTTGGTGCGCAGAGCACAGTCCCGGCAACCGAAGCCCAGGGAGTCCTTTTCGACGATCTCGTCGATACTCCCGGCGAACTCGGCTACCGTGGCCCGGCGGCGTGCAAAGCTGCGGGCATTACGTACCGGCAGCTTGATTACTGGGCGCGCACAGGACTCGTTGAGCCGAGCGTCCGTTCAGCCACGGGCTCGGGCTCGCAGCGCCTCTACGGCTTCCGCGACATCCTGGTGCTCAAGGTCGTCAAGCGACTCCTCGACACGGGTGTTTCGCTCCAGCAGATTCGTGTCGCCGTCGATGCCATGCGTGCGCGCGGCGCCGACGATCTCGCACAGATCACTCTCATGAGCGACGGTGCCTCTGTCTACGAATGTACGAGTGCCGAAGATGTCTTCGACCTTGTCCAGGGCGGCCAGGGTGTGTTCGGTATCGCTGTTGGTCGAGTGGCGCGCGAGGTTGAAACCGATCTTGCGATTCTTCCGAGCGTCGACCCGCAGCACGACGCCGCTGAGGCTCTTCGCGACGAACTCGCCGCACGCCGCGCGCGTAAAGCCAGCTAAAAGAACATCGACGCCTCGACGTTGAGCCGAGCCGTCACGCCTACTGGCGCCCCTTTATGCATGTCACGTCGGGATTTATCGACATGCGTAGAGGGGCGTTTGACATTGAGGCAACGAGGGGAACGGGCCCCGCGAAAGGCTGCGGCCCCTCGCGCCGGAAGCCCTAGGAGTTCTGACGCGAGTCCATGATCGTCGCGAGGAGGCGATCGAAATCCTCGGTGAGCTGCTTCGCGCTTGAACCTTCGTACGCGTGGAGGGGGATGGCCCCGCCCTGTGCCTGCTGAAGCCCCACGCGTTCTTCGAGAACGGGGTCGAGCACGCGATCCCCGAAGAGTTCGCGCAGCTCGTTGAGGCGAAACTGGTGTTCCACGCTGCGGGGGCGATAGCGGTTCACGAGGATCCCGAGCGGTTGCAAACGGGGAGCGATGCCGTTGTCATGGAGTTCATCGGCGAGCTTGAGTGCTCGGTCGGCAGCGGAAACGGCGAAGAACCCGGGTTCGGAGACGACGATGGAGCGATCCGAGGCTGCGAGAGCCATTTGCGTCAGGCCGTTGAGCGAGGGCGGGCAATCCACCAGGACGATGTCGTAGTGGTAGGAACGCTTGTTCAGCGCCTCCCGAAGGCGCCTTACGCTCCGTTGCGCGAGGGCGGGGGAGTCGAGCCTCGACGAGCGATGACTGCCCGGGATGATGTCGAGGTGGCTCGAGGCAGAAGCCTCGCCGTTTTCGCCAGCTACCCACGGAGATTGCACGATGGCACGGTCGACAGTCTCGGTTCGCCCTGACGCAATCACCTCGGCGATGTCGGGCTCACCTCCCGGGTGCCCGAGTAGGCCGAGAGTGGTATCGCCCTGAGGGTCGAGATCGAGGACAAGTGCGTTCACGCCCTGGTTGAGGGCCGCGGACGCGAGACCGAGAGTGACGGAGGTCTTTCCGACGCCGCCTTTGAGTGAATATACGCTGACGACAAACACGCTATTTAGCCTATCGAATCCGGGCCGGGGTCTTCGCCTTCCTCGTCCGTGTTTTCCGGCTCATCGAGGATTTCTTTGAGGAAGTCCTCGACTTCGGTCGTGAGGTTTTCGGCGCCGGGGAGGGGAGTGTCGGCACCGGGAGTGAGGTGCTGCACCATGCCGTCCATACGCGAGTAGTTGTCCTCGAATCCCTTGATGAGTGAGGCAAGCTGCTCGTTCTCAGCCGCACTCTGGTCGAGGGCTTCGCGCACCTCGGCAATCTTTTCCTCGAGCTTCTTGTTTGGCGTAAAAGCTGGGCCGCCTTCAATATCGAGCGCCGTAAATAGCGCAGGGAGAGCCGGGTAGTACTCGATCTCGTGCGCATAGGACGGCACGTGAGCGGCGAGGCCGATGATGGGGTGGCCAGCCTCAGCCATGCGTACAATGAGCAAAGCCGGGAAGGACGCCCGCATCTCGATGGTGCCCGGGAACGGGCTTGCGAGAACCAGGTCCTTGGGATCGCCCGCGTACCTGCTTACCGCGACGGGGCGCGTGTGCGGTGTAGCGCCGGGAAAACTCGTGGCGACGAGCGTGCGCGTCACGCCGAGCTGTTCAACGATGATCCTGACCGCGTGCGCCACGCGCTCCCACTGGAAATTAGGCTCGGGGCCGCTGAGAAGCAAGAACGGCGCCTCGCCCTCGGGCGAGACCTCGCGAAGAGTGAGCGCGGGGGAGGAGTACCCCGTGAGGTGATCCTGCTCGAGCGAAATGGGCGGCCGCACCGCCGTGTAGTCGATGACTTGATCGGAGTCGAACGTCCCCACGATGCGATTGGGATAGTTGTCCGTGATGAACTCGTCGAGTTTCTCCTGGACACGCCCGGAGTCGACAAAAGAGCCGAGAGTCACGACGAGCGTGCTCGCGTGAAGGGAACGTGAGTCGACATCGCGTTCATAGCTGAAGAGCGTGGTGGGATCGAGCACGGAAAACCTCCTAATGTGCACGGTTTATACACCCTAGAACGCCCGGCTGGCGAAGAGTTATTCCGCTGCCGATTAGACTTGTGACGTGGCTGTTCACAAAATCGTTCTCTTTTATGTTTTTACTCCGCTTGCCGACCCGGAGGCAGTGAAGCTGTGGCAGTTTGCACTCGCCGATTCGCTGGGCCTCAAGGGCCGCGTGATCGTCTCGAAAGACGGCATTAACGCGACGGTGGGCGGTGAGATCGGCGCGGTGAAGCAGTACGTCAAGCGTACGCGAGGTTACGCGCCGTTCCGAGCCGCCGACATCAAATGGTCCGACGGGACAGGCCGCGACTTTCCAAAGCTCTCCGTGAAGGTCAGGGAAGAACTCGTGACGTTCACCGTTCCCGAGGAAGTCAAGGTGGGAGCTGAGGGCGTCATTGGCGGGGGAGAGCACCTGAGTCCCGAGGCCCTGCACGCCCTCGTCGACGCCCGAGGGTCGGACGTCGTCTTTTTCGATGGTCGTAACCGCATGGAGGCGGAAATTGGCCGTTTCCGCGGCGCCGTTGTTCCCCAGACGGAAACGACGCGCGATTTCGTCGGCGAGCTCGAATCCGGCATGTACGACGACCTTAAGAATCGCCCCGTGGTCACGTACTGCACGGGCGGAATCCGCTGCGAGGTGCTCACGGTACTCATGAAGAATCGCGGCTTCAGCGAGGTGTACCAACTCGACGGCGGGATCGTCCGCTACGGGGAAAAATACGGCAATGATGGCCTGTGGGACGGTTCCCTGTATGTCTTCGATGGGCGCATGCACATGGAGTTCGGCGGCGGTGCCGAGTCGCTTGGGTCATGCGTTGCGTGCGGAGAAAAAACGCCGGTGTATGTCAATTGCGTGAATCCGGCGTGCCGCCAGCAGTTCTTGCGCTGTGAGGCGTGCACGAGCAAAGGTCTCGCTCCCGCGTGTGGTCAGTGTGAACAATAGCTTTGTGCGTCACCGGCGCGGTGAGGGCTGGTGTCGTTGTGCGGGGTAGGGGTCCGACGATTGATGAGCAGCCGTCGGACCTAGACCCGTGAGGCGCTTTCCGCACCGACTTTACATAACGTACATTATCGGCATAATGCGTGTGGCGGGGCGAAACTGCGCCGATGCCAAACCCCCACAACTTCTATGCAATTCGCGTGAGGGCTTCTTGGTAGCTAGGTTCCGCTTTCTTGAGTCGTGCGATCACGTAAGCCGTGACGGGAATTGCCGCGTACTGCACGATGACCTTGTACAAGAAGCCGAAGCCCGTGTAGTTCAGCCACTGGCCGAATGTCGTAATCCCGAGCACCGGCGCGGCAATCGTGCAGAAAATGATTGTGTCGACGAGCTCGCCCGTGCCGCTTGACATGAGTAGTCGCGCGACGATGCCGGGCTCGCCCGTGCGGCGCTTCATTCGGCTCACAATGAACGAGTTCAGGCTCTGCCCGGCAAGAAAGCCGCACAGAGAAGCAAGAACGATCTGCCATACAGGCCCAATCGCGAGCTCGAGCGCGCCCTGTTTCGCAACTCCATAGTCGTCGTCGAAGCCCGGGAGCCAAATGATGACGGCGTAACACACGACCGCGAAAACGTTGAGAGCGAACGACGTCAGGATGGCGCGGCGCGCTGCACGCGGTCCATACAGCTCGGTAATGATGTCGCCGAGGATATAGGCAAGAGGAAAAAGGAAGAACGCCGCGTCGGTAATCACGAATCCGATCGTGACGCCCTTGGCGGCGCCAATGCCGGAAATGACGACGACGACGGCCATGAGCGCGCTCAGGACGTCATAGTGGGAGTTCCCTCGTTTCGCATACACGGCCTTGCCGCGTGCGTCGCTTGCGGGTTGGGCGGAAGCGTTATCGGTCATGCGCCTACTTTAAAGTGAGTCGCACCGGTTCTCGCGCTCCCAGGTTCGTGTCGTGCCGCGAGGCTCACTCCCCCGGCACCGAATGACGGGGTCATGGCCTGCTCTAACAAAAGTTTCTCGAGGTTGTGTTCGCTGCGATCGGCTGAGGCTCGACGGCATCGGCGAGGAAACTCACCACGCCGTCGTCGTTACGCTCGACAAGGCCACGCAGGCGAACCGCGGGAGCTGTGCGTAAGAGAGCACGGTTCGCTCTCCAAAAGCCCTGGGAACACACGACGTTGAGGATGCCCGTTTCGTCCTCGAGCCCAAGAAACGTTATGCCCGTGGCGGTTGCAGGACGCTGGCGATGCGTGATGAGTCCCGCCGTCCACACTCGCGTGCCGTGCTCGGCTTTTTTCACCTCCTCAATGGGAAGCACCTCGTTGTTGAGCCCTCCTTCCCGAGCAAGCGTGAACGGATGGCGCGTGGGAGAGATCCCCGTGGCCCATGTGTCTGCTGCCATGAGTTCGGCATCGCTCATTCCGGGAAGCGTGGGAGCGTTGTGCGCGAGGGCGAGGCCAGGAATCGTCCCGGGATTCACGCCTCCCGCCGCACCCGCACTCCACAAAGCTGCGCGCCTTGAGGGGGCGAGTGAGTCAAGTGCCCCAGCCGTCGCAAGCGCCTCGAGTTGGTGCGTGTTCACGCCCGTGCGATGCGCAAGATCGGCAATTGACCGAAAGGGAGCGCGCGCACGCTCCTCGCATATCTCCTTGGCGAATGCGCGCGAGATCCCGCGCACCGACTCGAGTCCAAGGCGAATCGCCGGCCCGCGCGCGGCCTCGCTGCCACAGACCTGCGGTGGATGCCCGCCCTCGCACGACTCTGCACGCTCGGCGAAAGTTGTGGCCGTGTGCTCGGCATCGACCTCGAGATTTGCCCAGGCGTCGCTGCGGGTGATGTCCACTCCCCTCACCTCAACGCCGTGTCGGCGGGCGTCCGAGACGAGCGACTGAGGTGAATAAAACCCCATCGGCTGACTCCGCAGCAGCGCGGCCGTGAAGGCTGCAGGAAAGTGGCACTTGAGGAAAGCGCTCGCATACACGAGATAGGCGAAGGAATAGGCATGTGACTCGGGAAAGCCATAGCTCGCGAACGCGAGAATTTTGCGGTAGACAAGCTCGCATTGCTCGGGTGTGAGGCCGTTTGAGGCCATGCCCTCGAACATCGCCTCGCGCATCGCCGCCATTTTTTGGGTTGAACGCTTCGACCCCATCGCGCGGCGTAGCTGGTCGGCTTGCGAGGGCGTAAAGTCCGCGAGGTCGACCATCATCTGCATGAGCTGCTCCTGAAAGAGCGGTACCCCGAGAGTGCGGCCGAGGGATTTCTCGAGAAGAGGGTGGAGATAGGTGACGTCCTCGGCGCCGGAACGCCTGCGCAAGTACGGGTGCACGCTTCCACCCTGGATGGGCCCAGGGCGAATGAGGGCGACCTCGACGACGAGGTCATAAAACTCACGCGGCTTGAGGCGAGGCAGAGTCGCGATTTGTGCGCGCGACTCCACTTGGAACACCCCCACGGCATCGCCCCTGCACAGCATGTCGTACAGCGCCGGGTCCTCTTGCGGGATGCTCGCGAGGGTCAACGACTCTTGGTGGACTCGTTCGATGATCGAGAAAGCGTGGTCAATGGCCGTGAGCATACCGAGACCAAGGAGATCGAATTTCACGAGTCCCGCATCCGCGCAATCGTCTTTGTCCCACTGCACGACCGTTCGGCCTTGCATGCGCGCGTGTTCGATCGGCACGACATCAATGACGGGCCGGTCGCACAACACCATCCCGCCCGAGTGGATCCCGAGGTGTCGCGGAGCATCGCGAAGCTGGGTGGCAAGGGTCTTCACGTCCTCGGGGATGTTCGCCTCGCGTAAAGACGAAAAGGATCGTTCGATCATCTGTGCGTAGGCGTCCTGCTGCCCCACGCTATAGCCGAGTGCTCGTGCCGCATCGCGGACCGCGAGCCTCGCCTTATACGAGATGACGTTCGCGACCTGCGCGGCGTTCTCGCGCCCGTAGCGTGTGAAGACGTATTGGATGACCTCCTCGCGCCGGTCCGCGGCGATATCGACGTCGATATCCGGTGGGCCATCGCGCTCGGGAGCGAGAAAACGCTCGAACAGTAGTCCGTGAAAGACCGGATCAACCGACGTGATACCGAGGCAGTAGCACACGGCGGAATTCGCAGCCGAGCCTCTCCCCTGGCACAGAATCCCGTGTGCGCGGCAAAACTCGACGATGTCGTAGACGATAAGAAAATAGCCGGGAAAGCCGAGTTCAGTGATGATGCGAAGCTCATGATCGATCTGTTCCCACGCTCCCTCGAGGCGCGGGTTTGCCCTCGGCCCGTAGCGCGCCTCTCCGAGACGTTCGGTGAGGGCCCGAAGCCAGCTTTCCTCGCTGTGGCCCTCGGGGGTGGGCGCAGGAGGAAGGTGTGGAGCGACGAGGGAGAGATCGAACGCGAGGCTCGAAGAGAGATGCGCGGCGGTCGTGATCGCGCGCGGGTAGCGCGGCACGAGTTGTGCAAGCTCCGCTCCGCTTCTGAGATGGGCCAGACGTGACGGGAGAAAAGGGTCCGCGTCAGCGAGGCTGCGCCGTGCGCGAAGTGCGGCGTGGACATCCGCGAGGTGCTTGTGTTCTGGGCGTGCGTAGTGTGCGTTGGAGGTGAGAGCGACGGGCAACTCGGCTTCGCTTAAACCGTGTTCTTCTCGCACGATGCGTGCACCTTGCACGAGCGCGTCGTGAAGTTCGGATTCGAGGGAATCGCCCGTGAGGGGAAGTTCCACGATCACGCGCGGGGCTTCGCCATCGCGGGCGGGAGCACCCGGGGCTTCAAGCGTGCCGGTTGCGCGAAGTGCGGCCTCGATTCCGCGCGCGGCCGCATACGCCGATTGCTCTAGGTCGCCTTGCGGGAGGAGAGCAAGGAGCTCTTGCGTGAATGGGGATTTTCGGCACCCCGTGAGAACGACGATGTCGCCGCTTGCGAGCGCCTCGACCACGCCTGCAGCACTGTAGAGCGGCGTGCCCTTGCCGGGGCCGGCAAGGTGCGCACGCGCTATGAGGGACGAAAGCCTTCGGTACCCCGCCGCCCCACGCGCGAGAAGCACGAGGTGTTCGCCCTCGGGATCAGCGCTGCCCGTGCGTGGCGCGCTTGCCGCAGCCGCACGAAGCGGAGAGGGGCATGCGGACGGCCCCGGGAGTCCGGCTGTAAACCCTGCGGGAAGCGTCAGTTCAGCGCCGTAAATCGTGGGCAGGCCGGCTTCCGACGCCGCCTTCATGAAGCGGATGGCTCCGTAAAATCCATCGTGGTCGATGAGTGCGAGGCCGCGCAGTCCGAGCCGTGAAGCTTCGGCAACCATGTCCTCCGGGCTCGAGGCTCCGTCGAGAAAACTGAAGTGCGAATGCGCGTGAAGCTCGGCAAAGGGGATGTCAAGCTCGGCATTGAGGGCTGAGGCGTGCCGGCGTTCGCTTTGCCCTCGCGGGTGTTCCCTTTCGTGTGTGGTGCCCGCATTCACAAGCGTCACCGTGGGACGCACGGGAACCGGCCGATCGCTCAAAACCGCCTCGAGATCGCGCCACGATGGCGGGCCAAGAAACCACTTACTCATGCCTGCCCCTGCACTCATGTTCACCCGGCAAGACGCACAATCCACCACGTTCACGTGCGTCACACGGGACCCACGCACAACAGTCGCCCGTCACGACACCCCCAGTCATCAAAACAGCCCTAGTCATAGAGCGCCTCCACCTCCCACGCACGTTCGCGTGAGAGTAGGGCAAGTGCCTCCCCTCCCTCGAGCACGATCTGAAGCCGCGCGCTCCTACGGCTTCCCGCGCCTTCGGACCACCACCGCTGATCAAGGAGGATGGGCGGGCCGTAGTGCGCGATGGGGAGCAGCCTCTCGTAGCCGAGGTGGCGAAGCGCGGCGGGAAGCGGCGCAGGCTCCTCCCCTTTCCGGCTACGTCCAACGTCGCCTTTCGCGGCTACGGTTGCGCTCCTGGATCCTGCCGCATCGTGCGCGCAGGCGTTCGCGTGTGCCGCGTCCTCGGTGCTCACGCCATTGTCCGAATGCGTGAGAACGAGGTGTGCAGGGGCGCCGGTGAGCAGTCCCCGCGCACTCACGTAGACCGCTTGCCCCTCGCATAGGAGACGCGCGGTGATCCGCTCAGTAAAAACCGTGGCAGGCAAGGGGCGCGGAAAAGAGCCCACCCACGGCCCCTCGCGGTGCTCGCGTACGCGTACCGCGCGAAAGGGCAGCACCGTGATCGCCTCGCTCAAAAAACGGCCTGCCTTTTCGGCAGGGACAAGAACGGACTCCTCCCCCGCTAGTGATTGCACACGCGTGAGGGCCCGCGCGGCGCGCTTTTCGGCCGTGCTTGCGTGCCCCCACAGCCGCTGCGCGTACTCCCCCGCACTTTCGGTGTGCACGGGAATGAGTTGCACGTGAACGATGGGCGCAGCTGTTGTGCGGCCCTCGCGAGGATCGCCCGGGCGTGAGGCGCCCCGTTCGGCAGCGAGTATCCACCCGTCACACTGCCAACGCACGCGATCCACGACGTCATCGATGCTCAAGGCGCCCTCATGGCGCCACGTGCGCTCAACTTCGCTCCCGTTCTCACCGCGCGCGATAATGCGAAGCCGCGTGCACATAAGGCCGTGTTTTCGCAGCTTTTCGGCGAGCTCCTCGGCAAGGGGGCGCGCGATAAACGCAGCCTGATCGACGCGCTCGAGCGGCGGATCGAGGTGACGCTCGACGAGGATTGGCTGAGCTGGCCGCACGCGCTCCCCTTCGCCCGGTTCACCTCCGCACGCGAGGATGTGCAGGAGCGCGCCGAGCGGCCCAAAACGCTCACTCACCGAGGAATGTGGAAGCTCGCTCAGCGCGCCGAGAGAGGTGATGCCGAGGCGGCGAAGCACGCTGATGAACTCAGCTACGTGCGCGGGCCCCTCGAAAACCCCGGGTGTGCAAAAGCGTTTCCCCGCCCCCACGGGGGCGTGCTCGAGCGCTTCTATGGGGAAGGGGGCGAGAAAACGCGCCGATTCTCCCGGAAGTATGATGCGCCCGGAGCGAGAGGCAAGAATGGCGGCGAGTGGGCCGTCGGCGATTCCCACGGAGCTCTCCCAGCCCGTATGATCGGCGACGGCATCGAGGAGAGCACGGACGAGAGCGTGTTCTCCCCCGGCGTGTCGAGATGGACCTCGCGCATGAAGCAAAAGCGTTCCCGGCCCAAGAGGTTCGATCCCCGAGGCAACCGTATCCACGGCGGCGCACACGCTTTCAAAAACGCGCCACTCGGCATCGAGATCGCGCTCTGCAACCGCGATGTGCGGGCACAAGGCCTCGGCAGAACGCTTCTTCATGCCAAGTGCGACACCGGCGTGCATGGCCGAGGGACTGGCAGCGACAACACGATGATGCTCCATAATCGCGATCTCGTTCGGCACTTTCTCGCCGGCGCGCTCGTACCTCTCAATCGCGGCAAGGACGGGCCAATTATCGATGTACACGCATGCGGTGCGCGTGGACTGCGCCATCATCGATTCCCCGATTGCACGAGTGTGAGCGTCGCGCGCGCCCGAGAGGGTGCTTTGCCCCTGCGTGAGGTGGGCACCGCCGTGCGCGGTGCGCTCGCGAGCACCCCGGCAGGCGTCGGAATACGAATCTCCATTGCTGAACCGGAACCCGCAGCACCCCTGCCACACGCCGCGACACGAGCGCTGCGAAACCTGAGCCTGCCCGAGCCGCGCGCAAGCCCCACCCAGCGTGGCGAGGAGGACTGCACGGCGAGGTCGCAGCGTGCTTCCCCCAGGCGAATGAGTAGGGACCCCTGTGTGCGCGCGCGATTTTTTGCCGTGCGCCACTGCGCGGGTGTGAGAGCGAGATCAGCACCGAGAACAATCACCTCGATGCCATCGATGAGCGCGGAGAGCACGGAAGAAAGTTGCGCCCCTGGATCGGGGATAAGAGCGGTGCGCCGCGGATCTACGCCGATATCGGCGCACGCGGCGATCCCCACGTGGGGCATACCCACGAGGGCACACCAGGACTCCTCCCCCATGGCGGCCGCCGCGAGTGCAAGGGCG
Organism: Dermabacter sp. HMSC08H10; assembly: GCF_001807585.1. NCBI lineage: Bacteria > Bacillati > Actinomycetota > Actinomycetes > Micrococcales > Dermabacteraceae > Dermabacter > Dermabacter sp. HMSC08H10. The sequence continues at coordinate 437,768 of NZ_KV789424.1, forward strand.
AGCGACGTTCCGCACGGCCCCGTCACCTCGATGCTGCTACCCGCCCGCACCTCACCTCGCGAAATGAGTTCCTCGAGAGCCCGGGGAACGGGGAACGAGTGCCCGCTGCGCTCGAGTTCCTCCCCACGCACTGGGCCGCGCTCGCGCTGAGTTTTCGCCTCTGCCTGACCGAGGACTGACTGTGCGAGCGCGAGGCGCTGCGGATCCGCCGCGATGCGCGGCGCTACAGAAACCTGTACGGACATTGCCCTCTCCACTCACACAAAATAGAACACGTGTTCGAATACTAGGGCGAAAAGGGTGCGGGATCAAGAGTGATCCGGGGGTCCTTGCGTCAGTATCGAACATATGTTCCCATTGTGGGGAGGGGTGAGACATTTAAACTTGCACGCACCTCACGCGCGCATAGATACCTCGCGCTGCCAGAACACGACTGCGCTCGCTGCGGCGACATTGAGTGAATCGACGCCACCGCTCATGGGGATAATCACGCTCTCATCTACGGCGCGAAGAGTCTGCTCGGTGAGCCCATGCCCCTCGGTGCCAAGAACGAAGGCCACCTTTCGTGAAGCCGAAAGATCAACCTCGTGCAGCGGGCGAGAATTCTCCGTGAGTGCAAGTGCGAGCGTATCGAAACCGCGCGCACGCAGGAGGTCCACTCCCCCGCGAGGCCATGACTCAAAGCGCGCCCACGGCACCTGAAAGACCGTGCCCATCGAGACTCGAATCGCGCGCCTGTACAGCGGGTCCGCTGCAGAAGGCGTGACGAGAACCGCATCCACGCCGAGGGCGGCCGCACTGCGGAACATCGCGCCGACGTTCGTGTGGTCCACGATGTTTTCGAGCACGGCGACGGTGCGCGCCCCCTCAATGACGGATTCGACGGAGCGCTCCTTCGGTCGCTGCATCGAAGCGAGAGCGCCGCGATGCACGTGAAAGCCCGTCGTCTCCTCGAGCTCAGCTTCGCTGCCCACAAAAACGGGAGCATCAGGGAAGCGCGAAAAAAGAGGCGAGAATTTTTCGAGCCACTTCTCGCTCATCATGAACGATCGTGGCGTGGCGCCTGCCTCGAGGGCCCGTTCGATCACGTTGTAGCTTTCAGCCATGAACAAGCCGCGCTCAACCTCGAGGCACGAGCGCAGCTTGACGTCGGTCATCGACACGTAATCGGCGAGCAGCGGATGATCCGCGTGCGCGCTCATCGAGACGAGGCTCATTGCGTAAGCGGAACTGCCGTCGCGAAATAACGACCACCGCGCTCTTCAAGAGCGAGCGGGAGGCCGAAAGTGCGCGTGAGATTCTGCGAAGTAAGGGTCTCGGCGATTGGCCCCGAGGCGACAACCCGTCCCTCGCGCAGCAAAAGTGCATGGGTGAACCCCGTGGGGATCTCTTCAAGGTGGTGCGTCACCATGATCGTGACGGGGGTCGCGGGATCCTTTGCGAGAGCCCCGAGTGAGCGCACGAGTTCCTCTCGGCCTCCCACATCGAGGCCTGAAGCGGGCTCGTCGAGGAGAAGCAGCTCGGGATCGGTCATGAGCGCACGGGCGGAAAGCACGCGCTTCTTCTCCCCGGTGGAGAGAGAGCCAAACGTGCGCTCAGCGAGCGGGGCCACCCCAAACGCGCCAAGGAGCATGCGGGCACGCTGTTCATCCTCGCTCTCGTACGTTTCGCGCCAGCGGCCCACGACCGCGTAGCCGGCCGTCATAACAACATTGAGGCACGTCTCCTGTGCGGGAATCGTCTCGGCGAGCTCCTGGCTGGAGAGGCCAATCAGGGGTCGAAGCTCGAACACGTCAACGCGCCCGAGCTTTTCCTCGAGAATCTGCACGCTCCCGCTTGTGGGGTGCAGTCGCGACGCGAGCAGGCGAATGAGGGTGGACTTGCCCGCACCATTCGGGCCAAGCACGACCCACCGCTCCCCCTCACGAGCACGGAAGTCAACGTGATCCAGAAGAGTCTTTGCGCCACGGCGCACTACAACATCGCTCAATGAGCACACAGCAACCATGCCTCCAGCCTACGGCAGGCGATGCTCACTACACTAAAACGGACCGTTATTCCAAGGAGTGAACTGTGCCCGTTCAACGCCTCTCAATGCCCGGCGACCGCAAGAAAGCGCCGCTCACCACAGTCGCGGCACGAATCGATGAGGCACTCGAAAAGTCTGGTATCGATACCACGTACCCCGAGGCCGCCCTCGCCGAGGCCGAGAGTGCAGCTCGCACCTGGAGAGAGCATGCGGCACAGCACGAGGACCTCACCGCAATCGAGTTCGTGACCCTTGATCCCGAAAGCTCAACGGATCTCGATCAGGCCCTCCACATTGAGCGTGACGGCACGGGCTACCGAGTGCGCTACGCGATTGCCGATGTCCCCCTCTTCGTCGAGCCTCACGGGCCTCTCGATGCCGAGACTCGTGAGCGTGGCCTCACGCTCTACCTACCTGATCGGCGCATCCCGCTGCACCCCGTCGTGCTCTGCGAAGACGAAGCCTCACTCCTACCGGGCAAAGACACTCCGGCCTTCGTGTGGGACTTCTCCCTCGACGAGCGCGCAAGCGTCACGCACGTGAACCTTACGCGCGCCATCGTGCGCAATCGTGAAAAGCTTGCCTACACCGCGGTTCAGCGCGCACTCGAACGCGGAGAAGCGGGCAGTGTGATGCAGCTGCTCGTCGAGGTGGGAGAAAAACGGGCGGCGCTCGAAATTGAACGCGGAGGAGCCTCGCTTAACTCGCCCGAACAGGAAGTCGTGACCGATGACGATTCCGTGCACCTTCAGTGGCGCCTGCCCGAGCCAATCGAAGAGCACAACGCGCAAATCTCCCTCATGACGGGGATGGCCGCCGCGCAGATCATGATCGAGGGCAAGCTCGGCATTCTTCGCACGATGCCTCCGGCAGCTCCCGAGGCGATCGAGCGCTTCCGCGCGCAAGCTGCAGCCCTGAAAGAGCCGTGGCCACAGGACCTCCCCTATGGTGAATTCCTTCGCACGCTCGACTGGCGCAAGGGGCGCCACCTTGCCCTCCTTGACCAGGCGACATCACTCTTTCGAGGGGCGGGATACGAGGCGTTCGACGGCACGCTTCCGGAGGTTCTCGAACAATCGGCGATAGCGGCCCCATATGCGCACACCACCGCGCCCCTGCGCCGCCTCGTCGACCGTTTCGTTCTCCATGTCTGCCACAGCCTCAAGACGGGAGCACCGCTCGATGATCGCGTTCGTGCGGCGTTGCCGGAGCTTCCCTCGCTCATGCACAGCGCCCAGCAACGCCACTCGGCAGTGGAGAAGAAGGCGCGCGAAATCGCCGAAATCGGTGTTCTCTCGACGCTTGTGGGAAGTGAATTCGAGGGGACGGTGCTCGACTTCAGGCCCGCGACCGATGGCGGATCGAACCCTTCGAATGCTCGCCCCGATCGAATCGAAGTTCAGTTCAGCAATCCCCCGGTGGCGCGGTGGATTGACGGGGAGAACCTTCCGATAGGCACGCGCGTGAAAGCGCGCCTTGAACGGGTGGAAGAGTCTCGGAACTGGGCGGAGTTCTCGGTCGTGAGCGCAGGTCGCGCGCGTGGCACGGACGGTGCGCAGGGTCCGACGCCCGCATGAGAATCATCGCCTCGACATCGAAAGCGCCTACGTCTCTGCAGAACCTCATTCCGGCGCCCTACCTCGGTGCGCTGTCGTTGTTTGCGGGAGCCGCACTGCGCCGGGACATGCCGATCGAGGAGGCCGCTGATCTCCTTGATGCGGGCTTTGGTACCTTCGGCGGCGCGCACTTCGACACGCTCGCGTGGATTCTCGACGTGCGTGCCCTCGCCATGCCCACGCTCACGGTCGTCTTGCCCGAGCCCGGAAGGATCGCCGGAATCGCCGGCGGCCCGCGAGGTGTGATGGCGGCGCTCGCGGGCGGGCAGGCCCTCACGGTTGGAGACGGCGCTATCGCACAGCATCTGCTGACCGTCGCCCCTGCCCGGCATGCTGAGGCGCGCACTCTCGACATCGCAAGGCTCGACGTGTCGCCGACACCGATTCCCGTTGCGGCATCGGATGCGGCAAGTGCACGTGAGCGCCTCTATCGCGCTCTTTCACACACCCACGAACGGCTTGTCGAATACGACCTCATTCCAGAGGAACCCGTAAGGCCTGAGGCGCTCCCTCAGGGGTTTGTTTTAGTCGAGCCTCCACGGGGCATGCCCGATACGCATGTGCACGCCGCGAGGCTCGCCGGGCGCATGGTGTCTCTTGCCGAGGCCGCGATCGCGCAGGCAACGACCTCGTCAGATGCAGGAGCGCAGAAGGCTTTAGAGGAGTTGCGAATTCTTGCACGGGAGGGGCGCGAGGTGCTTGCCCTCACGCTCAGCTACGCATCTGCGCCAAGAACGGCGTTGTAAACCTCAACGGTGCGATCGGCGATGGATTCCCACGAGAAGTGATCGCGTGCGCGCTTTTGTGCGGCAGCGCCCCACGTGCGGGCGCGCTGCGGGTTCGAGAGGATCTCGTTGAGGGCGTCGGAAAGGTCCCCAACGAACTTATCCGGATTCACGGGCGCGCCCGTGCCGTCATTCACCTGGTCGATCGGCACGAGAATGCCGGTTTCGCCATCGACAATCACTTCGGGGATACCGCCGGTGGCGGTGCCCACGACGGGGATACCGCAGGCCATTGCTTCGAGATTAACGATGCCGAGCGGCTCGTACACAGACGGGCACACGAATGTGGTGGCGTGCGAGAGTAGCTGCGTGAGTTCGTGACGCGGGAGCATCTCCGAAATAAGGAAAACGCCCTCTCGTTCAGATTTGAGCGTGGCGACGAGTTGCTCGACTTCGGCGGCGATTTCCGGAGTATCTGGAGTGCCGGCACACAGAATGACCTGGACGCCGTGATCGAGGGTGGCGAGGGCGCGCAGCAGGAACGGCAGCCCCTTTTGGCGCGTGATTCGTCCAACGAAGATGACGGTGGGGGCATGAGGATCGATGCCGTATCGCTCGTGAACATCGGTCGCAGGATTCGGCTTCCACGCGGTGACATCGATGCCGTTATGCACGACGTGGACGCGCGCCGGATCTACTTTCGGGTATGAGCGGAGGATGTCCTCGCGCATTCCCCCGGAGACGGCGATGATGCCGTCGGCGTTCTCGTAAGCGGTTTTTTCCGCAAAAGAGCTGAGTCTGTACCCGCCTTGCAGCTGCTCGGCTTTCCAGGGGCGCAGTGGCTCGAGGGAGTGAGCAGAAAGCACGTGCGGAATCGCGTGGAGTTGCTGTGCGGTGAACCCGGCAAAGTTTGCGTACCAGGTATGGGAGTGTACGAGGTCCGCACCAGCGCAGTCTTGCGCCATGGCGAGGTCGACACCGAAGGTCTGGAGGGCGGAGTTAGCGCTGGCGAGGGTTTCGGGGACGGAATAGGCCTGGACGCCGGCTTCGCTGCGTTCTTCGCCGAAACAACGTACGCGTACGTCGATGCGGCTTCGAAGAACCTTGCTGAGCTCATCGACGTGAACGCCGGCGCCTCCATAGATCGCGGGTGGGTATTCCTTCGTCAGGATGTCAACGCGCATTACGGAACTGCCTACCTAGGTGAGACGTCAAGGGCGAAACGGGCTGGGCGCTGCACCTGCTGGCTGTTCGCCCTCCGCATTGTCATGATAGTCACACGTACGAAAGCTCGCATGGCCGGTACGTTCCCGCGAAACAAAAGCTAAGCGGCTCCGAAATGAGCACGCGGTAAACGAGGACGTGATGCACCTAACTGTGCAGTACGATTGAAGCATGGTCGCAACGAAGGTCCTCGCAATTGTTCTCGCCGGCGGTGAAGGCAAGCGCCTCATGCCGCTCACACTCGATCGCGCAAAGCCCGCCGTGCCGTTTGGAGGCTCCTACAGGCTAATCGATTTTGCGCTTTCCAACATCGTGAACTCCGGTTATCTCCAGGTTGTCGTCCTTACTCAATACAAGTCGCATTCGCTTGACACACACATCGCAAAGACATGGCGCATGAGCTCACTGCTCGGCAATTACGTCGCCCCCGTGCCTGCTCAGCAGCGCATGGGTAAGCACTGGTACCTCGGGAGCGCCGATGCGATCTATCAGAACCTCAACATCATTGGTGATTCCAAGCCCGACTACATCGTGGTGGTGGGTGCAGACCACGTCTACCGGATGGATTTTTCGCAGATGGTAGAGGCCCACATCGAATCGGGTCGTTCGTGCACGGTGGCAGCGATCAGGCAGCCCATCGAGCAGTCCGATCAGTTCGGCGTGATCGAAGTCGATCCCGAAGATCCCACTCGCATTGCGCAGTTCGTCGAAAAGCCCAAGGAGACCCAGGGCCTGCCGGATGATCCGAACTCGGTGCTTGCCTCGATGGGGAACTACGTGTTTACCGCCGACGCCCTCGTTGAGGCCGTCACGAGGGACGCAGACAACGGCGAGTCAAACCACGACATGGGGGGCGACATCGTGCCCCACTTCGTGAACCTCAACGACGCGGGAGTCTACGACTTCATTCGCAACGACGTGCCTGGTTCTACGGACCGCGACCGCGACTACTGGCGAGACGTCGGAACGCTCGATGCTTTCTACGAAGCACACATGGATCTCATCTCGATCCACCCGATCTTCAATCTGTACAACACCGCGTGGCCGGTGTTTACGGAATCGCGATCGGCCCTCGCACCCGCGAAATTCGTTCACGCCGGCCCGGGTCGTGTGGGAACCGCGGTCGATTCGATCGTTTCGGCAGGCGTCGTGGTGTCGGGCGCGCAAATCTCCAACTCCGTCATCGGGCCGGGGGCCCAACTCCACTCGTGGTCCTCTATTTCCGATTCGGTGATTATGGACAATGTGACAGTTGGCCGTCACTCGCAAATCCACCGCGCGATCATCGACAAAGACATCGTGATTCCTCCGCGGACCCAAATCGGCCTCAACCGCGAGGAAGACCTCGCTCGCGGATGGACCGTGACGGATTCAGGAATCACGGTGATTGGCAAGGGCACAATCATCGCGCCGCAGCACTGACCTGAAAGAAAAAGGGAGGGTGCCCGTCGGGGCCCCTCCCTTTTTGCGTGAGCCGCGCTAGCCCCGCACGAGGGTGAGCAGATTGAGCTCCTCTTCTGCGACGTCTTTCCACGAATCGACACTCGAGGTAAGGACGCTCATGGAGCCGGTCGGCACACCGATGCGCACCTGGGCTAGGGAGGCGGGATCAGAGTCATCGTCATTGCCGAGGTAAGCAGCGAGTTGGCTCATGGTGGGCTCGTGCCCAACGACGAGGAGAACCCGGCAAGAATCATCGACGTCCCGGATGAGTGAGAGCACATCCCGAACACCTCCGTGGTACAGCTCGTCGAGCACACTCACGCTGCATTCAGGGCTCCCGAGTGACGCGTGGACATCGCTCCACGTTTCTTGCGTACGCGCCGCAGAGGAGACGAGCACACAGCTCGGCCGTACCCCCTGCGCGCAAAGGTAGTCACCGATGAGCCTGGCCTGCGAATGCCCTCGATCAGTGAGCACGCGTTCCATATCGCTTGCGGCATCCGATTCTGCTTTTCCATGCCGCATCAAAAGAAGGATGCGACTAGGAGGTTCATCACTCACGCGATTTCACCCGTTCTGCGCCCAAGGCGCGCTCGACATTAATTCTCGTTGTGGAAGTGCGCAGTTTTAGTGTCCCATGCCGAGGCCGCCGTCGACAGGAATGACGGCGCCCGAAATGTATGACGCATCGTCGCTCGCGAGGAACGCCGCAACTTTTGCGACCTCAGAGGGTGCTGCGAAGCGACCGACGGGAATCTGCGAGAGGTACTGCTCCTTGCGAGCCTCGTCGAGCCCGCGCGTCATTTCCGTCTCGATGTAGCCGGGGGCAATGACGTTGGTCGTGATGCCGCGCGAGCCAAGTTCGCGCGTGAGCGAGCGTGCCATACCGATGAGGCCAGCCTTCGACGAGGCATAGTTCACCTGGCCGGGCGAGCCGAGGAGGCTCACCACTGACGACAGGAGAATGATGCGGCCCTTCTTCTTACGCATCATGGCCCTGATGGCCCGCTTTACGGTGCGGAACGTACCGTTCAGGTTTGTATTGACGACATTGTCGAAGGAGTCGTCGCTCATGCGCAGCATGAGCTGGTCGTCAGTGATACCCGCGTTGGCAATGAGGACCTCGACGCTCCCGTGTGCTTCCTCGACTTCGGCAAAGGCCGCATCGAGCGATGACGGGTCGGTGACGTCCGCTTTAACGGTGAGCGCACCTTCGGGGCCGCCCTCCCCCGATCGCGAGGTGACGGCCACCTTGTCGCCGAGAGAAAGGAAGTGTTCGGCGAGCGCGTAGCCAATGCCACGGTTGCCGCCGGTAATCAACACGCTTCGAGAGGTCACAGTTGCCCTTTCACGCTGTGGAAGAATGAGGTTCGGCCCAAGCCTATCGCTAAAGATTGCGCGGCGGCGCATAGCCTACGATGGTAGGACGGCACGTCATAAGACACGATTGGCACGCGGGAGGAGAGCACCGGTGACGTCACGCTTTAATCCGCCTCCGTCATGGCCCGAGCCTCCCGAGGGTACCGGGACGCTTCCGCAGTCGTGGCAACCGAACCCTCAGTGGCCGGAAGTCCCCGCGGGATGGCGTCTTGACTATGACACTTCCACCGTCGGACCTTCCCCCACTGTTCCCGCTCCCGTTGTGCGCAGCGAAAACGTCCACGCAAGTGCGATCGTGGCTGAGCGTATCCGGCAGTACCCCGCGACCGTTGAACTTCCTGGGCACGTGAGTGCAAGCGAAGCCGGCTCTTCGCTCATCAATGGCTTTCCCCCGGAGAAGCCGCGAGCGTTTGGCCCCTACGATCCGCACGCTCGCCGCAGGCGGATCATCGTGAACGTGTGCCTGTGCGTGGTGGGCGCGCTCCTCGTGGCTGCCGCGGTCTATGGATTCTCGGAACTGTTCTCCTTTGCGATGAACGAGCTGCCGAAGGGTGAAAGCGCCGCGGCATCGTTGCTGCACTCGTCTTCGCTGTCAGGCGTTCATGCCCTCTGATCCCCTCGAGAACTCCGTCCCTCCCGCGAGCGTTCACACGTCTTTTTCGGCGCCACCCGCGGCGATTCCCATTGCGCGCTCTGCCGATGTGTCGCGCCGTTCACGGACGTACATCCTCGCCATGGCGATACGCATGGTGTGCCTCGCCCTGCTGATCGTTGTGCCTGGCGTATGGAAGCTTGTCGCGTTGATCGGAGCGGTTGTCCTGCCCCTTTTCGCGGTCCTCGTTGCCAACGACCAGGCGGTTCCCACACCACCGAACCGGGAGCAGCGCCTCGATGATCAGCCCGTTCCCTTTGTTCTTACGGCAGAGCCTTCTCAGCCGTTCATCACGGTTGACGAGGACGGCACGGTCCGCGAGACATGGGGCGGTGAGCACCTGTGAGGCGCGTCGATCTTCGCCCAATTGTGACGTGGCGGTGGGCGCTCGCATTCCTTTTTGTCGCGCTCGCGACGCTTACGTGCGTGCGGCTTGGCATCTGGCAATTGAATCGTTTTGAGGAAAAGCGGGCCCGGGCGGCGGTGATCGAGCAACACTACGATGCCGAGCCGATTGCGCTCGCTGACGCGCCCTCCTCGGCTCGGTCGAAATTAGCCGCAGCCGATGACTACACCGTCGTGCGCGCCCGCGGCCACTATTGCTCGCGCCCCGAATGTGTGCTGTACGTGAGAAACCGTGTTGAGGGTTCGAGCGTGGGGTTTTGGCAGCTCGTCCCGTTCGAGACGAACGACGGCAGTACTTTTCTGGCCGTACGCGGCTGGGTCACGACGGGGCAGACGGACTCGGTTCCTGCGTCCCGACCGAAAGTTCCCTCCGGCGAGGTCGAGCTCGTCGCGCGCTTGAGGCCGCGCGAACCCCGGCTCTCCGACAGACCAGAAGTCCCGGGGCAGCTCCACTCGGTGAATGCGACTGACGTCCTCTCTCAAGTACCGCAGCTCGAGAATGTCCTCGAGGGCGCCTACGGCGAAGTCGTAAGCGAGAACGGGGTAGCTCCGGAAGGGCTTTCCGCCCTGGAAAAACCCTCGACCTCGCTTGGCCCGCATTTGTCCTACGCGTTTCAGTGGTGGATTTTTTCGGCGTTTTTCGTGCTCGGTTTTGTGGTGGCGGCACGTCGTACGCTTCGCGACTACGAGGGCGAGGAGGAGTCCGACGCCGCCTTAGCCACCACCGTCGCCAACGATGTCGCCGCGGCGCCTGCTCGCGGTTCTGTGCGGCGGTACGGCGCCACTCGTCACACCCGACACCGCTCGCGCGGCACAGATGAGGACGAGGAAGATTCGCTGCTCGACGAAGGGTACGGGTCGTGAGCTCGCCAGTGCGTCGATACTTTTCGGGACCGCTTCCCCGCGCGATAGCCCACCGCGGTTTCGCGCCTGAAGGTGGAGAAAATACACTTGAGGCCTTTGCAGCCGCCTGCGCGCACGGGGCGGACGTCATGGAAACCGACGTACGCGCGAGCAGTGACAACGTGGCGCTGACCTTCCACGACCCTACGCTTGCGCGAGTCGCGGGCGGCGACCCACGCGCGATAGCCGAAACCCCGTGGTCGCGTCTGAGCACGGTCCGTGTGCACGATCGTGGCACGATCGCACGCCTCGATGATGCACTCGCGTCGTTCCCCGACCTCCCCTTCAACATCGATGTGAAGGCGGCCTCTGCCATAGAGCCCACCGTCGCAGCCATCGCGCGAACGGGCGCCGGTCGGCGGGTGTGCCTGACAAGCTTTGATCCCGCGGTCGCACATGAAGTCGTGTCACGAGCGAGCAGCGCCTGCGGGCATCAGGTCATGGCTAGCGCTTCTCGCACGACGGTCGCGGCGTTCCTTGCAGCCTCGTGGTTGGGGGCCGAGCGGCTGAGCACAAGGGTGCTCGCACGTTATGCGGCCCTCCAGGTCCCCATTCGCTATAGGGGGCTCCCGATCCTTACGCCCCGTTTCGTGGCCGCCGCACACCGGGCTGGGTGTGAGGTACACGCGTGGACAATCGATGACGAGCCGGCCATGCACGCCCTCCTCGACATGGGCGTGGATGGTATCGTAAGTAACCGTGTTGATCGGCTCGTGAAGGTTCGCGAGGCTCGTGCCAATCACCGCACGGGGCCCGGAAGGGAATAACACCACCGGCCGAGGCGTTCATAGGTCGTGAATGCTGGCGAAGATTCGCCAAAGGCGCCCACAACGGACAATGTAGGGAAGAAGGTCGCTCGATGAACTCTCGCTCACTGCGAGGCACCCGACTCGGTTCGCTTTCGATGGAAACGGATGACGGCGTTCTCGCCGCTCCGCGCCAGGAAGCAAAGTATGACTGCCCCAACAAGCACATCATCATCCTCCCGTTTTCGGTAGAGGCCGATGTACCGCTCGTGTGGGAGTGCCGCTGCGGTGAGACCGCCGTTCTTCGCGATCACGAAAAGCCCGAAGGCAAGCCCGGTAAGCCTCAGCGCACCCACTGGGACATGCTCCTCGAGCGCCGCTCAGAAGAAGAGTTGCAGGAGCTTCTCGACAAGCGCCTGGAGCTTCTTCGCGCCGGTAAGCTTCACTCGAACCGCCACTTCCTGTAGTGGCCGTGGCGGCGGCCTGTCCCCCGCCACCGTAGATCCTAGAGAACGTCGCCCTCGTAAGGGGGCGGCGTTTTTCCGTTTCCGCCCTCACTGCTTGAGCGATCATTCTCGGGGGCAGGCGGGAGCTGGCCGCTCGGGTGTGCGGTGGTGTCCGGGCGGGAGCCTTGGGGGTCCGACGCTTGCCCGGTCGTATCGATCACAATCTCGCTTTCAATGACCGAACCCCGATGCGAAGTGAAAAGAACTCGGCGCGAAGACTTTCCGGAGCCAAGCCCTACGGTATCGAGCGTCTTTTGCTGCACGGGCGTGAACAAGAGGATGAGTCCCGCGATGTCGGTGAGGACACCGGGGAAAAAGAACAGCATGGCGGAGATCAGCGTGAAGGCTGGGCGAGACAGGTGCTTCTTACGTTCACCGCGGCCAGTGGCGGCGCGCCACAGAGAGATGATTCGCGTGATCGACTGCTGTCCAGCGGACAGTATGAGAGCGAAGCCGACGACCCACCCGAGGGCAATAAGGAGCAGAGGTACCCACCAGTGAGTCGCAGAACCGATCCAGATGAGGATCGCGATCTCGACGATGCCGAGCAGGATTGCGCCGACGGGCAGCAGCCATGCCGGAAGGGAACGAGAGAGGCGAGCGTCGTTCATCATGCACCCTTTTTCACGAGCGAACGGGCTTGTGAGAGACGGTGGTGAATACCCCACTGCGTCACTCGAAGCATGGCCTCTTTGATGATTGCGGAACTCATTTTGGATTCACCGTATTCGCGTTCATCGAAGTCAATCGGAACTTCCCGGATCACGAAGCCCGCGGCACGGACCCTGCGAGTCATATCGACCTGGAAGCAGTAGCCCTGGCTTGCGATGTCCTCGCCCGCGAGAACGCGTGTGAGGATGGGTGCGCGAAAGGCTCGAAAGCCTGCCGTCGCATCTTTCACGCCTAGCCCAAGAGCGAGATTTACGTAGGTGTTTGCGCCACGCGAGAGAAGCTCGCGATTGAGGGGCCAATTGTGGACCGCTCCCCCAGGGACCCAACGCGAGCCGATCGCGAGGTCGGCGCCACGTTCGAGCGCCGTGAGGAGCGTTCCGAGTTGCTCGGGCCTATGGGAGGAATCGGCATCCATCTCGCACAGCACGTCATAGCCGTGCTCGAGACCCCATGCGAAACCCGCGAGGTATGCGGGCCCGAGGCCGCCCTTTTGGGTACGGTGCAGGACGTGGACCTGCTCATCGCGTTCGGCGAGGCGATCGGCCCACTGGCCAGTCCCATCCGGCGATCCATCGTCAACAACGAGTACGTGCGCCTCGGGAACTGCAGACCTGAGGCGCTCGAGCGTGGGCGGGAGCGCGTCGATCTCGTTGTAGGTGGGAATGATGACGAGCGTTGTCACGGACGGGAACGCCTTTCCTTGATGGTACGCGGCGGAGCAATAATGCTCCCTAGTAGGACAACGCCTGCACATGCCGCGATGATTCCGCGAATCGCGACACCGTGCTGCATGGCGGGGGTGAGCCCCGTGCGAACGGGAACGTCTGCCGTCATGGTGCCTGCGGTCCAGTGGCCAAGGCCCGCAAGCTTGCGACCTTCGGGAGTAAAGATCGCGGAATCTCCCACGGTGGAAATATGCACGACACTCCGTCCCGAAATGACGGCGAAGACCTTCGCTTGTGCGAGCTGCTGAACGGACTCGTGAGAATCGAGGAAGAGCGCATTGTTGGATTGGACGACGAGCAGTTCAGCCCCCGCGTTCACGGTATCGGCGACACTTTGCTCGTAGGCAATCTCAAAGCAAATGAGCACGCCAATTTTCGCTCCCGAGAGGTCGATTATTCCGGGCTTATCCCCCGGTGTCATATCGCGCTCGACGAGCGAAACCTTGTCGGTAATCTTTGCGAAGAACTTTCGTTGAGGGATGTATTCGCCAAAAGGCACCGGGTGGCGTTTCGTGTATTCCTGGCCCGTGAGACCGTTGTCGTCAACCAAAACTGACGTGTTGAAGCGCGCTTTCTCACCGTTGGGCCGCTGAGTGCCCACGAGAATTGGCGCTCCCGATTCGCGCGCGAGGTCCTTGAGCGTCGCCATGCGTTCCGGATGAGCGGTCACGTCCCATCCGGTTGAATCCTCTGGCCAGACGATGAGGCGTGCACTCTCATTCGTGGCGAGGAACTCGCGGGTGCGTTCGACGTGATTGTCGAACATGGTGTCGGGAATGTAGTACGAGCCGGCCTTGGGGCGCTCGATATTGCCTTGAATACCGGCGATATGAATCGAGTGATGGCCCGAGTCAACGGAATTGGCTGGCCGAGGCGTGACAAGGGCGCACAGAACAATAATGATCGCCACGGATGCGGGCCACACGGCGTGCATGCCGTTTCGCCCCCTCGCCCGCCGAAAAGTCAGCGCACACAGGGCGCTAAACACGAGTGCCCCCAGCAACCCAGAAACAGCGCCAAGCCCGGTAATACCGAGCCACGGGCCAAAGTTCAAGAGAGGGGAGTTCGAGAAGGCAAACGCGCTCATTCCCCACGAGAGGCCGCCCCACGGAACACTTGCACGCACGAATTCCATGATCGCCCACAGGCACGCGATCCCGACGCTGCTCGAGAAGCGAATGCCGCGGCGGACGAGTATGAGCCGCGTGAGAAAACTAAATACAGCGATGTAGAGAGCCTCAAAGGCGGCAAGGGCGAGCCACGGCCCGAGTCCCGCATAAATATTGGCCCAGGAAAAAAGCGGGATGAATGCGCTCACGCCGAAGGTGAGGCCCGCAACCACAGCCGTGATCCAGCGGCGCGTGAACGATGCAAAAATAAGCCCGCCAAGAGCAGCGGGCAGCAGACCCCAGAGCCCGTAGGGGTCAAAAGAGAAGTGGAACAGGACCCCGCCGGCGATGGCACTGAGGAGCGCGATAATCGGCGGTGTAAATTTCTCTCCCTCGAAATGAGGGACGAGGACCTCACGAATGTCGTCGGCCGCCGAGGGGTTATCCTTCACAACGGTCTCCTTGCACCGGCAAAGCGCAGAGTCGGCGGCGTGGAGTGGACGCGGAAATCACCGCCACATGCGTTTGCTGTACCGACATTCCTCGCCTTCACCGATCACTCGACCCACACTGTTTCTCCAAACAGCACTTTTACATATCCTGGGCCACGATCCCGCGCAAAAGCTGAAGGCGAGCCTTCCGCGCTGTCGCCGCAACGCCCGCGTGGGACTGCCCGGGGACATGAGCAAGATGATCGAGAAGATCGATGACCTGACGCACGTGACGAACGAAATCGCCAGGGGCGACGGCCGCGTTTCCGATCGACTGCGCGAACCCCTCCCCCTTTGCCCAGCGGTACACCGCCGAGCACAGACCGGGATGGGGGGCGGGAGTTTGATCGAGTCCCGCCCGCCTTTCCTGCACATTAATGTCGTCGGCCAGAACGGACAGCGCGTACAGGGCGCGGGAGACGGAACGGTCGTCGTGGTCTTCGCTTCCCCCCTCTTCGCGGCGCGGCTCGTAACTGAGCGCGCTCGCGACAGCCGCAAGTGCTGCCGTCGAGAGCCCGTCGAGCACTCCCTGGTCGAGGGCCTCGCACACGATGAGGTCACGCTCCGAATAGATGCGCTTGAGCAACTCGCCTTTTGCGGTGACGGTGACGTGCCGGCTGGTGTCGGATTCTCCCACGTACCCGAGTGCCTCAAGAACCGCGCGCACCCGATCGAACTGCCGCACGAGCTGCGACGTGCGCTGCGCAATTGTTCGCTCCGCCCGCGCCGCCTCGCGAGCGGCTTTCCGGTACCTCGAGATCCACCGCATGTGCTGTTCGCGATCGTCGCAGTGGTGGCACGGATGCTCTCGCAGGGCCTCGCGGAGCTGCACGAGGAGAGAGTCATGATTCGGGTTCGCGCTTTTCTCACTCGAGCGGGCCCTCACCGCCGCGCGAGGAGAGTCCTCACCTCGGAGCTTTTCCCGCAGAGCGGATGCCGTGTCCTTTCGCACCCTCGCACTACGTACCCGGTCGAGCGAGGGCACCCGCATGGTCGTGAGCACCATGGGACTCGCGGTGAAATCTTCGGTGTAGAGATCTCGAAGCTGGCCCTCACGCGTGATGACCCACACGCGTGGCCCGCGAACCGTCTTGTCATGGTCAATGACAACCGCGAAACCTGAGCGGCGTCCCCCTGGGATGGCAATGACCTCACCCCGACGGAGCTTCCCGACGATTGAGCGAGTACGCTCGCGCTGTTTATCGGCACGCGTTCGGCTCAGCTCTTTTTCGCGAGCCGAGATCTTTTCGAGGATGTCCGCGTACTGCGCGATATCGCCCTTCGAGCAGTGCATCGCCTCGCGGTATTGCTCGGCCACCTCGTGCTTCTCGCGCGCCTTGCGCGCCTGCGCCACGACGCTTCGGTCCGTATGAAACTGCGCGAAGCTGCTTTCAAGGGTCTCGTACGCTTCGTCAAGACTGAATCGACCAAGGAGGTTCACGGCCATGTTGTACGTGGGCCTAAAGGCAGAGTGCAGTTTGTACGTTCGAGTCGAGGCGAGGCCGGCGACGTCCTGTGCCGCGATCGAGGAGCCAACAACGACGACAGCGTGCCCTTCGACGTCAATGCCGCGGCGTCCCGCCCGCCCCGTGAGCTGCGTGTACTCCCCCGGCGTAATCTTCGCGTGCTCAGTCCCGTTAAACTTCGTCAGCTTGTCCAGGACGACGGTGCGCGCCGGCATGTTGATGCCGAGGGCGAGGGTCTCCGTTGCGCACACGACCTTGATGAGTCCACGAGCAAAAAGATCCTCGATCACGGCCTTGACAGCGGGAAGCTGACCCGCGTGGTGGGCCGCGAGTCCGTTCATCGCCGCCCGCTCAATCCTGCCAATCCCGAGCGCGTCGTAATCGTCAGCACGCAAATCCCCGAGCGCGGCGCGAAAGGCTTCTTTGATCTGCGAGCGCTCCGCGTCATCCGTGAGCCGCACGTTCGCTCGCATGAGTTGTGCCACTGCCTGATCGCAGCCGCTCCGGGAAAAAATAAAGAAGATCGCGGGGAGCATGCCGCGCTCCTCGAGGAGATAGATGACGTCGGCTCGGCTCATCGCCCGTGGCCGCATCCTCTGCTCGTGGCGATGCGAACGATGCGGACCACGCTGATCGTTGCGCCGATCCCGATAGCCCCGGCGGCCCGACCTGCCACTCTTCCGCCCCCGCCCGTGACGTTTGCCGCCGTAGCGGTTACCGTCTGGCACGTCGCCCCATGTCCCCTTGCCGATTTCGGCGAGCATGGGATTGACCTCGCGATAGCGTCGATGGGCAAACGGCCCGTGCGAGGGGGTTGCCCGCCCGTCTTCGTCGAGAAACACGTCGATGAGCTCGTGGTCGTTGAGCACGTGCTGCCACAGCGGGATCGGGCGGCGCTCGGAAACGATCACTTCCGTACTCCCGCGCACTTCCTCTATCCACGCCCCAAATTCTTCAACGTTCGAAACGGTCGCGCTCAGGGCAACGAGCTGCACGCTTCGCGGCAAGTGAATAATGATCTCTTCCCACACGGGCCCTCGCATTCGATCCGCGAGATAGTGGACCTCATCCATCACGACATAGCCGAGCGAATGAAGAGTCGGAGAATCGGCGTACATCATGTTGCGAAGGATCTCGGTCGTCATCACGACGACCTGGGCTTCCGAATTGACGTTCACGTCGCCCGTCACAAGCCCGACCGATTCGTGCCCAAGCCACTCCACGAGTTCTTGGTACTTCTGATTGCTCAGGGCCTTGATCGGAGTCGTGTAGAAGACCTTGACGCCGTGTGCCATGGCCCGGTGAACGGCATACTCGCCGACGATGGTTTTGCCCGCGCCCGTGGGAGCAGCTACGAGAACCGAGCTTCCTCGGTCGAGCGCGTCCATGGCGCTCAACTGGAACGGATCGAGATCAAACGCAAATCGCGCGGTAAAGTGCCCGCGAAGGCCGGTACCTGGAGCGTCATTCATGCTGCTGCCTCCTGAAACTGGTCGTCGTGAAGCTGCGGGGCGAGGATGCTCACCGCCCCGGGCAAAACTCGAGCGCGAAGCGGGAGAAATGCGCGTGTTTCCCCATCGCTGCACACCTCAATAGGATCGTCCGAGCCGATCGTGAGCGAAGCGCAAGCAGTGACCGTGTAGTGAGGCAGGGATACGTGCGTTCCCGAGAACACGCGAGGGAAAAAGCGTACGAGTCCAGCCCTGCTAAGGCCCGAAACAGTGACGAACTCGAGCACTCCGTCGTCGACCTTTGAGACGGGACAGTACTTCATCCCGCCACCGAAGTAGCCAGCATTGCTGAGCGTCACGAGTGAAGCGTCGATGTGCTGGCGTTCGCCGCCGTCGAGTTCGACCCAGTATCGGCGCGGCCTGTACGAAAGGAGCTCTCGAGCGACGGCACCCGAATAGCCGTAGCGGGAACGATTCGCGCGCGCATTAACAATCGCGTCGAAGCCCATGTTGAGATTGCCGAGGGCGATGACGCTGCTACCCTCCGGCCCGCCTTCAAAGTGCACCTCGATCGCGTCAATACGTTGCTCGCCCCGTGCGAGCGCGGAGACGATCACGCGCACGGCGGCGTCGGCATCATCAAGGGGAAGCCCGATCGCGCGTGCAAAGTCATTCCCAGAGCCTGCCGGCACGATGCCGAGGCGAATATTCGTGCCGCACACGAGAGAGGCCCCGAGAGCCACGGTGCCGTCACCCCCGACGACCACGAGAGCGTCAAGGGTGTCGATGACGGCTTCGGCACGCCGCTTCGCCGTGAGGGCATCGGGGGCAGAAAGGTCGATCACCGACAAACCCGCGGCGCCGAGCAGTGCGCAGACGTCGTGGCCGATATTCCCTGAGCGGCGCTTGGCTGCGTAGGGGTTCGCAATAACACCTACTCGGAGGCGGCTCATGATTCTGAGGAACCGCCGGTGTCCTTGTGGGAGTCGGCGTAGGCGTCATCGAGCGACTTGGGAAGCGCAATTTGGGACGGCACGTATTCGCCGGATTCCGTGAAGGCTGCCTGCTTCTTGAGGCGCTTCTCGCGCCGCGTCTCAAGGATGTAGGCGACGAGCACGGCACCAAAGAAGAGAATGAGGAAGGGAGAGGTCACGAGAAGAAGCGTGATTGGCTCAGGCGTCGGCACCATCGCGGCGGTGAAAATGAAGCTGAGGAGGATAGCCCAGCGCCAGGCCTTGAGGATTGTGCGCCACGGAAGGATCCCCACGATATTGAGCGCGACGAGGAATACCGGGTAGATGAAGGCGACGCCGAAAACCATGCAGGTCTTGACGACAAGCTCGATGTAGTCGCGAAACTCGACGAGCTGAAGAACTTCCTTGTTAGGACCGAAAGTCATGAGGATCGGGATCGCTCTTGTGATCGCGAAGTACCCGAAAATGGCGCCGGCGAGAAAGAGCGGCCCCGAAGAGAACAGGAAAGCAAGAGCCCACCGTTTCTCGTTCTTTTTGAGCCCAAGTGAGATGAATGCCCACGCCTCGTACACGATCACCGGGATGCTCAGCGCCACTCCGATGTAGGCGGCGAGCCTCAAGTGCGTTTCGAACGTGCCGGCGACACCACCGATATTGATCGCAACGTTGTATCCGAGCCCCTTGAGCTCACGGAAAGGTACGGCGAGTGCCTCATATAGCGGGTAGTAAAGGAACCAACCGGCAATCGAGAAGAGGACCACGAATACCGCGACGATGAAGATGCGGTCACGAAGTTCGGCGAGATGCTCGCCAAGACTCATGCGCCCTTCTGGATCGCGGGGGCGTTTCTTCTTCTTTGCCACGTGTGTCGTCCTACCCTCAGTTTCTGCCCGGCCCTCGCCAGTGGAGGACCGGGCACGCTAGATGCGTTTCGTCTCAGTCCCGGCGGTAGAGGTCGTCAGAGCGGCCGTCGCCGAGGAAGTCCTCGCGATCGCGAGCCTCGCGCACGGGTTCTTCGCGTCGGAAGTCGTCGCGGTCGTCCCGACGGTAGTCACGGTCGTCACGTCGGTAGTCGCGGTCGCGATCATCGCGGGCGTCGTAGGAACGGTCGTCGCGACGCGCACCTTCGCGATCGCGCTTGACATTGATGGACGCCTCGGCGTGGTCGTCGTCATCCTCTTTGCGCATTTCGGAAACTTCGTTCTTGAAGATGCGCATGGATTCACCCATGTTGCGTGCAAGGCCCGGAAGCTTGTTCGCGCCAAAAAGCAGCACGACAAGAACGAGGAGAATCAAGATCGGCCAAGGGCTCCGAAAGAAACCTGTACCCATGTGTAATCACCATCCAAAGCGTGTGATGTGTGTGTCGAGGAGATCGACACTATAAAAAATTTTCGCATAGACACCACCGGTCGGTCCGGATCGTCTCGGCCGCTCCAGCCTACTCCCCTAGACGCGCGACCTTAGTCTCAGCCACGCCCCTGATTGCGGATCGAATGTGATCCGGGTCAAGAACTTCTGCTTCGCCGTGGGTTTCGAAGATCGCGGCAAGGAGTGCATGGCTCGACGAAGGCGTGATGCGTGCGATCACTCTCGTGGAGTTGGGCTCGGCGCGAAGCTCGCTCGCGTTGAAGGCATCGAGAATCCATCTCGCTTTGGGGCCGATGGCGAGAGTGACAGTCGGCCAGTTTTCGAGCGCGACATCAAGCGGTGTCGTGAAATCACCGGTTGCGGGAGCGGCGGGATCGGTGCATTCCCACGAGTCAACGATGCGGTCGGAGCGAAACTCCCTTTCGGCCCCCGCGAGCCGGCAATACGCGCGTACATACAGAGCGCCGTACTTTGATGTGACCTCGCGTGGCTCGATGTCGCGAACGCTGATGCCGTGCCGAGCGGCAGGCGAATACATGATGCGCACGGGGTGTTTCGTGGCGTGCGCATCGAGGATGCGCGTGAGGGTGGGATTCTCGTGGTCACGAGGGGCCTCCGAGGGTTGCCCGCCTTGAGCGGCTCCCTCGGGCACCATCGCGGCAAGCTTGGCCCTAAGGGCTTCGATCGCGGATACCGAAAGTCCGCCGCGCGAGTCGGCGACGGCCTCGAGGCCGATGAGGAGTGCGCTGATTTCACTAGCGGTGAAGGTCATGGGACGCGCGAGCGGGTCGGCTCCAGCGATGGAGACGTATCCGTCAGCGCGCGTGACTTCGACGAGTTCGTCGTACCCCCGCGAGTAGTCCCCCGCGTTGTAGATGATGTCGAGGTCGGCATTGAGCTCGTCTACCGTGAGCCCAAAATCGCGGGCCATGTCGGCTACGGCAACGTCTCCGAACGAATGGAGGTAGGCGATCTCTGCACTCAGGCGTGTCAGTTCGCCATCGCCCGTGCCTACGTCGCGTGCGCGTTTTTGTTTGACGGTGTCGAACGTGGATGCGTGCTCCCACGTCAGTGAGGCGGCCCCGGTATGGAGGGCGGCAATTCTTGCTCTTGTTAGCGCCCATGTCGTAGCGAGAGGGTGGTCTCCTTCCAGTGCCACCCATAGAGGCTCGGCCCATGCTGCGCTGAGGATTCCGTCGGCCTTGCTCAGTGGGACCTCGGCAAGCGGACTCCCAGCGTCCATGCCGAGTTGAGAGCGCAAGTCGAGCGCTTTGTAGGGCGCGATGCGCACGCGCAATTGTTCGGCGCTCTCGTTCGACTGGCCGGCGCGCGTCCGATCGTTCGAAAGGAGCGATCGGATCGGCGGATGCGGTTCACGCGCGTGCTTCGCGGACGGCCCTTCAACAGGGATCGATTCGATGCGGCTGACGCGAAAGAGTCGAGGAGCGTCCCGGTCGAGATCGTAGCCGTAGAGATATTCGCGCCCGCGAGCCACGTCGAAAGCCCACGGCTCCACGCGTCGTTTATGGGCGGCCGCCGCCGCCGAGGAACGATAGGCGAAGGTGACGGTTTTGCCGGACTCAAGGGCCTCGAGGAGCGGGGTGCTTGCGGGCGAGGAGCCGAGCGCTCCGCGCGCAATGCCCGAGACTGGCGGAACTCCCAGCGAGGCGAGCTTTGCGCGAATGCGGGCTCCGAGGCTTCCCGCGGACTGAGTGCTCCACATCGCTGCCGCAGCGCCGAGCATGAGGCGCTCGTGTGCGTCAAACGTGCCGGTCGACGACGCAGCATCGCGCACGGAGGCCGTATACCTGAGCGTGGAGGGATTGACGAGGTCGGGGGTGGAGTCGACATCGATTCCGAGCTTGGCTAGTCGAGCGAGATCGCGGGTGAATTGACGGCGGACACTCGTGGGATTCATGCGCTCGTACCCCGGCACAAGCTCCGTCACTTCCTCCCGCGTGAGGCCGCGTGTGCTCGACGTGAGGGTCAGCGCGAGGCTCAGGAGTCGCTCGACATTCTGCGTAGGTGGCACATCTCAACCCTAGCGCGCCGCCTCGGTAAGCTTGGGACCATGATCGCGCAGGAAACGGGAACGGTGCTCGAGCACCGAGATGCATGGCCGGGTGTCTGCCGCGTGTGGGCCGCGCTCGATTCCGACGGTACCCGCGTGAGCGCCCTCGCCTATCTCGACATGGTCGCGGCGCCGGCGGTGGGCGATCGCCTCCTGCTCAACACCAATGCCCTTCGAAAGAGCCTCGGAACGGGAGGCGACGCTTTCATCATCGCCAATCTTGATGCGTGCGAGCGCGGAGAGCTTCCCGCGGGCCACATGATGAAGGCCCGCTATACCCCGCAGCAGATGATGGTCGATGCCATCGACGACCCTGCTTCCCCGGCCCACGAGGCGATTGACGCCGTGGAGAGCCTCGACGGGATGAGCGTCATCGTCGCCGGTTTGCATTCAGCCGTCGGCCCCATCGCCGCGGGCTTTCACGCGGTGCGGCCCGGGGCGCGGCTCGTGTATGTCCACACGGATTGGGCTGCGCTACCCGTGGCATACTCGCGTGCTAATGCCCGCCTTCGCGAGGAGGGAATTCTTTCAGCCACCATCAGCGCCGGGCAATCATTCGGGGGCGACGCCGAAGCAGTGTCCGTGCCCTCGGCTCTTGCCGCGGCACGCGCACACTTCGAGGCCGACGCCGTCATCGTAGCGCAGGGACCCGGAAACCTCGGGACCGGTACACGCTGGGGCTTTGGTTCAATCGCCGTCGCGGATGCCCTCCACGCCGCAGCTGCGATGGGGGCGCGAGCCATTTGTGCGCCACGCGTATCCGAGGCGGACCCGCGCTCGCGCCACGTGGGCCTCTCCCACCACTCGAGGACCGTGCTCGAGCGCATGCTTTTTGCGGGAGTCGAGCTACCGAGCCTATCCCCATCCGAGCGCAGCGATATCGATCTCGAGATAGCCGAAATCTACGCACACATTAACTCGGTGCGGTCTGCCCACGGGGTGCCTGCCCATCGAGTCACCGCAACGTCAGGTGAGGGCCTCGAAAAGGCGATACGGGCGCTGCCGGTACGCGTGTCGACCATGGGCCGCGGGCTCGAGGAGGATCGGGCGAGTTTCCTTTACAGCGCCCTTGCAGGACGACTTGCCGCCGAGGCGCCTACGGCCTAAGCGAGTGTGTGTCGATGAGCGCGTTGAACTCGCGCGCCATGTCGACGCCTCTTTCGCCATCGGCCCGTTGAAAGGCCATTACGGCACACGTGTCGCCATCGGCCACATCCAGGTGTGCCCACGGATCTCCTTCGGGGAAGCTCACCCCGATCAGTTCGGCCCATTCGAAGCGGCGCGTCGAAAAAGCATTGCGCACCGTCACGCAGGCGGCGTCGGCTCGCACGTGGACGCTAGCGTGCCGGTGGCAAAACCAGCCCACTGCCAGCGCGAGCAGCACGAAACCGAGCGAATCGAGGAGCTTGTGGGTGAGAAGCGGAAGCGACACGGCCATCACGAGGCACGCAAGGGCGAACACTGCGGCGACGATGTACCCCCACCTGCGTACTGCACGGGGGCGATACGTGAGCGGTAGTTCTGGGATGTGCGAAGTGGCAGTCATGGGGGGCGGTTAGTCGTGACGATGCGTGCGCGCGAGTTCACGCAAGGCGTCGATCTCAGCCGCCGCATCGGCTGATTTATAGACCGCGCTTCCCGCGACGAACACGTTCGCCCCGGCCTCAGCGGCTCCCTCGATCGTCGCGCGTGAGATGCCGCCGTCAACCTGAATCGACACGTCGAGGTTCTGCTCACTGATAGCGCGACGCGCTCGTCGAACCTTGGGGAGCATCGAGTCGATAAACGATTGCCCACCGAAGCCGGGCTCGACCGTCATCACGAGGAGCATGTCGAACTCCCCAAGGATGTCCACGAGAGGCTCGACCGGTGTCGCTGGGCGCAGCGCAACGCCGGCCTTAACGCCCTTCGCTCGAAGCTCCCTCGCGAGTCGCACGGGAGCGCTCGAGGCCTCAAGGTGGAACGTCACCGACTGCGCTCCAGCCTCGGCGTATGCCACGGCATCGCGGTCGGGCGAATCGATCATGAGGTGGGCATCGAGCGGGATCGGTGAGCGCTTCGCGATCTGCTCAACCATGCTGACGCCGAACGTCATGTTGGGCACGAAATGGTTGTCCATGACGTCGATGTGGGCGGCCTCGGCATTGGAAATCTTGTCGAGTTCGGAACCGATGTGCATGAAGTCGCTGTTGAGAATGGACGGGTGGATGCTCGTTGACGACGTCGAGTACACGGGAGGCTCTCCTATCGGGGTGGAAGGTTAGGATTCTGGATCGGTTTTGCGAAACAGCGCGAGGAACATGGCGTCTGTGCCGTGCACGTGCGGCCACAACTGCACAAAGGGGCCGTCGCCGAGGTCGATGTCACCCGCATCGCTACGAAGCCCGGCACGCAGCGCTTCACGAGCGTCGAGAACTTCGAGATCCCCGTGCCGGCGCTGCGCCGCCTTTGCCACGAGGAGCGTCTCATTAGCGTGCGGCGAGCACGTGACGTAGGCAATCACGCCACCTACCTGGGTGGCCGCGACCGCGCTGTCGAAAAGCTCGCGTTGCAAACGCCCAAGAGAACCGAGGTCACCGGGCTGCTTACGCCACCGCGATTCTGGCCTGCGCCGTAGCGCTCCGAGGCCCGAACACGGGACATCGGCGAGGACGCGCGAAAACTGTTCGGGGAAACGTTCGCCGATCGAGCGGCCGTCGGCGGTGAGCGTCTCGACCTCCGCACCCGCTTCTACGAGCGTGTGGACCGAACGCTCAACGAGACGCGTGCGGTGTTCCTGTAGCTCGACCGCCAAAACCTCGGCGTCGTGGGTGATGCTCGCACCGGCGAGAAGCGCAGTTTTGCCCCCGGGCCCAGAGCAGAGATCAAGCCAGTGATGGTCGGGCTCCACGACGAGGCTATCCGCGCCGAGGGCAAGCGCGAGTGCAACAAGCTGCGAGCCCTCGTCCTGAACAGCGGCACGTCCCTCGTTAACCGCGGGAATCGTCCCCGGATCGCCGCCTGGCCATGCCATCGAAAACAACGACCAGCGGCCGGGCTGTGCACCGGCTTGCGCAAGCTCATTTTCGTCGGTCAGACCGGGTCGCATGACGAGGCTGACCGAAGGCGCGTCATTGTGGGCGGCCAGCAGGGCGTCTATCTCGCGTGGATCCCGCCCGTGAGCTTTGAGGGCCTCCCGCAGCGCGCGCACGATCCATTCCGGATGAGAATAGGTGATCGCAAGGAAACGGTCCTCGTCGTCCTCGCGGGCCGGAACGACAATGGCAAGCCATTCCTCGAGTGTTTTTTCGCCCACGCGGCGGAGCACGGCATTGACCAGGCTGGCAGACCCTGCCCCGGTCACCTCGCGTGCGAGGCCCACCGTTTCGGAAGCAGCAGCGTGCGCCGCGACCCCCATGTCAAGCATCTGGTACGCGCCGAGGCGAAGAACGTCAAGAACAGCAGGCTCAATTTTCGAAAGCGGGCGGTCCACGCATTCCGCAAGAACTGCGTCGAGCCGCCCCTGTGCCCTGAGCGACCCGTAGAAGAGCTCCGTGGCAAAAGCGGCATCGCGTCCCTCCACGCGATGGCGACGAAGAACGGTGGGGAACACGATGTTCGCGTAGGCATCCTCCTCGCTCACACGTCGCGTTGCCTCGTATGCGGCCAACCTTGAGGGGGTCGTTTCGCGGCGGCGTTCGCTAGGGCGCTTGCGCGAGTAACCGCGTCGAGGGCCGCCCCTGCCGCGCGAACCGCTCCGCTCGTGACCCGCGTCGTTCCGGTGACGCTGGGTATGTCCCCCGCGACGCTTCTGTCGCTCCTCGCTCATGCCGCGCTCTCCTCTTCCATGCGCTCGCCCGTTTCCAGTCGTACGCCGCGCGCCCAATCAGCAGCGGCCATGTGCTTCTTGCCCGCCGGCCCCACGAGCGTCAGCTCGAGAGGCTCGGTGGCGGTGCCGAGGAACACGTGCTTCTTCGTGACACCGAATTCGCCGGGGGCGAGGCTCATGCCCTCGGGCGCCTCTGTGTTTCCTACGCCGAGAACCTTGAGCCTCGAACCTCTCACGCTCGTGAATGCGCCAGGATTGGGGGCAAACGCGCGAATGTGAGCGGCAACCTCCCGCGCGGGGCGCGCCGGGTTAATCCGTGCTTCGTCGGCTCGAAGTTTGCGCGCGTAGCTCGCTCCCTCCTCTTCTTGCGCGGTGAGAGTCAAAGTACCGCGGCCGAGTTCATCTATGACCTCGACAAGAACCCGGGCGCCATGCTCGGCCATGTCTTCGAGGAGCTCTCCCGCAGTCGCAAGCGGGGCAATCGAGTGCGGCTCCTGGCGCGCCAACGCGCCCGTGTCGAGGCCTTCGTCAAGTTTGAACACGCTAAGGCCGGTTTCCTGAAGGCCCTGCTCAATCGCGCGCTGTACCGGTGCCGCGCCGCGAAGCGCGGGAAGCAGCGAAAAGTGAAGGTTAAAAAATCCGCCGGGAAGGGACTCGAGCACGGGGCGCTCGAGAATCTGACCGTAAGCGACGACGGCCGCTACCTCGGCACCGCTCTCGCGGATCCACTCGCGTGTTTCGGCACTTCGCGCGTCAGCGGGTTTGAACGATGGGATTCCCAGCTCTTGCGCGAGGACCGCAACGGGAGAGGGCACGAGGCTCTTCCCCCGCTTGCCGCGGGCATCGGGCTGCGTGAGTACGCCGACGACTTCGTGGGAGGAATCGGCGAGGGCGGAGAGGCAGGTAGCGGCAACGTCGGGCGTTCCGGCAAAAAGAATTCGCATGATGCCCAAGTCTAGCGGCCACGCCTAGAAGACATGCGGGGGGTCAACCTGAAGGCGAAGGGAGCCCGGATGCTTCTTCGCGCTACGCACGAGCATGACCGCTCGCGCTGCCTCCACCAATGCAGGCGCGTGCCTGACGGGGCACCGGAGCACGACGCGCGCTTCGGCGTCAATGGTGGAAGACTCGACCTCCGTGGGGCCAAAGATATCGACGCCTCGCGGCGCATCGAGCCGTTCGAGGAAATCGGTGCACGCCGTTCGGTCTCCTCGCACCTCAAGGACCTTAAACGCAGGGGGAAGCCCGAGTTCGGCGCGTTCTTCAAGCACTCGGTCAATAAATGCGTTCGAGCGCACGAGAACGAGCGAACGAAGTGCGGGGTGCTGATCGGGTCCAACGATCAGCACCTGCCCGCCCTTGTCGAACGTGCGGGTCTGGCCGATCACATGGGAGTAACGGCGGATTGTTTCGCAGTCGGCGTTGTAGGCGGCTCTGCCGAGGGAGGCGGCCGCGTCGATGATCACCGCCGCCGCGTATCCGCCCTCGGGCTGCGGCTCTGCGCCCGGCGTTGCAATCACGAGGTCGCCGTCGCGAACGTCAGAATCCTCCACAATTCCGGAGGCCCCGCCCGATACGTGGAGCGTTGCGTTCGGGAAGGAGCGCTTCAAATCGGCAGCGGTGCGTTCTTGGCCGAGGACTATGGGGCGCAGATCCGCTCCCCCGCATTCCTGGCACCGATAGTGGCCGTACCGACGAGAACACACGCTGCACGATAGTTCCCCTCTTCCGGGCGCAGCGAGCGTCGCGTGGCAATGCACGCACGTCGCCTTGGTCCCACAAAATCGACACGCGAGTGCCGGGGCGTATCCCGCTCGCGGCACGTGGACCAGCACGGGCCCTTCCGCAAGCCCTCGGCGTATAACCGCGTGGGCGTGCGACGGCAAACGCGAAAACCCGCTTGCCCCCTCTCTCTCACGCAAGTACGCGTCCATGAGCTCGATACGTGGGTGAGTATGGGCATGGGCGGCGGGCACGGGTTCGAGAGCCGCGAGAGTGCCGGCAAGGGTGAGGTAGCGGGCGAATTCCGACGGTGCCCGCGAAACGAAGAGCAGGGAACAGCTTTCGTGGAAGCTTCGCGTGAGGGCGACAGTGCGCGCGTGGGGGTAGGGCGCTCGTGGTTCTTCGTAGAGGTCGTCATCCGGATCCCATACAAGGATCATGCGGAGGTTTGCCACGGGAGCAAAAACAGCGCTGCGCGTCCCGATGACGAGGCGTGAGCGCCCCTGGAGTGTGGACAGAAACGCCGTGTACCGCGCATGGGGGCCCTGTGCGCTACCGAATTGGACGTGGTCGATCGCATGCGCCGTGAGAGCCTTTGCCAGTCGATCGACGTCGCGCTGATCACTCGCGAGGATGATCGCTCCCGCATCATCCTCAAGTCCCGACAGGCATTCGAGCACGAGTTCAATCCACGAATCCACCGGATCGAGAACGATCGACGCCCGCGGAGTGCGGTCTCCACTGCATGAGTGCTCGAGGAAAGCTCCGAGCCCCGCGAATTTGGAACGGTACTTCTCACACTGAGGGTTAGGGTCACCGGTCGAAGCAGTTTTCTTATCAGGTGCGCCAGATTTTTCGCGTGCATGGCGTTCCATGCGCGCCCGGTGTGCCTTTTCCGCGCCTGCGCTGCGCGCGGGAACGGCGAGTCGCAGCACGTCGCTGAGCGATCCCGCGTACCGCTGCGCAACGTCCTCGCACACCCGAAACATGTGCTCCGAAAGGAGAACGTCCTCGCTTACGACGGACACGAGCGGTGCGAGCGGCCGGACAGTGTCGGGTCTTTCGTAGCGTGCCCGTACGAGCGCCTCGTGCTCGCGGCCGGAGAATCGCACACGCACCCTCATCCCGGGCTCAACAGCATCGAGAGCCGCGGGGACCGCGTATTCGAAGAGGCGATCGAGGTGCGCGAGAGTACCGAGCACGTGAACAGAGACGACCGGCCGATCCGTCGCGAGCGAGAAGCCCGCGGTGGTTTCGAACGGTCGTCCATTGCGACTGCTGTCTTCGCTCTTGGGTGTCGCGGAGTCAAAGAGCGCCGGTGGCTCTTGGGTCAGCGCCCGGTCACCCCAACGAGATCGCAGACGAAGATCAAGGTTTCCCCGCCTTTAATAACGCCCGGGATACCGCGGGGACCGTACGCAAGCGACGAGGGGATTTCGAGACGTCGGCGCCCGCCCACGCGCATTCCCTGCACTCCGCGGTCCCAGCCGGGAATGACCTGGCCTACGCCGAGCGTAAAGCGCAGCGGCTCACCTCGATCCCACGACGCATCGAACTGTTTGCCATCGCTGAGGCCTACCCCCACGTAGTGGACGTCGACAACGTCGCCGGCCTTGGCTTCGTCACCGTCACCGATCTTCTCATCGATGATGACGAGTTCCTCGGGCGCTTCGCACCCTTCAACGCTCACAACTGGTTTCGACATGATTCTCCTGAGATTTAGTGCTTAGGCCTCGGGCGAGGCCACGTACAGAACATCGGCGACAAAGAGCAGGGTCTTGCCGGCGAGAGGATTCTGATTGCCTTCGCCGGCTTCCCCGTAGGCCGACGCCGGCGGAAGAATCAGAGCAATCTGGCTACCTTGCGCTGCACCCTCGAGCCCCTCATCCCAGCCCTTAATGACCTGGCCGTCGCCTAGCTTGAACGAGAACGGGGTGCCACGCCCCCACGACGAGTCGAACTCTTCTCCGGTTGCCCAGTCCCAACCGCGGTAGTGCATGATGAGCGTGTCGCCCTTCTTCGCGGCCGGTCCGTGACCTTTGATCGCGGGGGCGACAACCTGCGTGGTGGGAGCGGTACCGTTCGGTTTGGCGGTGAGATTTGGAGCGCCGTCCTCACCGAGGGCGAAACCGGGAACCTCCGCGGGAAGCTTCTGTGCGTCGCCCTCAGCTCGCTTCAATGCAACGCCGACGACGTCCCCGACCTGGAGCACCTTTTGTTTTTGGGTCCCGGCCACGCCGGCCATGAGAAAGCGCGAATGGGAGGTCAACCCCGTAAAGAATTCGGTCGCCGTTTGGCCCACGGATTGCTTATCCACCTTGAAAGGAGAGAACGTCCCCTCCTTCCACTGCGAAGCAAGCACTTCCGCGCTTTCCGGATCAAAATAGGCGGAACGGGTCACGATGAAATCGCCCTCGGCGATTGCAGGGCCGTCGCCCTTGCTCACCACGGTTGAGTGAAAGTTTGAAAACTCCAGCGGGGCGTCGAAATCGACAGTCGGATCCTCACCGAACGCACTGGTGACCTTCACGCGGTCAAGAAGGTTGGCCTCGTCGGCCGCACTACCGCCGCCATCCGAGGCCGAGGCCGTGGATGCGCCCGAGTCCGATGCTTGAGCAGCGCCCTTCGCCGTAGGTGACGATTTTTTCGCGCACGCCCCGAGGGTTACAAGGGCGGAAGTGGAAGCAGCTGCAGCGAGCAGCGAGCGACGGTTAATCACTGGAGTCCTTTCAGCTCGGCGGGTGCCGATGAATATTCTTCAAGACTATCGAGCAAGCGGTCGATTTCTGGGTTTTCGACCTCAAACGGATCGAGCAGTGTGATGGGAAGAGCGCCGGGTGTGTTCGGTCGCACGGTTGTCCAATCCACCGCAACGTCGATCCCCTTTTCCCGTGCGAGTGTCAAGACTCTTGAACGCAAGTGCGCGCGAGTTGTAGCCGGACCCACTCGACGGGCGGCCTCAATTCGCTCGTCGCTCAGGACGCTCGTCGCAAGTCCGCGGCGCTCGAGTGCATAGAACACGCCTCGACCGGGATCAATATCGTGATAGGCCAGTTCGAGGCGCTGAATCTCGGGCGCGTTGAGCGCGAGCCCACGACGATCCGCCACCGTCGTAAACAGCTCGTGCTTAATCGCCCAGTCGAGTTCGCGATTGACGAGCGAGAAATTGCCCGTTTCGAGCGCTCGCAACCCTCGGTCCCACGTGTCCATCATTCGAGGGTCGAGGTCATCGTATGTGCGCTCGAGAGCGGAGAAATAAGCGCGCTGAATCGAAAGCGCCGTGCTTACGCCGCCGTTCTTCAGCTGGAGTGGTTCGCTCGCCGTGAGGTCTCGCGCAATCCGGCGAATATCGCTGATCGGGTCCGCGAGCTCGAAGTCTGCAAAAGCGTGCCCGTCTTCAATAAATCGCAACACGGCGAACGTCATCGCGAACCTCAGCCAGGTGGAGACTTCACTCATGGTCGAGTCTCCAGAAATGACGTGCAGTCTCCTATAGCGCGACGGATCGCCGTGGGGTTCATCGCGCGTGTTGATGATCGGGCGTGCACGGGTTGTCGCGGACGAAACCGTCTCCCACATGTGGTCGGCCCGCAGCGAGAAGCCGAAAACCGGCCCGCCCTCGCCGTCGAGAACTCCCCCGGCCCCCGTGACGATTTGCCGCGTAATGAGGAATGGCAGCAGCAATGCTGGCAGGCGTGTGAATTCGCCTTTGCGCTCCACGAGGTAATTCTCGTGGCTTCCAAAGGAATTGCCCTGAGAATCAGCATTGTTTTTAAACAAATGAATGCGTGCGTCGCGGCCGTCGGATTTCAATCGCGCGTTGGCCTCGTGGACGAGGGCGTGAAGCTCCCGCTCGCCCGCGCGCTCCTGGGCGACAATGTCCCACGGATCGTCGCATTCCGCGGTCGCATACTCGGGATGGGAGCCGACGTCGAGATAGAGCCTGCCCGCGTTCGTAAGAAACACGTTCGAGGAACGCCCCCACGCGACAACCGGCCGGAACAGTTCCCTTGCTGCGGCTTCAGGTTCGAGGGCTTGCCGCCCATCGGCGGTTACAGCGAGAAGCCCAAATTCTGTCTCTAATCCGCCCACGCGCCGTTTCATAGATGCGACCTTTCCGCCCTCGCCATACTGACAGGAGTGTGCCTCTCAAACGAACGCAACTCAACTCCACGTCGAAGCAGGGCAATCTCGGCATGAATTCTGTCATCGGCGTGGGTTCGCGCAAGCTCGCGTACGCAAAAATCGATCACGGCCTCGGCTTCGCGCTCATAAAGAGCGCTGTCGAAGGCGCGTTGTGCGAGCCCATCGGGAACACCGCCGATCGCGGCGAATGTGCCGTGATCGCTCAAAGATCCATCGAAACTCAAAGAGAAAATACGATCCAACTCTGGCGCCTGCCCGACTTCCGGCAGCAAGAGCGCAATCTCCAGCGGTTTTGGTGCGGAGACGAACGCCTCGCCAATGGCGTGGGCGAGAGCGTTGGCGAGGGAGGAAGCCGAAACATCACGGCGGGAATACTGGTAGGCGCGAGTATCGGCCCACCGCACGGCCGCGAGCCTGAGCGCCTCGTACTCGTGGAACTTTCCTGCGCCGGCAAAGGCGATGTGGTCGTGTACCTCGCCAATTTTCATGAGAGACGTCGATGAATTGAGGGCGATGATGACAATGCCATCGGCGCTGCTCGCGGCGATAACCGGCAGACCACGCGACACTCCGCGACGAGAGAAGTCGGCCCGATCCTTCGTCAGCTGTTCGGGATCGACGTAAAACGGCATGCTCATGAAAGCTCCTTAGCGAGCTCAAGGATCCGATCCGCATCCACGAAGCGCGCGCCTTCAGCATCGACGTCGACAAGAACGGGAAGTGACTCGCCGCGAAGGCCCGATGTTGCCGAGTCTCGACGGGAGGCGGAGGCGAGTGCCTGAAGGGTAAGGCAATGGGCTTCTTCGCGGTCGCAGTCGAGAATGTTTCGCCGTGCATCGAGAACCGCCCGCGCGATGTCGCTGCCCGAGCCGATGGCCGCCGTCTCCTCCTCCTCGTAGGATCCTCCGGTTGCATCGAAGGTGTGCACACGCACCAAGCCCAGGCGCTCATCGAAGCCAGCGAGCAGCGGGACGGCGGCGAGGCCCTGCAGAGCAAGCTGGAGGTGCGCGCGCACGAGAATACTCAGCCTTCGAACCTTGCCTTCGTGACTAAGCGCGTGCCCTTCGATTTTCTCGACGTGCTCGAGTTCGAGGGCGAACAAGCGCGCGAACTCAATGCCGAGTCCGGCGGTGCCCGCGATACCGATGGCCGAGTGAGAATCGGCAAGGAACAATTTCATCATGTCGTCCTTGACGATCCGGTGGCCGGCGCTCGCACGTCGATCAGCGGCGAGCGTGACGGCCTTCCCACCCGTATGGTGGACGGCAATGATCGTCGTCGCCTCGGCAACAGTCACATGAGCGTTGCTTACGCCTGAAAGCTCGGGGGCCAGAAGGCCCTCCGCCTTCAAATGCGCCGAAAGCGAGGTGAGGGGGTCGCCAAGGTTGGTCACTGACCGCCCTTTTGCACGAAGGACTTCACGAAACTCTCCGCGTTGGATTCGAGCACAAGGTCGATCTCGTCGAGGAGATCGTCGCTTGAGGCGATCGACGCTTGAATCTGGCCGGAGTTCTGGTCGATAAGCGGCTCGTCATTCTCATCGCCGCCACCGGAACCGTGAATCTGCGACTGTGTCATGCTGCGACGTCCTTTCTCTTCATTCGTGTCCACGCTACATGCGCCCCGCGGCGGGGCGCGCCATCACCGCATCTCATCAGCGGCCTTCCGAAAACTTTCAAGGAGAGTCTCAATCGCCCCGCTTGGATCGACCCCGTGGGCCTCGCACCACTGTTTCGACGCGACCGTTGGATCAGCGAGACGCACGCGCATGGCCGCACCCTCGTGTCGCACCGTAACGACGTCCCACCCTGCCGAGTCAAGATCGTCGCGGTGGTGCGTGACAAGGCCGCCTCGTATGTACGCTCTGGTCGATTCGGGAGCGTGTGTCACCGCGTGCGAGATCTCGTCATCGCGCACGAGCCGGCGCACGCGCCCCGCCTTCGCAAGCTTCTCGTAGATGGATTTATCCTCGCGGACATCCGTGAACTGGAGATCGAGCGCCGCGAGCCGAGGGTCGGACCACTCCAGTCCGTGCCGCTCCCGAAACGCTTTAACGAGGGCGTACTTGCCCACCCATTCGATGCGATCCGCGGCGTCCAGTGGATTACGCTCGAGCACCTCCAGAAGCTCGGTCCACAGCGCGATCGCCTCGAGGGTCTCTGCATCGGCCTCGTCTCCCTCGAGCGAATTCTTCACGGCGCTCAGGTAGGCGCGTTGAATATCCAGGGCCGACGCTTGCCTACCATCCGTGGTGGCATAGGTTTTCGCGAAGCCCAGATCATGCGAAATCTCGTGGACGGCGCTGACAGGATCGACGAGCTGAATGTCCGGAAGGAGCGACTTTCCTGTCGCGTGTTCCCGTTCCGCAAGGCTCAAAACGAGGGAAGTCATCGCGAGCTTGAGGAACGTTGAGGTCTCGAAGAGGTTCGCATCGCCAATAATGACGTGCAGCCGGCGAAATCGCGAGGAATCCGCATGGGACTCGTCGCGAGAGTTGACGATTGGCCGATTGAGTGTCGTCTCGAGCCCCACCTCGTTTTCGAAAAAGTCGGCGCGTGAGCTGATCTGAAAGCCGTCGATCTCACCGCGGGTGCCGATCCCGACGCGTCCCGCCCCCACGAGAATCTGGCGCGTCGCGAAAAAGGGGATGAGAATTTCGCAAAGGCGCTCAAAAGGGACACCCCGGTCCACGAGATAGTTCTCGTGCGTCCCGTAGCTTTGGCCCTTGCCATCGGTGTTGTTCTTGAACAGCGCGAGGGCCGGGATACCGTCGGCCTCCTCGATGCGAGCCATGGCGAGCCGAGCGATACGCTCCCCCGCCTTATCCCACACGACCGCTTCGCGGGCGGTCATGACCTCTGGCGAAGAGTATTCGGGATGGGCGTGATCGACGTAGAGTCGAGCACCGTTGGTCAGTACCGCGTTTCCGATCGCACGGCGTTCCGCAAAATGCAGGGTCGCGGCATCGTCGAGGTCGAGCGGAATTTCGTCACCGACCGTGATCTCGAAATCCGCGTCGACGCTTGGAACGTGCGCATCGTGCGCTTCATGGGTGAGCTGAGTAGGGTGTGCGGCAGCGCGCTGAACTTCAAACCCACGCGCGTCACGCAAAGGGGTTTCGTCGCCGTAGTCCCAGCGAACACGGCGCTTCGGTGAGTCCTCGAGCAGGGCATAAGCCGCGACGGCATAGTGCGAGAGGCGAATTGACGCGTTCGCCCCGGAACGTTCACGCTCGGAATCAGACGTGTGAACGATGCCGAATTCCGTTTCAATGCCCATTGGGCGCCGAGTCGTCAGGGACGGAATGACCGAGCTCACGGTGCCGCAACCTCCTCGCTGCTCGCCGCGCGGCGCGGCGTCATGCGGGTAATACGCTGGCCGCGACGACCCGAAACTCGGGCCCAATCATCGGGATTTGCAGTCGAGGGAAGGTCCTCATTCTCCTTGAACTCTGTGTGGATCGCTTCGAGAAGGTGAGCGCGAGAAATCCCCCGCTCACCGTCGGAAAGCTCCGCCTTAATCGCGAGCTTCTTCGCGCGGTCCACAATGTTGCGAAGCATCGCGCCGGACATGAACTCCGCAAAATACAGCACCTCGGCTGTCCCATCCGCATACTCGAGGTCGACATAGGCCATATCGTCGTCGCGCGCGTAAATACGCTCGATAGCGAAATCCACGAGAACGTCGAGTTCTTCGGCAAGCGGGACGTCATGCGTGAGGTAGAGCCGCAGGATTTCCGCGCCCGCCTTGGGGCCAGGGCGTTCGATGCGGATCTTGACGTCGAGTCGCCCGGGCCGAACGATCGCCGGATCGATCATGTCCTCGCGGTTTGAGGCCCCGATGACGATGACGTTCTCGAGACTTTCAACTCCGTCGATCTCGGCAAGAAGCTGTGGCACAACCGTTGACTCGACATCCGAGCTCACCCCCGACCCGCGCGTGCGGAAAAGCGAGTCCATCTCGTCGAAGAACACGACGACCGGATTGCCCGAGCTTGCCTTCTCTCGGGCGCGCTCGAACACGAGCCGAATAGAGCGTTCCGTCTCGCCCACATACTTGTTGAGAATTTCCGGTCCCTTGACATTCAGGAACCACGAGCGATTCACAACCTCACTCGGATCCTGGCCGCGTTGACGTGCCGCTTTGAGGGCGAGTTCGTGCGCAACAGCCTTGGCAATCATGGTCTTTCCGCACCCGGGCGGGCCATACAGGAGCACGCCTTTTGGCGGGCGAAGACCATACTCATGAAAGAGCTCCTGATGCAGAAACGGCATCTCGATGGCGTCGCGGATTGCGTCAATCTGGTCACCAAGGCCACCGATATCGCTGTAGGACACATCCGGAATGTGCTCGAGGATGAGGTCCGCAACTTCCTTGCGTTCAAGAACCTCGAGAACGAGGGCGGATTTCGGGGCAACCATGAGGTGATCGCCCCTATTGATACGACTATCCAGAAGTTCCGGAACGACGTTCATGACGCGCTGTTCATCGGCGTGAACCTGAACGAGCACACGAGAATCCTCAAGCTGCTCTACGGCGGTCGCGACAAAACCCGTCGTCTCGTGCATCAATGCTTCAACGGCTATGAGGTTCTCATTGAGGCGCACCTCTTGGCCTTGTGTAAGCGCTTCGACGTCAATGTCGGGGGCAACGAGTACGCGCAGCTTTCGACCACTGTGGAGGATATCGATCTGGTTATCCTCGACTTTCGCAACGAACGTTCCGAAAGACGACGGCGGATCCGCGAGTGACTCGAGATCACTTCGCAACTGCACGATCTGTTCGCGCGCTTTCGACAGCGACTTCACGAGCTGCTCGTTACTGCGAGCAAGCTTAGACAGTTCCTCGTTCAGCTCCTGATAGGTCTTCACCGCGTCCTCCCCTGCCTAATGTCTCGAAGTGCCCGCTTCGTCTTGCGCGGCGCAACGTTGCGTTCGTGGAAGTCCTCGCTCGTCCATTCATGACTCGAGCCACCGAAGCCCTCGTTTGCGGGGTCGTTGAGCTCCGCCTCATCCCGCGAACCGGGGGCCGGGCGTTGCTTGCGAAGCAGCGCCGTGCAGCCGCGAGCCGTGCGACGGGACGTCAACAAGAACCCCGTGTGGGCGTTCATGCGGTGCTCAGGGCGCACCGCAAGGCCATCGAGATGCCACGGGCGCATCATCGTTTCCCACGCATAGGGCTCGGTGAACTCGCCGTGATCCCTCAGCGCCTCGACCGTACGAGACAGCTGCGTCACCGTAGCGACGTACGCGAGAAACACGCCGCCGTCCTCAAGCACCTCTGCCGCACTGTCCACGCACTCCCACGGCGCGAGCATATCGAGCACGACACGGTCGACGCGCTCGCCCTGCTGCGCGAGATCATGCGCGCCGTCTTGGAAATCGCCGATGCTCAAGTCCCACCACGAGGGCACGGAGCCGAAGAAACTTTCGACATTAGCCTTCGCGACCTCGGCGAAATCCTCGCGGCGTTCGATGGAGCGCAAAGAGCCGTCGGGCCCAAGCGCCCGCAAAAGCGCAATCGTGAGCCCACCCGAGCCCACCCCTGCCTCAAGAACGCGTGCCCCCGGGAAAATATCCCCGTACATGAGGATCTGCGCGGAATCCTTCGGGTAGATAATCGCCGCGCCGCGAGGCATCGCCATCATGTAGTCGTTGTAGAGCGGGCGCAGCGCCTGAAAGGCGACGCCAGCGCTGTTCTCGACAACCGTGCCATCGCTCTTGCCGATCAGGTCGTCATGGCGAAGGAACCCGCGGTGGGAATGATGCACCCCGCCCTCTTTAAGCGTGATCGTGTTGAGGCGATTCTTGTGGTCGGCGAGCTGGACCTTGTCCCCCACAACGAAGGGCCCCGTACGGTCGAGGCGTGCGGTGACGGTGGGGTCGGTTTCGTGCGGCGAAGTCATGACAGTGAGTCTACGTGGCTTTTGCGCACCTCACCCGCGAGCGTTCAGCGCGCGGGCTACATCCTGCGCAAAAATCACGCTCACAAACTGACCTGCGTCGTTGCGCACGAGATAGGCGGGCGCCTCATCAGCCTGCATGGCAGCGAGAAGGTCGCTACCCTCGGGACGCCCATCGAGCACCGTTGCCCTCACCACGGGTGAGAGCACCGCGTGAACCGGATAGTCCGCAGGCGCCTCAGCGATCGCGGCAGCCGGGGCGAGGACGACGCCGTCGGGATCGACGTAGAGCCCACCGCGTTCGAGGTAGGACCGTTCCCGCTCAACCGTTGCCGCGTTCGAAAGCGTCCGAACCTCTTGCGACACGTGCGCGATGTGCAGCATATCGGCGCTCTCGAGAAAGCGCGCGTGAGCGATAGCCTGCGAGGCTCCCTGAAACAGCGATAGCGCGATCAGAATGCTCCACACCGTCCATAGCGGGGACGGTAGGTCTCCGCGCACGGCGGAGAGCGCGAGTGGGACGACCACGACGCCGACGGCGATCACACGGCCTACCCACCCCGTGATGATCGTTGCCCGGGCAGCGTTGGTTCCACGTGCACGGAGGATCGCCTCAAGTGCCCGCCCGCCATCCATGGGCAGCCCCGGGAGGACATTGAAGATTGCGAGCGCCCAGTTGAGGGTCGAGGCAAAATGGCACGCAAGCGCGCACATCGCGAGTGCTCCCGAATCGGCGTTCAGGAGCACGGGCGTCAGGGCCCGAGCGACGGCGCTCAGGATGAGGGCAAGGATGGCATTCGTGGCCGGTCCCGAAAGTGAGATGAGCATCGAGCGCGAAGGGCTCAGACGCGGTCCCTCATACGTCGTATGCCCGCCAAACAAGGTCAGGGCGATCTCACGCACCCGCGCCCCGAAGGCGCGCGCGACACACGCGTGTGCGAGCTCGTGCAAAGCAACCGAGAGCAAAAAGAGCACTGCTGCGATTGCTGCCGCGCCAATAGCAAAGGCCCCCGGCAAGTACTGGGCGAACTGCGGCTGAATCATCACCGCAAGCAACACCGCAAAAAGAATACTTCCGGCCCCGACGGAGACCTTTGGCATCGTCCGTTCCAGCTCAGCTCCCATATCCGCCTCGTTTCGACCTTGCAGCGTCGAGAACTATACTTGCACGACACGCCTAACGGCGTAGCTGAAGGAGGAATGCGTGCCCGAAAACCCCGCTCACGACGAGGTCAACCGCACAATAGCCATCGCAGCCTTCGGCGGCTGGAACGATGCAGGTACCGGCAGTAGTGAAGCCCTCACCCACCTGATGAACACGATCGGTGTCGATGAGCAACGCCCATCTCACACCATCGACGCTAATCACTACGTCGACCTCCAGATCAACCGCCCACTCCTGGCCAGGGATAGCGAAGGCCAACGTCGCGTGACCTGGCCGCACACGCACATCATTCCCCTCAAGCCCCACCGCGGCACGCGGATCCTCATCATCACCGGCCCCGAGCCCTCCTTCAACTGGACGGGCTACTGCGAAGACATCCTCACGCACGTGACATCCGCTCAGTGCACGCTTCTCGTGACACTGGGGGCCCTGCTCGCCGACACCCCGCACACGCGGCCGCTGCCAACATCGACAACGTGGGGCTCGCAAACCCCGAGGGTTGCCGACGCCGACGATTACGAGGGCCCCATCGGTATCCCCGCCATTTTGAACGACGCCGCCCACACTGCTGGCGTCGGAACCCTTTCCCTGTGGGTCCAGGTCCCGAACTACGTCGGCCAAAACCCCGCCCCCAAGGCCACCCTCGCACTCCTTACCGCACTCGATCGCGAACTTGACCTGCACATTCCCCTCGGCGAGCTTCCGGAGGATGCACGCGCGTGGGAGCGAGGTATGGACGCCATGGCCAACGAAGAAGAGGACATCAAGCAGTACGTTGAGCAACTCGAACAGATGAGGGATGCGACGGAACTGCCGGAGGCATCGGGCGATGTAATCGCTTCCGAGTTCGAGCAATTCCTTCGCAGACGCGAAGACGGCGACACGCACTAGGCGCGCCGCCGTCTTACGTCGGTTCTGGAAGCTTTACGCGCCCCCGAGCGGGGACACCACCCCGAACACGAGCAGGAGAAGAAGAACCGTGCCTGCGATGAGGCGGTACCACACAAACACCGAGTACGAGTGATTCTCGATGAGGCGCATGAACCACACGATCACCGCATAGCCGAGCACGAACGCCACGAGCGTGGCGACGATGATCGCCGAAAGGCTTGGCTCCCCCGCTGCCATAGCGGCGGCACGCCCCTCGGGGCTCAAGAGGGCCGGCACCTCCTTGTACGCCTTGTACAGGCCAGACGCGAACACCGCCGGAATCGCGAGCAGGAATGCGTAACGCGCCGCGGCTTTGCGGCTGTAACCCAGGATGAGGCCCATCGTGATCGTGCCACCGGAGCGGCTCACGCCAGGGATGAGGGCGAGAGCCTGCGCGAGGCCGTAGAGGATCGCGTCTTTGAGGCTCAAGTCCTCCAGATTCTTCTCCTGCGCACCGCGTGCATCTGCATACGCGAGAAACACCGCGAAGAGGATCAGCATCGCTGCCGTGATGTACAGATTACGAAGCGCGTGGTCGATCTGCTTCTCGAACAAGAGCCCGAGAACTCCGATTGGAATCGATCCGAGGATGACAAACCACCCCATGCGGGCATCCGGATCCGAATGCGGAACCTTACCTACGAGCGACTTCGCCCACTGCGCGATGATGTGGACGATGTCCTTGAAAAAGTAGA
This sequence comes from Dermabacter sp. HMSC08H10, assembly GCF_001807585.1. Classification (NCBI taxonomy): domain Bacteria; kingdom Bacillati; phylum Actinomycetota; class Actinomycetes; order Micrococcales; family Dermabacteraceae; genus Dermabacter; species Dermabacter sp. HMSC08H10. The sequence goes on from NZ_KV789424.1 coordinate 478,095, forward strand.
TGAGGACGGCGAGCTCAGTTCCAAGCTGCATGATTGCCGTAAATGCCGCCCCGGGATCCTGCCCTGGGTTCAGAAGTTCACCAACGACGCGCACGTGAGCGCTCGATGACACGGGAAGAAATTCGGTGAGCGCCTGGACAATGCCCAGGATCACCGCATCGAGGAAACTCAACTCAACGACTCCTTATCAGGTTGCGTGGGCATCAGATCCATGCGCGGCACGCCGGGCGATTTTGCCACAATGCGACACTACGCGGCACCTCCCCGCCTGGAAGGCACCGCGTAGTGTGTGATCGATTACGGGATCGCCGCCGGACGCTCAGTCCTCATCGTCATAGTCGTCGTCATCGTCGAGATCGAGATCGTCGAAGTCGTCGAAATCGTCGTCCTCGTCGTAGTCGTCCTCATCGTCGTCAAAGATAATGAATGGGGTCGCGACGTTGTACGCATCGAAAAGTGCGTCGTCGTAATTCTCAAAGGCGAGCGAGAGACGTTCGGTGGCAACGTCGAGCTGGTCTTCATCCTCGCCATTCGTGGCGGCGATGACATCGAAGTGGCGCTCAAGGGCGGCGATCAGTGCGGTCAGTGCGGCGCGAGGATCTTTCGTGTTCATGCAACGAAAATACCGCGAAACCCCCGCAAAAGGTAGCGGAATGCCCGGAATTTGGCGGCAATTTTTTGTGCGGCACGCAAGGTGGCAGACTCGCTCGAGGAAAGGAGCGCTCATGACAAACATTCCGGACCGATCACGCACATCGATCCTTCCTCCTCAGTGGAAGGTCTCCACCCCCTCCAGCCTGCTTCAGGCTCCGGTGGCGAAGGGACGCTCGGCGCGCGACTACGAGTTTCAGGTGCTCACGATCCCTAAGGGGACGTCGATTGGTCAGGCCCGCGAGGCCCTCACGGACGAGGCCGAGTACGGGCGCTGGGAACTTGCCCGGACGCAGAAGTTCATCGGCGGCGGGAAAAAGGTGTGGCTGCGCCGACGCATCATGCGTGTCACCGCACCGTAATGGTTGTCCACAGAATTGGTGTCCAGGCGGCGATGCCAGCTGTCATGTGGTGAACTGAGAAGCGTGATCAGTATTTTCGACTCGGCCGACACAACGGCACTCTTTGCAATCGTGGCTTTAACGCACCTCACGTTTGCGATTCCCCTGTCGTACATCGACATCCGCGAGCATCGCTTACCCAACAAACTCACACTCGCGATCACCGGTGCGGTGGCCTGTACGGCAGCGGTGACTGCCCTCATGATTCCCACGGTCGAAAAGCGCGTGCTTGGTGCATGTGCCATCGCCGTCGTTGTTGGTGCGTTGGTTTTTGTCTTTGCGCTCCTGTCCCCCGGGAGTATCGGAATGGGCGATGCGAAAGTCACCCCGGCCACCGTTGTACTCGCGGGACTCGGCGGCATACCGGTCCTTCTGGGAGCTTTAGCGTGGATATGCGGCGCGGGGGCACTTGCAGCGTTCTGGGTGCTTGTCAGAACGAGAAGCACCAAGGCCCGTTTCGCATTCGGCCCGATCATTCTGAGCGCTCCCTACGGAGGCCTTGGGCTCGCGCTCCTCGGTCTTTTTTAACGCCGCTTGATCTAAGGAAGCCAAGGCTGGCCGCTGCCCTCACCTTCGGATACTCCGGCACGAACCGGACCCCGGTCACAATACTCAACTCGCGTGCGAGTGAACGAAAAGGGACGCCCCGAGAGGGGCGCCCCTTTCAAGAGAAGCGAATGAAACTCCGCGATAGAGATCAGGCGCGCTTGCGGAGGTAGCTCACGCCACCGCCAACTGCGGTCGCAGCGGCACCGAGTGCAGCGAGGATGCCCACCGAAGCACCGGTGCGGGCAAGACCAGAACCACTGTTCGAAGCAGCGGCCTTCTCTTCCTGCTTGTCCGTGGCGCCATCGGCTTCTTCCGAGGCGCCGTCGTTGTCACCTTCCGAGGCTTCGGAGGTGCCCGCTTCCCCGTCGGTCACCTTCTCTTCCCCGTTGTTGCCAGAGGGCATTTCGGCGTTGTTCTGCTCGTTGAGGCGGTTGTATTCCTTCTCGGCAGCATCGAGGTAGTCGTTTTCTGCCTGAGCAGCCTCGTCGCGAGTCGGAGTGTCCCACTCCGGCATCTCGTTCTTCTTGTTGTATTCCTTCTCAGCGGCGTCGAGGTAGTCGTTTTCTGCCTGGGCAGCCTCGTCGCGAGTCGGAGTGTCCCACTCAGGCTGAGTGTTCTTGTTGTATTCCTTCTCTGCGGCGTCGAGGTAGTCGTTCTCAGCGGCAGCGCCCTCGTCACCGGTCGGGGTATCCCACTCAGGCTGAGTGTTCTTGTTGTATTCCTTCTCAGCGGCATCGCTGTAGTCGTTCTCAGCAGCAGCGGCCTCTTCGCCGGTCGGGGTATCCCACTGACCAACGCACTTCTGGAGGTCTGCGGGCACGCTGATGATGCCCATTGCAGCGTATTCGAGGTCAGCCTTCTGCTCAGCCGTGAGGTCGTTGCAATCGACGGTTTCCGCGTTTGCAGCGGCACCGAAGCCGAAGGTGAGGGCGGCGGTCGCAGCGACTGCGCTCATGCGGACAATAGCTTTCATTGTTTTCTCCTAGCTAGGGAAAGGACCGGACCCGGTTGGGGCCGGATAACCAGGCTCGTGTGCGCGCCGCACGATTTGCAGACCACTAGTGCACGACCTGCGGCTCGTTACGGGGCGTAAGGCCGTAGCCGGGTGAAACGACGTTACCATAACGCTGTCGCGCCAGTTGTGGGACTAAGGTCCATCTTCCACAACAGTGTGATTAAAACGGAACTTGCGCGCTCTAATCGATGCGCGGCGCGCTTTGGAAGCATGAACTGAGCGGTGGTGCGGGCGGGGCGGGCGAAGCTCCATTCATATCGCTATGCACGGCTTCGCCCGCGGTTCCAACCGGTCGTCATTCATGCCGCAGCGTAAGTGGAGAAGGAAGGCCCCCGCCTTGCCTTCGCACCGCAGGTGCGTTAGCGCATGCCCGCTCCGCATGGTTGGAACTCGTCTCTCCGCCCCCGCGAGACGCCCATCACAATCAAAGCAGAGCGGACAAACGGCAACAAGACTTCCGCTTGAACAAGAAATAACTTTCGGTAAACGTTCGCGGATGCAAAACTCCCGAACGCGCGCGCTGCAGGGGGTGATTACACGCAACAGAAAACCCTCCGTGCTGCGATTGCGCACGGAGGGTTTCTCCACGGTGTCCGAGGGGGGACTTGAACCCCCACGCCCTTAAGCGGGCACTAGCACCTCAAGCTAGCGCGTCTACCTATTCCGCCACCCGGACCGGGTTTTTGTCGCTTCTTCGTTTGCGACTCAATGAGATTACCACCGTGCGCACGTCGGAGGAAATTCAGAGCTCGTTTTTTGCGGATTCGTGAACGGAATCACGCGCCGACGGAGGTTCGGGTAAGAATGAGCGACGTGAGAGACTCGAACCTATGCCCCACATCATGTTTTTTGAACCTCTCATCCCCGGTAACACCGGCAACGCCATCAGGCTCTCCGCCGTGACGGGGGCGCCGCTTCACCTCATCAAACCGCTCGGCTTCAACTTTGACGACGCGCACTTGCGTCGCGCGGGCCTCGACTACCACGATCTCGCGGTCATGACAGTTCACGAGAGCTTCGACGATGCCCTCGCCGCCCTCCCGGATTCACGCGTATTCGCATTCACGGGACATACAGATGCGCATTTCCACGACGTCACCTACCGCGAAAGCGATGTTCTCCTCTTTGGGAGGGAGGACACAGGTCTTCCCGAGTGGGTTCTGCAGCACCCCCGCATCACAAAGTGCGTACGTATTCCTATGCTCGAAGGGCGTCGCTCGCTGAACCTCGCTAATTCCGCCTCGATCGCCGTATATGAGGCGTGGCGTCAGCTTGGCTACTCCGGAGCGCTCTAGATCCCGACTCCGAATACTGCTTCGTACATCCCTTCGGCGGGAGCAGCCTCAACGCCGCACATAAGTTCGACCTGCCGGGCGGCCTGATGCGCGAGCATGTGCGCGCCGGTCGCGAATGCCGGGACGGTCGCGCAATCCATGCGGTCGGCGAGAGCCATGCGAACTCGCGCGAGCGGGGTGGGGTCCGGAAAGTACAGCGCATCGAAAAAGGCCGACGGCACTCGCGCTACCTCGTCCAGGTGAGCAAGGACGCTGTTGGCAACTGTTTTGGCCCCCTCGAGTCCGAGCGCGCTCGCGACGATGTCGGCATCAAAGCTTCGTGCGGGATGATCCCAGTCCCCCACGCGCACGTGAGCGCCTCGGCTCGTGAGAAGTGATTCGAGGGCGGTGAGTTTCTGGCGTGAGCGCGCGAGAAGAGTAAAACGCTTGCACCCTGCTTCATGCAGGGCCACGGCGAGTGAGAGGGCGGTTGCGCCCGATCCAAGAAGAGTCGCACTTTCGATCCCCGAGATTCCCGCAGAATCGAGCGCCCCCTGGATTCCCGCGACATCGGTGTTGAAGGCGACGTATCGCCGCTTGCGGCCCGAGCCGATCGGGAGCAGAGTATTCGCGATCTGGAGCTCAGCGTGGGCACCGTGAGCCACGGCGAGCTCGTGTGCATGCGCCTTGTGAGGCATCGTCACGCTCACGCCGTCGTAGAGCGGGAGTATGTCGCGCGCGAAACGCGCAAATTCTCCGCGTGGCACGTGGACCCGCTCGTAGCTCGCGTGCTCAATCCCGAGCGCGCGATAGGCTGCCTCATGCAGTTCGGGCGAGCGCGAGTGAGCGATCGGGTCCCCGATCACGGCAAACCTCAGTCGATGACTGTTTACTTTTTCTTCGCCCATTCGCGCCACTGCGCCACATTCTTGTCGTGCTCTGCCTTAGTGGCAGCGAACTTCGTCTCGCCGGTATCCGTATTGACGGTCACCCAGTAGAGCCAGGGCCCTTCTGGCGGATTCTTCACGGCATCGAGGGTAGCATCGCCGGGATTGGAGATAGGGCCGATGGGAAGCCCGGCGTGCTTGTACGTGTTGTAAGGCGAGTCAGTCGCCCGCTGCTCGGGTGTCGTGGAGATCTTTTCGCTCCTGCTGAAATAGGCGACCGTCGAATCCAGTTGGAGATTCATGGGCTTACCGCCCGCCTCGCCAACGCCGGCAAGACGATTGTCGATCGTCCGCACGACCTTCCCGTAGTCCTCGGGATTGCGTGCTTCCTTCTCCACGATCGAGGCAATCGTGAGGGTCTCGTGCCACTTGTCTTCGGGAATCCCCTTCTTCTTGAGCTTCGTGGTCATACGGGAGACCATCGTGTCGAGGATATCGGCGGCTGAATCGTCTTCGTGAAAATCGTAGGTGCCGGGCCACAGGTACCCTTCAATTGATTTCGCTGGGTTCTTCGGCACTCCGCGTGCCTCATAATCAGCTCCGGCCTTTTCAAACTCTTTGACGGGGATGCCCGTCGCCTCGCTCAACCGTTCGTACATCTTTCGAGTGGTCTGTCCCTCAGGGATAGTCACGCGAATCCCCACGCGGCTCGAAGGATCGAGCAGCAGGGTTAGCGCTGAAGCTCCGCTCATCTGTTTACGCAGCTTGTAGGTGCCAGGCGTAATGTTCGGGGCATCCTGGCTCGCCGCAAAGGCGTTGACGAACGGCCCCTTCGTTTTGATCACGCCAGCGTCGACGAGAGTTGTCGCGATGTCCGAGCCACTGTCGCCATCCTTCACGACAATCTCGACCTCGCCGGATCCCTCGCCCTCGTAGTCTTTCGCCGCGCTCGACACATCCACGTTGGTAGAGATCCAGGAGTAGCCGAAGTATCCGCCGCCCACGAGCGCTCCGAGGACGACGAGCACCAACACGGCGGGCAAGAACCGCTTCACCGGGCTCGGCTTCGGGTTCCGACGCTTGCCGCGCCTCGATCGAGGCTCATGGTGACCCGACGAACCCAGCAGGTCCTCAAGGGAAGAATCTGGCACGAATACTCCTTACTGGGGATCGCTGTAGCTCCACGGCTCTCCAGCCGCAGCTCCACGCGCGCGTTCGAAATCAAGAGCAGTCTGAAGAATCATGACTGCAGCGACCTGGTCTATCACCGGTCGATGTGTGCGATGTCGACGCCCCGAATCGCTCAGTGCACGGTGAGCACTCACGGTGCTCATGCGTTCGTCTACAAGGTACACGTCGTACTCGGGTTCCAACTCAATTGGTTCGAGTTCCGCGAGTTCTGCGATGAACGCGTGAGCTTTCTCCACTGCCGTGCCGCATTCGCCGCTCAGCAAGCGGGGCTTGCCGACATAGAGTCGCTCGGCGCCAAGTTCGGCGATGAGAGCTTGGAGCTTTGGTGCGGCTTCCTCGCGCGGGAACGTGTCGACGGGCGTCGCGAGGAGGCCGTCGGCGTCACTGCGGGCGACACCGACGCGGGCATCGCCCACGTCGACGCCGATCCGCACAAATCGCCGAGGCATCATACGCGGGCGCGAAGTGCCGCGGTAATCGTCTCTAGCGCAACGGGCACGAGCGACGGCTCGCCGCCACCGCCCTGAGCGAGGTCGTCCTTGCCGCCCCCTCTACCGTTCATCGCTGCGGCAGCGTCGCGCAAGAGCGCCCCGGCCTTGATGCCAGCCTCGCGCGCCGCGGCATTGGTGGCGACAACGAGCGCTGCGCGAGAATCGGACTCCCCTGCGAGTGCCACCACGCTGGGCTCTGATTCTCCAAGGCGCGCCCTCAAATCCGTCGCGAGAGTACGCAAGTCCCCCGCTGCCACTCCCTCGCCAGCGTCATGGGCGATCACGCGCACGCCGCCGACGGGAGCGGCGGACTCCACGAGCTTGCCTGCCTCGGCCTGCAGCTGCTGACCTCGCATCTGCTGAAGATTTTTCTCCATCTCCTTCACACGCTTCGTAAGCGCCTGCACACGCCCCGGAATGTCGTCCGTAGACACTTTCAAAATCTCCGCGAGCTGCGAGACAAGTGCGTGCTCTTTCGAATGGAACTTATAGGCACTTTCGCCAACGAGCGCGTCAACGCGACGGACGCCCGAACCGATCGAAGCCTCCGAAACGAGCTGGACTGAGCCGAGGCTGCCGGTGACGGGCACGTGCGTGCCGCCGCACAGCTCGCGCGACCAGTCGCCACCGATCGACACGACGCGCACGATGTCGCCGTATTTCTCACCGAACAATGCCTGAGCACCGAGCGCTTTCGCCTCGTCGATCGGCATCTGCGCGTCTGTCACCTCGAGGTTCTGCTGCAGCATCTGGTTGACCTTGCCCTCGACCTGCGCGAGGGAGCTCTGCGGAACGGCCTGGCCGTAGCGGAAATCAAAGCGCATGCGGCCCGGCGAATTCTCGGAACCGGCCTGGGTCGCGCCTTCGCCAAGTTCTTCGCGCAGCGCCTGGTGCACCATGTGCGTTGCCGTATGGGCACGGGCAATGGCGCCGCGACGCTCTGTGTCAATGCGTGCGATCGCAGACTCGCCGGTACGGGCAGCCCCTTCGATGAGGCGACCACGGTGGACAGAAAGCCCCTTGACGGGCGCCTGGACGTCGTCAACCTCGATGATGCCGCCGCCGGCAAGACTGATCGTGCCCTGGTCGGCGAGCTGACCGCCCATCTCTGCATAGAACGGCGTGTCTGCAAGGACGATTTCCACGTCGGCGGGGGCACTGACGGTTTCTGCGAGGGCGCCGTTGACAAGGATCGAGCCGACTGTCGTCGAGACCGTGTCGTCCGTGTACCCCACGAAGCGTGTGAGGCCGTTGGTGTTCACGATGTCATTGAACAGTGCTGTATCGGTATGCCCTGCCTTCTTGGCCTGGGCATCGGCGCGGGCGCGCTCTCGCTGCTCCTGCATCGCTGCCCGGAAGCCAGCCTCATCAACGCGCAGACCTGCCTCTGCAGCCATTTCCAGGGTGAGGTCGATCGGGAAGCCGTACGTGTCGTGGAGCGTGAAGGCATCATCCCCCGCGAGCAGATCCGATCCGCTCTTCTTGAGGTTCGCGCTCATACCCTCGAAAATCTGCGTGCCGTTGGAGAGCGTGCGACGGAAGGCATCCTCTTCCGTGTACAGAACCTCTTCGATCTTCGCGAACTTCTCCTCGAGAACGGGATACGACGCCACCATGGCGTTCTTCGAGACTGGCAGCAGCTCCGGCAGCGCCTGCTTATCAAACCCAAGTAGACGCATCGAGCGCACCGCGCGTCGAATAAGTCGGCGCATCACGTAACCGCGCCCCTCATTACCTGGGCGCACGCCATCCGACGCAAGCATCATGGCGCTGCGAACGTGGTCGGCAACGACGCGCATGCGCACATCCGATTGCTCGTCGCCCGTCCCGTACCGAAGCCCCGTCAACTCCTCCGCGCGCGCGATGACGGGGAAGACCTGATCGGTCTCATACATGTTGTTCTTGCCCTGCAAAAGATAGGCGAGACGCTCAACGCCGAGACCGGTATCGATCGCCTTGCGGTCGAGTTCACCGATCAGCGGGTAATCCTTCCCGCTGCCCTCGCCTCGCATGTACTGGTCAAAGACAAGGTTCCAGATCTCGAGGTAGCGATCGCCGCCCGGGTCGACGCTGCCTCCTTCGGCCTCGGGGCCGAACTCGGGGCCACGATCGTAATGCCATTCAGCACATGGGCCGGCCGGACCAGGCTGGCCGGTCGACCAGAAGTTTTCTTCCTTCGGAAGGCGCACAATGTGGCGAGAATCGATGCCGATCACGCGCGTGAGGTGGTCGTAGGCTTCCTGATCGTTCTCCCACAGGGTGATCCACAGCCGATCGCCCTCCAGTCCGTACCCGCCTTCACCCACACTCGTCGTGAGAAGCTCCCACGCGAAGTCGATCGCGCCTTCCTTGAAGTAATCCCCAAAGCTGAAGTTGCCGGCCATCTGGAAGAACGTGCCGTGACGCGTGGTCTTGCCGACATTGTCGATGTCGTTCGTTCGGATGCACTTTTGGACGCTCGCCGCACGTGGCCACGGAGCCGTATCCGTGCCAACAATGTAGGGAATGAACGGCACCATGCCGGCAACGGTGAAAAGGATCGAAGGATCAGAGGAGACGAGCGAGTCGCTCGGGACAATCTCGTGGTCCTTGCTCTTGAAGAATTCGAGCCACCGGCGTGAAACCTCGGCTGTCTGCATGGGTTCTTCCTTCCCTAAGCCCTCACGGGCGTGGACTGGGCTGGGCCTTTAACGAAAAGCGGCCCCGACCAAGTGTACGTTCTCGTACTGGTCGGAGCCGCATGAAGTGAAGGCCGTGAGGCCTCCTCCATAAAGAAATCAGCGAGCGTAGTACTCGACGACGAGCGCGACGTCGCAGGTCACGGGGACCTCGGAGCGCTTCGGGCGAGCAACGAGCTGAGCCTTGAGTTCCTCGAGCTGCACCGAGAGGTACGAAGGAACCGACGCCTGAACGTCGGAGTTCGAACCCTCAGCGGCGTCCGCGAAAGCCTCGAGAGTCTGCGACTTCGGCTTGACCTGGATGGTCTGGCCCGGCTTCACACGGTACGAGGGGATGTTCACGATCTCGCCGTCCACGAGGATGTGGCGGTGCGAGACGAACTGACGAGCCTGAAGGATCGTGCGAGCGAAGCCCGCGCGAAGAACAAGGGCGTCGAGACGAGTTTCGAGAAGCTCGATCATCGACTCACCGGTCAGACCCGGGAGCTTCTTGGCCTCGAAGTAGGCGCGGTGGAGCTGCTTCTCACGAAGCTGGTACTGAGCGCGAAGGCGCTGCTTCTCGGTCAGACGAACCGCGTAGTCCGAGTTCGAACGGCGGCCACGACCATGCTGGCCCGGCGGGTAGGGGCGCTTCTCGAAGTACTTGACGGCCTTCGGGGTAAGCGCAAGACCGAGCGCACGCGAAAGGCGTGCGGTACGACGTGCTTTGGTGACACTGGTCACGTAAGTTACCTCAATTTCGATGCGATGAATCCATTTGGCAGCCGCGGATTCAGCGCAAAACTTTACCGTGCCGAGTGCCGAGCCTCAAGCGTTTCAGGGGCTTGGGAGACACAAGCCTCTGTGGGATCGCTCACCGCGCGTCAACCGTCGGACCCCTGCACCCCACCCGCGCCGCGCGTGAGCGAACGCAAAATCGCAAGTGAGCTCTTCACGCGCGCTTCAAAACCGCGATCCGTTGGTTCGTAATAGTTAACGCCGACGAGGTCGTCGGGGGCGTATTGCTGACGTGCCACTCCCCGCGGCTCGTCGTGCGCGTACACGTAGCCAACGCCGTGGCCAAGCTTTTCGGCGCCCTTGTAATGCCCATCGCGAAGATGTGCGGGAACCGAACGCCCTTTTCCTTCGCGCACATCGGCGATCGCTCGATTGATTCCCGCGTAACTCGCATTGGACTTTGGGGCCGTTGCGATGTGCACGACCGCTTGGGCGAGCGGGATCCGCCCCTCGGGCATCCCAATCATTTGGACTGCCTGCATTGCGGCCACGGCAACTTGAAGCGCGGTCGGGTCGGCCATGCCGACCTCCTCACTCGCTGCGATCACGATTCGCCGCGCGATGAACCGCGGGTCTTCGCCCGACTCAATCATGCGGGCCAGATAGTGCAGGGCCGCATCCGGATCGCTTCCCCGCATCGACTTAATGAACGCGCTGATGACGTCGTAGTGCTGATCGCCCTCGCGATCGTAGGTCAACATCGAACGGTTGATCGCGTGGGCGAGGATATCGCCCGTGATCCGCTTCTCTGGGGTCTTCAGTGCTGAAGCAGCAGCAGCCTCGAGCGCTGTGAGGGCCTTGCGGGCATCGCCTCCGCTGAGACGCACGAGCGCCTCGCGGGCATCGCTCTCAAGTTCGACCGAACCGCCGAGCCCCCGCTCCTCGGCGAGCGCTCTCGTCAGCAGTGCATCAATCTCCTCTCCACCGAGCGAATCGAGGGTGAGCACAATCGAGCGCGAGATCAGCGGGGTGATGATTGAAAAATAGGGGTTCTCGGTCGTCGCGGCGATCAGTGTCACCCACCGGTTCTCAACCGACGGCAAAAGCGCATCTTGCTGCGACTTATTAAACCGGTGCACCTCATCGACAAAGAGAATCGTTTCGCGGCCAGTCGTGCGCAGGCGCGAGCGCGCCGCATCAACAACAGCACGGATATCTTTGACTCCCGCAAGCACCGCTGAAACCTCGACGAACTCGCGATCGCCCTCCCGCGCGACGGCGTAAGCGATCGTCGTCTTGCCCGTTCCGGGTGGCCCCCACAAGATGATTGAGCTCGGGGCCGTATGCGAATCGTCCTCTCCCACGAGACGAAACAGGGGTGAGCCGTCGGCAAGAGCATTCTTTTGACCGACGATCTCGTCGAGCGAACGCGGCCTCATACGGGCGGCTAGCGGCGCGCGGTGATCGACGTTGCGGTCCGCGAGAGTCTTTGGGGCCTGCACGCCTGGCTTGAGGGAAAAAAGATCGTCGTCCACACGTCTAGCGTAGCGAGGGCGCGCGAGATTCGCGCCGCCGAGCAACGATGATCGAGATCCCCGCGACAAGGGGCAACACGAGGGGAACATACCCATACCCCTCGCCGAAGTGCGACCAGACCGTCGCCTTCGGGAACCATTCGGGCTGGGCGAAACTCAAAGCGCCCACGCCGACAACGCCGACGAGTTCGACGCCGACGAGAATGAGGATCGCTCGCCAGTGGGGAGCCTTCCGAATCAGCAAGACCGCGATCGCGACGTACGTAAGCGCAGCAACAATGCTGAGGGAAAAGGCGAGCGGTGCCTCGGAAAAATCGCGAATCGACTGCACGAGTGCGCGCGCCGTCGCCGATACGGCAAACACGCCGTAAACCACGAACAGGGCCATGCGGAAGCCGCGTGGATTCTCCTGCGTCATCGACGACTTCGTGGAACCGGCGGGCGTCATTTCGCGAACCCCGCGGGCCAGATTTGGGGTAGCCGGTAGGCGAGGAAGACGCATGTGAGCGCGATGGCGGCAATGGCGAACGAGCCCCACTTGGTACGTTCGAGGAACGAGATGTACACGCCCGCGATCGGCAGTGCGATTGCGGTGGCAACATAGCCCCAAAAGATCACGGCATCGCCAGGGCTCACCGGAGCGAGGAGCCACGCAAGAGCTCCGATAAGCCACACGAGCGCTAGGGCGAGCGAAGCCCCCATGAGCAACAGGTCTGCTGCAAGATCCTTGATGACATAGACCGCGCCGAGAACGGCTACGAGAGCCGCAACAACGTACAGGGCGATCAGCATTTGCCCACTCCCACCTCAAACTCGAGTGACTCCCCTACGATAAGCACATGGCACATATAACTCTGAGCATCAGCAACGTTGACTCGATCACGACGGACGTCCTCGTGGTCCCCCTCCTTAAGAGCGCAAAGGATGCACCGGCAAGCCCGGTTGGGCTTTCATCGCTCGAAGAATCCTTCACTGCCGTCAAGGCCAGTGGCGCCAAGGGAGCGCTCACGACGATCCCGGCGCCCGCTGCCTACCGCGCTCACGCAATCGTCGGCGTTGGCCTCGGCGCCGAGGCACTTGAAGATGTCACGTGCGAAGACATCCGCTACGCCTTTGGTTCCGCTTCGCGAACCCTCACCGGCCACACAAGCATCGCCCTTGCCTTCCCGGCCGCCTCCGAGGCACACATCGCTGCGGCTCTCGAAGGTGCAGCTCTCGGCGCCTACGCCTACGGCGAATACAAGAGTGACCTCAAGGACGACCAAAAGCCCGTTGAGGAGATCGTTCTCGCCGTCGCCGATAAGAAGGAACTCAAGGCCCTCGAAGGCGCGGCGAATCGCGCTGAAAAGATTGCCCAAGGCGTTCACCTCGTTCGCGACCTGGTCAACACCCCGCCGAATCTTCTGTACCCCGAGTCTTTCGCGAAGCGGGCAAAGGAGCTCACGAAGAAGCTCCCCGTGACGATCGAGGTCCTCGACGAGAAGGCACTCGCCGACGGCGGCTACGGCGGCATCGTGGGCGTGGGCCAGGGTTCGACTCGCCCACCACGTCTTGTGAAGCTCTCGTACGCACCCAAGCGCGCCAAGCGCCACGTCGCCTTTGTCGGCAAGGGCATCACGTTCGATTCGGGCGGCATTTCCCTCAAGCCCGGCGCCGGCATGGATGAGATGACGATGGACATGGGCGGTGCCGCAACCGTTCTGGCCGCGACCGTCACCGCAGCCGCGCTCGAACTCAACGTCAACGTCACGACGTTCCTCGCGCTCGCCGAGAACCTCCCCGGTGGCGGAGCGCAGCGCCCCGGCGACGTCGTCACGATGCGTAACGGCAAGACCGTCGAAGTACTCAACACCGATGCCGAGGGCCGCATGGTCATGGCAGACGCCCTCGTGGACGCCGCCGCTCTCGAACCGGATCTCCTCATCGACGTTGCGACGCTTACGGGTGCCGCCATCGTCGCGCTTGGCAACCGCACCGCCGGCGTCATGGGCACCGACGATGCTCGCGACGAGGTATGGGAAGCATCGAAGGCGGTTGGCGAACCCATGTGGCCGCTCCCGTTCCCCGAAGAGCTGCGCGAAGGCCTCAACGGCCGTGTTGCCGACCTCAGCAACATCGGCGAGCGCCCCGGTGGCGCCCTCAGCGCGGGCATCTTCCTCAAGGAGTTCGTCGGCAAGACCAAGTGGGCGCACGTCGACATTGCCGGGCCTGCCTTCACCCAGAAAGCATTTGGGTACTCGAATGTGGGCGGAACCGGCATGAGCATGCGCACTCTCGTTGAGGTTATTGAGCGCGAAGCCGCCAAGTAAAACGTTGCGCGATTCACGCGCAGCAATCGTCGGAAAGCCCCCGCTTTTGCCCCGCAGCCGCGGGCGAAGTTGGGGGCTTTCCCACACTCTGGCCCCGCTCACGGCCGACCCACGGCGACATCCAGGGGCGTGTCTTACGATAATGGGCGTGCATGCCGCACCGGCTGGCTTAGCGTTCGAGGCCGGGACTTTCGGCGACATGCCCCCAATCCTCAACAGTTAGGGAGCTGAACGTGGCGGATACCTCCACAGACCAGAAGTTCGACATCGTGATTCTGGGAGGTGGCAGCGGCGGCTACGCGGCCGCGCTGCGCGCCACCCAGCTTGGAAAGAGCGTCGCCCTCGTCGAAAAAGACAAGCTCGGCGGCACGTGCCTGCACCGCGGTTGCGTGCCCACCAAGGCCCTGCTTCACGTAGGCGAGATTGCCGATACGCCGGCAGAAGCTAAGGCCGTGGGCATCGAGATGACTGCCTCCGCGGTCAACACCGAAAAGATGCTCGACTTCAAGAACAAGGTCATCGGCCGCCTCTACAAGGGCCTTCAGGGCCTCGTAGGCGCCTCCGGCGCGACCCTCGTGAACGGTTTCGGTCGCCTCACTGGCCCGAACACGATCGAAGTTGAAGCCGAGGACGGCTCAAAGCAGACCCTCACCGGTGACAACATCATCCTCGCCTCCGGCTCCTTCTCGAAGACACTCCCGGGACTCGAGCTCGGTGGCCGCATCATCGACTCCGAGGTTGCGCTTCAGCTCCCCGAGGTCCCGAAGAACCCCATCATCCTCGGCGGCGGCGTGATCGGCGTCGAGTTCGCGTCGGTATGGAAGTCGCTCGGCGCTGAATCGGTCACGATCATCGAGGGCCTGCCGCACCTCGTTGCAAACGAAGACGAGGCCATCTCGAAGAACCTCGAGCGCGCCTTCAAGAAGCGCAAGATCGCGTATTCGCTCGGCGTCTTCTTCGAAAAGGCCGAACAGACTGAGACCGGCGTCAAGGTCACGCTCGCCAACGGCAAGACCTACGAGGGTGACTACCTTCTCGTCGCCGTGGGCCGCGGCCCGCAGACGAAGGGCCTCGGCTACGAAGAGCAGGGGATCGAGATGGACCGAGGCTTCGTGCTCGCGAACAAAGAGACCCTTGAAACGAACGTTCCCGGCATCTACGCCGTCGGCGACATCGTGCCTGGTCTTCAGCTCGCTCACCGCGGCTTCCAGCAGGGCATTTTCGTGGCCGAGCAGATCGCTGGCCTCAATCCCCAGCCGATCGACGAATCCGGTATCCCGCGCGTGACCTACTGTGAGCCGAACATCGGTTCCGTCGGTCTCACCGAGAAGCAGGCCAAGGAGAAGTTCGGCGAGGATAATGTCGCGACATACGACTACAACCTCGGCGGCAATGGTAAGTCGCAGATTCTCGGTACGCAGGGCTTCATCAAGCTCGTGCGCGAAAAGGACGGCCCGATTGTCGGTGTCCATATGATCGGCGCGCGCTTGTCCGAGCAGATCGGCGAAGCGCAGCTCATCGTCAACTGGGAGGCGGAGCCCGAGGATGTTGCTTCGCTCATCCACGCCCACCCCACTCAGAACGAGGCGATGGGCGAGGCCGCACTCGCTCTCGCTGGCAAGCCGCTTCACGCCCACGCCTGATCACGAGGAGAAACGAACATGTCTGAAATCGTTAAGATGCCCGCGCTCGGTGAATCCGTCACCGAGGGCACCGTTGTCCGCTGGCTCAAGGAAGTCGGCGAGGAGATCGCCGTCGATGAGCCCCTCCTTGAGGTGTCCACCGACAAGGTCGACACCGAGGTTCCCTCACCCGTTGCGGGTGTCCTCGAGAAGATCCTCGTGAACGAAGATGAGGATGCGGAAGTCGGCGCTGATCTCGCCGTTGTGGGCGATGGCTCCGGTGCTGAAGCGCCTAGCGATGGCGACAACCTCGCCTCGGACCAGACGGTGGCTCCGTCGACCGCTGAGGAGACTCCCGCCGGCGCGAGCGAGCGCCCTGCTGATGCCGCGAGGGCCTCGGGTGCGGCTGACGGGCAGGAAGTCACGATGCCCGCACTCGGTGAATCCGTTGATTCGGGCACCGTGGTGCGCTGGCTCAAGGAAGTGGGCGACGAGGTTGAAGCTGATGAGCCACTCCTTGAGGTGTCCACCGACAAGGTCGACACCGAGGTGCCCTCCCCCATTGCCGGCACGCTCCAGAAGATCCTCGTGCAGGAAGATGAAAAGGCAGAGGTCGGCGCGGCGATTGCCGTGATCGGTTCGGGTGCACCGTCCGACGCCTCCCCGGCTTCGGCCGCCCCTGCGGCCTCGAGCGATGCGTCGGCCCCCAAGGCCGAAGAGAGCAGCGCCCCAGCGGCGAGCGCCTCGCAGACCGTTTCCTCCAGCAACAACTCCCAGGCGTATGTCACGCCGATCGTGCGTAAGCTCGCTGCCGACAACGGCATCGATCTCGCTTCGGTGAAGGGCTCGGGAATCGGTGGCCGCATCCGCAAGCAGGATGTGCAGGATGCGATCGACGCGAAGGCAAAGGCCGAGGCTCCCGCGCCTGCAGCCGCGCCGGCTGCCGCCGCAGCCCCCTCGAAGAAGGAAGCGCCCAAGGTCGAGGTGTCCCCGCTACGCGGAACCGAGGAGAAGATGAGCCGCCTGCGCAAGATTGTGGCGTCGCGCATGGTGGAGTCGCTCCAGACTCAGGCACAGCTCACGACCGCCGTCGAGGTCGACATGACGCGCATCGCCGCCCTGCGTGCTCGCGCAAAGAACGACTTCCTCGCGCGCGAGGGTGCTAAGCTCACGTTCCTCCCGTTCATCATGCAGGCGGCCGTCGAGGCCCTCAAGGCGCACCCGAAGCTGAACGCGGAGATCGCGGGCGACATGATCAAGTACCACGGCGTCGAGAACATCGGCATGGCCGCGGACACCGAACGCGGACTCGTCGTGCCGGTGATCAAGAACGCCGGGGATCTCAACCTCGCCGGTCTCGCTCGCCAGATCGGCGAGCTCGGTGCGAAGGCGAAGGGCAACAAGCTCACGCCGGACGACCTGCAGGGTGCGACGTTCACGATCACCAACACCGGTTCGGGCGGTGCTCTCTTCGACACGCCGATCGTTCCGAACCCGCAAGTGGGTATTCTCGGCTGCGGCACGATCGTGAAGCGCCCGGCTGTCGTGAAGGATGCGGACGGTAACGAGACGATCGGGATCCGCTCGATGATGTACCTGTTCCTCAGCTACGATCACCGCCTCGTGGATGGCGGCGACGCTGCTCGATTCCTCTCGACGATGAAGAAGCGGCTTGAGGACGGCGCGTTCGAGGGAGACCTCGGCCTCTAAGCCTGACACGCTGAATGTGCCCGGGCCATACTTTCGCAAGAAAGTATGGCCCGGGCTTTCACGTAAAGCGCCGCTGGCCGTCGCTCACGGGCACTGTCGAGGAAATACGCCATGCACCGCGCACACGCTCAAGCTGCACGTCCAGCTCATAGGGCTCGCTTTCGGACAGTTCGCGAGACTCCCCTGCACCCATGATGCGGGCGCCCGAGTCGATCACACGAACACGCACACGGGCGCTGTTATCGCGACACTCAAGTATCCGGGCGTTGAGGATGCGAATGTCTCCACCATCGACGTGTGCGTGTGCGATGGCTGCGCGAAGTTTCTCGTCGGCCGCTTCCGCCTCGCTTCCGGGAGCGGCAGAGGTGTTTTCGCTCGTCGCACCCACGAGGTAGCGGTGCCGCTCGGCGGCGAGAGCCGTGATAACGCTAGCGGGATCCTCCATTACCGCGTGTTGTGAGACCGCCGTTGCCGAGGATTGGGGCGCCGTCGCCGGCGCGGTAGCCCCTACAAGTAAGGCGCATGCAACAACGGCGATCGCTCCGAGCCCGAAGGACAGCCGTCGAAAGTTCCGGCCGCTTCGCCGCGAATGCCCGTCTTGGTGTCGAGAGCGCGGCGCGACCCTTGTAGCGCGATCCGCACGCGCGGTCTCGGAACGCGATGGCAAAGTAGCCCGCTCTTGTGGGTTTGAGGAGGGAGCTTCGGTCACGCCCCCGGCCCGACGATGGGCGTATCGGTAGGTTCCACTTCCGCTAGTGAGCCGCGCGCGCCACTGCTCATCATGTCTTTTGCTCACAGGCGTCAGGTTCGTCACGCGTGAAAAATCCGTGACAACGACGCGCCCGTTTGGCGCAAGTTCAAGCCCCCGGACGCCCTGGAGGCCCAAGGCCAGATTCTGCGAGTGAAGGGTGGACAAAAGCGCGGTGAGATCCGACGCTGCCTGCGCTTCGCCTGCACCCGCACCGGCAATCGGGCTACGCTCGGCTCGTTTTCCTCGCGGCGGGGCGAGAGCGCTCGGTCCTTCCGCTATCGCATAGGCCGCGACACCGCGCCATTTAAGAGCTGGCACGGCTGGGATGTTGCGGGCGCTCAACGCGCGAAGCAGCGCGATTTCTTGGCGCACCTTCTTGAGCGCGCGAAATGAGCGGGCACGGATGAGCGTCAACCGTCGGCCCCTGTGATCGCGGGCGTGCCACACCTGCCGGCCTTCCTCGCTGCGGATGAGGCGCACGGGACGCAGACCGTTACTGACGATGGCGCTGAGGCGCGAAGGGTAAAGGCTCATGTCTCTATTCGAGCCCCATTCCGGTACCTTTTCAGTGGATATCCGAAATTGTGGATAAGTCGGTGCCGGCACTCGTTCGATCGCTCATAGGAAACTTTTGTGCAGGCCCTTGGCGAACTAGCATGGGGTGGTGCTTGACATCATCCACCTCGCGTTTTCAGAAGATTCCGGGATCGAATCCGCTCACGAAGAGTTTGATCTTCCCCCGGGCCCCGTTGACTACAACGCAGCGTGGGATGTCCAAAAGAAAATTCATGCCGAAGTGATTGCGGGCGAGCGCCCCAACACGCTTCTCCTCCTCGAACACCAACCCGTGTACACCGCGGGTCGCCGCACACTCGATATCGAACGTCCACGCGATGGCGCCCCCGTCGTCGATGTCGATCGAGGCGGAAAGATTACCTGGCACGGCCCGGGCCAACTTGTGGGCTACCCCATCGTGAAGCTTCCCGCCCCTATCGACGTGGTGGGCTTCGTGCGTGGCATCGAACAAGCCATCATGGAGGTCTGCACTCGCGCCGGGGTTGCAACCGCGCCCGTGGAGGGCCGTAGCGGCGTTTGGGTACTCGATGAGCTTGGAATGGACCGCAAGGTCTGTGCGATCGGTTTGCGGGTCGCTAAGCGCTGCACCATGCACGGCTTCGCATTGAACTGTGAAAACGATCTTTCATGGGCGATGAATGTTATTCCCTGCGGCATCGACGACGCGGGCGTGACATCGCTTTCCGTCGAAAGCGGACGCACGGTGCGTCCCCGAGATGTTCTCGCCGATGTCGAAGACGTCATGAGAGAGCTCGAGGCCGAACGCGGCCTTAACTAAACACCATTGGGCCGCGGAGATCACACCAATGCTGTGCGGCCTGGGCAGTGAAGCCCACTAGAATCTTGAGACCCCTATTCGCAAGGAGAGTGTGACGTGGCAGTTGAACCTCAAGGACGCCGCCTGCTCAGGGTCGAGGCCCGCAACGCGGAAACCCCGATCGAACGCAAGCCCAACTGGATCAAAACCACGGCGAACATGGGCCCCGAGTACACCGACATGAAAAAGCGCGTGCACTCGCGCGGTTTGCACACGGTGTGCGAGGAGGCTGGATGCCCCAACATCTTCGAGTGTTGGGAGGATCGCGAGGCGACATTCCTCATCGGTGGCGATACCTGTACACGTCGGTGCGATTTTTGCGATATCGCAAGCGGCAAGCCGCAGGCTATCGACCCCGCCGAGCCGTTTAAGGTGGCGACGTCCATCAAGGAGATGGGGCTGAAGTATGCAACCGTGACCGGCGTGGCACGCGATGACCTCGAAGATGGCGCCGCAGGCCTCTTTGCCGAGACCTGCCGCCAGATCCACGCGATCAGCCCCGGCACCGGGGTCGAGCTGCTCATCGACGACATCAAAGGCAACTCGAGCGCGATGCAACAGGTGTACGACTCGAAGCCAGAAGTGTTCGGCCACAACCTCGAGACCGTGCCGCGAATCTTCAAAAAGATTCGCCCCGCCTTCCGCTACGAGCGCAGCCTCGGAGTGATCGCCGATGCAAAAGACAACGGCATGATCACCAAGTCGAACCTCATCCTCGGCATGGGTGAAGACACCGCGGAGATTCTTGCCGCGATGCAGGACCTTCGCGATCATGGCTGCGATATCCTCACCCTCACTCAGTACCTGCGACCGTCGAAGCTTCATCATCCGATCGACCGCTGGGTCAAGCCTCAGGAATTCCTCGAGCTATCCGAGGCCGGTTACGAGATGGGCTTCGCGGGCATCATGGCGGGACCCATGGTGCGCTCGTCGTATCGCGCCGGCCGCCTGTGGGCACAAGCCATGGAAAAGCTGGGGCGGGAGATCCCCGAGGAACTTTCTCACCTCAATTCCTCGGCCCCTGCCCTTCAGGAAGCGACGAGCGTCGTGGAGCGACAGGCAGCGCGTGAAAAGCGTGACAGGGAGCGCGCAGCGCGCAAGGCTGCGGCGAACGCCTAGGTACTCAACCCCGCTATGCTTAGGGGTGGTCTTCGGATCACTCGCATCGCGTTAAGGACAAGGATTAATGGCACGCAAGAATACGACCGACGCCCCCGCTCAGGCGAAAAAGCCCGGCCGCATCCGGCAGACGATCGACGTCTTCAAGGAGACACAGGCGTACGATCGCTCGACAGCCCCGCTCATGGTTCTCTCGATCGTGGGGCTCCCCGTCGTGCTCGCCCTGGTGTTTGGCGCTTTCGGTCACCCGATCTACGGCGCCTTCATCGGGCTCGGTTTCGGCATTCTCATCGCGATGATCATCCTTGGCCGGAAGGCACAGAAAGCGACGTACGCGAAGATCGAGGATCAGCCCGGCGCTTCGATCGCGGTGATGCAGCAAATTTCACGTGGGTGGAACGTCGAGCAGGAGCCTGCTGCTTTCGATGCGCGTAGTCGATCGATGCTTTTCCGGGCGAGTGGCCGTAAGGGCATCGCGCTGGTGTCTGAGGGCTCCGGCGGCGGCTCGCGAAAGCTCATGGCGAAAGAGGTCAAGCGCATGAACCGCATGTTCCCGAATGTGCCCGTTCACGCGGTTTTCGTTGGCCACGGCGAGGGGGAGGTTCCGCTTCCGAAGCTTAACCGCCACCTCACGGGAATGAAGAACGAGCTCACGAAGGCTGAGGCGGGCGAGATTGGACGCCGTCTTCACGCTCTGCCTAACCCCGTTCGCCAGGCGATCCCGAAGGGTGTGGATCCCATGCGTGCGCGCCCGAATCGCAAAGCGATGCGCGGCCGCTAGAGCGGCGCCCATTCACACGTGGCCCTGCAAGTTTTGACTTGCGGGGCCACTTTTATGTGGACACGAGCGCCTATGCACGCACGACAACGACACCTGCAACGAGATCGTGAAGGGTTTGCCGATTATCGTTCACAACGAAAGCACTGATGATGCTGAGCATGACCGCGCTGCGCACGATGGCACGGGCGATCATGGGCGATCGCCCAGTTACGGGGAGTACTCGAAGCGAGGTGACAAACTGCCCGATACTCGCCCCGAAGAGCGTTTGCATGAGAATGACCTGCGCGAGAAAGAGCAGAAGTGTGGCGAGCGGGTCGTAGTGAAAAACAGCGGCCGACACCGCCGCCGCGGCAGCCCAATCGATGCACGTGGATAAAAAGCGGAGCGGGATGGGCGCGAGCGAGCCGGACCCTTGGTCTGGCAGGCCAAGACCCGCACCCGAGAAAGAGTCAGGCTTACTCGCGCTGGAGACTGACTCGTCACTATTGAGGCTGCTATTCATCCCTGAACCGTACGTTCGTGCACCCGCAGTGCGCAAACCGTCCAATGTGGGGCCGTAAACTAGGACGCGCAAAACACTCATAGCAATCGTGCGCCCAGCACGGACGGAGGATACGTGTTCAGCAATCCCAGCGAAGCCGTGAAGTTTATCGAGGAAGAGGACGTCAAATTCATCGACATCCGCTTTTGCGACCTGCCAGGCGTGATGCAGCACTTCAATGTTCCGGCAAAGACGTTCGACGAAGAGGCGATCGCTGAGGGACAGTTGTTCGATGGCTCGTCGATTCGCGGCTTTCAGGCAATCCACGAGTCCGATATGAAGCTCATCCCCGATCTGAGCACCGCCTACGTGGATCCATTCCGCGACCAAAAGACCCTGGTCATCAACTACGCCATCGTTGACCCGTTTACCGATGAGCCTTACAGCCGTGACCCGCGAACGGTCGCCGCGAAGGCAGAGGAATACCTTCGCTCAACCGGCATCGCCGATACCGCCTTCTTTGCCGCCGAGGCTGAGTTCTACATTTTCGATTCCGTTCGGTACCAGACCGAAGCCAAAGGCGCTTTTTACGAGATCGACTCGAACGAGGCTGCCTGGAACACGGGTCGCGAGGAAGAATTCGGTAATCAGGGCTACAAGACCGCGATGAAAGGCGGGTACTTCCCCGTTGCTCCCGTGGATCAGATGGCTGATTTACGCGACGAAATGGTGCGCGTCCTGGACGAGGTCGGACTCGAGGTCGAGCGTGCCCACCACGAGGTGGGCACGGGCGGCCAGCAGGAGATCAACTATCGATTCTCGACGCTTCTTCAGGCTGCCGACGACGTCATGAAGTTCAAGTACGTCATCAAGAATGTTGCGTGGGAGAACGGCCGCTCGGCGACGTTCATGCCGAAACCGATCTTTGGCGATAACGGTTCGGGTATGCACTGCCACCAATCGCTGTGGAAGAACGGAGAGCCCCTCTTCTACGACGAGCGCGGCTACGGCGGTCTTTCGGACCTCGCCCGTTGGTACATCGGTGGCTTGATCGAACACTCCCCCGCACTCACGGCGTTCACGAACCCCACCGTCAATTCTTTCAAGCGCCTCGTGCCGGGCTTCGAAGCTCCGGTCAACATGGTGTATTCGGCCCGCAATCGCTCCGCCGCCATTCGTATTCCCGTGACGGGCAGTTCGGCGAAGGCGAAGCGCCTTGAGTTCCGTGCTCCGGACCCCTCGGCAAACCCCTACCTGGCGTTTGCAGCTCAGCTCATGGCGGGGATCGACGGCGTCAGGAACCGCATCGAGCCGCCCGAGCCGATTGATAAGGATCTTTACGAGCTTCCGCCGGAGGAGCACGCGGAGATCAAGACTCTTCCCGCTTCGCTCGAGGACGCGCTTGATGCGCTCGAACGCGATCACGACTTCCTCACCGAAGGGGACGTGTTCCCGGAGGATCTCATCGAGACCTGGATCGCGTACAAGCGTGAGTTTGAGGTCGAGCCGTTTAGGCTGCGCCCCCACCCCTACGAGTTCGAGCTCTACTACGACCTGTAAGCGGATAAAGAGCCGTGGGGCTTCGTGCTAAAGCTTGGCGTTCAAGAGCGTGAGCAAGAGTTCTTTTGGACTCTGTGCCTCGCTAAGCGCGCAATCATCTGGCGCGAAGTCCCACGCCTTTCGCAAGGCTTTAAAGGTTTCCCACTCGGCTTGTGACGTGCGCAGCGGAACGGCGCCGTACCCGCCGGACTCGGGCAGGTGGATGATGAAGGCGCCCGTAAGCTCTGGCATGTCGCGAAGGGTTCCGTCATTGTCGAGAAGGTTCTCGGCATTCATGACCGCAACTGCCTGCAGCGCGTAGTCTCCGCGCACCTTTTTGGAGGTTTTGATGTCGCCGGTGAGGAGGGTGTTGCCGATTTTGACGATCGCGTCCGTTGTACCGGCATAACCCACCGTGCGGTTCACCACGGTTTGTTCGATCTCGATGAACTCCGGTTGGAAATCGTCGAGGAAACCGGCGAAGCCATCGAGGCGCACGTTGGCACGCCGAACGAGCTCGCCGAGGTTCGTCTCCATGCTCAACAGGTCACCGCCGCTGCGCATCTCGGTGGCAAGATCGCGCATGTCGGCATCAGTGGGGCGCTCGCCCGATCGCTCCCACGCCTCGCACAAGGCATGGACGTAGGTGCCGAAGTCTGCCGTCGTTTTCGTATAGTCGGGGGCGGCTTCTGCGATGCGCTTTTGGGTGGTCCAGCTGTTGCGGTTGACGCGGCGAATCTCGTCGAAGGCACGCGACGGGTTGCGGTCGAGGTACGAGAACATCTCGAGGGCACGCTTCGAGGCCATGCGCGCGTACCATCCGTTGAGGTGATCTTTTGCGCGCATCCCGGCGACCGTGGTGATGGAGGGATGGATGAGTTTTCCTCCGGGCTCCATGCGATACATGCGTCCGCGTGCGGTTTGGGCGCTCAATTCGGGTGAGGTCATAACCTCTTCAGGCTACTCGCCGAAGATCAGGCGTTCGGCGACCTGGCGCGAGTGGCGCGTGACTTTGAGGTATCTCTCCTCGATTGCCCTGGCGTTGTCCACGGGTTCGTGCACGAGCGCTGCGAGCGCGCGCAAGTCGACCAGGTCGGTAGGGAGTGCGTCGGTTTCACGCCCCCGCCACAAAAAGAGTGCGCGGCGTAGCTCCCATGCGAGGAGCCATGCTCGACGCAGCGCCTCTGCGTCGGCGCTACTCAGGTGCCCGGCGGTCTCGAGGGCGGCGAGCGCGTCGAGGGTTCCGACGGTTCGGAGGCTTACGTCGTCCCCCGCGTATTCAAGAAGAAGCCGTTGGACGCTCCACTCGACGTCGGTCGTCGCGCCGCGACCGAGTTTGAGGTGGTGCGTCGATTTCACGCCTCGCGGGAGCCTTTCCCCTTCGATGCGGGCCTTCATCCGTGCAAAATCGCGCCGATCGCGCTCGTCCATACCGCCCGCGCGGTATCTCGCGCGGTCCATGACGGCGGTCACGGCTGCCTTCGTGTCTTCGGAGCCTGCGATGACGCGGGCACGCAGCAGTGCTTGGCTTTCCCACCGTTCGGCGTGATGGGCGTAGTAGTCGTCGAAACTCGCGAGGGTGCGCACGAGCGGGCCGGAGCGTCCTTCGGGGCGGAGGTCGGCGTTGACGCGCATGTTGATGCCCGAGGCGGGGGCGTTGAGTATTTTCTGCACGCGCGAAGCGGCGGCGATCGCTTCTTCCGTGCCTCTCGTGCACACGAACTGGACGTCTGCATCGGAGGAAAAACCCATTTCACGAGCGCCGAACGACCCCATCGCGACGACGCAGAGCTCGACTTCTGTATGCCGTTGCACGAATTCAACCGTGAAGGTGAGGATTGCCTCGGCAAGGGTCGTCAGAGACTCCCCTAGCGACGGCAGGTCGAGCAGACCGCACAGGTGCGCGATGCTGATGCGGACGATTTCTCGCGCGCGCACGGTACGAAGGGCGTCAATCACGTCGTCTTCGCTGTCCGCGCGCCCCGCGATCGCGTCAAGCTCGCTCGCAAGCTGTGCACGGCTCAGGGGCGTCAGTTGAGCATCGTTCGCGAGCCAGCGCACGGCATAGGGATGCAGGACGAGCTGTTCGCCGACGTATCGAGAACTCGAAAGGATGCGCGTAAGACGCTCGGCGGCTGCGCCGGAGTCGCGCAACATCCCAAGGAACCAGTGCGTTTCGCGGAGGGTATCCGAAAGTCGCCGGAAGGACAGCAGGCCGAGGTCGGGATCGACACCGTTCGCGAACCATTCGAGGAAGGCGGGCAGCAGCTGTTTTTGAATCGCGGATGCGCGGCTGAGCCCCTTGGTGAGCGCATCGATGTGGTGAAGTGCGCGCTTGGGATCTCGGTAGCCGATCGCTTCGAGGCGAGCGCGCTGCTCTTTGGGACTCAGCGCAATCTGGCCATCGCTCAGGCGCGCCGATGTCACGAGGAGCGGGCGGTAGTAGATCTCCTCGTGTAGCTGGCGCACGCGCCTGCGCACGGCATCGATATCGGCGCGAAGGTTCTCCACCCGCGTGCCGATGCCGCGGGCGAGGCGCCGCTCGTCGGGCTCGGTTGACGGCAGCATGTGTGTGCGCCGAAGGCGCCAAAGCTGGAGCCTGTGCTCGCATACGCGCAAGTAGCGGTAGGCATCGGCGAGCTCGACCGAGTGCTCTCGGCCCACGTATCCACCCCGCGTGAGCGCGTCCAGTGCGCTCAGGGTGCCAGCTTCACGGATTCGCTCGTCTGTTCGCCCGTGCACCATTTGGAGCAGCTGGATGGTGAACTCAATATCGCGCAGTCCCCCGCGCCCAAGCTTGAGATCCCGGTCAGCATCAGCCCTGGCAAGCACGCGGGCGCGCATCGCGCGAGTGTCCTCAACAAAACCCTCACGCGTCGAAGCCTGCCACACGAGCGGCGCGGTGAGGCGCTCAAACTCCGCACCGAGTTCGGTGTCTCCCGCGCATGCGCGGGCTTTCAAAAGCGCCTGGAACTCCCACGAATGAGCCCATTTTCGATAGTACTGGGCATACGATTCGAGCGTTCGCACGAGCTCGCCGTCTCGCCCCTCCGGCCTAAGGTTGGCGTCAATCTGCCACAGGCTTCCCTCCGCTGTGCGTTCCGCGCATACGCGCGCGACTTCACGCGCGAGGGCACTGCCAATAGTGGTGACCTCTTCTTGACTCACGCCGCCTCGAGCGGCTTCAGCGACATACATGACGTCAACATCTGAGATGTAGTTCAACTCGCGCGCGCCAGTTTTACCCATGGCAATGATCGCGAGTCGCACCTTGTCGTGCTCGGGTGTTGCCGCGCGAGCAAGGGCGAGCGCCCCCTCGAGGGCCGCGTCGGCGAGGTCGCTGAGGAGCGTCGAGATCTCTTCCTGATGCGCAAACGGATCGGTTGCGCACACATCGAGAGCCGCGATTTGAGCGAGGAGAAAATAGTACGCGCGGCGGAAAGCATGACGCGGCGCGGGCCCCTTTTCCGCCACGGCCACGGCAGCATCCGCGCGTGTGCCGACGGCGGCGAGCATCACCTCGCGAAAACGCTCACGCGTGGGGCCGGCAAGCGTCGGACACTCGAGGATTTCTTCGATTGCATCCACGTGACGTGCGAGCGCATCCCCGAGCGCGACCGAACTGCCGAGGATCCTCACGAGCGTGCGCCCCAGTGCTTCATCCGCAACGACCCTGTCAAACTGCGCGCTTTCGCCGGCTTCCGCTGCAGATTCGGCAAGGCGCGTCAGAGCAAGGAGCGCCTCGTCCGGGTCCGCCGACGCGCCCATGTCTCGCACAAGCGCGGGAGGAACCCGAGAGAGAGCATCGCTCGCGAGGAGAGCGGCGCTCCTTTCCGTGCGGACGAAACCGAGGCGCGCCAGATCGAAGTGGCTGAATTCGCCTTCGTCTGTGCCCGCCTGGAGCGCCTGAATCGCGCCGGTCTCGAGTCTCATGCGTGGTCTAAATATCGAAGGTCGTGCGCAGCTCTGAGTCGGTGACCTGGCGGCGGTACCCCCCCCACTCACGGCGCTTATCACGCAGGATGTATTCAAAGACCTGCTCGCCGAGGACGTCAGCCATGAGCTCGGAGGTTTCGAAGCTTTCGATCGCGCGCAGAAGATCCGACGGGAGCGGCTCGATGCCCATGGCTTTTCTTTCCCGTTCAGTCAGCTCCCACACGGTGTCTTCTGCCCCCTCTGGCAGCGGATATTCCTCCTCGATGCCCTTGAGGCCCGCTGCTAAAAGCGCCGCGAATGCGAGGTAGGGATTGGCGGCAGAATCGAGACCGCGGAACTCGACGCGCGAGCTCGTGCCTTTCGTAGGCTTATGGAACGGAACGCGCACGAGGGCGCTGCGGTTGTTGTGCCCCCACACGATGTAGCTCGGGGCTTCTTGTTCTCCCCACAGACGCTTGTAGGAATTGACGAACTGGTTCGTGAGGATCGAGTACTCGCGCGCGTGCACAAGCAAGCCTGCGATGAAGTGGCGCGCTGTTCGCGACAACCCGTACTCGGCGCCCGGTTCGTGAAAAATGTTCGTGCCGTTTTGAAAAAGAGACAGGTGAGTGTGCATGCCGTTACCCGGGTGTTCAATCATGGGCTTCGGCATGAAGCTCGCGAATTTTCCTTCGCTGAGCGCGATGCCTTTCACGACAGCGCGAAGCGTGAGGAGGTTGTCTGCGGTCGTGAGTGCGTCCGCGTAGCGAAGGTCAATCTCGTTTTGGCCCGGCCCGCCCTCGTGGTGGGAGTACTCGACGTGAATGTTCATGCGCTCGAGCTCTCGCATAGCGTCGCGTCTAAACCGACTACCGTCGACTCGCTGCACGTAGTCAAAATAGCCGCCCTGATCGACGGGGGTAAGGCCAACTCCCTGTTCATATGCCCGTTCGAACAGGTAAAACTCCACTTCGGGATGGGTAAAAAATTCGAGGCCCTTGGCTTCGGCACGCGCGAGGGCATCGCGAAGAACCCGGCGGGGATCCGAAGCGGCCGGCTCGGAATCGGGCGTGAAGACATCACAGATCATGACGCCGGCTTCGCCGCCGCGCGGCGCCCCCATAACCCGAAAGGTCGAGGGATCCGGGCGCAAAAGCATGTCGGATTCATAGGAGCGGGTCAGGCCCTCGATCGCGCTCCCGTCAATTCCGATCCCTTCGTCAAAGGCTTTGTCGAGATCGTGCGGGGAAATCACGATCGACTTGAGCCGCCCCACAACATCGCTGAACCATAGGCGGATGTAATCAATCCCCTGTTCCTCGACCTGCCTGAGCACTGAATCCTGGTGGCGTTCCATACATCAATTGTGCCCCACGCCCACTGCGCTCCAGAAGTCCCCCGCCGAGCCACTACGCTGAGGTCGCACCCGCTGCATTGGACACGCACGAAAGGAATTCCCGTGAGCGAGAGCGCCACACCGCGCAAGGTCCGCACCCACACCCTCCGCGATTTCAAGAAGGAGGGCCGAGCGATCACGATGCTCACGAGCTACGACACGTTCAGCGCCCGCATCTTCGATGAGGCCGGTATCGATGTTCTTCTCGTGGGTGATTCGGCGGGGAACACCGTGCTCGGGTACGACTCGACCGTGTACACCAAGCATGAGGACATCGTGCGCTTTACGGGGGCCGTTGCTCGCTCGTGCACGCGGCCCCTAGTTCTTGCCGACTTCGCTTTTGGGACTTACCAAGCGAGTGTTGAGGACGCGGTGCGTCACGGTGTCGAACTCATGCAGGCGGGGGCACACGCGGTCAAGCTCGAGGGCGGCCGTGAAATCCTTCCCCAGGTTGAGGCGCTCGTCAACGCGGGAATCCCCGTGTGCGGGCACGTGGGATTCACGCCTCAGTCGGTCAATCAGCTCGGCGGGTTCAAGGTGCAGGGCCGCGGGGAGGGGGCCGACGCTCTCCTCGCCGACGCAGTTGCTCTCGAAGAGGCTGGCGCCTTCGCCGTCGTCCTCGAACTCGTGCCGGCTCCTCTCGCTACACGCGTGAGCGAAACGCTCGAAGTACCAACGATCGGTATCGGCGCGGGGACAGGATGCGATGGTCAGGTACTCGTGTGGCAAGACATGGCGGGGCTGAGCGGCTTCGAACCCCGATTCGTCAAGGCGTTTGCCGACCTGCGCTCCGAACTGTCAAGGGCGGCGCGAGAATACGCCGACGCTGTGCGCGCGAAAAGCTTCCCCGCGCCCGAGCACACCTTCGAACAATAGTGAGGTCGATGCACTACCGGTCTTCGTCGTCCTGATCGTCGTCGTCGCGGTAGTACTCGTTCCACTCCTCGGTTTCTTCCTCCCACTGTTCGTTGTGTTCAGCCGCTCTTTCAAGCGCGTGCTGAGCCGCTTCGCGGGTCGGGTACGGGCCCATGAGCTCAATCGCCGGGCTCTGCATACCTTCTTCGATCTCAGAGGTCTTGGTGTTGTAATAGAACTCGCTCATCACACGGCCTTTCGTTAGTCGTTATCCAGATGAACCTGCCAGACTGGTAACCATGACTGTAGACCACTGGCTTCGCCCCGAAAACCGTTCCGTGCTTGAACCGGGTACCATCGGCCCCCTTCGACAGGTTCCCCCGTCGATCGCGCGACCTGAATACGCGTTCAAAGACGAGGCCAAATCCGATAATTGCGGCCCCTACGTGCAAACCCCGGAGGTCATCGAGCGCGTGCGCCGCGCCTCCGCCATTGCCGCAATCGCGCTGAGAGAAGCGGGCAAGGCGGCACAACCGGGTATCACGACCGATGAGATCGATGCCATCGTCCACGAGGTCATCCTCGATCACGGCGCCTACCCCTCGACGCTTGGATATTTGAGCTTCCCGAAGTCGTGTTGCACGAGCCTCAACGAAGTGGTGTGTCACGGCATCCCCGACTCCACCGTCATGGAAGAGGGCGACATTCTCAACGTCGATGTCACCGCGTACCTCGATGGCGTGCACGGCGATACGAACGCGACATTCCCCGTCGGCGAGATCGCTCCGGAAGCAGCGGATCTCATCGAACGCACTGAGGAAGCGATGTTCCGCGGGATCCGAGCCGCGAAGATCGGCCGCGAGGTCAATGTCGTGGGCCGCGTGATCGAGAAGTACGTGGGCCGCTTCGGCTACGAATCGGTCCGGGAGTTCACGGGGCACGGTGTCGCCGAGGGTTTCCACAACGGCCTGATCATCCCCCACTACGATTCCGCGCCTCATTACGACGATGTCATCGAACCCAACATGATTTTCACGGTCGAGCCAATGGTGACGCTCGGCTCACGTGAGTGGGATCAGTGGGACGACGGCTGGACGGTCACGACACGCGATAAGGGCTATACGGCGCAGTTCGAGCACACCTTCCTCATCACCGAGGACGGCTACGAGATTCTGACCGACCCGGACGCTGAGATTTCCGCGTAGACTAAAGGACATTGTCACCCCGCAAGGAGAAACCTTTCACCATGGCCAAGGAAGCATTCGGAATCGATATCGGCGGCAGCGGCATCAAAGGTGCGCCCGTTAATCTGAAGAAGGGGGAACTCGCCCACAAGCGCGTGCGCATCCCCACGCCTCAACCGGCAACCCCCGATGCGGTCGCGAAAACGGTCAAGGAGCTCATCGACTCCTTTGATGTTCCCGCGGACATGCCCGTGGGCGTGACCTTCCCCGCGATCATTCAGCACGGGGTCGCGAAGTCAGCGGCAAATGTCGACGATTCGTGGATCGGCACCGATGTCGATACCCTCCTTTCTGAGGTCACGGGCCACTCGGTCTTCGTTGTCAACGATGCTGACGCCGCCGGCATCGCCGAAATGGAGTTTGGCGCAGGCAAGGACAAGTCCGGCCTTGTCATCATGACGACTCTCGGCACCGGAATCGGCTCGGCAATGTTTATGGACGGCAAGCTCATTCCTAATTCGGAACTCGGCCACCTCACGTACGAGGGAAAGAGCTTTGAGAAGTTCGCCGCGAGCTCGGTTTTCGAGAAGACCGGTATCAGCTACGAGGAATGGGCCAAGGAGCGCCTGCAAAAGTTCTACGGCCACGTTGAGTTCCTTTTCTCCCCCGATTTGTTCATCGTGGGCGGTGGCGTGTCGAAAGACGCGAAGAAGTACCTTCACTTCCTCGATCTCAAAACCGAGATCGTGCCCGCGAAACTCCGCAACGAAGCAGGCATCATCGGTGCGGCTGCACTTGCTCACGCCGAGCGTAAGCTCGAAGTGAAAAAAGACAAGGGCGAGAAGAAGGCCAAAAAAGACAAGAAGAACGAATCGGCGGCGGAACTCGCTGCTGAGTCGGTCGAAGAGGCCTGAGGCGAAGGGCATCGGGGGCCCCTAAGGCGCGGACCAGCCAGCCTATAAGCCGGGTTCTGTTTCAACAGTCATCTATCTAGGATCGCCGTTACCGACGACCTCGAGCGGCCTACCCGGAGACTCGGCCTGGCAGCCTTGGCGCCTCCTGCATGACCTTGCTCCCGGTGGGGTTTACCGTGCCGGCACCATCGCTGGCGCCGCGGTGGTCTCTTACACCACCCTTTCACCCTTACCTGCATAGCAGGCGGTTTGCTTTCTGTGGCACTGGCCCGCGGATCACTCCGGGTGGGTGTTACCCACCACCGTGCCAGGGGGAGCCCGGACTTTCCTCGAGGCAATACCTCGCGACTGTCCAGCTGACTGGTCCAGTCCTCAACTTTACTCCACGCCCGACCAACAGGAGCACGCGCGAGATGTTAATTCTCTTACCACCGTCGGAAACGAAAACTCGCCCTACCGCCCTCGAAGCATCGAGTCTCGATCTCGCCTCGATGTCGTGGGGTGAACTACGTGAAGCACGTGAGGACATGCTGCGCGCGGCAAAGCTCACTGCCGAGAGCGACACCGCGATGAGCGCACTCAAAATCCCGACTACTCAACCGGAGCTGCGCGAGCGCATGGCCCACCTCGAGCGGGAACCGGTCGCACCGCCACTCGAGGTGTATTCGGGAGTTCTCTACGATGCCCTCGGCACGGTCTCCGTGTCCGACGGCTGCCGGCTTCTCGTCCAGTCCGCACTCTTTGGGGTGGTCGACTGCACCGAGGACCTCATCCCCGCCTATCGTCTTTCAGCGGGAAGCGAAGTGTTGGGACTTGGAAAGGTCTCGACATGGTGGAAGCGACATCTCAAAGACATTGGCGCAGCAATCGAGCGTAGCGGCGAGATCGTGATCGATTGCCGCTCTGGTGCGTATCGCTCGATGATGCCGCTTAAGGGCGCGCAGGTTTTCGAGGTGTCCCCGGTGGCGGTGCGCGAGGGCACGCGCCAGGTGATCAGCCACGACGCTAAGCGTTACCGAGGCCTCGTTGCGCGTGCTCTTTGCGCGGCGCCAGAGGCTGCGACAACAGCTGAGGGCGTCCTCGACGTGCTCACCTCCGCCCTCGGCGATGCACTGGATTTCGAGATCACCGATGGCAAAACTCGGCGGACACTCACCGTGATCGACGATTGGGAGCGCCGCTGACGTTCACTGCCCGTAGTGGCCTACGACCTCTTCCCGGCCCGTATCGATGGTGACCTCCCCACCGTAAGGGATGACGTACTGCGGGCGCGTGTGTCCGAAAGGAACGCCGAAACACACGGGAAGACCCGGCGCGTATCGCGAAAGTTCGGCGAGCACGTAGTCACGCTGCGCCGCACGGCGAGCCGCGCGCACATTCTCGGGGGCGGGATTGTCCCGGTCGTCGACGACGGGCCGCGCGACGAGCATCCCGGCGGCGGCTTCGAGGTAGCCGCGCTCCCCCATTCCACGGATCCAGCGGCCCACGAGGTCGGGGCTCGGGAGCATTTCCGATGTTTCACACACGAGTATTGCGCCCTCGAGTTCGGCCGGGTCGGGCAGACGGTCCGCCCACGCGAGTTGGTCGAGCACCTCGAGGCAGCCTCCCCACGTTCGCCCGCGTACACGTGTTTTCGCGCCGTAGAACTCGTACGGTGCCGAGGCTTCGCGCGGAGAGGCCTCGGTGAGGGCGCGCTCCTCGCTCCAATCAAAGCCGTAGTCTTGGCTATCGGCCGGAAGCGTATAGGTGATATCCCCCGTGCCCGTGAGCGCCGCGCGAAGGGAGGCGACATGTTCGCTATCAACCGTCGGGCCGCTGCCTAGGTGCACCTGGGTCGAGCCGCCGTAGTAGCTCGAAAGGCCCTGTGCATAAAGCCAGTTACACATGTTCGTATTGTCGCTGTAGCCGAAGAACGGTTTTGGGTCGGCGAGGGGAAGCGTCGGGTCGAGGTGACGAAGAATCCGTATTTGATCGTCCCCGCCGATGGTGGAGATAAGCGCGCGGATTTCGGGATCGGCAAAGGCAGCGTTCACGTCACGCGCCCGTTCCTCGGGACTCGCACCGAGTGCACGAGTCGTGGGGTATTCGACGACCTCGAGCCCGAAGATCTCTTCGAACCGTCTCATCGCCTGCTCGTGGATCGCGGGAAAGTACGCGGGAGCCGCCCACGCGGGCGAGAGTACGGCGACCTTGTCGCCCTCGCGGACCGGCGTCGGCTTAACAAGGCGTTTCATCTCACTGCCTCCGTAAAGGGATCGCTTGAGAGAGCTGAAACCTCGACCTCAAGATCGGGGAATTCTTCGCTCACAAGCGAGGCGAGATGCGGCAGATAGAGGTATTCGCTCGCGTAATGCGGAAGGTCGATGAGCGCGGGCACGCCAGAGTGATCCGCACGCGATTCGAGGTGCTCGAGCGCGGGGTGGTGGCGCAGATCCGACGTGATGTAAAGATCCACCCCCGCGTTCGTTGCGGCCTCAAGAAAAGAGTCCCCGGCGCCCGGGCACACCGCAATACTGCGCACCTCGCGATCCGCTTCGCCGGTATACAGGACCCCTTGAGCAGTGGCGGGCACGCTCTTCGCGATAAGCCGGGCCACGACACCGACGGTCGACGGCTCGGCACACTCGCCCACGGCTCCTAGGCCAAAGAAGGACTCATCGTCCGCGGGCCTACCCGGCTCAAGCGCCCTGGCGTCGGAAAGGCCCAGCAGCTCAAGCCATGCCCCAACGGTGCCGTTTCGCGAACGGTCGCTATTGGTGTGACCGCACCACAGCCCTCCGCGTGAGCGGAGGATCTCGGTCGCCACCGCCCCCTTACCCGTCGTTGCCGGCAGAAAGTTCGCGCCTCGTAGCAACAACGGGTGGTGCGTGATGAGGAGCGTTCCTTCACGCTTCGCAGCCTCGCGAGCCTCGGCAACCGTCGGATCCACCGCGAGGCGTATCCGCTGAACCTCCCAGGCGGGGTCCCCGAGCACGAGGCCCACGCGGTCCCACTCTTCCGCCCATTGGAGCGGGTAGAGGCTCTCGAGCAGCGCGGTCACGCGGTCGATGGTCGTCATGGGTTGCACCTCGGCGGTTGTCAGTGAACGAGAGTCAGGATTGCGATCCGCGCGCAGCTTGAGCTTCGGCGAGGGCCGCCTGATAGGCCTTCCACGGCATGAGTACGCACTTCACGCGGCCGGGAAACTTTGCTGCGCCCACGAGTGCGATCCCATCACCAATGATGTCTTCGTCGCCTTCGTTTTTGCCGCGAGAGTGCATGACCTCGTCGAAGTGGTCAAACGTCTTCTGCGCATCCTGGAGGCTCTCGCCGATGAGCAGATCGCTCATGATGGAGGCGGAGGCGCGGCTCATGGCACACCCCGTCGCGTCATAGGACAGATCCGTGATCGTCGGGTTGTCCGCGTCGCCATCAAGCTGGAGGCGCAGCGTGATCTCGTCCCCACACGTCGGGTTGACGTGGTGAACTTCGGATTGGAACGGCTCGCGAAGCCCAAAATTCTGGGGGCGTTTGTCGTGCTCGAAAATGAGCTCGGAGTACATCGCATTGAGGTTCATCGATCAAATCCTTTGAAAAACGAGATGGCTTCCTCGAGTGCAGAGGCGAGGCGGTCAACTTCGTCGAGCGTGTTATACACGCTGAAGCTTGCGCGCGTCGTTCCGTGAACACCATATCGACGATGAAGCGGCCACGCGCAATGATGCCCCACGCGCACTTCAACGCCGAGCGTGTCGAGGACTTGCCCAATGTCGTGGGGGTGGCGGCCTTCAACACTGAACGCGACGGCGCCCGCGCGCCCTTCGCCCGGGCCCTTGCCGATGATCCGCACGTCGTCAATCCTCGCGAGATTCTCGAGGGCGCGCTCGGTAAGGACAGCTTCGTGGGCGGCAACGTTCGCCATGCCCAGGTTCCGGAGATATCCGACGGCTGCCTCGAGCCCCACTGCTTGCGAAATCATCGGGGTTCCAGCCTCGAAACGTGCAGGGGGCTCCGCGAAGGTCGTGTGATCCATGTGCACGATCTCGATCATCGAACCACCGAGCAGGAACGGCGGGAGCTCCGCGAGAAGTTCATATCGCCCCCACAGCGCGCCGATGCCCGTGGGGCCCAGCATCTTGTGCCCGGAAAAGGCGAGAAAATCGACACCGAGGTCGGCCACGTCGATCGGCATGTGAGGCGTGGATTGGCATGCGTCGAGCACTGTAAGGGCACCGACATCGCGGGCACGCGCCACGAGAGTGGAAACCGGATTGATCGTGCCGAGCACATTGGACTGATGCGCGAAAGCGAAAACCTTCGTGCGTTCATTCAGCAGCGAATCTATATCGGTGAGGTCGAACTCGAAATCGTCCGTCAGGGGGATATAGCGAAGCGTCGCACCCGTGCGGCGGGCAAGTTCCTGCCACGGCACGAGGTTCGAATGGTGCTCCATCTCGGTCACGAGAATCTCATCGCCTTCGTGCACGCGTAGGTGTTCCGGAGTTGAAGAATCCGCATTACCGAGGGCGTACGCCACGAGGTTGAGTGCTTCGGTCGCGTTCTTAGTGAAGACGAGTTCTCGAGGGTCCGTCGCACCAATAAAACTAGCGATGGATTCGCGCGCCCCCTCGTAACGATCCGTTGCCGCCTCCGCGAGCTGGTGGGCGCCGCGCTTAACCGCCGCGTTGCTCGCCGTGAGAAACGCTACTTCGGCATCGATCACGCTCTGGGGGCGCTGATTCGTCGCCCCCGAGTCCAGATACACCAGCGGTTTTTCATCCGCGAGGTTCTGATGGAGAATCGGGAAGTCGCGGCGGATAGCCTCGACGTCGAGCCCGGGATGCTGCGCGGACACTTCAGGTGTCATGGATGAATGCTCCTTGTCGACCGTTCGAGCGTGCGACCTCCAGTATAGGAATTTTGCAAAACCGAAAGCGCAAATCTGTGGGGAATATGTCAGAGCCTCACACGAGCCGTTCGGGCCACGGGCCCCGCCCTTCGTCCGGAGCGAAGATACAAGGGCTGCGCCCGCATTGTCGACACGGCGTGCGCTCACCGCGACTGAGCAACCAGAACACAACGTCACAACACCCTCACTCTTCGCGAAGAGTGAGGGTGGCGATGGTGGACCTAGCAGAAAGCTTGTAGAAACTCGCCCCACCGGTGGGTTCCATGAGATCACTGCACCGAACGATCCGCAGTCGCGCGGGGCGGCCTACCCAACGTGAGCCAGAACCGGTAAGTCCGCACCGCAGCATCGGTAGCGAGGCAGCCGACTCTCTGGAACGGCGGTATCACGATAGCGAGGCGCTCCGCGCGATCGCGAACGATGTCGGGATCAGCCCGTCCGACTATCGGCGCACTGCGAAGGGGGCGCACTCTCACGGAGACCAGTCCGTGGCCATTAGCGACGCAGGGCGGCCCCGAATCAAAAGGCCCCCTCACGACAGGAGTGCCGTGAGGCCGTCGGAGAGAATCTCGCGTGGGCTGACGTGGTGCGTCGCGTGCAGCCGCGCATAGGTAGGAGCTTGGTCAGGGTCAATGGCGACGCGCTTCTCGTCAGGCGCCATGGGTGCGGTCAGCGAGGCGCCAATCACCAGGTTGGACAATCGGTAGGCAGTTCCCAGCGGATCCGGGGTACCCGCTTGTTCGAGCAGGACGCACATCCGCTCGGAAAGGGCCAGGTACGCCGGGCCCCTGGGAGCGCGCATACCGATGACCTGACCGGCCCACCGGTGGGTCGTGAGGTGCGCGAAGAAGGCGTGCATCAGGGCAGACAGGTCGGCGTTGCGGATCGACTCGGACATCACGGGATCGTCTGCAAGCGCTGTGTCGAGGGCGAGGTCGAACAGGTCGTCGACGGATTCGACGCGGGAGTACAGGCTGGCTGGAGCAACACCCACCTGTTGTGCCACAGAACGCAGGGTGAGGGCCCTCAACCCGCCTTCGTCCAGCAGCCTCACCGATGCCCTCGCAACCTCCCCGAGGTCTACTGCGCGGAGGCGTCGCACAGGTTTGCGATGTTCCCAGTAGCTCACCCCACCAGCCTAACCAAACACGCTTCCGTTAGCTATCCATTCTATGTTAGGTTTAGCGCATGCTGGATGCCACCACCCTCCCGATCACCTTTGAGAACACTCGCCTACGCCCCCTCTTTGAGTTGGACGCAGGCGCGTATGCAGCCGGCACCAAGGATGAAGCTGTGCGGCGCTTCGGCCACCTGCCCGAGTCCGACTACACCCCCGAGTCCGTGCGACGGATGATCCGTGACGAGGTTGCTGAGGGTCTGTCGTCCGGCACGCTGGCAGTTCTCGCACTTGCCGACGCCGAGACGGACCGGTTTGTGGGCTCCTTGGTGCTCTTCGACGCCAGCTCCGAGGCTGCCGAGGTCGGGTTCTGGATTCATCCGGATGCGCGGGGAGCAGGGCACGCTCGTCGGGGCCTGGAGTTGGCATCGCGCTTCGCACGCAACAGTGGATTGCGAACCTTGACAGCACGCACGCTCCTGGAGAACAAGGCCTCCCAGCGGTGCTTGACGAACGCAGGGTTCCATGAGGTCGAGCGAGCCGTCGGAACCACGCCCGCAGGACAGCGCGAGGAACTTTTCCATTACCGGCGCGATCTCAAGCCCACCGCCCAGTGGCCGTTGGCGACGGAGCGGCTTCGGCTCCGTCCGCATAACGCCGACGATACCGAATGGCTTCACGAGCTGTACTCGCGACCCGACGTTGCCCGCTACCTGCTGGACGAGCCATGGACCGCGGAAGTCACCCACGACAAGCTCACCGAACGCCTAGCGAAGACTGACATCGATGGCGAGAGTGGCGCGCTTGCGCTGGTCATCGAGCATGACGGCGTCCCAATCGGAGACGTCGCGTTGTGGCTCACCGATCACGAGCACCGTCAAGGCGAGATCGGGTGGGTTCTCGACCCAGCGCACGGTGGGCAAGGTTTCGCCAGCGAAGCCGTCCGAGCAGTACTCGCCCTCGGGTTTGACCACTACCGGCTCCACCGCATCACCGCGCAGATGGATGCCCGCAACAGCGCCTCGGCAGCACTGGCTCGTTGTGTCGGGCTCCGGCTCGAAGCACGTCACGTCCAGGACTGGTTCAGCAAGGGCGAATGGACCGACACCCTCATCTTCGCGCGACTTGCCTCCGAGCACATGCGCCAATGATCAGGAGTCTGACTTTCATGCTCCCTGTATACGGTCCCCAAATCTACCGCGCTCTGACGACGTATCGGAATATTGCAAGGCTGAGATGACTCAAGATCCCCCTGCGCCGGCCTCGCAGCGCACACGGTGGTTCGTGCTCACCGCCGTCTCTCTCGGTTTGCTGCTTGCAACGGTCGACACTTCGATTCTCTACGTGGTCGTGCCTCTTCTGACGGACGGGTTGTCGGCGAGCGTAAGTGAGTCACTGTGGATCATCAACATGTACCCCCTCGTCATGACTGGCCTACTGCTGGGCACCGGGTTGGTTCTTCGACCCTGTGGACAGGTTCGCGGAAGGAGACCGGCATGGCAACGTCACCGACACCTACGCCGCGGCCCGAACAGGCTTGGACCGGCTCACCAAACTCCTCGACAACCTCTACAACAAGTGCGACCCAGCCGAACGACGCATCCTCAACCGCGCCCTGTTCACCCGCATCACCATCCACGACGAAGAAAACGCCACCTACACACCCGAGCAGACCACCCCACCGTCCTTGCCCACACCAGCATCGACGCCCCGGTGCACGTCACCGCAGAAACAAAACTGCCCCGCCATCAGGCGGGGCAAGTTTCGATTTTCTCATCTTACGTGGGTCTTGAGGGACTCGAACCCCCGACATCCACGGTGTAAACGTGGCGCTCTAACCAACTGAGCTAAAGACCCGCGCGGACTATCGTCGCACGAGCGGCTGGATTCGGCAAAACGGGAAGCGGAAAGGCGTCGGAAAACTCTTCCGCGAAAACTACGACCGCGAGGCCAACCGCGTGCCAGACCAATCCGGCGCAAGCGAAACCGCATTCATTCCGCGCAAGCCGGCGGTGTTCGCCGCTTCCTGGATATCCGCGGGATCCACGTGACCCGGGCGGCCGGGTTTCGGCGTGAGCAGCCATACGGGCCCTCCGGCGACGAGGCTCGACAGGCAATCGACGAGCGCATCGGTGAGATCACCGTCACCATCGCGCCACCACATAATGACACCGTCCACGATCTCGCGGGAGTACTCATCTTCGAGGTCGGCGTCGATAAGGTCCTCGATGGCATCGCGAAGGTCGAGATCTACATCGTCGTCATACCCGAATTCCTGAACGAGCTGGCCTTCGTGGAACTCAAAAACTTCG
The DNA here is from genome assembly GCF_001807585.1 of Dermabacter sp. HMSC08H10. Lineage (NCBI taxonomy): Bacteria > Bacillati > Actinomycetota > Actinomycetes > Micrococcales > Dermabacteraceae > Dermabacter > Dermabacter sp. HMSC08H10. The sequence continues at coordinate 517,770 of NZ_KV789424.1, forward strand.
GCAAGGTTGTCGCTCGAAGCTGCAACCGGTGACAAGGGGCGACTCCTTCGGAGGTCGGAAATGAGATGGAGGATCTCGGGACGCTCCAACTGTACCTAAGGACTCCGGCGGTGTCACTCACAAAAACACGACGTGAAGCCACGCCCGAAGTGTGAGACCCGCGGCACCTTTAACCGCCCCGCGCTCACCTCTCTTTCGGGCGCACGCTATACGCTAGGACGGCACAATGGCGGGCCTTAAGGCACAGCCCTTTTCACTCACACCATGAGGGAGAACAACAGCGTGAACTCGAACGACATCACCGGGCGTCAAGGGATCGGTCTTCCCAGCCACGCGAACGACGTGGATCCCGAAGAAACGAGGGAGTGGATCGAATCGCTCGACGCGGTCGTAGCGAACAGCGGCGCGGAGCGTGCCTCCCACATCGTCGGCAACCTCCTCACGCGCGCACGCGAAAAGAATGTTGACGTTCCCAGCGTGGAAAACACCGACTACGTCAACACCATCGCCGCGAAGGACGAGCCCGAGTACCCGGGCGATCTCGACATCGAGAAGTCGATCCGACGGGCCGTGCGCTGGAACGCAGCAATGCAGGTGCATCGCGCGCAGCGTCCCGAAATCGGCGTCGGTGGCCACCTCTCGAGCTACGCCTCCATTTCCACCGTCTACGAGGTTGGCTTCAACCACTTCTTCCGCGGTCGCGAACACCGCGGCGGTGGCGACCAGGTGTTCTTCCAGGGCCACGCCTCCCCCGGTATCTACTCGCGAGCCTTCCTCATGGGGCGCCTGAATGAAAAGGATCTCGACGGTTTCCGCCAGGAAAAGTCGAACCCACACGGAATCCCCAGCTACCCGCACCCGCGCGCGATGCCGGAGTTCTGGCAATTCCCCACCGTTTCGATGGGCATCGGCCCCGTCAACGCAATTGAGCAAGCCTCCATTAACCGCTACCTCCACAACCGTGGTCTGAAGGACACGAGCGAGCAGCACGTGTGGGCATTCCTCGGCGACGGCGAAATGGACGAGGTCGAGTCGCGAGGCGCCCTCCACATCGCCGCCAACGAGCAGCTCGACAACCTCACGTTCGTCGTCAACTGCAACCTCCAGCGCCTCGACGGCCCCGTGCGTGGCAACGGCAAGATCATTCAGGAGCTCGAAGCCCAGTTCCGCGGCGCGGGCTGGAATGTCGTGAAGGTCGTGTGGGGCGAGGGCTGGGACAAGCTCTTCGCCGCAGACACCGACGGCGCCCTCGTGGACCTCATGAACACGACCCCCGACGGCGACTTCCAAACGTTCCGCGCCGAATCGGGCGGCTTCATCCGCGATAACTTCTTCGGCCGCGACCCGCGCACGAAGGCCCTCGTCGAAGACATGAGCGATGCCGACATTTGGTGGGGTCTCAAGCGCGGCGGCCACGATCCCAAGAAGATCTACGCGGCGTTCAAGCATGCCACGACAGTGAAGAACGGCAAGCCGACCGTCATCCTCGTGCACACCATTAAGGGGTACGTGCTCGGCAAAAACTTCGCGGGCCGTAACGCGACCCACCAGATGAAGAAGTTCACGATCGATGACCTCAAGCAGCTGCGCGACACGCTGCACATTCCGTTCACCGATCGGCAGCTCGAGGCTGATCTCTACAACCAGCCGTATTACATGCCGGCCGAAGACTCGCCGGAAATGCAGTACATGCGTGAGCGCCGTGCAGAACTGGGCGGCGTTGTTCCCGATAACCGCCACAAGAAGGCGACGTTCACGGTTCCCGGCGAGAAGACTTGGGCCGTCGCGAAGCGCGGCTCCGGCAAGCAGGAGGTCGCCACGACGATGGCACTCGTGCGCCTTCTCAAGGACCTCATGCGTGACAAGGAAACTGGCAAGTACTGGGTTCCGATCATTCCCGATGAGGCCCGCACGTTCGGCCTCGACGCGATGTTCCCGACCGCGAAGATCTACAATCCGAAGGGCCAGAATTACCTTTCGGTGGACCGCGATCTCCTCCTTGCGTACAAGGAATCCTCGCAGGGTCAGATCAAGCACATGGGTATTAACGAGATCAGCTCGACGAGCGCCTTCACTGCTGCGGGTACGGCCTACTCGACGCACGAGGTGCCTCTCGTGCCGTTCTACATCTTCTACTCGATGTTTGGCTTCCAGCGCACCGGCGACTTCTTCTACGCCGCCGGCGACCAGATGGCCAAGGGCTTCGTGATCGGCGCAACGGCTGGCAAGACGACCCTCGCGGGTGAAGGTCTCCAGCACATGGATGGCCACTCCCCGCTGCTCGCGTACACGAACCCCGGTGCGGTTATTTACGACCCCGCCTACGGCTACGAGATCGGGCACATCGTGCGCGATGGCCTGCAGCGCATGTACGGGGAGAACGAAGAGCGCCTCCAGGAAGTCTTCTACTACCTGACCGTGTACAACGAGCCGATCCACCAGCCCGTTGAGCCCGAGAATGTCGATGTCGAGGGCATCATCAAGGGCATGTACAAGGTCGATGATGTTCAAGAGGGCGACGGCCCCGTTGCCCAGCTCATGGCCTCGGGCGTTGCAGTCCCGTGGACTCGCGAAGCACGCGATCTTCTCTACAGGGACTGGGGCGTTCGCTCGGCTGTATGGTCGGTGACCTCGTGGAGCGAGATGCGCAACGACGCACTCGCCGCGGACAAGCACAACTTCCTCCACCCCGAAGAGGAACCCAGGACGCCGTGGATGGTCGAGAAGCTCAAGGACGCCGAGGGCCCGTTCGTGGCGACCACGGACTTCGACTACCTCGTTCCCGACATGATCCGCCCCTGGATGCCGAACGACTATGCCGTTCTTGGCGCCGAAGGCTGGGGATTCTCAGACACGCGAGCTGCGGGCCGCCGCTACCTGCACATCGACCGCGAGTCGCTCGTCGTGCGCGCTCTCAAGTCGCTCGCGGATCAGGGCACGATTGACCGGTCGATCGTCAAGCAGGCCATCGACAAGTACGATCTGCTGAACGTCAACGCCGGTTCGTCCGGTGGCGCAGGCGGGGACGCCTGAGCATCATGGTCGCTGAACTGCCGTGGCTCCGAGTCGACGCGTCCGCGCCGAACGCCGCCGCGCAGCTCCATGATTCAATCGCGAATGCCGCGGCGGAGGGCACTCTCGCCCCGGGTGAGAAGTTGCCCTCCGTCCGTGCACTCGCGGAAGTCTGCCACGTCGCACCGAACACGGCGGCGAAGGCCATTAAGTCACTTGCGGCGGCAGGTATTGTGGAAACCGATGGGCGCCGGGGCACGCGCATAAAACCCTGGGGCGAGGTGGAACGCTCGCTTCAAGAGGCTCTTGCGCATGCCGCGCGCCTGGCAGTTTCATCGGGGGTTGGGGCCGACGTCTCCCTCGCGATGTTCGAGGCCGCGCTCCGCACGGAAGCGGCCTCCTCTCGTTCGACAGTGTGAAAGGACAGTGGCGTGCTCGTCATTGCATCGCCCGGCCAGGGCGCTCAGAAACCGGGGTTTCTCGCCCCGTGGCTGGACATCGATAGCGTCGCGGAATATGCGGGCTCCCTCGGCGAAGCCGCTGGCGTCGACATTGTGAAGCACGGGACCGTGTCGGATGCCGACACGATACGTGACACGGCGATTGCCCAGCCGCTTCTCGTTGCCTCGAGCCTGATCGTGCACAGCGTACTTTTCGGCGCGCTCGACATGCCGCGCCCCGATTTTTACGCGGGGCACTCGGTCGGTGAGGTTGCCGCGGCTGGTCTGAGCGGGACCCTCACGGAGACGGACGCGATGGAGTTCGTCCGTGATCGTTCGCGGGCCATGGCAGAAGCCGCCGCGGCAGAAGAAACCGGGATGGCGGCAGTCGTGGGCGGTCTGCGCGAGGACGTTTTCGCGAAGATCGAAGCCGCCGGTGCCGTTCCCGCAAACATCAACGGAGCGGCTCAGGTCGTCGCAGCCGGCTCGCTCGCGCAGCTCGAGAGCCTCAAGGAAAATCCGCCGGCAAAGGCTCGCGTAATCCCGCTGCAGGTGGCCGGCGCGTTCCACTCCCCTTTCATGGAAAGCGCGCGAGAAGCGCTCGCCACTCGAGTAAGCGACTACTCGGTGCGCACCCCCCAGATTCCCGTGGTCTCGAACGCCGATGGCGCCGTCGTCCACGACGGTCAGGCGTTCCTCGAGTCGCTCGTCACGCAAGTCGCCCATACCGTCGATTGGCTCGCGTGCATGCGCACGTTTGAGGCCGAGGGTGTCACCGGCATCCTCGAACTTGCACCTGCAGGCACCCTCACCGGTCTCGTCAAGCGGGACGCAAAGTCGATCGCTCGGTTCGATCTCAATACTCCCGATCAGCTCGATGCCGCGCGCGATTTCGTGCGCGAGCATGCCGGCCAGACCCCGAAGGAGGCATAGGTTCGGTGGTCACTCTTCGCCCCTCGAAGCCCGTTGCGGGCTCACAGATTCTCGCCTACGGCGCCGCACGCGGCGACCTCGTTGTCACGAACGATGACATCGCAGGCCCTATCGACTCGTCCGACGAATGGATCCGCCGCCGCACGGGCATTGTGACCCGCAAGCGTGCGAGCGAAGGCATTCACGTCATCGACCTCGCCGAAGAGGCCTCGCGAGAAGCAATCGAAAAGTCGGGTCTCGACGCTTCGGCCATTGACGCGGTCATCGTCTCGACGATTTCGTTTGAATATCAAACGCCTTCTGCGGCAACTCTTCTCGCGGCCCGGCTCGGGATTGAGGATGCAGTCGCCTACGATATTTCGGCGGCGTGTGCAGGCTTCTGCTACGCGGTCGGCCAAGCCGACGCTCTCGTGCGCTCGAGCGCCGCAACGAACGTGCTCATCGTGGGCGCAGAGAAGCTCTCAGATCTCATCTCCCCCACCGACCGCTCGATCTCGTTCCTCCTTGGCGACGGGGCGGGTGCTGCGATCGTTGCCGCTAGCGACGAACCGAAGATCGGCCCCACTATCTGGGGTAGCGACGGCGAGCATTGGGACACGATCCGCATGACGCACTCGCTTCTCGAGTACCGCGACCAGCCGGAGCTCGGTTTTCCGACTCTCGAGCAGGATGGCCGCACCGTGTTCCGCTGGGCCGTGTGGCACACCGCCGAGATTGTCCGTAAAGCTCTTGATGAAGCGGGGCTCACCGTCGACGACATCGACGTTTTCGTCCCTCACCAGGCGAACATGCGCATCATCGATGAGCTCGCTAAACAGCTCAAGCTTCCCGAGAGCGTCGTCATCGGCCGCGACATCGCTGATACCGGCAACACTTCTGCCGCATCTGTTCCGCTCGCCGTGCATCGTCTCCTCGACGAGGGCCAGGCGAAGTCCGGTGACGTGTGCGTGCAGATTGGTTTTGGTGCCGGCCTCGCGTACGCGTGCCAGATCGTCGTCTTGCCGTAGGGTGTGCTTCGCTTGCCCGGTCCGGACCTACCCCGCGGGACGATCTCATGCGCCCGAGCGCAGGGCGAGCCGCGATCGAGCAGAGCGAGACACACGTCAAACTTGCAACCGTCGGAACCAGAACCTTCAGGTTTATGCCTGTAGGCTTATGCCGCTGATTTAATTCGTAAAGCACAAAGGAGAGCCTCATGGCACACACCGAAGAAGACATCCTCGCTGGCCTCGCCGAGATCGTAAACGAGGAAACCGGTGTTGAGACCGCTGACGTTCAGCTCGACAAGTCCTTCACCGACGACCTCGACATCGACTCGATCTCGATGATGACCATCGTCGTGAACGCTGAGGAGAAGTTCGACGTGCGCATCCCCGACGAAGAGGTCAAGAACCTCGTGACCGTTGGCGACGCCGTCAAGTTCATCCAGAACGCTCAGGCCTGATTGTTGCCGGTGCGCGCTCGCCCGTTAGCGGCGGGCGCGCACTTTAATCTTTTCGCCCTTTTCCATCACGCCCGCAAGGAGAACCCATGAGCGAGAGCCCTCGCGTAGTTGTTACCGGCCTAGGCACGTTCAACCCGCTTGGAGTCGACATTGAAAGCTCCTGGAACGCCGCCCTTGCGGGACAATCGACCGCCCACACACTCGAGAACGATTGGGCCGAGCGCTACGGACTCGCCGTCGACTTCGCGTGCACGGTTGCGGGCGATCCCCTCGACTACCTATCGAAGCCAGAAGCTAAAAAGCTCGACCCCAACGGCCAGTACGCGATAATTGCCGCACGTGAGGCCTGGAAGGACGCAGGCAACCCCGAAGTCGATCCTCTGCGCCTTGGCGTTGTGGTCGGTACCGGCATCGGTGGCGTGTGGACGATCCTCGACCAGTGGGACACCGTGAAAGAACGCGGTGCGCGCCGCGTGAATCCGTTCACGGTCCCCATGCTCATGGCGAACTCCGCCGCCGCTCACATCGAGATCGAGTTCGGAGCGAAGGCAGGCGCGCACACGCCCGTTTCCGCGTGTGCATCTGGCGCCGAGGCACTCGCGCACGGCCTCGACTTCGTGCGCAGCGGCCGCGCCGATATCGCCATTGTTGGCGGCACCGAAGGTTGCGTGCATCCGCTTCCCCTCGCGGGCTTCGCGAACATTCGCGCTCTCTCCACCCGCAATGATTCGCCCGAGACCGCCTCTCGCCCGTACGACCGTGATCGCGACGGCTTCGTGCTCGGCGAAGGCGCCGGAATCATGGTCATCGAGACTGAGGAACACGCCAAAGCCCGCGGTGCGCATATCTACGCCTACCTCGCTGGGCGCGGCATGGCTTCCGACGCCCACCACATTTCCGCCCCGAGCACCGAAGGCCAAGCTCGCGCGATCCGCGAATCCCTCACCGACGCTGGCCTTACCGCACGCGACATCGTTCACGTCAACACGCACGGCACCTCGACCCCGCTCGGCGACCTCAACGAACTCGAGTCCATCTCAATCGCTCTTGAGGGTGAAACCGATCAGGTCGTCGTCACGTCGACGAAGTCGATGACGGGCCACCTCCTCGGCGGCGCGGGCGCTGTTGAATCAATCTTCACCATTCTCGCCCTCCACAATCGGGTGGCGCCGCCCACGATCAACATCGAAAATCTCGACGAAGGCGTCTCGATGGACGTCGCAAACGGCAAGCCGCGCGAGCTCCCGAGTGGTGACATCGCGGCGATCAACAACGCCTTCGGCTTCGGCGGCCACGACATGTCGGTCGTGTTCGCAAGCGCGTAATCGACGCGCTCGGTCGCACACGTACAAACGGAGTCCAACGGTTGTCGGGCCCCGTTTGTGCTGCATGCGAGGGCTTTGCGTAGGCCCGGCGGGGCTTGAACCCGCGACCGACGGATATGCCCGTGTGTGAGTCAACCAAAATCGCATACATCGCATTTGCGCAGGTATACCAACGAGCGCGGGGATCATCGAGGCCATGTTGAAAGCAGAGTCGATCGTGTTTTGAGTGTCCTCGAAAAACCCGCTCGGCGGCTTCGTTTGGAACTTCCCGATCGCGTTATTGGATGTCCACCGGATCACCGGCACGAACCTGTTTTGACTGCTCACGTTGCCATAGCACTTTGAGGTCGTCGAAGTGGACGAATCAAACGTCCCATCTGCCAAGACGACCAACCCATCTGACCCTCGAAGCACCGGCGTGCTTTCACCAACGGCCACCATGCCCTCGCCCGTGAGCGCTTCGTTGCCGATCTGGAGCACACCTTCACCGTGGGCAAGCGCCCGCGCCGGAGTAATGACAAGTGTGAGGGCTGCAAAGATCACCGCCGCGATAACAGCGAAGCGGCTAAGGCGTTTGGCGGGCGTGAGGGTCTTAGCGTCCATGACCGGCTTTCCTTGAGTGGGCATATAACCCGAACCATGCACACGCCACCCACCCGAGACCGAGACCGAGCCCGAAATACGAGGGCGCATAACCCCGTGCAGCAAAATGCTTTAAGCGAGCAGATTTCTTTAGTTTTGAGGAGTACCGATGGATCCCGTACGAAACCCCTATTCCCCCGGTGGGAGCTTTCAGTAAACTCCCCGACCAGTTGTACCGGGTTCGTGGCTACACCCCGGTCACACCGGGTTCCGACTCCGGTTACACGACAGAAGTCAATTATTTGACATGAGCAGAAGCGCTCCTTAGAACGGGAAGTCAGGAAATTCCGCTTCCGCCTCTTCCTGCCTCTCGGCAAGCTCCACGCTCCACCGTGAACGCTCGACAAGCTCGTCAAAGGTGAGCACCTCCGGTGACTTGCGGTTCGAGCGGAAACTTTCAAAGCTACGGAACTTCGAGCCAATTCGGTTGCCTTGGGCGCGGCACAAATCGCACATGGGCCGATCATCAGAAACGAGCGTGGTTCAACCAAGTATGCACCGTCGCCAGTGTTGTCTCCCTCGTTGTCCCTCTCGGCAATCCATCCGGCAAGGTTCTCCTTGGCGGCGCGAACCGTCGTCGAACCCCGAGGTGTCCCCGCTGCAAACGGGAATCGAATCGAGGCTGCGGATGAGGTAGATAAGTTTGTTCGAGCCTTCCCGGTTCAAGATGATGAGGCCATCGAGTTTTGTCCCGTTCGTATCATTGCTTGGGGCCTGAAAACCGATCTCCCGAACTACGCCAGGCTCGTGCGCAACTTGAATCTCGAACTGGCGACGCTGTTTTTGCAACTTTGCCGGAATCTCTGCCATCTCTGCTCCTTCCACTGTCACTTGAGCAGCACACACAGCTGCACCGCTACCCGGAACTTGACTAATTCAGTGCTCGCTGTATAGTTCAGTGACTGCTGACTATTGCTTCGCGCCTCGACGTAATGAACCGCCTGGGTCGTGCACTGGCCGACCCTACTCGATCCCGGATCATCTTGGCCCTGCTCGACCATCCCGCTTACCCGGCGGAACTATCCCGAGATCTGGACCTGACACGCTCGAACGTGTCCAACCACCTGGCATGCTTGCGCGATTGTGGGATCGTCGTCTCCGAGCCCGAGGGTCGTCGGACACGATACGAGATCGCCGATCCACACTTGGCGCAGGCGCTGACTACATTGGTCGATGCCACCTTGGCAGTAGACGAAGACGCCCCGTGCATCGACCCCGCCTGCTCGCTTCCCGAATGCAACGTAGCTGGGGAGGGCGCATGAACCTCACCACGGTCTTGCAGGCGATAGGCCTGTTCGCAGCTACCAACATCGACGACATCATCGTGCTCTCCCTCTTCTTCGCGCCAGGGGCACGCCAGAGCGGCACCACCGCCCGCATTCTGGCCGGCCAGTACCTCGGATTTGCCGGCATCCTCGTCGCCGCGATCCTTGTGGCCATCGGCGCCGGAGCATTTCTGCCCCCGGCAGTCATTCCATACTTTGGTCTCATCCCGCTGGGCATCGGCCTCTGGGCCGCATGGCAGGCCTGGCGCGGAGACGATGACGACGATGACGACGAGGCCAAGGTTGCCGGCAAGAAGGTCGGCGTGTGGACAGTCGCAGGCGTCACTTTTGCCAATGGCGGCGACAACATCGGTGTCTACACCCCTGTCTTCCTCAGCGTGGAAGCTCTCGCAGTGGTCACCTACATCGTTATCTTCCTCGCGCTCGTTGCGGTCCTGGTGGCCCTGGCAAAGTTCGTCGCCACCCGCCCCCCGATCGCGGAAGTGCTCGAAAGCTGGGAGCACATCCTCTTTCCCATCGTTCTCATCGGCCTCGGCATCGTGATCCTCGTCAGCGGCGGAGCCTTCGGACTCTGACGTAGCGGCAGTGTTCCAAAAGGCCCCGCCCGTGCCAGCCTCATCAACAAGGGTCTCGTGTACGCTCCCGATTGAAGCGTCCTGGGTTTGGTTCCGCTTCTTTTACGGCCCTGTGTTGATGGGCTGGGTGAGATAGTACTCGGTTTCTACTTCCTGTGGGGTGGTGTAGTCCAATGCTTCGTGAAGACGCTTGGTGTTCCACCAATGCACCCACCGCAAGGTGGCCAATTCGACTTCTCCGACCGACGTTCACGGACCTTGAGTATGAATCAGTTCCGCCTTGTAGAGGCCGTTGACTGTTTCGACTAGAGCATTGTCATAAGAATCGCCGACTGTTCCCACACTCGGACGGATTCCGGATTCCGCTAGCGCGGTGGAGTACGTCAGTGACACGTACTGGCTGCCCCGATCACTGTGGTGAATCAGCTGGTTTGCATGGATTCGTCCTGCAGTCGTTAACGCATGCTCCAAAGCCTCCATGGGCAGCGCATCGGTACGCATCGTCGAGCGTGTAGCAACACCAACAATTTTTCGGCTGTAGACATCCACGACAAACGCGGTGTAGGCGAATCCTGACAGGGTGTGAACATAGGTAATGTCGGCAACCCACAGCCTGCCTGGCGCTTGTGCACGAAAGTCTCGCTGTACAAGGTCTGGGCGATGATTCGGTGTCTTCGGGCTAATCGTTGTCACAGGGGTTCGTCCACGCCTGCGGCCACAAACACCTGCGAGCTTCATCAGTCGTGCGGTCTTGTCGCGGCCGATATGAAAACCTTCACGGTTCATCGCGTGCCACATCTTGCGGATGCCGTAAACCGAGAAATTCTGCGCATGCACACGCTGAATCGCTGGGATGAGAAGGCTATCGGTTAAGGCCCTTGCGCTGGGAGTGCATGCAGAGGCTTTGCGGTAGCCGCGTGAAGTAATGAGGCTCTTCGCCGTTCCGGTAGGGATCAGGTGATCAGTCCGCCGGCGACGAGGAGCATGCGGAGGCGGTAGTTGTCGCGGTTGCGGTAGCCGCGGGCGAGGCGCCGGTGCAGCTCGATGATGCCGTTGACGGCCTCGGTGCCGCCGTTGTTCGCGCGGTCGGTGTCGAAGTAGGCCAAGAACGCCTGCCGCCAGCGGCGCAGGGTGCGTCCCAGGCGGGCGACCTCGGGGATCGGGCAGGTGTGGAACGCGTCCAGGATCTTCTCGGCGCGGCGAGGGCCCTTGGTCGTGTCCTTCGCGCGGTAGGCGGCTCGGAGGTCTTGGGCGCAGCGCCAGGCGACGTTGACCTCCTCGTGGGCGGGAACGGCCAAGATCGCGGTCTCGAGGCGGGCGAGCTGGCGGTCGGTGAGGTTCTCGGCGCCGGCGCGCAGGATGGTCTGGATTCCGAACAGGGGGTCGCCCTTGCGGCCGCGGTGCCCGGTGGTGTCCTGCTGGACTCGGCGGCGTACCTCGTCGACGACCTGCGTGCCGAGCTTGACGACGTGGAACGCGTCCAGGACGGCGGTGGCGTCGGCGAGCTCGGCGTCGATCGCGGACTTGTAGCCACCGAACGGGTCCAGGGCAGCGACCTCGATCCGCGCGCGGAAGTCGACGCCGCGGTCGAGCAGCCAGTCGGTGTAGGCCTTCTTCGAGCGACCGGGCACCAAGTCCAGGAGCCGGGCGTGCACGCGTCCGGCCTGGTCACGGGTCAGGTCGACCATCCCGGTCAACTCCTTCGGGCCGCGCTCACGCACGTCACCGTGGTGCCAGATGTGCTCATCGCCCCCCCCAGGGACGTCACACCGGCGAACCTGGTCGGGTCACCGGCCAGACATTCGAGCTCGGGCTTGACCGCGCGCCACAGCGTCGCCCAGCCGACCCCCAACCGGCGGGCGAGCCCAGCGATCGTGGCGTGCTCGCGGCGCAGCTGCCCGACTGCCCACCACACCGCGCGGCGGGTCAGGACGCCGCGAGCGGCGACCAGGGTCGGGACCTGCTCGGCGAACGTCCCCCGCGGGCACTCGACCTCGCCGCAGCGCCAACGTCGTTGCCGCCAGACGATCTGGACCCGAACGTCGCCTTGCGGCACGTCGCGCAGCACCCGCACCCGCCGGCCGCGGCTGAGCGCGACGACCCCGCAGTCCGGGCAGCACGCCAGCTGCCAGGGCGTCGAGACCGTCACCCGCATGGTGATCGGGTCGCGATCAACCCGCTCGACTCGAACGCCATCGAGCCCGAACAGAAGATCGCAGCGAGCGCAGGGATTGGTGGTCGTGCGCGCGTCGGCGCACCCCGTAGCGTGAGACACGTCGAGGTCCTCGAGAACAAATCGGGCAGCTTGGTCGCTCCTGATCCTCGGGGACCTCGACCCCTACCCGCCGCTCAACCCGTCGAACCCCTCACTCCCCACCGCAACGGTGAAGAGCCGAACAAGGGTCAGGCCCCAGGAGACTTCGCAGCTCGTCGCACGCAAGGAGGAGGCGACCCCATGAGGTCGACCCCTCCCGTACTCGCCGGCGGTGCAGGCCGGCCCGCAGTCCGACCGGCCACCCCGGGTGAGCAGCCAGCGTCTCCGCCAGACCCGGCAGAACTTGCGCACCGCTGACTGTAAGCATACACTTACACCTGACATCGTTCGATTACGATCCGGAGGGGTAATGGACGCAGCACGGCTCGCTCAGATACTCAATGCTCTCGGAAGTGAGCCCCGGTTGCGAATTATCGCCTCTCTAGAGACGGAGTCGACCCATGTCAGTGAGCTGGCCCGCCGACTCGGGATGTCTCGGCCACTGCTCTACCAGCACCTCAACCGCTTGGAAGCTGCTCGACTCATCGAGAGTGGCCTGGAACAGCTCGGAGAGAGCCGAGTGAGGAAGCACTACTGGGTCGCTCCGTTTCAGCTTGAAATAACTCCAGACCACATTGTGCACCTGATTAATCAAGAACAGGAAAGGGAATCTTCATGACAGTTACCACTACCGTATTTGTTGTCATCCTCGCCGCCGCAATACCACTCGCGATCTTCGTTGTTCTTACCGTCTGGGTGGTAGGCGCCGTCACCAGCGCACGACGCGAAACGGCGACGGCGATCGATGGTTCGAACCAACTCATCGTGGAGCACCTAAGCAACATCACCGAGCGGTTGGATCGGATTGAGGCCCAACTCAGCGAGATCCCCGAGTAATCAGGCCCTCCAGAGAGCCGGTGACCGCCACGCCCCTCTTCATGACGCTGGAGGGCGTGCAGACCATCAAGTCCATTGGCCGCTCCCAGCCCTACGCACTCGTCCGCTCCGGTGACCTGTGAGCGATCCAGGCCGGCGGCCGCGGACTTTGGCGCGTCGAGCGCCCCGGGCTCGAGGCATCCAAGCCCACCCACCGTCAGACCTCCAACCTCCACGACCTTAAGAGGCTCTTCCCAGATGAGGGTGTAGCGCACGTAGAGTTCAGCATTGTCGAGGTCCTTGGTGCGAGCAGAGGTAAGAGTCCGCTCATCATCGGGGACCTCGACGCCTACCTCCAGCTACCCCGCACCGCCGGCGCGCCCACACTCAGCTCTGAAGAGCCAGTAATGAATCCATGATCTGCTTGTTTAAGGACTCGGCAGATGGCCTCGACCCCAAACTGATCTTTATACGTGTCGATGTAGGAGATCATTTGGTCGTGGGTCGGTCGAGTTCCGCTGCGAAAAAAACCGAAGCAGTCTTAAGAATCCCGTTTGCTCGTTTCAACTCACGGTTTTCGCGGCGCAGACGCTTGAGCTCTTCTTCCATTGTCTCGCCGCCTGAAGCGTCAGAGTCATCACGTACTGAAGCGCTGTCACGGTACCAAGCCCGCAACGTGTGGTGAGATACTCCAAGGAGCTCACCAACCTCCGTGTAGGCGCGTTGCAGTCAGCAAGACTCCAAGCGGACCATTTCGATGATCTGATGGACCGCCTTCTCCTTGAACTCGACGGAATACCTTCTAGGCATAGTTCAATCCTTCCTTAGCTGAGGTAGGAACTAAACCCAGGACGCTTCACAACCTCCGGCCTTCCAGGGGTTCTAGCGCTCCAAAGCTAAATCAAGCCGACGGTTTTCCCTTTCACGCTTACGCCGCTGGCGCTCAAGCCACGCCTGAGACTGCTCCGGCGTCATGCTCGTCAGGTGCCACCGCTTGCACTGTTTGCAGAAATAGGCGCCTTGGGGGTGTTTGTGCAGGCCAGACTTGCCAACCCATCGCCCGTTGTCGAGCGCTTTTTGCACCTCGCCGCGCGATCCGTAGATAACTATGCCGCTTGGACAGCGGCGATTTCCATTACTGTCGCGGTTTTTGCGGTATCCCATGACGCTCCCTTTCAAACTGGCCGATGCAATTTTGTGTACCGCCAAGAACTAGAAGCCTTCTCGTGGTGAGAGACTAAGAGCGACCTCGCCTTGATCCACCTGGAGTACCGCCATGCCACGCCAGTCCCTCGCGCCCGGAGAAATCGGAACCATCTCGCACCAAGTCAAGCTCGAAGGGAAATGGGTCAGTGAGGAGGAGGCGAAAGCTCAAGGAGTCAAACCTTCCTCTCTTCCGCGTCGGGCTAGAGCGCGCGCAAAACTCAGCAACGGTAGAGATGTCCGGTTCATGGTCTCGGGCCCCACGAAAGGCGCGATCGAACACCGGATCAAGCTCAAAATGCGCGAGGCAGAAGAGAAGCTCGCGCGCGAGATCGAAGAGCAAAAATCCCGAAAAACCCTCGGTGAATACGCTCAGCGCTACCTTGATGGAATCGACTCAGGTGTTCTCGAGCGCGAACGCTCCAGCGCCACGAGAACGAAATATCGCTACACAGCAAAAACCTACGCACTCAACAGCCCGCTCGCCGACATCAAAATCGACGACATCACGAGAAACCAGCTCACCGACGAGCTGCTGCGCCTTGGTCGCGAAGGGCTGACGGGCGAGCGCAAGCACGTCCTGACAATCTGGCGAAAACTCTGGGAGATCGCCGATGGCGATGTAACCGGCACCCCGCCACCTTCACCACTTGACCGGCTGCGCCTTCCCCGCGACGGCGCAGTCAGCAAAAACCCGCAGGTGGTTCATAAAGACCGCGCCTACACCGATGAGGAAATCGCAAGCCTCATGGATACGGTGACGAATGACCCTCGAGCTCAACGTAGTAACTCCTCTGATGCCATCATGTTGCTCCTTCAAACCGGCTGCCGTATCGGAGAGATCGCCGGGCTGCGATGGCAAGACGTCGATCTTGAAAGTGACCCACCCGCGATTCATCTACGCGGCCAGATCCATACCGAAGATGGGGAGCGCCGGTGGGAGCCCCGCTTGAAGTCGAAGCTCTCCTACCGCTCTATCCCGCTCACGAAGCAAGCATGCGAAGTGTTCAGGCGGCGGTTATCTGTTCGCATGAAGCCCGGAGCGACAGACGCGGAAATGGAGTTCGTCTTCGCCACCGCGCGCACCGGTAACATCCCCGACCCTCGCGCCCTCACCCGCTCAATTAAACGCGCACTATCTGATGCCGGGCACGGGGAAATGAGTTCGCATACTTTCCGCCGCA
Source organism: Dermabacter sp. HMSC08H10 (assembly GCF_001807585.1). Taxonomy (NCBI): domain Bacteria; kingdom Bacillati; phylum Actinomycetota; class Actinomycetes; order Micrococcales; family Dermabacteraceae; genus Dermabacter; species Dermabacter sp. HMSC08H10. The sequence continues at coordinate 532,944 of NZ_KV789424.1, forward strand.
TCGTTGAACGCCGACTCGAAGAGTCGGGCCTTTCACGAATGGATCGCGAATCCCTCATGGGGCACACCATCCAAGTGGCAGAGCGCCACTACTCCACCCACGGCGTACCCGAACGCGCCCTGGCTACGTTGCAGTCAAAAATCAAAACGGACAATAAACGGACAATCGACGAGATTTCGCGGAAAAATCAAGCCGAAAAATCGCCCAAAAACACGGTGTGACCTAGGCATATGGTAGGCCCGGCGGGGCTTGAACCCGCGACCGACGGATTATGAGTCCGGTGCTCTAACCAACTGAGCTACGGGCCCGCGTATGCGCACCATTATCGCTGGTTCGCGGCCCGGAAGAAAAGTTGACGCGGCCCGAGCGCCATGAGCGTGGCCTTTGGCACATCTGCGCCAGATTGAGCCTCTGAATTGGCGAGATAGGCCGGGGCGCTGCTAATGTATTTCGAGTCGATCCCCCATAGCTCAATCGGCAGAGCATTCGACTGTTAATCGAAGGGTTATTGGTTCAAGTCCAATTGGGGGAGCAACAGAAGGCCCCGGGGATCCCCGGGGCCTTCACTTTTCGCGGTAGCGTTAGGCCCCCAAGGCCTGGAGGAAGGTACCCATGAGTGTTCACTCGCCCGAGTCATTTGAGCGGCCCGAGGATTTCGGACCGGGTAGCGTGTGGGTCGATCGAGTCGCCACTCGCCAGTACGTCGGTCACACACAGTCGGGGGTGGAGATCCCCATTGGCCTCGAAGAAGGCCGCGTCAGCCCCGGAGAGCTTTTGAAGCTCGCTCTCATTGGGTGCGCGGGAATGTCGATGGATCATTCAGTTGCGCGGCGCCTCGGCGAGGACTTTGCGGCGCGACTTTACGCGCACGGTACGTCCGACGAAAAGGACGACCGCTACCATGAGATTGACGAGACGATTCAGCTGGATCTCTCCGGTCTTGATGAACGAGAGCGGGAAAAGCTCGCCGCCGTCATCGATCGCGTCATTGATGCGGCGTGCACGATTCAGCGCACTGTCGTTCCTGGGGCCGAAGTGCGCCACACGATTACCGATGCACATTCCGCTGGCGCGGCTGCATCGCACGAGGAGGAGAAGTAATGGCCAAGCGCGACATTCGCATTGTTGGCGACCCGGTTCTGCGCACCGAGTGCGATCCGATCAAGGACATCACCCCTGGCGTTCGCGGCCTTGTCGAGGATCTCCTCGAGAACGTCAACGAGGAGGGGCGCGCCGGTCTTGCCGCGAATCAAATCGGGGTGAGCTTGCGCGCGTTTTCCTGGAACATCGACGGTGAGCTCGGCTACATCCTGAATCCGGTCATCACCTACCTGTCTGAGGAAAAGCAGGGCGGTGACGAAGGCTGCCTTTCAGTTCCGGACCTGTGGTTTCCGCGCGAACGCGCCGCGAAGGCGGCGTGCGAGGGCATTGACCTTGACGGAAACAAAATCGTGCTCGAGGGCGATGGAATTGTCGCGCGCTTGATCCAGCACGAGGTGGGTCACCTCGACGGTGCGCTTTATATCGACGGCCTCGAGAAGAGCGAGAAGAAGAAGGCGTTGCGGGCTATCCGCGCAAACCTCTAGACTGTCGTAAGGCCCGAGCTAGGCCACCGCAAGTATCAACGCGAATCGTGGGGAAGACGTTTCGATTGATACGAAAGGTAAGCCCATGGCTCGTGGAACCCTCACAATCCACTCCGTGCCGCGTGCCCTCGCACCTCATCTTGAATGGGCCGTCAGCGGAGTTCTTGGTGTGCCCGTACGCGTGAAGTGGCATCGCCACGAAAGTGATCCCTCGCAGCTACGCATGGCGATCAACTGGACCGGCCCCGAAGGCCTTGGTGCACGCCTCGCGACTGCGCTGCGTGGCTGGGACAGCGTGCGCTTCGAAGTCACGCAAGAGCCGGGAGGCGGCGAAGAGGGGGCACGGTGGATGTATACACCCTCGCTCGGCATCCATCACGCCGCGATCGATGCGGCGGGCAACGTCACGCTCACCGAAGACCGTATTCGTTTTTGCATTGCCGCTGGTGCCGGCGACGCCGCGCGCATCGAACAGGAGATCGGCAAGGCTCTTGGCGAGGCGTGGGATCGCGAGCTCGAGGCATTCCGCGTGGCCGCGAGCGGTGAGGAACCGCGCCGCCTTCACCTCGTCGGCTGACGGACCGTTTTCAAAAACTCCGCGTGTCTCTAGTCTTTGAGGGCGCGGAGTTTTTGCTGCGCCTCTTGAAGGGCATTCATGGTCGCCCGGTACTCCTCGGCGTCACGCTCGGGGGTGAGCCTACCGAGTTTGCGACGCAGCTCGGAAATGTCGTGCGTGAAGCTCAACTGCTGTAGTCGGCGTATGAGCGCGGGCCCCAGACGGTTCAGTTGCTGCTCGTCGCGCGCGGGAAGCGGGTAGGAGGCAAGGTCGCCGATGAGCGGGCGCAAGGAATCGCCTGCAATTTCCATGACCGCTTCGACAAACGCGCGCACGCTCACGTTCTTGTGCGCCGCTTCCTCGAAGAGGCCGGTCGCAATCATGCAGTCCCACACGCTCTGCAGGGTCACCGTGCGAAATGGCTCGTCGGGCAGCGCATGCACATCCTCGATACTAACGCATGAGGGCGCTTGAAGCAGGAGGGACAGTGCCTGCACTTCGGCCGTCTCGATCGGGTCGTGCGTCTGCGTTATATCTCGCAGGCGGATGGGCGACAGGAGGGGTTCGGCATCGGTGGGTGCGTGGGTGGCGTCGGAACCGCCCGCGCCGGGGCTCTCCGGGGGGTGTTCCGACGCTTGCTGCGCGATCCTGCGCTGCTCATATACCGCCTTGCCGGCGTCCTGAACCGCCCGTTGAACGGTTCGTTCGTCGAGGCCGAGCCACCCGGAGAGCCTGCGCGCGTATTCGGGGCGAAGCGCGTGATCTCTGATCTGTGCAACGACAGGGGCGGCCATTCGCAGGCCGGCGATCTGGCCTTCGGCGGTGTCGAGGTCGACGGAACGCAGCGCTGCTCGAATAGCGAACTCGAACATGGGAATGCGGGCAGCAATGACGTCTTTGAGCGCTTCCTCACCGCGCTTGACGCGAATGTCGCACGGGTCCATCCCCTGGGGATCGACGGCGACATACGTTTGGGCAACGAAGCGTTGGTCTTCGCGGAATGCTTTGAGAGCCGCGTTTTGCCCCGCTTCGTCGCCATCGAACGTGAAGATGACTTCTCCCCCGGCCCCCGCGAACGTTCCGCTACCGCTGGCAAGGCTCAGCGAGCTGAGCGCAGAAGTGTCGCCCATAATCCGGCGCACGAGGGTAACGTGCTCGGAGCCGAAGGCGGTTCCGCACGAGGCGACGGCGGTGTCAATACCGGCTGCGTGGGCTGCCATCACGTCGGTGTAGCCCTCCATGACGACCACCTGGCGTTTCGAGGAAATGTTTTTGCGCGCAAGGTCGAGACCGTAGAGAACCTGCGATTTCTTGTAGATGGGGGTCTCGGGTGTGTTGAGGTACTTCGGGCCCTTGTCGTCGTCAAAAAGGCGCCGCGCTCCAAAGCCGATCGTCTTGCCCGTCACATCCCGAATCGGCCACACGAGGCGGCCGCGGAATCGGTCGTACACGCCGCGCTGCCCCTCAGAAACAAGCCCGCTCAGTGTCAGTTCCTTTTCCGTAAATCCGCGCCCACGCAAATGCTTCGCGAGATTGTCCCAGCCCTGAGGAGCGAAGCCGATGCCAAAGTGCGCGGCGGCGCGAGGGCCAAAGTCACGTTCAGCGAGGAACCTGCGGCCGATCTCCGCCTCGGGGCTCGTCAGATGTTCACGGAAGAACGCCTCCGCGACCTCGTGCGCGGCGAGCAAACGCTGTCGGGTGCCGAAATCCGTGCGCGGCCCGGAATCGCGATCAGCGCGGGAAGAGGATTCTTCATATCGCAAATGGATACCGTAGCGCGACGCCAAGTATTCGACTGCTTCGGTGAAGCTCATGTGGTTGATTTTTTGGACGAATTCGATCACGTCTCCGCCCTCGCCGCAGCCGAAGCAGTGGTAGCGGCCGATCGCGGGGCGGATGTTGAACGAGGGCGTTTTTTCGTCGTGGAAAGGGCACAGGCCCTTCATCGAACCTAGGCCCGCGCTCCTGAGGGAGACGTGCTCGGAGACGATCTCTTCGAGGTTCGCGCGCTCGCGCACAGCCACGATGTCCTCGCGTTTGATGAGGCCTTTCACGCGCACCTTCCTCGCTCAGTTAAACGGGATTTCCGGGCCGAACCCGGGAAGTGGCACATCGCCCGCCAATGCATCCGAGTAGGCGCCAGAGAAGAACTCGGAGTGCAGTCGCACTGCGGAGACATCGGTGAGCGACGCGATCTGATCCACGATAACTCGCTCGCGCTCCTGAAGCGTGTTCGCCCGCTCGTACAGCACGGTAAAGATGGGATCCAGGTGCGCCGCTCCCGTGCGGCGAAAGAGCGCAAAGAGATCCGTAAGGATCTGCTCCTGGAGGGCATACACGCCCTGCTGAGCCCTGCTCGACATGACGTATGCGGCCGCGAGACCTTTGAGAACGCAGATCTCTCGCTCGGTGTCCTCGGGAATCACGACGCTTCCTTCGAAGCGTGCGAGTGCGTGCTGCCCGTGTGCCTGACGAGTCGCCTCGACAACCGATCCCACGAAGCGACCGATGAGCTGAGAGCACATGTCCTTCAATGCCGCCGCGGAGAACGGATCGCCCGAATGCTCCCACTGCCACACCGTTTCGTTTTCGAGCCGCGTGAGGGCGACATCAAGGTCACTAATTTCGAGATGCGGGGTGTACCAGTCCTGGACAACATAGAGCGCAGCTTCGCGCTCTTGCGGGTCTTTCAGTGCGCGCAGCGTGATGGTTCCGCCCGTTATCGCGTCCTCGATATCGTGCACCGAATAGGCGATATCGTCAGCAATATCCATGACCTGTGCCTCGAGGCACTTACGGTGCTCGGGCGCGCCTTCGCGCGCCCACTCATACACGGGCAGATCATCCTCATAGACCCCGAACTTAGGCGAGTTGGGATTCGGCCCTTCACCGCGCCGCCACGGGTATTTGATCGCTGCATCGAGCGCCGCCCGCGTGAGGTTGAGGCCGTAGCTCTTTTCGCCACCAAGGACCTTCGGTTCGAGCCTCGCGAGCAGGCGAAGTGTTTGAGCGTTCCCCTCAAATCCGCCGATGTCACGCGCGAGTTCATTGAGCACCCGCTCGCCGTTGTGCCCAAACGGCGGGTGCCCCAGGTCGTGTGAGAGGCACGCGGCGTCCACGATATCGGGGTCGCAGCCAAGTTCATGGGCGATATCGCGGCCCACTTGTGCGACCTCGAGCGAGTGGGTCAGCCGGGTGCGGGAAAAATCGTTCGAGCCAGCCCCGAGCACCTGGGTCTTTGCACCGAGGCGCCTGAGCGCCGACGAGTGCAGCACTCGCGCGCGATCGCGTTGAAACGGCGTGCGTGCCTGGGACTTCGGTGGCTCCGCGAAAAAACGCTCAATGTCGCGCGAATGGTACGGGGCAGGAATGTGTGGTGGCACGTCTCAACCTCCCGAGACGGAAAGTTCCGCCTCGTGCAAACGAGCGCGGTGCTCTTCTGAGATCTCGCGCGAATCGAGCCAGCCGTCGGGCATGTGGGTGCGTTTCGGGTGCCCTGCCCGCCCGCGGGGGCCTTCAACCGGCTCACCCGGGTACGGTGCGTCCCAGTCGAGACCAGCAAGCTTCTCCTTGAGGTCCTCGAGCGATTCCATGGTCGCAAGGGCGTGCCGTGCTTTGCCACCCACCGGGTATCCCTTGAAGTACCAGCCGACATGCTTGCGCAGGTCACGCACGCCTCGGCCTTCGTCCTCAAAGAACTCGATCAGAAGTTCGGCGTGGCGAATGAGCACCTGGGCAACCTCCCCGAGTGTCGGTTTCACTCGATCAGGTTTGCCGGCGAATCCCGCGGCAAGATCGGCGAAGAGCCACGGCCGCCCCTGGCAGCCTCGGCCGACGACCACGCCGTCACACCCCGTCTGCTCGACCATACGCAAAGCGTCTTCAGCGCTCCAGATATCCCCGTTTCCGAGCACCGGAATGCTCGTGACCGCTTGCTTCAACTCCGCGATCGCGTCCCACCTAGCATGCCCCGAATAGTGCTGATTGGCCGTGCGCCCGTGGAGCGCGATCGCCGCAGCACCGGCCTCTTCCGCGATGCGTCCCGCGTCGAGATAGGTGAGGTGCGAGTCATCGACTCCCATCCGGGTCTTGACCGTCACGGGGACGTCCTCGGCGGCCTTCACGGCCTCGGTCACGATACGGGTGAACAGTTCCGTCTTCCACGGAAGCACCGCACCGCCGCCCTTGCGGGTGACCTTAGGAACGGGGCAACCGAAATTGAGGTCGATGTGGTCAACGAGATCAAGCTCGCGCAGCACGCGAATCGAAGCGGCGATGGTCGCGGGATCAACGCCGTATAGCTGAACCGAGCGAGGCGTCTCCCGCTCCCCCATCGTCACGAGACGCATTGTTTCCGGGTGGCGTTCGACGATCGCGCGGCTCGTCACCATTTCGGAGACGAAAAACCCACCGTCGTTTTCCGAGTGAAGCGCGCCGAACTCGCGGCACAGGAGACGAAACGGCATGTTCGTCACGCCCGCCATCGGGGCGAGAACCACGGGAGTGTCGCTCGTGTGAGGACCAATCGTGAGGGAACGGCTCATGCGCGAAAGCGGCTCCCTAGCATCCCGCAAGGCGCTCGGCGAGGTAGCCCTTGATCTGGGTGAGGGCTACGCGCTCTTGCGCCATGGTGTCTCGATCGCGCACGGTCACGGCCTGATCGTCGAGCGTGTCGAAGTCGACCGTGACACAGTAAGGCGTGCCAATTTCATCCTGGCGACGGTAGCGTCGACCGATCGCACCAGAGAGGTCCATCTCGATGTTCCACAGCCCGCGAAGCTCCGAGGCAAGGTTGTGCGCGGTGGGCTGAAGGTCCTCACTCTTGGATAGCGGAAGCACGGCGACCTTGACTGGCGCGATGCGCGGATCAAGTTTGAGAACGGTGCGCTTATCGACTCCGCCCTTGGTGTTGGGAGCCTCGTCTTCTTCGTAGGCGTCAATAAGGAACGCCATCATCGAACGCGTAAGGCCAAACGACGGCTCGATGACGTAGGGGGTGTAGCGTTCGCCGCTTGCCTGGTCGAAGTACTGCATCTTCGTGCCCGAAGCTTCCGTGTGGCTTGCGAGGTCGAAGTCAGTACGGTTAGCGACGCCCATGAGTTCGCCCCATTCGCTGCCCTGGAAACCAAAGCGGTACTCGAGGTCGATGGTGGCATCCGAATAGTGGGCACGCTCCTCTTCCGGAACATCAAAGCGACGGATGTTTTCGGGTTTGATACCGAGATCGAAAAACCATTTCTCGCATGCCTCGACCCACTCGTCGAAAAATTCGCCGGCACGCTCGGGCTGGGTGAAGAACTCGATCTCCATCTGTTCGAATTCGCGGGTGCGGAAAATGAAGTTGCCCGGAGTGATCTCGTTGCGGAAGGACTTGCCGACCTGGCCGATGCCGAAAGGCGGCTTCACGCGCGCAGCGGTGACGACGTTGAGGAAGTTGACGAAAATGCCCTGCGCTGTTTCGGGGCGGAGGTAGTGCAGGCCTTCCTCGTTATCGACTGCGCCGAGGTAGGTCTTCATGAGGCCCGAGAACTGCTGGGGCTCGGTGTACTCGCCCTTGGTGCCACAGTTCGGGCATGGGATCTCGCTCATGCCCTCGGCTTTACGCCCCTTGCGTTCCTCGAACTCTTCCACGAGGTGATCCTCGCGGAAGCGGTTGTGGCAGCTGCGGCATTCGATGAGCGGGTCCGTGAAGGTCTTGACGTGCCCCGAGGCCTCCCATACGCGAGTAGGCAGGATGATCGAGGAGTCGAGGCCCACCATGTCGGCGCGCGAAGTCACGAACGTGCGCCACCACTGGCGTTTGATGTTCTCCTTGAGCTCAACCCCGAGGGGGCCGTAGTCCCACGCCGAACGCGTGCCGCCGTAAATGTCGCCGGCGGGGAACACGAATCCGCGCTTCTTCGCGAGGGCGATGACGTTATCGAGCTTCGACGGTTGGGGCTTCGCCACGAGATCTCCTTGGAACGATGGGCACGCATGACTTGCGTGCTTTGTTCCACCCTAACCAGAAACCGCCGAAAGGTTGATCCTTCTTGCACGCGGGTAGGTGAAGATTTGCCGCACACCACAACAATCATTGATAATAGTTCTCATGAATGATTCACGCTCACTTTCAGGCATGTCTTCCCCCATTTCTCGCCGCGCGTTCACGCTCGGCGGCGGGCTTTCGCTCGCGGCACTTCTTGCCGGGTGTGGCGGCACGTCGGGTGGCGCAAAGGGGTCCGACGCCTCCTCGGGTTCCGGCGATGTTTCGGTCATGATCACCTGCTACCCCACCCAGTACCTCGCCGAGAAGATTGGCGGAAAGCACGTCTCAATCATCAACCCGGTGAAGCCGGGCATCGACCCTCACGGCCTCGAGCTCTCGGTGCAGCAGGTTGCGCAAATGGCCGATGCTGACCTCGTGGTGCAGATCGAGCACTACCAAACAGCCGTCGACGATGCCATCAAGGCTCACAAGCCGAAGAAGCTTCTGAACCTCAACGAGTTTGTGGACATTCTGCCCGCAAGCGGTGAGGAGCACGAGCACGAACACGGCGATGAGCATGCTCACGAGCATGAACACGAACACGATCACGAGCATGAGGCGAGTGACGGCGGCGGCGAGCACGAACACGAACACGAACACGAACACGATGAGCACTCTGACGAGCATGATCACGAGCACGGTGGCCACGAACATCATCACGATCACGGCGGCATCGACCCGCACTTTTGGCAGGACCCGCACCGCATGATCAAGGCGGCAAAGGTACTCGCCGACACTCTCTCCGAGATCGACGCAGATCACGCCAAGGACTACGCGAAGAACTACGAATCGCTCGAAAAGGAGCTCACGAAACTCGACGAAGAACTCCACGAAAAGTACGACTCCGTGACGCGAGAGAAGGCTTTTATCACGAGCCACACCGCGTTCGCCTACCTCGCAAAGACCTACGACCTTCATCAAATCGGCATCGCGGGCATTGACCCTGAAAACGAGCCCTCGACCGAACGTCTGCTCGAGCTCGCTGATCTCGTCAAGAAGGAGAAGCTGACGACCGTCTTCTTCGAGACCTCGGCGACCCCCGCCGTCGCTGAGGCGCTCGCGAGCCGCACGGGCGCGAAGGCGGAGGAACTTGACAATCTTGAGACGCAGCTCGATGAGAAGAAAGATTATGCTCAGGTCATGCGAGACAACGCCGACAAACTCGTTGCTTCCTGGCAGTGAGTAGCGCCACCACTCACGACGCCGCCGCGTTTAAGGTTCGACATGTGAGCCTCAAACGCGGCGGCAACGTCGTCCTCAAGGACGTCACAGCCCGCATTAACGAGGGCGAAGTAGTCGCGATTCTCGGGCCGAACGGCTCGGGTAAGTCGACGCTACTCAAGGCCATGATCGGGGTGCTGCCCCTTTCGGGTGGAAGCGCCCAGATCCTCGGGCGCCCCTCGACTACGCGGGGTGTGCACGACGCGATCGGATACGTGCCACAAATGGCCGCGTTCAGCGGAAATATTGCGGCAAGCGCGTACGAGACGACCGCGAGCGGCCTGCTCACGAGCACGCGACTGTTCACCCGGGCACCGAAGCACAAGGTCCAGCGTGCCCTCGAATTCGTGGGGCTCGGTGCACTTTCGAGCCGCGCCGTCACGGAAATGTCCGGTGGTCAGCGTCAGCGCGTCATGATCGCTCGCGCTCTCGTGCGGGAGCCACGCATTCTTGTCCTCGACGAGCCCTTTACCGGGGTTGATGCCGCGACTCAAGAGAACATCTCTCAGCTCATCGGCAAGCTCCACGAGCGTGGGACGACTGTCGTTGTCGTGCTCCATGATCTCGACCCGCTGCGCGACCTCATTACGCGCGCAATCGTGATGGAGGAAGGTCGAATTGTTCACGACGGCCCACTCCCCCACGACGATCCGCATGCGGATGCAAGCGAGAGCGAGGACGGAAAGCACCACGTGAACGAGACCATCGACCAGTGCCTAGGGAACGAGATTCACCCGTGAGCCCCCTCGACCTTCTTCTCTCGCCGATCGTCCGCTACCCCCTCATCATCGCGGTACTAGTGGGGCTGACAGCGCCCGTCGTGGGCACCTACCTCGTGCAAAAGCGGCTTTCGCTTCTCGGCGACGGGCTTGGCCACGTCGCGCTCACGGGTGTGGCAATCGGGTGGCTTGCTAGCTCGATCTTCCAGCTTTCCAGTAGCGATGCGCTCGCGATCCCGGGAGCGCTTGCCGCGAGTGTCATAGGTGCCGTGCTCATCGAGTATGTGCGCGAAGTCGGCCATACGAGCCGCGACACAGCCCTCGCGATACTCTTTTACGGCGGCATCGCCGGCGGAGTCGTGATCATTCAACTTGCTGGGGGCACGTCGCAGAGCCTCATGGCATATCTCTTCGGGTCACTCGCGACGGTCACGCACTCCGATCTGTGGGTTGCGCTCGCTCTTGCACTCGTCATTCTTCTCGTCGGCGTCGGCGCGCGCCCACTTCTGTTCGCCGTCACGAGCGATGAGGAGCACGCGCGAGCGATCGGTCTTCCCGTACGTGCCGTGAACGTGTTGATCGCCATTATGGCTGCGCTCACCGTGACCCTCGCGATGAGAATCGTCGGTGCCCTGATGGTGTCCGCTCTCATGATTGTGCCGGTCGCGGCTGCGCAACAGGTCGTTCGCGGATTCACGCGCACGATGCGCGTGAGTATGCTTCTTGGCGTCGTCTGTGCCGTCAGCGGGCTTCTACTGACCGTGTACGTGGATCTTCCGCCTGGTGGCGTGATCGTGCTGATTGCGATTGGGTTCTATATCCTGGGAGTTCTCGCGCAGGCAAGTATTGGCCGCGCGAGAATCTCGCACGAACCGAAGGGCACGTGATTGTCGTGGCAAAACCACTCCGCACCACTAAACAGCGCACCGCGATTTTGGGCGCGCTCGAATCAGCACAGGATTTCATGACGGCACAGCAGCTGCACGATCTTTTGCGAGCCGACGGAGAGTCGGTGGGGCTCGCAACCGTGTACCGGAACATGCAGCCGCTCGTCGACGCTGGTCTCGTGGACGTCATCATCACCGATTCGGGCGAAGCAATCTATCGTCAGTGCACGACGGAATCACACCACCATCACCTCGTGTGCCGCACATGCGGCAAGACCATCGAGTTCCTTCCGCCCGAGCTTGAAGGGTGGGCGAATAAGGTCGCTGAGGAGAATGGCTTCACCCAGATCGAGCACACGCTCGAAATCTTTGGTCTATGCCCCGATTGCTCGGCATCGTCCGCGGCGAAGTAGGCGTCTCCTGCTCGAATGCTCGATTGGATTAACTCCCTTCCTCTTCTGCCCGCGATCGCTTTCCTCATGGTCGTGATCTACTGCCGCGCCGGGGGCACGTACCTCCTGGGAAGGCTCGCCTACACACTCGCGGACCGCGGCCGATTCCACGCGATCCTCACGAGCCCGCGAGTTGAAAACGCCGCAGAAAAAGTCAACAAATGGGGCGCGCCGATCGTCGCACTCAGCTTCCTCACCATCGGCTTCCAAACGGCCGCCAACCTCGCGGCGGGAGTAACACGCATGCCACTTGCTCGTTACCTCCCGGCCCTCCTCATCGGCGGGTTTGCGTGGGCCGTTATCTACGCAACCGTAGGTCTTGCCGCATTTGCCCTGTGGTGGAGGGTGGCCCTCAGCAATCCCTACGTGGCGGCAGCGATGGCGGTGGCAGCCGTCGGACTGCTGACCGCCTACATTCTTCGCAAACGCGCCGAGAGAAACCGCGCCACGAGAAAGCTGGCGCGCGAACGCGTCGTGACGGGCGAACGTGCCCCGCTGCTCCCCGAGATGGGAAGCGGCAAAGCCGAGCGCGACAGCTAGCGCGCCCTATTCGCCGAACCCTTCGGACGTCGCAACCTTGTCTATCGCCCCGCCGAATCGACGGTCGCGTTTGGCGTAGTCGAGAATGGCGCGCCAGAGGGTTCGCCTATCGACGTCCGGCCACAGCTCGGGAACGAAGAGCATCTCGGCGTAGGCGGCCTCCCACAGGAGGAAGTTCGAGGTGCGTTGCTCGCCCGAGGTGCGAATGAACAAATCGACGTCGGGCATGTCGGGGTCGTAGAGGTGGGCACGAATCGTCTTCTCGTTGATGCGCGACGGCGAAAGCTTGCCGTTCTTGACCTTTGTCGCGATCTCACGGACCGCATCCGTGAGCTCCGCCTGACCGCCATAGTTGACACACATATACAGCGTGAGCCCCGTGTTGTGCTTCGTGAGTTCTTCCGCTTCACGCAGCTCTTTGATCACGCTAGGCCACAGCCGTTTTGCCTGGCCGATCCACTTGATGCGCACTCCCCACGAGTGGAGCGTGTTTCGCTGTCGCCGCAAGACGCTCCGCGAAAAGCCCATGAGAAAACGGACTTCGCTCGGGGAGCGCGACCAGTTTTCCGTCGAAAACGCGTAGGCGCTCAGGTGCGTCACGTTCGCCTGGATCGCCCCGGCAACAACGTCAAGGAGAGCCGCCTCGCCCGCTGCATGCCCCTCTGTGCGAGGCAAACCCCGCTTATTAGCCCAGCGTCCGTTGCCGTCCATGACGACAGCGACGTGTTTCGGGATGAAGCGTTCCTCGAGAACCGGGGCCTTCTCCCCCGAGGGGTGTTCGGGCGGGTTCACGTAGCTGGCTTTCACGCGTTCTCCTTTAGCGCCGGCGCGCTTTCGATGAATCGATCCACCAATTCTAGGGCAGCAAGCGGCCGCTCAAGGTGATAGGAAAGAATACGCGCGATGAGACGGCCCGCTTCTGCCTGCGCAGCAGGGTCGGTTGCGAGGGCCTCGTCCCAGTCTCCCGCGAGTAAAAAGATCATATGTTCGGTCACGCTCGGTCGCGCTGCCACGGCGCCGGGGCGCCGGCATTCTCGGCACACGACGCCACCTTGGCTCACATCGAATGCCTGGTGCGGCCCTTCTGCCCCGCACACAGCGCAGTTGCGAAGCTCCGGGCGCCAACCCGCCATCGCAATGCTCCTCAGCAAAAAGGCATCAAGGACGAGCACGGGCGGCCGCCCGGAATTCACGAGCACGTGCAGTGCCCCAACGAGCATCATGTAGTGCGCGCTCGTAGGGTCGAATCCTTCGTTCGTGAGTCTCTCCACGAGCTCGCCCATAGCCGCCGCTGCCGTGTAGCGCGCGTAGTCGCCAGCGATCTGCTCGGCGTAAGCGGTGATCGTCACGACCTGCGAAACGGTATCGAGGGAGCGTCCCCGATGGCACTGCACGTCGACGCGCTGGAAAGGCTCGAGCCGAGCGCCAAAACGGGAGGACGTTTTCCGCACTCCCTTCGCGACCGCGCGGATCTTCCCGTGGTTTTTCGAATAGAGCGTGACGATGCGATCGGCCTCCCCCAAGTCTTGGGTTCGGAGGACGATCGCATCGTCGCGGTACAGCCTCGATGCCACCTGCGAGCGGCCCTAAAGAATCCCCGCGCGTGCGGCACGATTGAGCGCCGAAATTAGCGCCTGAAGTGAGGCCCTGGTAATCGAGCCGTCGATACCCACGCCCCAATAGATTGACTCGCCAATCTCAGCCTCGATGTACGCTGCGGCGAGCGAGTCATCACCCTCGCTCAGAGCGTGCTCGGCGTAGTCAAGAATCCGTACCTTGACCCCGCGCGAGGCGAGCGCCTTCACAAATGCATCAAGCGGGCCGTTACCGAGGCCCTCGATCGTGCTCTCGTGATCCTCGACGCGAAGCTGCACAGCAATTCTGTCTGTCCCTTCGCCCTCAGAGTGCTGGGTGAGCCCCCTGAAGCCGTAGCGTCCCCAGCGCTTGGACGCATCGGGGTTGGGAAGGTACTCGTCGACGAACGCCTCCCACAGCTGGGCTGGAGTCACTTCACCACCGGCAGTGTCGGTGCGGCGTTGCACGATGGTCGAAAACTCGATCTGCAGGCGGCGAGGAAGATCGAGTCCGTGCTCGGTGCGCAGGAGGTACGCCATGCCACCCTTGCCGGACTGCGAATTCACCCGGATAACCGCCTCGTAGCTGCGGCCGATGTCCTTGGGATCAACGGGCAAGTAGGGTACGCGCCACGTCGCCTCGCTCACCTCGACACCCGCGCGCTGCGCATCGGTGTCCATGCGCTCAAGGCCCTTCTTGATCGCATCCTGGTGCGAACCCGAAAAAGCGGTAAACACAAGGTCGCCGCCGTACGGATGACGCTCATGGACCCCGATTTGATTGCAGTGTTCGACCGTACGGCGAATCTCCGGCACATTCGACAAGTCGAGTTGAGGATCAACGCCCTGCGTCGCAAGATTGAGGCCGAGCGTCACGAGATCAACGTTGCCCGTTCGCTCCCCATTGCCGAACAAACACCCCTCGATGCGGTCCGCCCCCGCGAGGTAACCGAGCTCGGCCGCCGCCACCCCCGTGCCGCGGTCATTGTGGGGATGAAGCGAAAGCACGACGCTCTCGCGTGCGTGCAAATGGCGATCCATCCATTCGACGGAATCCGCGTACACATTTGGGGTCGCCATCTCGACCGTCGCCGGAAGATTGATAATGATCTTCTTCTCGGGGGTCGGTTTGATGATGTCGATGACCGCGTTGCACACGCGTGCCGCGTACTCGAGCTCCGTGCCGGTGAATGACTCGGGCGAGTATTCGTAGGTGATGTCGCAGCCATCGAGCGACTCCTCGTATTTCTTCGCGAGCAACGCCCCCTGCACGGCTATGTCGAGAACCTCGTCCTCGTTCGCGCGGAATACGACATCGCGCTGCACGATCGATGTCGAGTTGTAAAAATGCACGACTGCGCGCTTAGCGCCCTGGAGCGCCTCGTACGTGCGCTCAATCAGGTGCTCACGACACTGGACAAGCACCTGAATCGTCACGTCATCCGGAATGAGATCCTGCTCGATAAGGGTGCGGCAGAAGTCAAAGTCCGTTTGCGACGCCGAAGGAAACCCGATCTCGATCTCCTTGAATCCCATCCCCACGAGAAGGTTGAACATTCTGAGCTTCCGCTCGGTGTTCATGGGGTCGATGAGTGCCTGGTTACCATCGCGAAGATCCACCGCACACCAGCGCGGCGCACGGGTAATCACGCGGTTTGGCCACTCGCGCCCCTCAAGCGTGAAGGGAATCTGCTCGTGAAACGGGAGATACCGCTCGACTGGCATACCAGAGGGCACCTGGGGCGCATCCCCATGCTGGCCGAGAACTGGCGTGCGCGGATCTTCGGTTGCGGCAACAATACGAGCGTCTCGGTTCATGGCCGTCACCTTACACCTGGGGCAAGCAATGCGAGAGCGGCAACCGTCGGACACTCGAAATGTGAGACGGAGCCGATCCAAAAACTAGAAGCCCAGGCGACCGAGCTGCTTGGGGTCCCGCTGCCAATCCTTGGCGACCTTCACCCGAATATCGAGATGGACCGGGCGACCCATGAGATCCCTGATGCCACGACGCGCCCGCGTACCGACCTGCTTGAGACGCTTACCGCCCCTGCCGATCACGATTCCCTTTTGGGAGTCGCGTTCAACGAAGAGCGAAACGCGCACCACGAGCCTGCCTTCGCCGGGCGCTACCTCCGCGAACGGATCACCATCGAGCGACTCCTCCACGATCTCCTCGACCACAACGGCGAGGGAATGCGGGAGTTCATCGCGCACACCCTCGAGCGCAGCCTCGCGCACGAGCTCCGCGATACGGTCGCTCACGCTCTCCTCCGTGAGTTGATCATCCGGGTAGAGCGCTGGGCCCTCGGGAAGATGCGAGGCAATGACGTCCATGAGCACGTCGATCTGCTCACCCTCAAGCGCGGAGATGGGAACGATGTCTTCAGCCTTGACAAAACGCTCAACCTCCATGAGGTGAGCGGCGAGCTCGTCGCGGCTCACGAGATCCACCTTCGTCACGATCGCCACGATCGCCGGGCTCCGACGGTTGCCACGCAACTGTCGAAGGTCCTCCGCGATAAAGCGATCGCCAGGCCCGATCTTCTGGTCAGCCGGAAGACAAAAGCCCACGACATCAACCTCGGCCAGGGTTTCGCGCACGAGATCGTTGAGGCGCTTACCAAGGAGGGTGCGGGGGCGATGAACGCCCGGGGTATCGACGATGATGATCTGGTCGTGTTCGCGGCTGACGATCCCTCGAATGGCTCGCCTCGTCGTTTGAGGTTTCGAGCTCGTAATCGCGACCTTGTCCCCCACCATCGCATTCGTGAGCGTCGATTTGCCGACGTTGGGCCTGCCGACGAGAGCGACGAAGCCACTTCGATGCACGGTTTCCACTTTTGCTCTCCTAATCGTCGCTCTCGTGCGACTCGTCACCGGTATCGCGCGGGGCGCGACTGACGAGAATTGCCGAGACCTGCTTGCGTCTGCCACTCGTGCGATCCGCTTCCATGTGTAAACCGTGGGCAGTGCCCTCGGCGCCCACGATCGGCACCCTTCCGATGGTCTTCGCGAGGAGACCACCGATCGTGTCAACATCGTCGTCTTCGATCTCGAGATCGAACAGCTCGCCGACCTCGACGATGGTCATGCGCGCGGGAACGCGGTATTCGCCTTCGGCGACCTTCTCGGCCTCTTGCTCGCGGCGGTCGTGCTCGTCGGCAATCTCCCCCACGATCTCTTCGAGGATGTCCTCAATCGTGACGATGCCGGCAACACCACCGTATTCGTCAACGGGGATACCAACGTGCACGCGAGAGGTACGCATGGCTTCCATGACGCGATCGGCAGTGAGGAACTCCGGGTAGAACTTCACGGGCCTCATGATCTCTGTGACGGGCCGATCGCCGCCGGGATCCCACGGCGAATGAATCGCACGCATCACATCCTTGAAGTACAGCATGCCGAGCAGGTCGTCGACGCCCTCTTCGCCGATGACGGGAATTCGGCTGTACCCCGAGCGTACGAACAGGCGCATGGCCTTGTTCGCGGTCGCGTCCGCGTCGATCGTCACCATGTCGGTGCGGGGCACCATGACCTCGCGGATCATCGTGTCGTCAAGATCAAACACACCCTTGATCATGTTGCGCTCGTCGTCTTCGAGCGCTTCCGTTTCACTCGCGCGATCCACGAAGTGGCGAAGCTCCTCCTCCGTCGCGAATGGTCCCCCCGCGACCTTTCCTCCGGGCGTGAAGGCGTTCGAGATGTGGATGAGGACCTTCGCAGGAAGGGCGAGGACGACCCGGGCGAAACGGACAAGCGGCGAAAGAGCCGAGATCGTTTTCTCTGGGGCACGCCTGCCTAGCGTGCGGGGCGACACGGAGGCTCCCATGAACGACACGAGGAAGGTCACCGTAATCGCGAGGAGGAGTGGTAGCCACAGGCCCTCGAGCCGTTCGAACATGAATGCTGTGATGACAACCGCGTAGGTCGTTTCGGCAAGAACGCGCCCGAGCGCGATGGTTGCGAACGTCGTGTGGGTGTCGTCGTGCATCGTGAGGATGCGGTCCCGCTTCTTTTCTTCGTCTTCAAAGTAGCGCTCGATACTGTGGCGCGAAAGCGTGCTGAGCGCGGCGTCAGCAGCCGAGAAACACACCGCGAGGACGATCGCGACGATAGCGAGTGGAACGAGAAAAGCGATGGCACTCATGCGTCGGGGCCGCCGGTATCGCAGATGCCCACGCGAGAGCCACGGCCAGCGAGAAACGTC
This sequence comes from Dermabacter sp. HMSC08H10, assembly GCF_001807585.1. NCBI lineage: Bacteria > Bacillati > Actinomycetota > Actinomycetes > Micrococcales > Dermabacteraceae > Dermabacter > Dermabacter sp. HMSC08H10. Next base: position 550,720 of record NZ_KV789424.1, read on the forward strand.
AACAGGAGCTTGCGCTGGAGCGTGAACATCACACGCTCTTCCTCGGGCTCGACGTGGTCGTAGCCGAGCAGGTGAAGGATGCCGTGAGTGAGCAGAAGAAGCATTTCTTCTTCAGAGCTGTGGCCGGCAATACGGGCTTGCTGCGCGGCGACGGTGGGGCAGATGACGATGTCCCCGAGGAGGCCCTCGGGGGCGAGCTCCCCTTCGCGTCCTTCGCGAAGTTCGTCCATGGGGAAGCTCATGACGTCGGTGGGCCCCTCGAGGTCCATCCATTCCTCGTGGAGTTCACTCATGGCCTTCTCGTCCACAAACGTGATCGACAGTTCGGTGGCCGGGTGCAAGAACATAGCGTCGAATACGTAGCGGGCGAGATCAACGAACTCGCGGGCATCGATCTTGGCGGTCGTTTCGTTGTTGACTTCGATGCTCATCGCTTCCCCTTTTTCTTCGGTGAGAACTCGGAAAGATCCCAACGCGCGTAGGCGTCGACGATGTCGCTGACGAGTCGGTGGCGCACGACATCCTTGGAGCTCAAGTGGCAAAAGGCAATGTCGTCGACCTTACCGAGGATGCGTTCGACGACTTTGAGGCCGCTGCTGGTGCCTCCGGGAAGATCCACCTGGGTCGCATCGCCCGTGATCACCATGGTCGAGTTGAAACCCAAGCGGGTCAGGAACATCTTCATCTGCTCGGGTGTCGTGTTTTGCGCCTCGTCGAGGATGATGAAGGCATCGTTGAGCGTACGCCCGCGCATGTATGCGAGCGGCGCAACTTCGATCGTTCCCGCCCCCATGAGCCGCGGGATGGACTCGGGGTCGAGCATGTCGTGTAGCGCGTCGTAGAGCGGGCGCAAGTAGGGGTCGATCTTCTCGTTGAGCGTGCCCGGGAGAAATCCGAGGCGCTCGCCTGCTTCGACCGCGGGGCGCGTAAGGATGATCCGGTTGATCTGCTTATCGAGAAGTGCACGCACGGCTTTCGCGACCGCGAGGTACGTTTTTCCGGTGCCTGCGGGGCCGATGCCGAACACGATCGTGTTCTCATCGATAGCGTCCACGTACTCTTTCTGGCCGATCGTCTTCGGCCTAATCGTGCGCCCTCGTGCGGAGAGAACTGATTGACTGAGGATCGCCGACACGTGCTGGTCACGTCGCCGATCATCGCCGTAGAGTTCTGCGGCGCGGTGGACGGCTTCGCCCGTCACGGTTTCGCCGCTTGCGGCGATCTCAATGAGAGAGTTCATGATGGCGGCAGCGCGATCGAGAGAGCCTTCGGGGCCGCGCAGTGTGATCTGGTGTCCGCGCATCGACACGTCGATGTCGGGCATGATCTTCTCGATGACATTGAGTGCCTGATCATTCGCGCCGAGAACGGCGACGGGACGCAAGTGGTCGGGGATTGCGACGTAGCGTTCGAGGATTTCGGTGGTCTCCTGCACGGTTAGAAGAGGTCTCCTTCGGATTGGGCTTTACCGGCAAGAATGTGCCCGTGCACGTGGAAAACGCTTTGGCCAGCGCTTTCACCGGTATTGAAGAGGAAACGGAACTCGCCTCGGGCATGTTCCTTCGCGACCGCGCCCGCTGCCTTGACGACCGCGGCAAGCAGGTCCTTGTTGGCCGAGAGCTCCACGATGTTGGCGTAATGTTCCTTCGGCACGGCGAGCACGTGAACCGAAGCTTTCGGCTCAAGGTCTTTGAAGCACACGACGTCGGCGTCCTCGTAAACCTTGGTCGACGGGATCTCGCCGGCAACGATTTGGCAAAAGACACAATCTGGTGCGGTCGTGGTCATCGGTTCCTCCTCAGGGCTGCCGCCGCACGGTGCCGGGAATGGGCGCGTGGCGGCTCGTGTGTGCGCTGGTTCCACCAGTCTAGTAGTCGAGGGTACCGCGCGGCTTGTGCTTCCGACGCTCGCCGGCCGCGAGCCGTGAAGGCAGTTAGCATCGCGGTGGGGCTACTGCCACCGCCCGGTTACTGCGCACAGGGCCGCAAGAGCCGCGGGGCCCGCGCTCGAGGCCCGAAGAATCTCCGTGCCCAGAAGCGTCGGCGTGGCACCAGCGCGAGCAAACCGGTCGATCTCGCTGTCACTAATACCGCCCTCGGGCCCGACGATGACCCACACGTCGCGAGGAATGCCTTCTTGCGTACCCGCGGCATGATTGAGATCGCGTAGGTGTGCCCCGAGTCCTACGGTTGCACTCTCGTGCAGGGCAAGAACCGTCGATCCGCTGTCAACTGCACGCGCGATTTGGGCAGCGAGATCGTCACTTGTGACGACGGGCTCGAGCACGGGGATGCGTGCGCGACGAGACTGTTTAACTGCGGCGTTGATACGCGCACGCCACTTCTCAAGTCCCTTACCCTCTTTCGCACCTTTCCATTGGACGACGCTGCGATCAGCTTGCCAGGGAATGATGCGGTCAACGCCAAGTTCGGTCGCCATTTCAATCGCCGATTCGTCGCGGCCGCCCTTAGCGAGCGCTTGGACGAGCACAAATGTCGTCTCCGGCGCTGGCTCGTGCGTGGGCGCGCTGCACAGCTGAATGTCGAAGCTACTCTTCGAGATGTTCGTGACGGTAGCCTCCGCCTGGTGACCGTGCGTGTCCGTCAGGAGGATGCTCTCGCCCGGGCGAAGCCGCATGACGCGTGCCCCGTGGTGCCCTTCGTCCCCGCCGATCTCGATTGAGCTTCCGGCGGTGGCGCCCTCGAGAGTCCCCTCGAGGAGAAGGAAGTTCTTGAGGCTCACAGATCGCGGAATTTCTCGCGGAGTTTCGCGAAGACGCCGCCGTCGCTGTGCTGGGCGTTCTTCGCCGCTGAGCGAAGGTCGGGTTCGTTGCGCATCTCGCCAAACTTCGCGAGGAGATCCTTTTCGGCACCCGAGAGTTTCTTCGGGATCTCGACGCCCACCTCGATGAGGATGTCGCCGCGAGAGTCGCCGCGCAATGCAGTGACGCCGAGGTCGCGGAGCCGAATGACATCACCGGGCTGAGTTCCAGCCTTGATCTCGACCTCGCGCTCGCCGTCGAAGGTCGTGAGAGTGGCCTTCGTGCCAAGGGCCGCGGCAATCATGGAAATTGTGAGGCGCGCGAGCAGATCGTTGCCTTCGCGATGGAAGATCTCGTGCTCCTTGACGCGAACCTCGACGAAGAGGTCTCCGGCGGGGCCGCCAGCCTCACCCGCTTCGCCCTCCCCGCGAAGCTGGATGCGGCGACCTGTATCGATGCCCGCGGGAACGCGCAGCGTAATCGTGCGCTCCTCCTGCACACGGCCGTGCCCCTGGCACTCGCTGCAAGGATTCTCGATGATCGTGCCGTGTCCCTGGCAGGCCGAGCACGGCGCGAGTTGCACCATCTGACCAAGCAGAGAGTTCACCGTGCGCTGCACGTGACCGCTTCCGCTACAGACGGTGCACTTCTTCGTTCCCGTTCCGGGCTCACAGCAGTTACCGTGGCAGCGATTGCAGGTCACAGCCGTCGCGAATGTCAGCTCCTTTTCGGAGCCGAAGACGACGTCATCGAGCTCGAGTGTCATGCGTCGGAGGATGTCGTTGCCGCGCCGCTCGCGCGGGATCGGGCCACGCCCGCGTCCGCTCATTCCTGACGCACCCGCGAACACATCGAAGAGGTCGGAGAAATCGAACGTCGCTCCCCCGCCGAAGCCACCGAAGCCACCGCCCCCAAATGGGTTCTGACCGCCCATGTCGTACATTCGACGCTTTTCGGGGTTGGAGAGGGTCTCGTATGCCTGAGAGACCTTCTTCATTTGATCGGCTGCGGCTGGATCGGGATTGACATCGGGGTGCAGCTTGCGGGCCTTCTTGCGGTAGGCCTTCTTGATCTCGTCCGCGCTTGCGTCCTTTGAGACGCCGAGAATCTCGTAAAAGTCGTCGTTCACGAAGTGTGGTTCCTTGAGAGTTGGGTTCAGTTCTTAACCGATGAAACGGGAAATGTACCGCGCGACAGCGCGCACGGAAGAAATCGAGGTCACGTAGTCCATGCTCGAGGGGCCGAGGATCGCGATGCGCGAGGAGGGGGAGGCAGCGCCCGCCGTTTCGGTATAGGCGCTCCCCACGAGGGCCGCTCGCTGAAGGGCATCGCCCGAAACGCTACTGAGTTCCTCGCCGATCAACACATCGACCTCGCCGAAGTTCGAATGCATCTCGCCGAGGAGTCGAAGGAGCACGAGCTGTTCCTCGAGCAGGTCAAGCATCGGCCCGACCTCGCGAGAGAATTGCTCGCCTCGCGCAAGGTTCGAGACTCCGCCGACGATCATGCGATCCTCGCGGCGAGAGGCGAGCAGCTCACCGAGCGTGTCGAGCACCTCGGTCGCCGCCGCGCGGGTCAGTTCGGATTCCGCATCGAGCAGTGCCTCCAGATCCCCGCCCACGGAGGTCACGGGCCTTGACGTGCATACCCGATTAATGCGCTCGCGAAGCCTCTCGTAATAGGCGGCCTCTTGGGGATGTGTGAGCGAAATCGTCTGCTGATCCACGCGCCCCGCGTCTGTGATGAGCACGACGAGCAGGAGAGTCTCGGATGTCTTCACGAGCTCAACGTGGCGCACGTGTGCTTGTCGCAGCGCCGGGTACTGCACGACCGCCACTTGATTCGTGAGACGCGACAGCAGGCGCACCGTGCGCGAAAGAAGGTCATCAAGGTCGTGGGCGCCGTCGAAAAACGTCTGAATCGCGCGCCGTTCAGGAGCCGAGAGAGGCTTGACTTGCGCGACGTAGTCGACGAAAACGCGATAGCCCTTGTCGGTGGGAATGCGACCCGCCGACGTGTGGGGCTGCATAATGAGGCCCTCTTCTTCGAGCACGGACATATCGTTGCGTACGGTCGCCGCGCTGACGCCGAGTTCGTGCCGCTCGAGCAACGACTTCGAGCCCACCGGTTCGCGAGTCGCCACGTAATCTTCCACGATCGCGCCGAGGATGCTGAGCTTGCGCTCATCCATACTTCTCATCCTTTCGCGCGTTAGCAGTCACAGGCTTCGAGTGCCAATACTACGCGTAGTGCGCGACCCTTGCACGGTGTGGCGATCCCCTGTGAGCGAACACGCCCCTGGTAGCGTAAAGCGCCGTGAATATCGATCGATACGGCCACGACGTCCTTTCCGGTACCGGGGATGCCTTTCACCCGAAACGCCCCGCGAGCAGGGATGTCCCTGCCGAGCGCGGGCTCGTCGTCGAGGATGTGCAAACCGGCTGGGTCGGCGCCGTCACGCGCGTGGAGAAGTCGGGCGGTATCCACATCGTCGAACTCGAGGATCGTCACGGGCGCCTTCGCACGTTCCGCCTCGGCCCCGGTTTTCTAATCGATGGAAAGCCCGTTCGCTTGACCCCGCCAACGAGCGGCGGTCCGACGGCTGCTCGGCAAACGTCAGCCCCTAAACGAAGCGCGTCGGGCTCAACCTATGTCGAAGGGGCCCGTGCCCGCGTCGCGCGCGGCTCCCGGATTTGGGTTGAAGGCAAGCACGATGCGGAACTCGTGGAGAAGGTGTGGGGGCACGACCTGCGCATCGAGGGTGTCGCCGTCGAGATGCTCGATGGCGCCGATAATCTCCTCGAGCGCGTGCGGGCATTTAACCCCGCGCCGGGCCGCAAGCTCGGAATCCTCGTGGACCACCTCGTTCCCGGATCGAAAGAGACGCGGATCGCCGAGGCCGTCATGCGGGAGAAGGGCGTTGCGGGCAACGTGCTCATCCTTGGCCACCCGTACGTGGACGTGTGGCAAGCCGTGAAGCCCGCACGAGTGGGGCTTGAGAAATGGCCCCACATCCCCAAGGGAACCGACATCAAGGTGGGATCACTTAGGGCGCTCGGCCTCCCCGCCGAGTCCCAAGCCGATATCGCCGAGGGCTGGCAGAAGATCCTCTCTCGTGTGCGCTCGTACGCCGATGTCGAACCAACGCTCAGCGGGCGTATCGAGGAGCTCATCGACTTCGTCACCGCTCCCTGACCTGGAGCAGCCCCGGATTGCATAGAGGTTGTGGGGGTTTGAGCTCGGGAGCAAATCCGACGCTTACCTCGCCCGCGCTCAAGGGCCACCGGAAGCGTCGACTGAGCGGCCGCGTCCCCGCCTCTGCCGGAATCTACGGAGTGGGTGGTCTGGAGAGAATTCGACTCTGCGTACGAGTACATTAAAGACACACCAGGAAGAATCACTTGGTACGACATAAGTCCTCTGGCGGGTATGGCGTGTCACTGAGTAATCTTGGGTTCGATAAACCCAATACCTCTACCGTTTGCTTGACCGGAGCCTCATCTGCACTGAACGCGATCGAAAGTACGAGGTGGGTTCAGGTAAGTGCAAAATCGAGTCAGCGGCGACTTTCGAAAGCGTAGGAATCTCATGATTTTTAGGTCCGCGTGGTTTATGGTCATTTTCGTTGTTGTCGTGATGATCGTGGCGATCCTGCTTCTCGGCTTTCTAATTTTTACCGTTCTTCAACAATTCGTCGCCCGGAATAAGAAAGCGGACAACGAAAGTGATCAACATGAACCGTAGGGATCACCCGAGTCTCAGCCGCTTCAAAAGCGCTCTCAAGGCAAAACATCGCGCGTGATGGCATCGGCGATGAGCCGGCCGGCGTCGGAAAGCCTCACGATCCCGCTATCCCACGCACTCGCATCCAACCGCCCCGCTGCCACGTGCCGCTCGAGCACCTCGCGTGCCTCATCGCTCGAGGTGAGCGGATTACTCGCCGCGGAAAATCCTTCGCGAAGGCGCATCTCGAGCATGAGGCGTTCGAGCGCGCGATCCTCATCAGAGACCTGCTCGGAGCCATCCACGGGAAGCCGGTTCTGCGCAAGAGCCGCCGCGTAGCGCGAGGGGTGCTTGAGGTTCCACGAGCGGTAGCCGTCGCGGTGTCGATGCGCGCCGGGGCCGATCCCCCACCAGTCGCGGCCCCGCCAGTAGGCGAGGTTATGGCGGCACTGAAACTCCTCGCCGTGCGCGAAGTTCGAGACCTCGTACCACTCGAAGCCCGCGGCTCGCGTGCGGTAGGCGATGAGCTCGTAGGCATCGGCCATGAAGTCCGGATCGGGCTCGCTGAGTTCGCCGCGGCGCAGCTGGCGGGCCATTTTGGTGTTGCCCTCGACGATGAGCGAGTATGCGCTCACGTGGTCCGGCTGCATCTCGGTGATCGCGTCGATCGTGGTCTCGACATCCGCGAGGCTTTCCCCCGGCGTTCCATAGATCATGTCGAGGCTCACCTGCAGGCCTGCCTCCCGGGCCCACGCGACGGCCCGCGGGACGGACTCTGGGTTGTGGGTGCGGTCGAGGATCGCGAGCACACGCGGCACCGCCGATTGCATGCCGAAACTCACGCGTGTAAACCCAGCCTCGGCAAGTCGCATCAGGGAGTCTCGCGTAACGGAGTCGGGGTTCGCCTCGGTCGTCACCTCGGCGCCCGGGGCGAGAGGGATAAGCGAGTCGAGGTGGGCGAGCATGCGCGCCTGGTCATCTGCAGGCAGAAGCGTGGGGGTCCCGCCTCCGAAGAACACGGTGACCACGCGGTCGTACGTGAAGTCCGACGCTTGATCGTCTGCGAGTGTGAGCTCCATTTCGCGCATCGCATTGGCAGGATATTCGGCTTGCGATCCTCCCCCACCAAGCTCCCTCGCCGTGTAGGTGTTGAAGTCGCAGTAGCCGCAGCGCACCGCGCAAAACGGCACGTGAATGTAGACCGAGAGCCCTCGGCGCTCGGCGTTAGTTCCCGCGGCCATCGGTGATGAGCGAGGCAGGGAATTCGAAGGAGATGCCGGCGCTCTCGAGCGCCGCGAGGCACCCCCTTGCCATCGAGGTGTACACGGGCGTTTCCGTGTCGCGGGCCCAGCTCAAGAGTGCCTTGGCGCTCGTTGGATCGATCTCGCTCGAGAGACCGCGGAAGATCTCGCCTATGCTTACGCCGTGCTCGGGAACCGAAAGCACTTCGATTTCGTCACCCGGGCGCACAACGCCTTCCCGCACAACGCGGAAGTACGCGCCCGACTTGCCGTAGGCGTTGAAGCGGCGGCCCCATGCTCCTCGGGGCTCGATCCCAGCCTGATCGGCGAAGCGCCCCATCCACACGGCGAAAGTTTTGCAGGGCTGGCGCGGCCCGCTCGCCTGAAGCTCGGCACCGCCAATCCGCCAGCGCGAGCCAATGACAACCTCGTCAGTATCAATGCCCTCCGTGACGAGATTTTCGCCGAAGGCACCGTCGGGCAGACCACTCAATCCCTCCCGGCGCGCAAGTTCGTCGCGGGTTTCGCGCGCGAAAGCGTACACGGCCTTGAAAAGACCGCCGTGGTGTTCGGTATCGCCCTGCACATCGCCAAGCACGCCGTGCGTAAGGAGCTTGATGCCCTCCGCGCGCGGGACCTTGTTGATCCCCGAGCGGATGCCCGTTTCCTCGACGTGGAAGAGTGATTCCACCGTGCACGTCGCAATCACGCGCGCGGGGCCTTGAGCGATAGCGACCGAAAGTGGTTCGACGTTCATGTTCGTCCCCTTACTTGTTTTTGCCGTCCGACGATCCGCCGTCCGAGCGCAGCGCCGCGATGAAGGCCTCTTGCGGCACGTCGACCGAGCCGATCGACTTCATGCGCTTCTTACCTTCTTTCTGCTTCTCGAGAAGCTTGCGCTTACGGGAGATGTCGCCCCCGTAGCACTTGGAAAGCACGTCCTTGCGGATCGCGCGAATGTTTTCGCGCGCAATGATGCGCGAGCCGATCGCCGCCTGGATCGGCACCTCGAACTGCTGGCGCGGAATGAGGTTCTTGAGCTTGCCAGCCATTTCCACGCCGTAGTGGTAGGCCTTGTCGCGGTGCACGATCGCACTGAACGCGTCCACGGTTTCGCCCTGGAGAAGCATGTCAACCTTGACCAGGTCGGCCGCTTCCTCGCCCTGAACGTCGTAGTCGAGCGAGGCGTAGCCCTTCGTACGGCTCTTGAGCTGATCAAAGAAGTCGAACACGATCTCGGCGAGGGGAAGAATGTAGCGGAGCTCAACGCGGTCTTCGCTCAGGTAGTCCATGCCCTTCATCGTGCCGCGCTTGGACTGGCACAGTTCCATGACGGTGCCCACGAATTCCTTGGGCACGAGGATCGTGGATTTCGCAACGGGCTCGCGGATCTCGTGGACCTTGCCCTCGGGGAAGTCGGAAGGGTTGAGCACCTGGACTTCGGTGCCGTCCTCCATCGTCACGTGGTAAATCACGCTCGGGGCCGTGGAAATCAGGTCCAAGTTGAACTCGCGCTCGAGCCTCTCGCGCACGATCTCGAGGTGGAGAAGGCCAAGGAAGCCCACGCGAAAGCCAAAGCCCAGCGCGGTTGAGGTTTCAGGCTCGTAGTTGAGCGCGGCGTCGTTGAGTTTGAGCTTGTCAAGCGCGTCGCGCAGCGCCGGATAGTCTGAACCGTCGATCGGGAAGAGACCCGAGAACACCATAGGTTTCGGTTCTGAATATCCGGGAAGGGCTTCTTCGGCACCTCGGAGCGCCGCGGTTACCGTGTCGCCGACCTTCGACTGGCGCACGTCCTTCACACCCGTGATGAGGTACCCGACTTCGCCGGGCCCGAGGCCCTTGGTGGGCTTCGGTTCGGGAGAGATCACGCCGATCTCGAGAAGCTCGTGAGTCGCGCCCGTCGACATCATCTGGATCTTTTCGCGCGGGTCGAGTGTGCCATCCACAACGCGCACGTACGTCACGACCCCGCGGTACGTGTCGTACACGGAGTCAAAAATCATCGCGCGCGAGGGGGCGTTGATCTCGCCTTGCGGCTGCGGGACGGTGCGCACGACATGGTCGAGCAATGCCTCGACGCCTTCGCCCGTCTTGCCCGAAACCTTGAGAACATCCGAGGGATCGCAACCCACGAGCTGAGCGATTTCCGCCGCGTACTTTTCGGGATCGGCGGCAGGAAGGTCGATCTTGTTGAGGACGGGGATGATCTCGAGGTCGTTATCCATCGCGAGATAGAGGTTCGCGAGGGTCTGCGCTTCAATCCCCTGAGCGGCGTCGACGAGCAGAATCGCGCCCTCACAGGCCGCGAGCGAGCGAGAAACTTCGTAGGTAAAGTCCACGTGGCCCGGCGTATCAATCATGTTGAGCGCATAGGCTTCGCCGTCCACAACCCACGGCATGCGCACGGCCTGACTTTTCACGGTAATACCGCGCTCGCGTTCAATATCCATGCGGTCGAGGTATTGGGCCCGCATCGCACGTTCGTCGACGACCCCGGTGAGCTGGAGCATCCTGTCAGCGAGGGTCGATTTTCCGTGATCGATATGCGCAATGATGCAGAAGTTACGGATCCTCTCCATAGAGGTCGCGGCTGGCTCAATCTCGCGCATGTTCGCGGGGGCGCTAGTCAACGGGAATCCTTTCGACGGGCATAGATGATTCCATTGTCCCATGCACGGACAGTTTTGGCTCGTTCACGCGGGCCCACGCAAGGGTTGATACGGTCACATCATGAGCCTTTTCTCCTCCCTCCGGTCCATCGCGGGCTCCCTTGCCCGCAACCGTCAGGTGCAACGCGCCGCCCGTCGCCTTGCGCGGGAGGGAGTGCGCTCGCTCGAAGGAAAAATGAAGGGTTCCGACGGTGGCCGGGCAAGCGTCGGGCCAGATTCGCGCGCCGATGCTCGCTCAAGCGACACCCGAACCGCTCTCCCCGACCGTGCGGGCAACGCTCCCCTGAACATCACGTACGCCCCCGCCGCTGATGGCAATCCGGATCCGGGCGAAATCGTGTGGGCGTGGGTCCCGTTCGAGGAGGACCGCTCACAAGGTAAAGACCGCCCCGTTCTCGTGATCGCCGACGAAGGCGGCGGCGTAATCGTGGCGCTCATGCTCACCTCGCGCGATCGCGGCAAAGGCGATCACACCGATGAGCACGGCAATCGTTGGGTCGATATCGGCACCGGGTCGTGGGATTCGCGGCATCGCCCCTCCGAGGTGCGGGTCGATCGGCTCATTAGACTCGAAGCGGCGAAGGTGCGACGAGAGGGCGGCAAACTGGACAAAGCACGCTTTGAGCGGGTGGCTAATGCCACACGTGACGCGCATGGCTGGTGAGTTTTAACTCTGGGCTTTCACGCTTAGCGCTGGTAAAGTTGACGGCTGTATGTGTGAACATACTGCGCTGTGTGCGGCGCACTTTCGTCCCTTTCGTGTCTCTGGGGCAGAGTGCTGCATGCGCCGGCGTGAGTTTTTCCGTTCGTGATGCGAACGTTTGACGTCTCCAGGCGACACCCCACCGCCCGTCCCCGTCGAGCGCGAGCACCTCTCATGAGCGGCGTTTCACCTCAACATCTAGAAAAGGCACCTCGTGGCAAACATCAAGTCCCAGATTAAGCGCAACAAGACCAACGCGAAGGCTCAGGCACGCAACAAGGCGTACCGCAGCGAGCTCAAGACCTACGTGCGTAAGGTTCGCACCGCGGTCGCTGCCGGCGATGCGGAAGCATCGACCAAGGCTCTTCGTGAGGCTTCGCGCAAGCTCGACAAGGCTGTGTCGAAGGGCGTCATCCACAAGAACCAGGCTGCAAACCGCAAGTCGGGTCTCGCAAAGCTTGTAGCGACGCTCGAGAAGTGAGCATAATTCTCGCGTTTTAGCGTGACGGAAGGCCCCGCTTCGGCGGGGCCTTTTTGGTTGCCTCTTCGGCAGTGGATCGACCCGTGCGCCGACCTACCTAGCCGAAGATGACCCGCACCTGCGCGATGAGGTCCTTCGCGAATGTCAGCACGAGAAGAAGCGTGAGAAGCGCACCACCAATCACCCACAGAGCGGTTCGCCAGTCGAAACGATTCATGCCCGCCCCCTCCTCGCGCGCGAAATCTCTACGATAAGGCGTTGAAGCGCCCACATTGGGTCACGATCATTACCCTTAACCGCGGCATCCGCTGCGGCGAGGGATTCGAACACCGAGGCGAGCGCGCGCTCCGAGTAGTGGCGGGCGAGCTGAGCGTTGTTGCGGAACATCCAGTCCTGCATGCCTGTGCTCTTTGCCGTCGCACCGGGAATCGCTGCCTGCGCCACCTGCCTGGCCTTGCGCACAATCGTCGCGACGATGGCGACGGGAGACAGCCCCGAGAGTTCGGCTTGGCGAAGCAGCACGAGCGCTTCGCGTTCTTTGCCGGCGAGGCAGGCGTCGGCGATCGCAAATCCCGTTGTCTCCGCGCGGCCTGCCGTAAGAGCCTCGACGTGCCTGAGCGTGATGGGGCCAGCCTGCTGACCCGGCTCGGGCTCGGTGTCGCGCATGAGTTGGGTGCTCACGGCCGCTAGTTCCATGAGGTCTGCCCCGAAGGCATCGACGAGAGCTTTAACCGCATCGGAGTTGACGCGGCGCCGCGCGCGTGAAAACTCGCTCATCGCGAAGGTCATCTTTGCTTTCGCGGTTTTGATCTCTGCCGCGTTCACCCATGGAGCGCCCGATTTCTTCACGGCGTCGAGGAGCTTCTTGGCGCGCTGATCACCGCGATTGATGAGCACGAGCGTGACGTCCTGCTCGGGACTCTGCACGTATTCCATAAGAGCGTTGATGAGAGGCTCCGCGCCGCGTGTCACCTCATCGATGATGACGAGGCGTGGCTCGCCGAAAAGCGAGGGGGCCGTGTATTGAAGGACGTCGCTCTTGGTAATTTCGGTTGAGGTGAAACGGTGGATCTCAAGATCGGCGTGGCGTTCGCGACTGAGCCGGACGATGCGTTCGAGCGCGCGCTGGGCGAGGAGCGCTTCCTTGCCCGCGATAAGCACAACGGGCGCGGGTTCGATACTGTGCCACTGGACTTCGGCCATGGAGAAAGTCTATCGACCACATCGCGAACGCTTTGCGCTTGACGCGAGGTCAGCGGCTACGGTGGCTCATGACATCTAAATGTATACAACAAACTGGAGGTGGAACCCGTGTTGGGTTTGAGCGCGCTGCTGCTGTTCGTCATGGGCATACTCGCGGGCATCGTCAATGCAGCCGTCGGATCCGGTTCTCTCCTCACCCTCCCCGTGCTCCTCGCACTCGGCGTCCCGCCCGGCGTGGCTGTGCGCACCAACACGATCGGAATGTCCTTCGCGACAATCGCCTCCGTCCTTGGCTTCCGCAAAGAAATCGCGGCAGAGAAGCGCCACCTCGCTCCCCTTTCTCTCACCACGATCGTGTGCGCGAGCGCCGGCTCGATACTGCTCCTCCTCTCCCCCTCGAGCGCTCTCGACATCGTCGTGCCCATTCTCATCATCGTTGCGCTCGCCCTCGTCATCGGTCAGCCCTACCTGACGGCGTGGCTCAATAAACGGCGCGAGGCCGATCCTGGCACGCAAACGGGCCCCGTCGGCGAGGCATACGAAAGTCCGTGGCTCGTCGCGCCCATGGGGGCGGCCGCCGTCTATGGCGGATATTTCACCGCTGCACAGGGCGTTCTCTACATGGGGATCCTCGGCATCGCCACGTCCCGCAGCATGAAAGACGTCAACCCGGTCAAGAACCTCATGCAGCTCTACGTCAATGCGACGGCCGCAATTGTCTACCTCGTGGCGTTTGTGTTTTTCGACGCGCACGTGTGGTGGGTTGGCGTCGTCATTCTCGCCGCGGGCGGGATGATCGGTGGCTATGTTGGCTCGCACGTTGCGAAGCGGCTACCGAACTCGGTATTGCGCGCGACCATCGTCGTCGTCGCACTCGTCGCACTCGTGCGACAGTTCGTATAGAAAAACGTGAGGGCGCTCGTTACCGATCCTCGTCGGCCAAACTCGAGAGGCTCGCGACGAAGGCGTCGCGCGATGCCTCCAGGTGGGCACGCATCCGCTCGTGCGCGCTGTGCGCATCCCCCGCGCGCACGAGGTCGTAAATCACTTTGTGCTGATCCCAGGCAGACGTGTCGCGCGTAACCGTGAAGCCACGATGCGCGCTATGAAGCCACTCCACGCGCCCGCCGATCTGCTGGAGAATGTGGCTCAGCACGGGACGCATGGCTAGATCCGCAAGTCCCTGGTGCACGCGGAGATTCGCCTCCGCGATTCCAGCACCGTCTCGATTCGCAAACGCCTCGTCGCCTTGCGCGAGGGCTTCCTCAATTTCCATGCACAGACGGCGCGAACGCTCGACGTGGGCAGCCCCGGGAGCGGAGAACTCGGCAAATCGCGCGGCTGCGTCCCGCACGAGTGAGGTTTCGAGGGTGATGCGGAGGTCAAACAGCTCGCGCGCATCGTCAAAGGGCGGGTGGGCCACGCGGGATCCGACGTTTGCCCGCGTATCAACGAAGCCCTCCGCCGTGAGGATGCGCAATGCCTCACGCACGGGGACGCGCGACAGCTCAAACTCCTTCGCCAAGGCAACTTCACGAAGCGGAGTGCCGGCCGCGTACTGGGCAGCGATAATTCGCTTGCGCAGGGTGGCGGTCACGGTCTTAGCCGCGGCGTCAGACACGCATGAACTCCCTTCCGGGGACGGCATCGAGCAACCCTCGCGTGTACTCGTGTTGAGGGTTTCGCACGACATCGTACACCGAGCCCTTTTCCACGACCTTTCCGGCCTTCATCACCACAACGTCGTCCGCGAGATTTGCCACCACCGCAAGGTCGTGCGTGATGAACACGCAACTGACACCAAGGTCTTTTTGAAGGTCACCGAGGAGAGCGAGGATTTGGTCTTGGACGAGAACGTCGAGGGCTGAGACGGCCTCATCACACACGAGGAGTTGAGGATGCGCCGCGAGCGCCCGGGCGATTGCAACGCGTTGGCGCTGACCGCCCGAGAGCTGCCCGGGAAGCACACGAGCGGCACTCGACGGTAGTGCAACGTGATCGAGCACCTCGAGAACACGCGCACGGCGCTCGCTTTTGTGCCCGACTCCGAATGTGTCGAGAGGCTCGCGCACGATCCGTTCGACCGTCCACATCGGGTTGAGCGACGAGTACGGGTCCTGGAACACGGGCTGCGTGAAGCGGCGAAGTTCCTTGCGCTGCTGTGCGTTCGCGTTGACGACTGAGCGCCCGTCGAGCTTCACTTCCCCGCTCGTCGCTTCCTGCAAACCGAGGATAATCGAGGCCAGGGTCGATTTTCCCGACCCCGATTCGCCAATGATCGCGAGGGTCGATCCACGTCGCACCGTGAAACTGACGTCGTCCACTGCACGAACCTCGCCCTTGCGCGCGCCGCGCAAGCGAAAGACTTTCGTCACCTTCTCAACTTCGAGGACGTTTTCGCTCGACGCGCCTTCTCCCCCCTCGCATGCGGAAGCACTCTTCTTCGTTCCTTCGAGCGTGGGGGATGCGTCAACGAGCTCCCGCGTGTATGGGTGCCGGGGATTCGCAAGGACCTGCCCCGGCGCCCCTCTTTCAACGATCTCGCCCTTGCTCATCACGAGAACGGTATCGGTTCGATCGGCCGCAACGCCAAGATCGTGCGTCACAAAAAGCAGCGACATCCCGCGTTCTTCCACGAGGGATTCGAGGTGGTCAAGAATGTGCTTTTGAACGGTGACGTCGAGTGCACTCGTCGGCTCATCCGCGATCACGAGGTCAGGGTCACCCGCGAGTGCAATCGCGATGAGAATCCTCTGGCGCATGCCCCCGGAAAACTCGTGCGGATACTGCTTCGCACGCCGCTTCGGATCCGGAATGCCCGATTCCGCCATGAGCTGCACGACCTCGCGCTCGATCGCCTTCTTGTCCTTCATCCCGTAAGCGCGAAGCGCATCGGCAATGTGATCGCCAACCCGCATCGTCGGGTTGAGGTTCGACATCGGGTCCTGAGGCACGAGCGCGATCCGCTTGCCGCGGACGTCTCGCCATCGTGCGGGCGACGCGTTCACGAGCTCTGTTCCGCGATAGGTGATCGAGCCACCCGTGATGCGACCTTCGCCCGGCAGTAGGCCGAGGACGGAGGCGATCGTCGTGGACTTGCCAGAACCGGACCCACCTACGAGCGCGAGCTTCTCCCCCGGTCTAAGCGTGAAAGACACTCCGCGGACAGTGGGGCCGGCCGCGCTCCCGTACGTGACGTCAAGGTCGCGTACCTCAAGCACGAATTCATCTGTGTGCATCATGGAGCCTCACCTTCCTGCCGCATATCCTTGCTGGCCCCGATTATTCGCCGCGGCACCGAGCATTCCTGTCACCGGGTCGCGCGTCACGGCGCTCAAACGCCCGAGTGACCACGTCCCTGCCCGCACGACTCGGTGACCGCGGGCCTCAAGTTCGCCAATGACCGCATCGCCCAGCGAATCCTCGACCACGAGCTGACCGGGTTCCCACGTGCGCGGCCAAAAGCTCTCGAGCATCGAGGTCGTGTGCATCATGGGCGATTCGATCGCCTCTTGCGGGCTGTACCCGCCCACGAGCACCCGCAGAAGGAAGAGAAGCTGCCACTGATCCTGCTGATCCCCTCCCGGCGTTCCAGTCGCGAGGATAGGCTCACCGTCTTTCAGCACGAGAGTGGGGCTCAGCGTCGTGCGGGGTCGTTTCCCGGGGGCGAGGGCCGACGGTGACCTTTCGTCCAGCCACGTCATCTGGAGCCGAGTGCCAAGGCAAAAACCCAGTTCGGGAATCGTCGGTGAGGACTGGAGCCACCCACCCGAAGGTGTCGCGCTCACCATATTGCCGAACCGATCCACGACATCGATGTGAACGGTGTCGCCGCGCAATTCGCCCGTTTCAGGATACGTTTCTTCCTCCCCCGTGTTCACGCGCACGGTCGGCTCACCTGCAGCGTCACCGCGCGCGCCGCCGCGCGCATCGTATGCCTCACGAGTTTCAGCACACACGAGCGTTGGGACGCGCCCACCGGGGCGACCGGGGCGAAGCTCCTCCGACGCTTTCTCGCCTATCAGCGCGCGGCGAGAGGCGAGGTACTCCTCGCTCAACAGTTCCTCGAGCGGCACACTATTGTCGTCGCCGAAAAACGCATCGCGATCGGCAAGCGCGAGCTTGAGGGCCTCCGCGATCGTGTGGATACCGCGAGCCGTCGACGGATCGAGATCTTCATCCTCAAAGCCCTCGAGAATACCGAGCGCAAGAAGCAGCACGGGCCCCTGGCCCCACGGGCCCGTCTTATAGAGGTCGAAGCCCCTAAATGACGCAACCGTCGGACTCTCCACGCGCGCACCCGGGCACGCGAGGTCATCCTCTGTCAGCACCCCCGCGTAATCACCGCCGTCGGAATGCCGGTGCGGCTCCTGCACAAAAGCGGCCATCACTTTGGCAACGGGGCCCGTGCGCCAACGCTCACGCGCTGCACGAACCCCACTGGCACGGTCCTCGTGCGCCGCGGCTACATCGACAAGATCCTCGAGCACAGTCGCGTAAGCAGGATTCTTCACGATGTCGCCGGCTTTCGGCGCGATACCGTCGCGCAGCCAGAGATCGGCAGACGTCGGCCAGTGCTCCACAAAAAACTCGCGCATGGACTCAATGACGCCTGCCGCGCGTTCGAGCAAAGGATGGCCCTCGCGCGCGTACCCAATCGCGTACGAGAGAACCTCCCCCAAGGTGAGCGTTCCGTACTCTTGAAGCAGAAGGAGCCAGGCGTCCACGGCGCAAGGAATCGCGGCCGCAAGCGCACCCGAACCGGGCACACGCTCGAGCCCGAGCGCCCGATATGTTTCGACACTCGCACCGGCGGGAGCAGCGCCTTGCCCCATGAGTACACGCGGATGGCGCGGGTCCTCGGCAGTCACGAATACCCCCGTCATGTCACCACCGGGACCGTTTAAGTGGGGCTCGACGATGTGCAGCACGAATGCCGCAGCCGCCGCCGCATCGAACGCGTTACCGCCCTTTTCCAGGACCGATTGCGCGCTCGCGGTCGCAAGCCAGTGCGTCGATGCGCTCATTCCAAACGTGCCCTTGAGATCGAGACGGGCGAGCGGAGCCGGGGCGGGTGTGAACGACGTCGTCATGGGGTCATTCCTTCGACGAGTTGGGATCGAGTGCATCGCGCAACGCATCACCAAAAAGGTTGAATGCGAAGCAAATGAGCACGATGGTCAAGCCAGCCGCAATCGCGACGGTAGGTGAGCGGTAGATGCACTGCTGCGCATCGGAAAGCATGATGCCGAGGCTCGGCGCTGGCGGTTGGATACCGAGGCCAAGGAACGACAGCATCGACTCGCCGATGACGGCAGCGGGAAGGATCACCGTGACCTGCACAATGATCGCGCTGAGCGTATTCGGCAGAATGTGCATCCCGAGGATCCTCACGAGGGAAGCATCGGCAGCAATCGCCGCCGAGACGAAGGCCTCTCCCTTCAACCGCATCGTTTCGCCGCGCACGACGCGCACCATCGACGGAATATTGCCAACGCCCAATGCAATCGCCGCATTGGTGAGGCTCGCACCCGAGATCGCGGCGAGACCCACGGCGAGCACAAGAAACGGAAATGCAAGAGTCACGTCAACAAAGCGAGAGATGACCATATCCGCCTTGCGCCAATATCCCGCGAGCAAGCCGAGCGGCGTCCCCACGACAACTGCGAGAGCAACGGCGAGCAGGCCGACGAGAAGTGAAGCTCGGGTGCCGTACAGCAAGCGAGAGAGTACGTCACGCCCAAGGTCGTCGGTTCCGAGCCAAAAGCCCTCCGTGAACGGCACCTGGAAGGGGTAGGTGAAATTCGTGTCGGCGTAGTGGTACGGAGAGATCACTGGCGCAAGTAGCGCTGCGAGAATCACGAACGCCACGAGCACGGAACCGACGAGGCCCGCGGGAGAAGCGAGGAGACGCTTGCCCACGCCTTTCGTAGGGGCGTAAGTATCGGATGAGTGTGAGATCGCGGTAGCAGTCACGATGCGGCACCTCCCGTTCTGATTCGCGGATTGACAACGGAGTAGAGGACGTCCACGAGGAAATTAATGACGATGTAGGCAACCGTCACGAGCAGCACAACGGCCTGGATCACGGGATAGTCACGCGAAAACACCGCATCGAGCGTGATGCGCCCGATTCCCGGGAGCGCGAAAATACGCTCGGTCACAACGGCACCGGAAATCAGACCGCCCAGCTGGAGACCGACGATCGTGACGAGCACGATGAGCGAATTGCGAAGGCCGTATCGAAACAAGATGCGCGAGGGCGCGATGCCCGTCGCCCGGGCCGTGCGCACGTAGTCCGTCGCCATCGTGTCGATGAGACTCGCACGAGTTTGGCGCGCAATGACCGCTGCGAGCCCCGATCCCAGCACGAAGGCAGGAAGCGTGAGGTAGTACAGGCACCTCAGTGGGTCCTCCGTAATGGACACGTACCCCGAGGCGGGGAACCACCCGAGCGAGACGGCAAGCACGAGAATCGCGAGGAGGCCAAGCCAAAAATTCGGCACGGAGAGCCCGAAAAGAACGGCGATATTCGCCCCGAGCTCATCGAGCTTACCCCTGCGACGCTCGGCAAAGATCCCGAAGAGCAGCCCGATCACGATCGCGACGATGATGGCATACAGCGAAAGCAGGACCGTGACGGGAAGGGCGGTCACGAGCATCGACACAACATCCTGGCCCGTTCGCGTCGATTCCCCGAGATTCAGCGTAAACATGTTCTTCACGAACGCGCCGTATTGAACGATGAGGGGATCGTCGAGCCCAAGACTTGCCCGAATTGCCTCGATTTGCTCCTTTGAGGCTTCCTCCCCCGCCATTGCGACGGCGGGGTCGCCCGGAAGCGCACGTACGCCAACGAAAATGACGATCGACGACAGCACGAGCGTGCACAGCGACTCGAGGAACCGTACGGAGATAAAGCGGGTCATGGCTGCCTCCCTTCGATAAAAGCCGCGTGGGAGAGCTTGACGACACCGTCCGCGTAGGTCGAGACCCCCACGAGATTCGCCCTGTAGGCGGTGAGCGAACGCTGACGGTACAGGTAGATCACGGGGTTCGTTTCCTGCATGCGTTTCACAGCCGCTCCGTACAGCGCGGAGCGTTCGTCAAGGTCGGTGACTTCAGAAGCCTTCGTGAGCAGATCGTCGAGCGTGCGATCGCTGAAGGCCGCGTAGTTGTTGTTCGCGTCGGTGGTCCAGAAGTTGTACGCGTTGCCGTGGGGATCCACACGGCCAGACCAGCCGAGCTGAATCGCCTCGTACGTACCCGAATCCTGAGCCGAGAGCATTGCCGTGTACTCCGTAGGAACAACCCTTATGGCGAACCCCGCTTCCTTTACTTGGGCCTGCAGGGCCTGGGCGAAGCGGAGCGAATCTTGAGAATTCGAGACCTTGAGGGTGATCGGGTACGGCACCGGGGCGCCCGCCTGCTCGAGCAAACGCTTTGATTCCTCCGGATCGTACTCAGGACATTGAGTGGATTCCTCGGTCGCGAACGGACTCGAGGGCGAGATCGGCGAGCACGCTGCATCGAACCACCCGTTGAACACCGTGTTCACGAGGGCCTCGCGATCGATCGCCTTCGTGAACGCGAGTCGCACGCGTTCATCTGTCGCTATGGGGCCCTTATCGAGGGGGTGACCAGCGTCGTCCTTGGGCTCAAGGTTGATGGTGATGGCTTGGTATCCAAGCGAGAGCACCTGGAGAGTGTTGATATCACGCGAGGCCTTGACCGCTTCGATGTCCTGCGGCGAGATGCTGTCGGCAACGTGCACATCGCCACTTTGAATATTCGCGGCGCGGATGTTGGCATCGGCCATGATCCGGTAGGTCACGCTGTCGAGTCGCACGTTGCGCGCGTCGTAGTAGAGCGGATCACGTTCGACGGTAATCGAAGTTTGAGGAATGCGCTCAACGAATTTGAAAGCCCCGACCCCCACCGGATGCGATGCAAAGTCATCGCCGAGTTCCTCGAGGGCTTTCGGGGACAGCATCATGCCCGCGCGATCGGCAAGCGCAGCGGTAAACGGGGAAAATGATTTTTCGAAAGTCACCCGCACGGCAAACTCTTCGAATGCCTCGATGCCGGTGATGGGGCCGAGCTCCGAACGCCGGGAGGACTGCTCGTGATTGAAGTGGCGATCAAGCGTGATACGAACGGCTTCGGCGTTAAACGGCTCACCGTCTGCAAAGACCGCATCCTCACGTAGGCGGATCACGACCTCACGCCCATCGTCGCTAATCTCGGGAAGAGCGGCGGCCAGCATCGGAACGATCTCACCTCTGTGGTTGAGGTCGTAGAGCTTCTCGCACATCGTTTGCATGACGTAACGGGTATAGAGCGAGGACGACGTCGTGGGGTCGAGCTTGTCGGGCTCCGCTGAGAGCGCCATGACGAGATCGCCCCCATTGTGCAGGTTTTGACCCGTGGAATTACTGTCCACGATGTCGGGGCGTTCGGGGGGATCATCCAGTTCTTGGCGGGGCACGCACCCCACGCCTGCGAGCGCAACAATGCCCGCGCCGAGGATCGTTCTGCGTTTCATCCCGCACCTCCCTTCCGAGAAGCATTCGGGGCACTTCCCCAAATCGTTGTATACAAAGTAGGAGGTGTGAGACGGTTCGTCTAGCGAGTTCACATCGTGAGACTTTTTGTATACATCGCTATCGCGAGGTGCGCACCAACCACCCATCCCCGGCGCGTTTCATCACCACCATCCCGTCATCATCCGTGCGCCTAACCGCCATTCCTCGCTCCGCTAGCAGTGACAAAGTGCGCTGGTGAGGATGCCCAAACGTGTTCGCGCCTACACCAATGACGGCAATCGAGGCGTGCGCCGCATCGTAGAGCGCCGGCTCTTGGCGGCGCGAGCCGTGGTGCGCGACCTTGACGAGCTCGACTGCCTCGACAACGCCCGATTTCGCTAGCACGGCTTGCGCATCAGGCTCTAGGTCACCTAGCGTCAGAGCACTCCACGCGGGCGTTTTCACGAGCATCGAAATCGAACAGTCATTGAGCGCCGACTCCTCACCCCCGCCCTCGCCTGCCCCGAGGGCTCTCGCTTCCTCGGCTGAACGCGGCCACAGAACTTCGAGGGACAGCGACCCAACGGTTTCCGTACGAGGCGCGAGCACGGTGTCCACCTCAGTCCGAGGGAGCTTTGCTTTCGTCGAGGTATCCAGCGGGCACACCCACGCCTGCTGCGGCGTACGCTTCCCCGTCAACGCGGGTATTCCGCCGTCGTGATCAGCGTGAGGGTGGGTCACGACGAGGAGGTCGATCGCTCCGACTCCCGCACGGTCCAAACATCGGGCGAGCATGTTCGGGTCTGGTCCCGTATCGATGAGTACTGTTTTTCCCCCGGCGCGCACGAGCATTGCATCGCCCTGCCCAACATCGCACATCACGACATCCCAGTCTTCGACGTCCCCGGGGATTAGCGTGGAGACTCCTCCGAAAAGGGCAATCACTGCGAGGAATACGAGCGCCCAGCGCACCTCGCGGCGCGTGCGCAACCAAAGCGTGAGCCCTACGACGATGAGCACCCCTGCCGTGGCCAGTGCACCTCCCGCGCCGGCGGGCAACGCGATGTGCGCTCCCGGAAGTGCGGCACTCACCTGTGCAATGAGCACGAGAACGTGCGCACCTGCCCCCGCAAGGGCGAAGAATGGTACGCCGAGCGGCGCCCACACATGCGCGACAATAATGCCAACAAAACCGCTCACGGTTGCGGGCGCCACGACGAGTTCCGCGGCAATGTTCGCAGGCACAGCCCACACTGACGTTTCGGGAGCAAGCAGGAGCAAGACCGGTGTGCATGCGGCCTGGGCAACCGTCGGAACGGAAACCACAAGCGCGAGATTGCGGGAAATTCTCTCGCGACTGACCTGCCGGATAACCTCAGCAAGCGGAACCGAGAGCGCGAGAATAGCGCCCGTCGCACCGACGCTGAGCACGAAGCCCACCTCTCCCACGAGCGCCGGATCAACGACGCACCATGCGAGAACGGTGAGCGCAAGCGCGTTGAGAGGCGGCGTACGAAAGCCCGCATAGCGTCCAATCATGAGTGGAACGGCCATGAGTGCGGCTCGCAGCAAGCTGGGCTCCGGGCCCACTGCAGCCACGTACACGGCGATCCCCGCAGCCCCCGCCAGAACCCGCGCTTTGCGGCGCACGCCCACGGCAAGCAGCGGCAGCGTGACAAAAGCATAGGTGAGAGCAATGTTTGCCCCCGAGGCAGCAACGAGGTGCGTGAGCCCGGAGGTCGCCATATCATCCTTCACCTCTCTGGCAAGACCCGTCACGTCGCCAAGGGTCATGCCCACGACGAGCGCTGCTTCATTGGCAGGCAAAAACGAGGAGGCTAACCGTACACCCTCTTTTCGCTCTTCTCGCCAGGAGTCAAGGACACGCCCTACGGCGGCCATCGCCCCCTCACCCTGAGCAGGTCGTGACGGCTCCGGCTGCCAGTCGGCAATCTCGAGAAAGAGCGTGGAGCCATCCTTTTCGGCGTATCCCCGCGCACGCAGTATGTCTCCGCGTTCAAGCGAGAAGGGATCGCCCCCGCGCGTGTGTTTCGACCAGGTGAGCACGATTCGTATCTGCCTCGAAATCGCTTTGTTTCCTGCACCAACCGTGATCCTCGAAAGTTCGGGCTGGCTCGACGCACGCGCAACCGTCGTATCCCACGCGCGCACCTTTAAGGGTTCTGACGGTTGCTCGCGTAAGGCGACCTGCACCTCCGTCACAACGTTTCTTTCGCGAAGAGCTTCCTCGAGGCTCAGGTTCTCGCTGTGCACGCGTGCAACTGGCCCTGCGATTGCCGCACCGAGAAGAACAGCAAGCAGTGCATGTGCCCGCAGGCGTTTCTCTCGCACTATGGCCAGGAGAAGCGCCGGTATAACGACGGCGAGAAGCACGACAGGTCCGAGAGACACGCTCGCAATGGTTGCCGGCCAGAGCACAGCGGCGTGTGGGATGAGGCTCAGCCCCCTCACGGGCCTCACACCACACCCGTTCACGCCCTCAGATACTGATGCGCTCACGAAGCTCCTCGAAGATGGCAGGACCAATCCCCTTGACATCCTGGAGCTGTTCGATATTCGAGAATGGGCCGTTGGTTGTGCGATGCTCAACGATTCTGGCGGCGATCGCGGGGCCCACGCCGGGAAGCTCGTCGAGCTCACTTTCGGAAGCCGTGTTGATGTTGACGAGAGCGCCGTCCCCGCTGGCCTCCGCTCCTGGGCCCGAGGGGGAAGACTCGACGCCGGTCGCTGGCCCCGCGATTTCTGACGGGATTTCTTCCCCTTCGCGTGGCACATACACCTGTTCGCCGTCGCTTACGACGCGCGCGAGGTTGATGCGGCCCAGATCGGCGTCTTCGGTGGGTCCGCCCGCAGCCTCGAGAGCATCGCCGACGCGCGCGTGTGACGGAAGTTCGACGAGCTTTGGTTGCCTCACTGCCCCCACGACGTGGACCACCACCGTCTGCTTACCGGCAGCGGGAGCGTTCGAGGAGTCGGGGGCCGGAACAGCCGATGCGGGTGAGGTACCTTCCGGCGCCGACCCCTCGGTTATCTCCGTAGTCGCCTCCTGTGTCCCCTCGGAAGTTGGCGCGTTGACCGCGACCGTGTCGTCACGCGGCGTCATCGACGTAGCCATGTGTGCCCCACCGAGCACGAGCACACCCGCGGTAAGGATCCCGAGTATGACGCGCGGGTCCTTGAGCGCTGACCATCGAGGGCCCCGACCTACGCCGGCCTCTTCGCGTGACCATTCCTCGAGGTCATCCCACGAGCGCGTGTTCACACTCGTTTGTGTATCTGCGCGGTGTCGCCTCTCGCGCCCCGTCGTATTGTTCATAGCCTCCACGCTAGGAACGAGCCCCGCCCAAGAAAAAGCCCCGGCCATCCACTGGGGACAACCGGGGATTGTGGAGCCTGGAGCGCCACGGTGCCTAGAAGAACATCGCCTGCCATTCGGGGAGGAACACAAAGAAAGCCGCCACAATCACCACGGCGTACCACGCGAGAGAAAGCGCGATCCACGAACGCAGCACGGTGCGCACGAGCCCGCGCACCTCGATGATGCCCTCCTCCACAAGGAAGGTCACGAAGGACCAAAACATGGGTGGCACGACCGCCCACACCAGGAGGCACCACGGGCACAGGGCGCGAATGGCAAAAAGGGCGTTGCTCGAGAGCCACAAAACGAAGGCAAATGCAAAGGCGAGCCCTCCGAACGTCGCCCACTGGAACCACCGCGGAAGCGCAAGCCGAGAAAGATGCAGAGCGCCGACGACACCCATGATCGAGAATCCCATGAACCCGAGGTACATGTTCGGAAAACCGAATGTCTGGGCCTGCCACGTTTGGATAAACGTCCCGCACGAGATGAACGGGTTGATATCGCAGGCCAGCGACGCATTCGCGTCCGCGAGAATCGCGAGCTTATCTTGCATAAGCGCGAATGACGCGACGATCCCGAGCACAGACCCGATGAGCAGCACGAACCCAACGGTGCGCTGAGAAGCTCGAGGCTTCGCGTCTTGTTCAGCGCGAATCTGAGCATCAATGGCCGCAATATCCTTCTCGCCGTAAGGAGAAGTCGTTAAATCTTCAGTCACGAGCCTTATCGTAATACGCTTTGAGCTTCGCGAAGCCTTCGTCCATACTTACGCGCGGCGTCCACTGCAAACG
The DNA here is from genome assembly GCF_001807585.1 of Dermabacter sp. HMSC08H10. Classification (NCBI taxonomy): domain Bacteria; kingdom Bacillati; phylum Actinomycetota; class Actinomycetes; order Micrococcales; family Dermabacteraceae; genus Dermabacter; species Dermabacter sp. HMSC08H10. The sequence continues at coordinate 576,199 of NZ_KV789424.1, forward strand.
CTCGCACGTACGTCGCTGATCAAACCAATGCGCTGTCGACAGCTGCTCCGCGAGAAACTCGGTCATGGGCGGCTCATCGTAGCCGGGCCGCAACTCCCACGCCTTCTCGATCACGCGACCCGCAACGCGTGCGAGCGGGCCGGGAACCGTGATTCGCGGGCGCGAGACACCGGCCGCATCGCACAACCCCACCACGAAGTCGCGAACCGTGCGCGGCTCCCCATTCGTAATCACAAAGCTCTCTCCGTGCACGTCCTCGATGCGATCGAGTGCCGCGACGAATGCCTCAGCGGCGTTATCGATGTACGTAGTGTCGATGAGCGCCATGCCGCGGTCGAGAAGGGGCATCGTCCCCTTGCGGCCACGCTCGACGATGCGTTCCACGAGCTGGGTGTCACCGGGGCCCCACACTATATGCGGTCGCAAAGTCGTGACGAGCATGCCGTCCGTGCCGTCTGCCTCCATCGCCACGAGTTCAGCGGCGGCCTTCGTGCGGGCGTAGGGCCCGCGGGCGTGCGTAGGTTCAGGGGCGGTCGCGTCGAGCCCGACGATAGCCTCGCCAAAGTGGGCGACCGACGGCGAAGACGTGTTCACGAGCTTCCCGCCACCCTGGGCGCGAAGCGCATTCACCACGTTGCGAGTGCCCTCGATGTTGATGGCGCGGTATTCCTCCTCCGGACCCGAGATGGAAACCTTCGCCGCGAGATGCACGACCGCGTCGTTGCCGTCAACGGCACGGCGCACCTGGTCCGCCTCAGTCAGCGAGCCGCACACGTCGGTGATGCCTTCAATCCCCGCGGGGCGGCGCTGGAACGCACTCACCTCATGGCCCGCATCGCGAAGCCGCTTTGCGACCTCGCCGCCGAGCATGCCGCTCGCACCGGTCACAAGAACTTTCACAGCGCACTCCTTTCACCGGCCAGCTCGCGCGCGGCCCACGCCCCAAGGCTTGCGCGCTCGATCTTCGAGTTGTGGCGGATGTCGGTCGGAAGCGTCGTCGTTTCAAAAGCAGCCGTCACGGCAATACCCGTTGCCGCTTCAACGGCTTCGCGAATCGCGGCCTGGCGCTCGGGAGTCGCGGGCTTGGGCGTTTGGCCCTTACCCGGGCGGAACGTCGCCGGGTCTTCGTAGATCACCACGACCTGCTGCGTTCCCGCGGGGCCTACCCCGCATACACCCGCGCGACGCACGAAGTCGAGACTTTCCGCGGCCTTCTCTATCTGCACCGGAGTCACGGGGCCCGCCGCAGTCGTGACCACGTGCGCAAGACGCCCCTCAACCCACAGGCGGCCCTCGGCATCGAGCTGACCGACATCTCCCGTCGCGTGATAGCCCTCGCAGCGCATCGACTCTCGCGTCGTATCCCACAGCATGAGGTAGCGGTCGCGAACGTGCGCGGCACGGACCATAATTTCACCGACAACACCGGGCTCAGTGGTGACCGTGGAGGCTGCGCGGCCGTCGGACTGAAGCGGCGCGATTGCGAGCTCCACACGCGGGACGGGCGCACCCACGCACACGCCGCTTCCCTCACCAGCGGCTTCAATTCCCTCGAGGTCGATCGCCGCGACCGCGAGGCACTCGGTCATGCCGTAGGGCGAATACGAGTGCGCGTTCGGGAGCACATCGCGTAGCGCGCGAAGAAGCGGCGCGGGAATTGGTGCCCCCGCGCTAAAGAAGCTCGGTACTCGCGAAAGTGCCTCGCGTTGGCGCTCATCGAGCGCGCCAGCCGTGTCGATAATGTTCTGGAGCGCAGCCGGAGCAGTGAAGACTGCCGGTGAACCGAGCTCATCGACGGCATCGGCGAGGGCGCTTGCGGTGAGCTCGCCGGGGCGCGTCACGTCCATCTCGGGCACGATGCTCGGCGCACCGAGGGCCGGGCCAAGCAGTGCGAACGGCGCGAATCCGGCAACGAGCCCGCGTTCAGGACGCAGCTGAAGGGTGTCCCCCACCGCCGCAAACATCGCGCTCGCCTGTCGATGCGTGTACACGGCCCCCTTCGCGGGGCCGGTCGACCCCGATGTAAACAGTACGAGCGCATCCGCATCGGGATCGATGTCGGGCCATTCATCGCCGCCACCAAGAGCGTGAATCTGCTCGCCCTCGCGCATGAGCTCATCGATCGACGTGCTTACACCAAACACAGCGCGATCGATCGTGGGCAGTGTCCGAACGGAAATACGTTCACCAGGCCAACCGAGTGCGCGGGCTCCCGCAAGAGCCGTAGGGATCCCCACGACGTAGTCGATGTGGGCACCCACGATTGCGCGCGTGAGGCCCTTAACCCCCAGGCCTGCATCAGCGACGACGGCAATCGCGCCGATCCGGAGGCATGCATACAGCACCGCCGTGAGGTCGGCGCCTGGCGTCACGAGAACGCTCACACGATCACCGGCCTTGATGCCATGCGCGCGCATTCCACTCGCAAGCTGCGCCACACGCTTTTCAAGAAGGCTCCACGTAATCGTGCGAGGCCCCTCGGCGAGCATCTCGACGACAGCGGGCTCATACATCGTTGCTGGATCGTTTGCGCGCTCAGTAATGAGCGAGCCGAGACGTCGGTACTCGGGCTGTTCAGCAAAGCTCGAAACCGAACGTTCGCGATGGTCGGCACCGTTGATGAGCCGTTCCTTGAGCCAGCGCCGCACAAGCGGGGCGACGGGCGCGTCGTCCCACACGAGATGCGATGCGCCTTCGAAACGATGCACATCGGCATGCGGGACACGTTCAAGAAGATCGCGAAGGTATCGGTCCGAAAAGACAGCATCGCGCGGCCCCCACACCATGAGGGTGGGAACGTCCATGCCCTTGAGGCCCTCCGCAAGGCGCTCAAGGGTCGCGCGCGAGGGGTGCTCCGCGCTCGCCGGAATATCGGCGACGAACGTTTCGATGCCCCGACGGCGCGCTCTCGACCGATACGGCGCGTAGTAGCCCTCCCGCACCTCGCGCGGCAGCGGCGGCTTAGAGAGATTCACGGTCGTGCGAAGGAACGCATCCGTGCGCGACGTCGAGAACGGCAGAAAACCGGGGGCCGTTGCGAGTTGAAGTGAAGCCGGGAGCGACTCGCCAAGTTCCTGATGAATAGCGGTGTTCGTGAGCACCATGCCGATCACGTCGTGACGGTTGTCGAGGGCCCAGCCGATCGACACAATGCCGCCCCAATCGTGCCCCACCGTCACGACGTTGCCGGAAAGGCCGAGTGCATCCGTGAACAACGAAAGATCGGTAATGCGGTCCTGCAAGCGTCGCTCTCGTCCCGTGCGTTCCGAGTAGCCCATCTCGAGCTGGTCAACGGCAACGACACGCCAACCCGCTTCGAGCATCTCCTCGTTGAACAGGCTGCGATAAAGGAAGGAGTAGGTGGGGTTGCCGTGGACGCACAGAAGCGTGCCCCGGGGCTCAATGCCTCGCTCGGCAAGCTGACGGTCGTTATCGAGGTAGTGCCAGCGGCGCATATCGCCGAACGAGTCCCGCACGTTGAGCGTGTGGTGCAGTTCAGGCTCAACCCCGGGAAGATCGGGAACGTCCTGCACGTCCTGGAAGGTCTTCGCGCTCACCACTGGACCTCCATCATCGCCGTGTTCAATCCCGAGCCGACGCCGAGGAGCAAAAGTTCATCGCCCTTCGCAAAGCGATCCTGGTTGAGGGCAAGAGTGAGCGGAACGGCCTCCGCGGCAATGTTGCCAAGTTCGGGGAAGGTCACTGGAATGATCTCGGGGTTGATTCCCATAGCCTTCGCGAAGGCACGCGTGTACACCATCGACACCTGATGGGTGATGTACCACTGCTTATTCGAATAATTGCGACCGCTTTCCTCGGCGGCGCGCCACGTTTGCGTCACGAGCTCGAGGCCGTTTTCAAGGAGACCGGCCGTATCGGTACGCATATCGTCCATGTTGCCGATGCAGAGCTCGTGGTGCTCGGTGCCCGCACGCGTTTGCGTGTGCACGATCCGGTGGCCATCCGGGTGTTTATCGAAGCGCCCCACAACGGCCGCAGCAGCGCCCGAACCGAGCGTGAGCGACGCAAACTGGTTATTGAAATCCTGGCGCGTCGAGTTCTTGTCGTTCAAGCGCGCAACGGTGCGCCGCTGAACTTCCTCGACATCCTCCGCGCCCACGATAAGCGCGTAATCGATTTGACCGGCATCAATAAGGCCGGCGGCGAGGGTCATCGCATTCACAAAGCCGAGGCACGCGTTCGTGATGTCAAAGTTCATGCACGAGGCGGGCATACCGAGCGCCGCGTGAATATGGGCACTCATCGCCGGCTCGAGATGCTGACGCGAAACGGAAGCGTTGATGAGGACCCCGACGTCCTCGCGCGTAATGCCCGCGCTCGCCATCGCACGCTCAGCGGCAATCACGGCACCCTGTTTCCAACCGTTTTCCGGGTCTTTCCACCATCGCCGCTCGTACACACCGGCCACGCGTTGAAGCGTGCCCTTCGGCAAGCGAAGTCGCTTGCGGGCCGGTGAAAGCATCTCGTCGATCGAATCGGATGTGACGGGAACCTGAGCTTCCACGGCGGAAACGGAGAGAATGGCGGCGTTTTTATGGTCAAACGCGGTGTTGGGGATCACTACTACTATTCGCTTTCGGTCTCGGTTCGCGCCTCTCAAAGCGCCCCATTATTGTCCACCGAAGCACTGGAGATTTGGTGAAAAATTGACCTGATCAGGGGGCTGCGGGGCTCAAACGTGACTGAGTTCTCTGCGGGCGAGCGTGAGCGAGCGTTCGATAGGGGCGAGCTTCGCCTCAAAGTTCCGGCTCGCGCCCGTCGCGATCTCCACGATGACAGACCCGCCCCATCCTCGACGCGCGAGCCTTTGCAGAATTTCGGCAACCGGCTGATCGCCATCGCCCGGCACCAGATGCTCATCGCGCAAGGTGTGCCCCGACCCATCGGTGAGGTGGAGATGGCTGAGCCGATCCCCCACGCGTTCGATCATCGCGAGCGCATCATCCCCCGCCGTCGACGCGTGCGAAAGATCGATCGTAAGATGCGCGTAATCCTCATCCGTGGGGTCGTGGTCGGGGTAATACGGGAGCGCCTCACGCACGCCGAGGCGCCACGGATACATATTCTCGACGGCAAGCGCGACTGCGTAGCGCTCTTCGAGTTCAGCAACGGTCTCCACGAAATTCTTCGCGTAACGTCCCTGCCACCGAAATGGCGGGTGGGCGACAACCGTCGGAACCCCAAGATCCACGGCGAGGCGCATCGTGTCCTCGAGCTTTTTCTTGGGGTCCAAGCCGCCCGCGAACTGCAGGAAGAAGAGAGTTGGTGCGTGAAGCGACAAGATTGGAAGGTCGTACACGCGAGTGAGGGTCTGAAGACGCATGGCGTCACGCGTTGCGGGATCGAGAGAACACATGACCTCAACACCGTCATAGCCGGTTTCACGCGCCGCTTTAAACGTGTCCTCGAGGCCAAGCGGGAAAAGCGACGAGGTCGACAGGCCCACGGGAATCGCGCGGTGCGGGTGGGAGCCCCCGGGTTGGGCACTACCCTCGTTGGTACGGCCCGTTCCGTTGCCAGGGCCGGCTTCTCGGATTCCGACGCCTGCCCGGCTCCTCTCGCGCCAAACTTCCGAGTTCTTCCTCGCCTGATTTTTGCGAGTGAATACTTTTCGGCCGCCGGCGCTATCCTCACGTGTGCTCACGCCTTCACGCTAGCAAGGCCAGGTGCACTAAGGTTGGGGAGGACAGATTCGCGCACGGCGAAGGGACGCTCAGGAGGAACCGATGGCTAAGCTCCACTTCAAATACGGCGCGATGAATTCGGGAAAATCCGACACCCTCATTAAGACGGCCTACAACTACGAGGAACGAGGCCTCGGCACGATCACGGTCAAGCCCGCTATCGATACGAAGGGCGAGGACTGGGTGCTCGCCCGCGGAGGCGCAAAACGACGCGTCGACGTTCTCATCGAGTCTGGCCATGACTTGCGCGAAGAAATCAAAGCGTTCATCGCCGCACGCCCCGACCGCGACTTCCACGTGGTGCTCGTTGACGAGAGCCAGTTCCTCGACCGCGACCAAATCGATCAACTCTTTCTCGTCGCGAAAAACGATCAGATCTCGGTGATTTGCTATGGGCTTCGCACGGACTTCCTCGCCTGCCAATTCCCTGGCTCGTCGCGACTTTTCGAGCTGGCCGACAACTTCGAGAAGCTACCGACCATGTGTCGATGCGGCTCTCAGGCCGAATTCAATTGCCGCAGCGTAAACGGCATGTTCGTATTCGAGGGAGATCAGGTGGCGATTGATGGCGCTGGCCGCGTCACCTACGAGTCCCTGTGCGGCACGTGCTATCTGGACGAAAAAGCCAAAGCGCTCGGCCCCGCCCTTTTCTAAACAGCGATGTGCACCTTTCAACTGCCGTCAAGGAGAGACGCATGAAGATTTTGACGATCCAGTCCGCCGTGGCCTACGGGCACGCGGGTAATTCTGCCGCAGTTTTTCCGCTGCAGCGGCTCGGCCACGAAGTATGGCCCGTCAACACCGTCCTTTTCTCAAACCACACGGGTCACCCGACGTTCCGCGGTCCCGTCATCGACGCGAAGGACGTTCACGAGGTTGTTTTGGGGATCGAAGAGCTCGGCATTCTTGACGAAGCCGACGCTATCTTGAGCGGATACCAGGGATCCGCGGCTGTGACCGACGTGATTCTCGACGCGGTGGAGCGCGTGAAGGCTCATAATCCGAACGCCGTGTATATCGCCGACCCGGTCATGGGCAATGCCGGCGAGGGGTTCTACGTCGATGCCGATATTCCGCCGCTCATGGCGAACAAAGTCGTTCCTGCCGCCGAGGTACTTACGCCCAATCACTTCGAGCTTGGCGTACTCACGGGGACCGATGTGTCCACGCTCGAGGGCACGCTTGAAGCGGTCGAGCAGCTGCGTACCGAGGGTGCCGAGACCGTGCTGGTAACGAGCGTGATCACGAAAAACACCGCCGACGGCATGCTCGAGCTCCTCGTCGCTGATTCGTCGGGCGCGTATCTTCTCGCAACCCCCCGCCTTGAGCGGAAGGTTCATGGCAGCGGCGATGTGACGACGGCTCTCTTCGCTGCGCATTTGCTCGGTGGCGCCGGCCCCGTCGAGGCGCTCGAGAAGACGGCCGCTTCGGTGTTCGAGCTCATCGACCGCACGATCGAGGCGAAGGCGCGCGAGCTCCTCATCGTTGAATGCCAGGAGGCTTTCGTCAACCCCGACACGAAATTCAAGGCCCACCCCCTCCCTCACTGAATTCCATAGGGGTTGTGGGGGTTTGGTGCCGCCCTCCTCGGATTGCATAGGTGCTGCGGGGGTTCCCCCCTCACCCTCCTCGGATTGCATAGGGGTTGTGGGGGTTTGGGATGCCTAGAGATCACCGATAGCGGCGCCTTTGCCCCCCTCCTTCGCCTAATTCGATCGTAATGCGAGACGGCTCCAGGGAGTGGGCCTAAGGCCGGTGGTCACTGGGTTCGCAGTCTAGGTCCGACGGCAGCCTCGGGCTCATTCCGCCCTACCTGTTCAGCTGGCTCCGCCTCTAGGACTTCCCACCCTCACCTAAACTCGCCTCTCCAACAGGGAGCCACGACCTCACCTCTCTTTTCCAGCTCCTCTCGCCTCCCACAAGCGGAGTGAATCAGTTGACCGCAAGAGGCGCTGCTTGAGGCACTCAACATCCATGAGAATCGGGGTGTAGAAGACCAGCAAAAGCACGCTAAGAATAGGACATGCCTTTCCGGTACCTATGCCCCAACCGCTACGGCATTTTCACGACAGAGCGAATCTGTCGTAAGCAGCGATTCTCTCGTGCACAACGCTGCTCATCAAAACCGCCCATCATCGTTTCTTCCGCGGCTCTAGCAAGACCGTCGTTTCCGCTTCCGGGTCTATTGGGCCGAGCGTGTCCGCACCCCGATCAGGAATACCCACATACTCCTCGGGCACCTCATCCCCCACAAGACGCGACTGCCGAACATCCGAATAAATCCACTTCTTCTCCGAAGCCACCTCAACCGTCCCCTGAACCGGCTGCCACGGACCACCAGCCACCGAAAACTCCCCACTAAACACCGCCACAAGCGAAACCTCATACCACCCCTGCCCCACATACCGCATCGACACATCCCTCGACGGATGCGGCCGACCCGGAAACGACGTCGTCAACACCGTCCCATCCCCAAAATCCCACACATACTTCACCGGCGTCGCCCGCACCCGCACCGACTGCCCAAACATCTCCACCTCAAACACCTGCACACCCGACTCAGCCCACACAATCATGTCGATCCCCACCGGAATCCACTGACCAGGCGGACCCAAATGCGCCACAAGCGGCTTCACACCAAGCGAACGAAAATCCTCCTGCGACACCACCGGCATCACAGGACCACCACCACCCGAACCCGAAGACGGCGACGAACACCCCGACACACGCTCCGTCCCCAAAACCGGCGCACCCGTCGACACCTCCACCTCACGCCCCACCACCACTGACGCCCCCGGAAAAGCTGACGGACACACCGCGCGCGCAGCGCGACAAAAAGACGTCACAGCAAGCACCCGAAACACATCAGGCCCACCGCTACGACAACCCAAATCCCGATCACTCGCCGGCACCCACACCCTCCGCGGAACATCCGACACCGCATCACGCTTCCCCGGCGACATATCCACCGGCCGCTCAACAGAATCACCACGACCACGCTTGTGGCCATCTATTCTGATAGCGTCATCCGTGAAGCCTGCATCAAATTGACTATCCGAACCTTCAGCTCTCGCCAGATACGCAGGTAATGCCAGATTTATCAAGACAAACAAAGCGATCAAGAATGGCCACGACAAGCGTCTATTCATCGGCAGCCATCTTTCGCCACGACACAGCTACCACTTCCCAGTGATCGTTTTGCCACGCCAGCAGTGCAGACGCTTCATATTTTTGCTGAGGGAAGTTTTCTGACTTTCCGTCTAAGGTTTTCTTGACTGCCGCACTGCGTTCAAAGCTGTAATAGATCGGAGTGCGCCCGCGATAAGAGTCTTCATCCTGCATGCGCTCGAGTGAAAGAGCCGCATTTTTAGAAGGTGTGAGATAACTTCCCGACGTTCTCCATGTTCCAACATCGTTGATGATCTTCGCGCATCCTTCGCATGCAGACTCATCGACGACGCGTTGGAAAGGCGAGACATCGCCCGTGGCATACCCGTAATACATCGCATCGAAGAAGAACCGAACAGTCTCCTGGGCGCCCTGATCGGTCTCGTAAGTGATACCGGTGTAATCTTTGAAATCAGGAGCCTTCAATGCGGCGTTCTCGGGTGGAAGATTCGCCGTGCGAGAGGACTCTTCCCCGCCGCCATCGCTGGCACCGCCACCGTCCGAGCCGCCAGCATCACTAGTGGTCGAAGAAGTCGATGGCTTCGCAGCAAGCGTCGGACCGCCAGCAGGCTCACCCCCGCCGCAGCCGACCAACCCCGCCGCCACCAACGCGACAACGCCGAAAACACCACAAGCCCGCGCTCGCCCGCTCAACATGCACTCCCCCGATCCGGTCCACTACCGCCCCACTCCCCCGAGCGAGGCCCATGTCACATAGCCAACCAGAACGCCACAGCCAGCGCAACGGCTGTTTCGAAAATGTGGAAACTCTTCACGAGCGAAGAGAGTCTAGCGAGCCGGCATGTGCTGAACTCAGCGGCGCCCCCCGCCGAGACCAAGCACTTCAATGGCTCTTGGAAGGCGACAAAGCATTAAAACGGGGGCCTGGGCGGCCACATGTACCGCGCCAAACCCCCGGATCCCCTATGCAATTCGAGGAGGAGGGGAGGTTAGGGAAGGGTTCCGCCCTCGGCCCCGAGCGTCACGTCCCCTTCGATTCGAGCGCCCTCATTGAACGTCCAATCGCCCTCGACAGTGAGCGAGGTAGCGCCCTTGAGACTCGGCGCACCCGCGGGGAAACGCTGCTCAAAATCTCCCACCAGTTTGTAGGGGCCGTCGGCAAGTTTCACGAGCGGAGCCTTCTCGACGACTTTCTCAAGAGCGAAGTCATCGGTGAGCTCATAGACGTCGGAGCGCACAAGCAACAGATCGTTCGTTGTTTTCACGGGCAGGAAGCGCGAGCGGTCAACGACAATCGCGGTTGCCCCCTCGAAGACCTCGATCGCCGCCCCCATGGCGGATTCAATCTGGTAGACCGGCGTGCTCGATTTATCGGAAGGATCGACGGTCTTTTCGTTGCGGATGAGCGGGAGACCCATGACGCCTTTGCGCTCGGTGAGAATCTCCTTGAGCTTTTCAAGATCAAACCACAGGTTGTTCGTGTGGAAGAACGGGTGGCGGTGCTCATCGGTGAAGTAGTCCATCTGCTCCGCCGGGGTTTGGGCGGTGTCGCGCAGGATGAGGCGACCGTCGGACTTACGAATGGCGAGGTGGCCTCCCTTGCGGTCCGCTGCTGTGCGGCGGCACAGTTCAGCCGCGTAGGGGGCGCCGGAAGCGGCGAACCAACCGGCGATCTCGGGTGAGGGAACGGTGCCGAGGTTGTCTGAATTCGAAATTGAAGCGTAGCGGAACCCCTGCTCAAGCAGGGCATCAAGCACGCCTGAGGTGAGAAGGGCCGTGTAAATATCGCCGTGGCCCGGCGGGCACCATTCCAGCTCCGGGTTCTCGGGGAATTCGACGGGCGTGAGGTCGTCGCGGCGGAGCTTCGGCTCCTTGTTCTGGAGGAAGTCGAGCGGCAGATCCCCCACCTGAAGGTCGGGATATTTAGCGAGCACCTCGAGGGTGTCCTCGCGCGTGCGGAACGAGTTCATAAACAGCAGCGGGAGGCGGGCGCCAGTCTTCTTTCGAGCGGCGAGCACCTGTTCGACGATGATCTCGAGGAAGCTCTTGCCATCGCGTACAGGGAGCAGGGACTTCGCGCGATCCATGCCCATCGAGGTGCCAAGCCCACCATTGAGGTTGATGACAACGAGCTTCGAGAAAGCATCCTTCGCAACCTCGGGATCAACCTCGACATCGGCGAGTCGATCCACCTCGGTGAGCGGCGAGATTGTCTCTTCAGGGATCGAACCGGTCACGCCCTGCTCGAGCTGGTGGTAAAAGTCGCTGAAGACGTTAATGGCAGCTTCCGCCACGCCCGCCTCGCGCATTTTCTGCTGGGCGAGCGTGAGTCCGGTGGCATTCGTGTCGTTGTCGTAACTCATGCCCCCAGGATAGGACGCTTCCCTCATAAAAAGTCGTAGAATTGGAGCCCTATGAGTACTGTGCTTTCTGCTGTTGCCTGGCCCTATGCAAATGGACCCCGCCACATCGGCCACGTTGCCGGATTCGGTGTCCCTTCCGATGTGTTCTCGCGCTACATGCGAATGGCCGGGCACGACGTGCTCATGGTCTCGGGAACCGACGAACACGGCACCCCAATTCTTGTGGCCGCTGATCAGGAGGGCATCACGGCGCGCGAACTCGCGGACCGCAACAACCGCGTGATCGTCGAGGACCTCGTCAATTTGGGCCTTTCCTACGATCTTTTTACTCGCACGACCTCGGGCAACCACTACGCGATCGTGCAGGAAATGTTCACGACCGTGCGGGACAACGGCTACATGATTGAGCAGGTCACCCGCGGCGCAATTTCCCCCTCGACCGGCCGCACTCTCCCCGACCGCTACATCGAGGGCACGTGCCCTCTGTGTAAAACGCCGGGTGCTCGCGGCGATCAGTGCGATGCGTGCGGCAACCAGCTCGACCCGACCGATCTCATCGACCCGGTCTCCCGCATCAATGGCGAGACCCCGAAGTTCATCGAAACCACGCACTATTTCCTAGACCTTCCCGCACTCGCCGACGCACTCGGAGCGTGGCTTGACGGGCGCGAGGCGACGGGGCTGTGGCGCCCGAACGTCATCCGCTTTAGCCAGAACATCCTCAAGGACATCAAGCCGCGCGCGATGACCCGCGATATCGACTGGGGCATTCCAGTTCCGGGGTGGGAGGATCAGCCCACGAAGCGCCTGTACGTGTGGTTCGACGCCGTGATCGGCTACCTCTCCGCTTCGATTGAGTGGGCGCGCCGCACGGGCGATCCGGAAGCGTGGCGCAAGTGGTGGAATGACCCGGAGGCTCTTTCCTACTACTTCATGGGCAAGGACAACATCGTTTTCCACTCGCAGATTTGGCCGGCCGAGTTGATCGCCCACAACGGGGGCGGCAGCAAGGGCGGCGAGCCCGGCAGGCTTGGCACGCTTAATCTTCCGACGGAGGTCGTGAGCTCGGAGTTCCTCACGATGGAGGGGAAGAAATTCTCGAGTTCCAAGGGCGTCGTCATCTATGTGCGCGATGTTCTCGAACGCTACCAGGCCGACGCCCTGCGGTACTTCATTTCCGCGGCGGGCCCTGAGAACCAGGATGCCGACTTCACGTGGAGCGAGTTCGTGTCACGCACGAATAACGAGCTCGTTGCCGGATGGGGCAATCTTGTGAACCGAACGGCCGCGATGATCGCGAAAAACGTCGGTGAGATCCCCGCCGCCGGTGAGTTCACGGATGCCGATAACGCCCTTCTCGCAAAGGTCACCGAGGGTTTTGACACCGTCGGAAACCTCATTCGTACCCACCGCCAGCGTGCCGCGATCAGCGAGATCATGCACCTCGTGGGTGAGGCAAACGCCTATGTCTCGGCGACCGAGCCGTTCAAGCTCAAAGCGGAGGAGGAACGGCTCCGCCTGCTCACGATCCTTCACGTGCTCGCGCAGGTCGTCACCGACCTCAACACCATGCTTGCGCCGTTCCTGCCGTTCTCCGCGAACGAGGTGGAGAAGGTGCTGGGCGGCACTCTCGAGGTTGCGCCGATGCCGCGCATCGAAGAAGTCGACGATCTCGACGCCGACGGCTCATACCCGATTATCACGGGCGACTACACGAACGTTCCTGCGTGGGGCCACCGCCCGGTGACGGTCGGAGCGCCTGTCGCGAAACCAAAGCCGATCTTCCGCAAGCTCGATCCGAGCATCATCGAAGAGGAGCTCGAGCGCCTCGGTGTCGATAAACAGTAGGTTCGGGAGTTGGGCGTGAGCACGTCTGTTCTTCTCGCGACTGCGCTCGCTCTCGCTCTGTGCCTCACTTTGACGCTCGCGCTCCGGCGTGCGTGGAGCATTCCCAAGTGGTTGGATCCTGCCGTGGCCCTCGTGCGGGCACTTTTGCAGCTTGCGATCCTCGCAAGCGTCCTTAGCTTCGCGATCACGAACGTTGCGTACGTCTTTCTCGCGCTGCTCGTCATGCTCGGCTTTGGCATCTGGACCTCGTCGAGGCGACTTGGTGGCGATGCCCGCACCGTTGTGCTCGTCGCGATCTCGATGAGCACGGCTGTAGCGGTGTCTGTTCTTACCGTCTTCCTCACGGGTGCGCTGTCCTTCACGGGACAAAACCTTCTCGCCTTCGGCGGCATTATTACGGGTAATGCCATGAGCGTCGTAACCCTCTCAGGCCGTAGGCTCGGCCAGGACGTCGCGCAGCATTGGGGTGAGATCGAGGGATGGCTCGGTCTCGGTGCAACGAATCGCCGGGCGGTGCGCGATATCGCGTCCAGGGCCATGAGCGAGGCTCTCATCCCGAATGTGGATCAAACCCGTGTCACGGGAATTGTGACCATGCCGGGGGCGTTTGTGGGTGCCGTGTTCGCGGGCGCTTCCCCGCTTGAAGCTGGCCGGTTCCAGCTGCTCGTGCTCGCGGGCATCATGGTGACCGGCACGATCGCGGCAGCACTCATAATGTGGGGATCCGATCCCGTTGCCGCCGGCCGGCCGGGGCGCGCCGAAAATATCAAGGAAGCGCACGTCGGGTAGGGTTTTTGGTATGACGTTATCGAATGCCCCCGCATTGATAGGTATCGCCCACGGAAGCCGCAACCCCGATGCCGCAGCCGTGACCGAGTCCCTCGTTTCCGCTGCAGGAGCTCGCCTCGGCATCGAGGCTCACGCTGCCTATCTAGAGGATTTTGCCGCGCCTTCAATTACCGAGGTTGCAAAAATGCTCGCTGAACACGGGTATTCCTCCGCTGTCGCGGTGCCGCTTCTTTTCACCGAGGCCTATCACGCGACTGAGGACGCACCGACCGAGCTGCGCGAGGCGAAAGCCGCCCACGGGATCGAACTCGTGCAGGCCGAGGTGATCGGCACGGGCGCAGAGATGGTGGACGTCCTCGCAACGCGGCTCGACCAGGGCGAGGGTGACCATCCACGCGGCGAGATTATCCTCCTCGCGGTTGGCTCGTCGCGCCCGGGTGCAAACGAAGCGGTTCAAGCGCTCGGCGATGACCTCTCGGCGTGCACGGGACGCAGCGTTCACGTACGTTTTGCCACGTGCGAGCCCCGCATCAACGATCGCCTCGAAAAAGCAAAGGGCCCAGGAACTGTGCTGCCCCTATTCGCCGCCCCCGGCTTATTGCTCGATAGGGCGCGCGAGCGGGCCCAGGACGCGGGCTGGCTGGTTCTCGACCACCTCGGTGACGCCCTCGCCCCGATCGTAGCTGCGCGCTACGAAGATGCGCTTTCTAGGCTCAACGCTCGCGAGACCTGAGCTTTTCTCCCATGAGCTTGACCATTGCGCCGAGCCTTTCGCGCTCGGGGTAAAGCGGGCGCAGCCCCTCGTCTTCAAGCGGCTCGGCGGTCACGTGTCCGACGGCAACCGGGCACACGTCGTTGTCGAGAGCTTCGAGAAGCTGTGTGCGAGCCCCCATCTCCTCCGCGACCTGGAAGAGCGCTACGACGGCTGGCGCCGCGGTGAACGTCACCGCATCGACCTCTCGTGCGATGATCGCGTTCACGAGAGTGTGGACCGGTGCGAGGTCCTCGGCGAGTTCCCACCGATACGGTGCCACAACGTAGAGTTCACGGTCGCCGAGCGGCGCGAGAGCCTTGTCTGGGACGTATCCGTGGCGCTGAAGCCCCACTGGCCCATCGGCGATACCGAGTTCGAGCGCGAGCTCGACCATCGACGTGCTCGTTTCTTTCTCGCTGCTCGGAGCGTCAGGAAGACCCCACTTGCGAACGGTGCCACGGCCTTTAGATCCGCGGCAAATGATCTGTGTCGTGGAGAGGTAGTCGAGGACCCGCTGCTTGAGAGGATCCTCAAGTATGTCGAGCCACGAATTAATGCCCTGCCCGGTCGTCACGAAGAACGTCGGCGGGGCTGCCTCGAGAAGAGCGTGGGTTTCTTCGATCAGTGCCGTGTCGTCCTCGACTGGAACGATGCGCATCGTGGGAGCGTGGAATGCTTCGGCTCCGGCGCGCTCAAGAGCCGCGATTTGGTCATCGGCACGTCGGGCAGCGGTCACGGCCACGCGCAGACCGGCAAGAGGACGCTCAGTCGGTTCGGCTGCGGCGGTCGGGTTAGGGATGCTCATGTGAACTCCTCTTATTCGGTAGCGGCGAGCGGGGTTGTTTCGGTGAGTTCTGCCGAGGTTTCCCGGACGTTGACGACGTCACCGATCACGATGATCGCCGGGTTCGTCACGTTGCGGGAGCGGGCATCCTCGATCGCAGCGCCGAGCGTTGTAAACGTGTGGCGCTCGCGGGCGGTGTAGCCCTGCTCTAAGAGCGCGACGCCAGTGGAATCCGGCAGGCCAGCCGCTCGCAAGCCCGCGACGGTTGAGGGGAAGGTTGCCACTCCCATGAGAATCACGATCGTGCCGCCAAGCGCAACGAGGGCCGAAAGCTCGGCATTGTTAAATGGCTGGTGTCCCGAGATGATCGTGACCGCGCGCGTCACGTTGCGATAGGTTGCCGAGACGCCCGCATGGGCGGGAACGCTGAGCGCACTCGTGATTCCAGGGACGATGTCGACGCGGATGCCGTGAGCGGCGAGGAACCGCCATTCTTCTCCCCCGCGCCCAAAAATGAACACATCCCCACCTTTGAGCCGCACCACCCTCGCCCCTTCGCGCGCAAAGGCGAGCATTGTGTCGTTTATGCACTCTTGCGACATTTTGTGGCGTCCCGGGGCCTTACCAACGTCGAGAACGAGTGCGCCAGGCGCGAGATCCATGACATTGAGCGCCACGCCCAGACGATCGAGAAGAATGACGTCGGCACGCACAATCGCCTTGAGCGCGGCTACGGTCAGAAGGTTCGGCTCCCCCGGCCCTCCACCCACGAGGGTGACAACGCCGGGCGCGTGGGCGCGATTGTCCGACGGTTCCTGGTCTTCGGAAAGCGTCACTTTCTCGGCGTGAGGCGGGCAAGCGTCGGAACGAATCTGCCCACGTGGCTCGCTCGCCCACTGAAGCACGAGCGCCTCGTGCCCGAGTTCCCGCGCACGTTGGTCGAAATTGCACGCGCGCTCGCGCGGGGTCGTGTCCCCAAGGTAAACAAGGGCGCCTTCGCGAGCAAGCGCCTGCGCAGCACGCCAACCGGCGGGACCGCGGTGATCCGTCAGATCAACGACGCGGTCCCGCCACTGGTGTGCGACTGAGAAATCAGAAGCCTTCACGCAATTACTTGCGTTCGAGAACCTGATCGGCGGAAACCTCCTGGCCATGCGCATCGCGGAACGAGATTACCGGGCCCGAAATGAGGACCTCTTCGCGCTCTTCGAGGGTGGCCGGGCGGTTCTGATCGCGCATCGGCACGCGCGCGAATAGCGGATCCGGCGTGTCGGGGGCGTTGATGAAGGACCGGAAGCGCGAAAGCTTCTGGGGATCCTTCACGGCCTCGACCCACTCGTCCTTGTGGTTGTCCACGAACTTCTGCATCTCGTGCTCCCACTGCTCGCCCATGCCGAGTGAATCCTCAAGCACGGCCTCCTTAACGTGGTCGATGCCCCTAGCTTCGACCCACGATGCGGTGCGCTGGAGCTTATCGGCATCCGAGATGTAGTACATGAGGAAACGGTCGACGTACTTCACGAGCTCTTCGTCACTCAAATCGTGCGCAAACTCGTCGGCGTGGCGCGGCGTGAAGCCACCGTTGCCGCCGACGTAAAGGTTCCAACCCTTATCTGTCGCGATCACGCCGATGTCCTTGCCGCGCGCCTCCGCACATTCGCGCGCGCAGCCCGACACACCGAGCTTGAACTTGTGCGGCGAACGCAGGCCCTTGTAGCGGTTCTCGAGGAGCACAGCCATGCCGACGGAATCCTGCTGACCGAAACGGCACCAATCCGTACCCACGCAGCTCTTGACCGCGCGAAGGCTCTTGCCATAAGCCTGGCCCGATTCAAACCCGGCCTCCACGAGGCGCGTCCAAATGTTCGGAAGCTGCTCAAGGCGGGCACCGAACAGACCGATGCGCTGCGCGCCGGTGATCTTCGTGTACAGGTTGAAGTCGCGTGCGACCTCCGCGAGAACGACAAGCGCCTCGGGGTTGACCTCACCGCCGGGCATGCGCGGGATCACCGAGTAGGTGCCGTCTTTCTGCATGTTCGCGATGAAGCGGTCGTTCGTATCCTGGAGCTCCTGGAGCCCTTTGCCGAGGATGTAGTCGTCGCGAAGCGACGCGAGAATCGATGCGACGACGGGTTTACACACGTCACAGCCATTGCCCTTGCCGTAGCGGCCAATGACTTCGGGGAAGCTCTTGAGGTCGTGTTCCTTAACGATCTGGAAGAGCTCGGCGCGAGGCATCGAGAAGTGCTCGCAGAGGCCGCGCGACATGGCAATGCCGGACTTCGCAAGCTCGTTTCCAAGGATCTTGGTCAAAAGCGGCACACACGAGCCACACTGGGTGCCGGCCGTCGTTGCGGCCTTGATCGACGGAATGTCGTGGCACGCTTCGGCGAAGTCACCCTCACCGTTAATCGCTGCCTTGATGGTGCCCGCGGAAATGTTGTTGCACGAGCAGACGATGACGTCGTCGGGCATATCGCCTGAATCGGGCACTTCGCCGCCGCCCGCTGCCAGGTAAGCGGCCGGATCGCCAGGAAGCTCGCGCCCAACGTAAGCGCGAAGCGTTGAATAGTTCGAGGCATCACCCACAAGGATGCCGCCGCGCAGCACGGCCGCATCGGGACTCATGACAAGTCGCTGATAGATGCCGCGAGTGGGGTCGGCGTAGACAACGTCGAGCGAGTCTTTCTCCGCGCCCTTCGCATCACCGAAGCTTGCAACGTCGATGCCGGACAGCTTGAGTTTGGTGGAACCGTCGATTTCGCCGAAGAGTTTTTCGCCGCCGAGGAGCTGATCCGCAACGACCTCGGCCATCGTGTTCGCGGGAGCCACAAGGCCGATGGTGCGGCCTTCCATCGCGGCACATTCGCCAATCGCCCACACGTGCTCGACCGACGTGCGGCAATCCTGGCCGACCATAATGCCGCCGCGCGGACCCATTTCGAAGCCGTTCACCTTGCCGAGCTCGTCTCGCGGTCGAATGCCCACGGCGAGACACACGAGGTCTGCCTCGAGCTCGGTGCCATCGGAAAGCTTGACCCCGCGCACATTCGAGGCTGCGGCGTTAATTGCCTCTTCGTCTGCAGTATTGCCCTTGCGGTACTCGATGCGCGCGAGCACCTGCTCGAGGCTCACGCCCGTGTGCAGCACGATGCCGCGCTGCTCGATGAGGCGATTGAGAAGGTTGCCGCCGCCTTCGTCAAGCTGAGCCGGCATGAGCCATCCGGCGAGCTCAACGAGGTGAACCTCGTAGCCCTCGCTCGCGAGGCCACCTGCGGCTTCGAGGCCGAGGAGGCCGCCGCCGAGGACAATGGCCTTACCCGTGCGCTTTTCATCGTTCTTGAGCGCCTCAACTGTCGCGCTCATGCCGTCGACGTCGTCAACGGTGCGGTACACGAACACACCCTTGGTGTCCCAGCCGTTGATCGGCGGGGTGAAAGCATTCGAGCCTGTCGCGAGTACGAGCTCGTCGTAGCCGTACACGGTGCCGGAAGAGGTGCGCACGAGCTTGGATTCGGGCTCGATGGAGTTCACGCGATCGCCAAGGCGAAGATCGATACGCGGGTCATCCCACAGGGAGCGGTCTCCGAGGGTGAGATCGTAACTCTTGTCCCAGCGCTTCGCGAGGTTCACGCGATCGTAGGGCTCGACGTTCTCCTCAGAGATCACCGTGATCTTGTAAGCGCCGGCCTTGTCGCGTGCCTGCATGGTTTCGGCGAATCGCTGGGCAGCTGGGCCACCGCCCACGACAACGACGTGCTTGACGAGGGTTTCCTCGCCTGTGGCTTCAGAGTTGGGGGTTACGTCGGCAGTGCTCAAGGCGGCTCCTACTTCGAAGACTTAGGGGTGTAGACGTCTTCCCACCCTACACAATGAGCGGTGGGTTATTCGAGTACAGTAGAGGCACAAGAACGAGGGGATTTCACAGCGAAGTCATGCGCCCCGCGCGGGGGACTTTGGTCTGCAAAACCGCTGACCAGCTCCCTACAATGACCGCGGCTAATTCCCGTTATAGCCCCTACTGCCGCACTTCTCGCGGCTCGACAAGCGAGGACAACCATGAGCAACTGGCAAAGCATCTGCAAGGTCACCGACATCGACCCGAACCTTCCCGAAGCCGCTCTCTTTGGCACCGAACAAGTCGCCGTCGTTAAGGCATGGGACGAGCAGATCTACGTCGTGTCAAACGTTGACCCCCGAACCCAGCAGGGCGTCATGTCGCGCGGCATCGTTGGCGACCGCGACGTCGAAGGCGCGCGCCGTGCGACACTCGCGAGCCCCATTTACAAAGAGGTCTACGATCTCGAAACCGGCAAGTGCTACGCCAACGACGCCTACACCCTGCCCGTGTACGCCTCACGCGTGAGCGATGGCGTGATCGAAGTCGATCTCGATTCTAAAAATCCGGCCTGAGCGCACGCGTTCTTAGCCGGCCTCGCCGGCCATGCGGCGACCGTCGGAATCGAATATGCCCGAGCTGCCGCGCCGCGGTGAGGTGACGAGGTGCGTGTCGACGATGCCGATCGCCTCCATGAGGGCGAAGCAGGTCGTGGGCCCCACAAATGAAAACCCGCGCGCCTTGAGATCAGCGGACATACGCGCCGAGGTCTCATCGCGCGCGGGAATCTCCTCCTGAGTTCGGGGCGCGTAGGTCTTTTCTGGGACATAGCTCCACAGGAGCCGCGCAAGATCGGTGCCGTCATCGCGCAGCGCTTGCGCGGCACGAGCGTTGCCGATGACCGCCTCAATTTTCCGACGGTTGCGGATGATCCGTTCATCCTCCATGAGCCGTTCGATGTCGCTCTCCCCCATAGCTGCGACACGATCGACCGCGAATTGGTGGAAGACCTCGCGGAAAGCATCGCGCTTCGTCAGAATCGTTTTCCACGACAAACCGCATTGGAATACTTCGAGGCTCAGGCGTTCGAATACGCCCTGTTCATCGGTGACGGGAACTCCCCACTCGGTGAGGTAGTAGTGCTCCATAAGCTCGCTTGTGCGTGCCCAGCTTGGCAGCGTGGTGAGAGTACTGTTCATGCTTCGAGACTAGCGACTGCTCTTCGCAGCATGTTCTCGGCAGTGCAAGGACTTGGAAAACACCAAGGTGTGGAGCACGAGCCGTAGCAAGACCGCCCTCAATCGGGGTCAATGCGACCGATCGCTTCGCGCTTTTCTGCCTGGAATCGATCTTCCACTCGGCCGAGCGCCCAATACGCCGAGATCGAAATGTCTTCGCGCGCAATTCCTCTTTCGCGCACGAGATGGGCACGCAACTGCTTCGTGAGGCCGCGTTCGGCGTGGCAAAAGACATGGACACCGCGCTTGTCGATGATGCCGTGTGGAATATCGAGCGTTTCGACAGCCACGAGCAGCCCCTCGCGCGCGCCAACAACCCATTCGAGCGAGAAGCCCTCCGGGTGAGAAAGAGAGAGAGTATCGGCTTCGTCCTCGACGTGAATGACGGCGTGGCCCCGTGCGCTCGACGGCATTACCTCCAGCGCGGCGGCGATCGCCGGGACTGTTGCGTGATCCCCCACAAGGACGTGGAGATCAGCTTCTGGGTGCGGCGAATAGCCACCACCAGCCCCCATGAGCGCGATTTGGTCACCTTCGTGCGCACGTGTGGCCCAGTCGGATGCAAGGCCGTGCTGACCCGGAGCGTTGTGCACGACAACGTCAATCCAGAGCCGTTCATTCGCATCATCCCAGCGGCGAACCGTATACGTGCGACGTGCGGGCAGGAGTTCGGGGGCCTCATTTCGCAGCCGATCCATGTCGAAGGGTGCTGCTAGACCGCTTCCCGGCTGTGGCAAAAGGAGCTTGACGTATGCGTCCGTACACGAATTGCGGTTGAGCTTTACGTAGTCAGAGCCGCCAAGGCAGAGCCTCACGAGGTTCTTACTCACCTGCGTCTTGTCCTGAACTGTGAGCACGGCCTGCTGGCGCTTGGTTTTGCCACGGGGAGGGGCTGCGGCGCTGTCCGATATCATGCGCAGCACTATACCGACAGCTCCCCATTTTCAAAACCTCGCACTTTCAAAAAAGGGAAGAGGCTCGCCGTTCCTGGCGAGCTTCTTCCCTCTTGCGGAGAGCAAGTGCTTACTAGCCCTGTTTTGCCTGCTGCTCTTCGTAGGCCTTGCGGACCTCGTCCATGTTGAGGCCGCGCACCTGCGAGATAAGCGAGTCGAGGTCAGCCTGGCGAAGGGCGCCGGGCTGGCCGAACACGGGGATGCCATCGCGGTACGCCACGATGGTGGGGATCGACGTTGCGCCGTACTGCATTTGCAGTTCGGTTTGGTCCTCCGTGTCAACCTTCGCGAAGGTCACGTCGGGGTTCTCCTCCGAGGCCTTCTCGAAAATCGGGGCGAAGCGCTGGCACGGACCGCACCACTCTGCCCAGAAGTCGATGAAAACGATCCCGTCCTTGACGAGTTCGTCGTGGTTTTCCTTGGTCATTTCTACGGTTGCCATGTCGTTTCTAACTCCCTCAAAGGCGTTCTTATTTCAGGTTATTTGGTCGAGGTGGTCGCCACCACACGCGCGGTCATGTCGTCTTTTGGTGGCTGCCACGTATGCGCGTCGGCTGGGGTCTGTTCGCCGCTGCGAATGTCTTTGACTTCTCCCCTGCCATCCTCGGAGGGGAAGAACACGAAGGGAATACCGCGGCGATCCGCGTACTTGATCTGCTTGCCGAACTTCGCGGCACTCGGTGCGACTTCGGCAGAAATACCTCGCGAACGCAGCACACGGGCGACGTCGACGCTCGCCTCACGGTGCTCCTCGTCCGCTACCGCGACGAGTGCGACGGTCGGCACCGCCCTCGTGGAGGTCGCGAGCGACCGCGTCACGAGCCGCGAGACAAGACGAGAAAGACCAATCGAAAGACCAACGCCCGGGTAGGAGTGGCGGTTGTCGGTTGCGAGCGTGTCGTACCGGCCGCCCGAGCAGATCGAACCAAGATCCTCGTGGCCCTCTACGAAGGTTTCGAACACC
Source organism: Dermabacter sp. HMSC08H10 (assembly GCF_001807585.1). Lineage (NCBI taxonomy): Bacteria > Bacillati > Actinomycetota > Actinomycetes > Micrococcales > Dermabacteraceae > Dermabacter > Dermabacter sp. HMSC08H10. Next base: position 598,564 of record NZ_KV789424.1, read on the forward strand.
GTTCCCGTGTAGTAGTCGAGACCTCGCGCGATCGAGAGATCGGCGATGCAAGCACCCGGCACCGAGGCGTTGACGGTGCGGATCACGAAGCTCAGCTCCTCGAGTGCGTGCGTAATCGCCTCGCTCGAGACGCCAAGTGCGTTGACTTTCTCGGCAAGGTCCTCATGGGTCGCCTTGATCCGCGCAAAGGCGAGGCAGCCGTCGGCCTGCTCTTCGCTCGCTCCCGCGTGCTCGATAAGGAGTGTGCGCACCTCCGCTTCGCCAACCTTGGCGAGCTTGTCGAGCTGCCTGAGGACACCTTCGATGTCGGTGAGCCCCAGTGCCTCGAAGACGCCCTGCGAAAGCTTGCGATTGTTCACCGAGATCGTGAAGCCAGGAATCGGGAGTTTTCCGAGCACCTCGGCCATCACGATCGCGACGTCGGCATCCATGTGAGAGGGCAGCGTATCTTGCCCAATGATGTCTATATCCGCTTGATAAAACTCGCGGAAACGACCGTCCTGGGGGCGTTCGCCGCGCCATACCTTTTGAATCTGGTAACGGCGGAAGGGGAACGCGAGATCGTTTTGATGCTCGAGAACATACCGCGCAAGCGGGACGGTGAGGTCGAAGTGAAGGCCGAGCTTCTGGCCCTCCTTATCGCGATCCTCATCGTCGGCTTGAAGGCGCGAGATCAGGTAGACCTCTTTACTGGTCTCCCCTTTGCGCAGAAGTTGGTCGAGCGGCTCAACCGCACGGGTCTCGATATTGGAGAAGCCGTGCAGCTCTGCGACATCCCGGAACGTGTCCATCACGTGCTGCTCGATGCGGCGCTCGGCAGGGAGCCATTCGGGAAATCCGGAAAGCGGCGTCACTTTCGCCATGAGCTATTCTCCTTGACAAGTTGTGGTGTCTTCTACGCTGATCCAGCCTCAGAAGGCGGTGCGCAGGTATCCATTATCCGCGAGTTCGTCCCGGAAGACGCTCAAGGGGCCGTGACCCGGCACAATCACTGCCTCAGCATGGCCAAGAGCGAACCCTCGAAGCTTCGTAAGCGAAGCTTTCATCTCCTCAGGGTTGCCGCCCGGCAGATCGGTGCGGCCGATCGTTCCCTTGAACAGCACGTCTCCGGTGAAGGCCAGGGCGGGCGCGGTGAGGGCACGCGGCGTCACACCGACGAGCGGATTGATGTGCACGGGACCGTCGAAGAAATAGAGTGTCGAGCCTTCTGTGTGTCCGGGGTACGCGTGTGCGACGAGGCGCAGGTTCCCCGCATCGAGAACATCGCCGTCTCCAAGGGGCCGCACGTCCGCGGGCTTAGACCAGCCGCGCGCGTCCCAGCGGGGCCGGATCTGGTTGGTAAACGCCGACGGTAGCTGGCCCATAGGGTCCTCAAGCCTGTACTCGTCGCGAGCACCCACGTACACCGGCACGTTGAACTGCGAGGCTAGGAGGGCGGCGTCGGCAACGTGGTCGAGGTGCCCGTGAGACACGAGGATCGCTCGCAGGTTGAGGCCCTGCTCCCCAAGCGTGTTCGTAACTTCCTCGTGGACCTCGAGCCCGGGGTCCACGACGAGAGCGTCGGTTCCGTCATTCAGGATCGAGCACGTGGCACTCAAATAGGGGGACAGCACAAAATCGAGGGTGGCGCGCACATCAGTCATGCCTACCATCGTGCCGCGTTTCCCATGCCGCGGCATCGAATTCCGTTCGCAGTGTTATCCGCGATACAGTTTTAGGTAATGCCGTGGCTAATGCGCCGCCGTTGGTGCGAGGCAATATGCCCCGTCCCCTGTCCGAGGCACCCCGGTGCCCTCGAATCCTAGGAGAAGCTCGTGAACGAGAACGACCAGAACACCCCCGAGAACCCCGCCGCGCCTGAGGCCCCTGCAACGCCTGAGGCCCCTCAATCCCCTCAGGCCACGCACGCCCCTGACTCAGCAGAGGCAAGCGCGCAGGCCACCGAAGCAGAAGCGCCAAAAGCGGCGGAGGCGTCGGACGAAACAGCCGAGACGTCGGCACCTAAGCCCAGTGCCCCAAAGCCGGGAGCACCAAAGCCCAGCGCCCCTAAGCCCGGCTCCCCCGCACAGCTTAAAGGTAAGGCGCCGCGCACCCCGCTCGTTCCTATCGTTCCCACTGCAACAAGCTACGACGACGCCAAGGTCACCGAAGCCCTCACGTTCGGCGATGTGACCGACGAAGGCACCGTCACGGTGAAGGACGGCACCCAGATCCGCGAAATCGGCACCGTTGAAAAAGGCACCGAGCGCGAGAAGGCTCTCACCCCCTTCGCCCACGCCTACCTCGATCTGAGCGCCTTCCTCGACGTGGTCGAGCAGAAGCTCCAGGTTCCCGGGCTCACCCAGGCAGACCTCAACCGCATCCTCGAGCAGATGCGTAAGAACATGAAGGAGCCGAAGGTCGTCGGCGACATCCCCGCGCTGCGCGAACGCGCCCACGAACTTCGAGAGAAGGCGAAGGAGCTCATCGGCGAGCTTGAGAAGGCACGCCTCGCTGCCCGCGAGGAGTCGACTAAGAAGCGCACCGCGTTCGTCGAAGGAATCGAGGAGCTCGTCGCCACCGACTCCCACCGCATCTCCTGGAAGAAGGCCGCCGAGACGATGCGCTCGATGGTGCCGAATTGGAAAGAGATGCAAAAGAACGAGGTGTCGCTCGAACGGGAAGTCGAGGACAAGCTGTGGAAGCGCCTCTCAGCCGCCCGAAGCGAATTTGACCGCAAGCGCCGGGCGCACTTCAGTGAGCTCGATGAACAGCACGCGAAGGCGGAAAAGATCAAGGCACGCCTCATCGAACAGGCGGAGGCTATCCGGGACTCTGAAGACTTCGGCCCTACGGCCCGAGAGTTCCGCTCGCTCATGGATCAGTGGCGTGCTGCTCCCCGCGGTAACCGCAAGAAGGACGACGCCCAGTGGGCAAAGTTCAAAGCCGCGCAGGATTCCTTCTTTGATCGCCGCAACGCCGACCTCAAGAAAATCGAGGCGGAACAGTCCGAAAACCTCAAAGTGAAGGAAGCCCTCCTCGCCGAGGCTGAGGCTCTTTTGCCCATCACCGATTTGGACAAGGCAAAGGAGCAGTTCCGCTCGATCGAGGACCGCTACGACGCCGCTGGCCGTGTCCCCCGCAACGCGATGCGTCGCGTCGAGGACCGTATCCGCGCCGTTCGCGCCGCGTTCCAGAAGGCTGAGGACGACGAGTGGCGCCGGACCGACCCGCGCACCAAGGCACGCGTCGAGGGCGCCTCCTCGCAGCTGCACGCAGCCATCGCGAGCTACGAAGAGGATCTCGAGAAGGCCAAAGCCACGGGCGATGCAAAGAAAATCGAGAAGGCGCAGGCCGCTCTCGATGCCCGACGCGAATGGCTCGAAGTGATCGAGCGTAGCGCTAAAGATCTTGGCTAGGCGTTGAACTTGCTCAACAACTAAAGTTCTCCACAATGAAAGGCGGGAGCCCTGCGGGCTCCCGCCTTTCGTGTGATTCTGGTGCCATGACTCGCCCCACACATGCCACCGCGACAGCATGCCTCGCGCCTCACCTTCGCGAAGCAGGCCGCGCGCCGTTCGCTTTCGACGTGGGGCACGCACTCCTCCTCGAGCCCGGTGCATCGCTTCCGTTTCTTGCGCGAGACCTACCGCTCGCCTCACTTGGCTCGGGATTTGCCCTGGCCGTCACTCCCACAGTCGGCGTGCGCGAACGGGCAGCGGCCGTCGGCGTTGCCATCGAGCGGATTTCCCCTACCGCGACCGCCCCGGGAGCAGTCATCGCGGATCACACAGCGGCTTGGATATGGTGCGGCGGCGATTACTCGCCTTCACGCCTCATCGTCGCCTCAGAACGGCACAGCCAACGCTATGACGACCTCGAGCTTCGCAAAATCACCCTCGCCACCGGAGACATCGCCTATCCCGCGGGAATCCCCACGCTCGCGCCCCACCGCGCTTTCGCTGAACTCGCACGCAAAGGCGCAGACGAAACCGCCCGCATCTATGCCGAAAGGCTCGTCGCTCAGGGATGGGTGACAAGCAGCGACCTCACGCGCATCGCCTATCGCGCGTGTCGCTCAGGCCGGGGCAACGGTTACTCGGGACCACGGACGGGGCGAGCCCGCTACAAAAAGCTCGCAGCACTCGCTAAAGAGATCGAAAAGACGCTCGAAGGTCGCGCTGCCAAAACGCACCATCAGACCGCAGATCACATCGGCTTGCCATCGCTCGTCACGCGGTAAGCATCGAATACGCCCGACACCTTCCGCACCTGCGTGAGCACGTTACGAAGATGAGAGGGATCCGCAAGCTCAAAGGAGAAGAAGACGACACCGATACGATCCGGAAGCGAGTGCGCTGAGGCCGAAAGGATATTGACCTCAAGCTCGGAGATCACGTCAGCGAGATCAGTAAGAAGCCGTGATCGATCAAGTGCCTCGACCTTGATATGAACCATGTAGGCCTGGTTCGTCGCGCCAGACCACCTCACCGGCACGAAGCGATCGGCTTGCTTCTCACGCATCTGCTCCGCATTCGCGCACGCTGCATGGTGCACGCTCACGCCATTGCCACGCGTCACAAAACCCACGATGTCATCACCGGGCACGGGGGCACAGCACTTTGCGAGCTTCACCCACAAATCACGCTGACCATCCACAACGACGCCCTGATCGGCATGTGAGGCGCGGCGCGGCTTCGCGAGCACCCGCGATGGCACGACAGATTCGGCCATGTCGTCCTGAACGCCCTCGGCGCCGCCCACCTCAGAAATGAGGCGACCCACGATATTCTCGGCGCTCACATGGTGCTCACCGATCGCCGTATACAGCGCGTCGACCGAGTCGTAATTGAGGTCCGCCGCGACGTTTGTGAGCATCTCGTGCGTGAGCATGCGGCGCAACGGCAGATTCTGCCGGCGGAGCTGAAGCGCAAGCTCGTCACGGCCTCGCTCGAGCGCCTCTTCGCGTCGCTCTTTCGAGAACCACTGTCGAATCTTCGTGCGTGCACGAGTCGACGCCACGAAATTCAGCCAATCCTGGCTGGGACCTGCACCCTCTGCCTTCGACGTGAAGACCTCGACGACGTCGCCCGTGTTCAGCTCCGATTTAAGCGACACGATCTTGCCATTCACGCGCGCGCTCATCGTGCGGTGGCCGACCTCCGTGTGGACCGCGTACGCGAAATCGACGGGAGTCGCCCCCTGCGGGAGTGAGACAACATCGCCCTTGGGCGTAAACACGTACACTTCATTCGAGGCCATCTCGTAGCGCAGCGACTCGAGAAATTCATCGGAATCCGTCGTGTCCTTCTGCCAGTCAAGAAGCTGGCGAAGCCACGACATATCCCCGCCGACGGCAGAGCTCTGCGGGGAATCCTCGATCTTTTCGCCGCGGGCCGTAGCGGCTTTGTACTTCCAGTGCGCGGCAACGCCGTACTCTGCGCGGCGGTGCATATCCCACGTGCGAATCTGTATTTCAACGGGCTTGCCGCCAGGTCCGATGACCGTCGTATGAAGCGACTGGTAAAGGTTGAATTTCGGAAGAGCGATGTAATCCTTGAAACGCCCCGGCATAGGGCTCCAACGCGCGTGCAAAATACCGAGAACCGCGTAGCAGTCGCGTACCGTGTCCACGAGCACGCGGATCCCCACAAGGTCATAGATGTCGCTGAACGAGCGCCCGCGCACGATCATCTTTTGATAGACCGAGTAGTAATGCTTCGGCCTACCCGTCACCGTGCCTTCGATGTGCGCGGATTTAATGTCTTCCTCGATAGTGCCGATCACGCCCGCAAGGTACTCTTCGCGCGCCGGAGCGTGCTCGGCAACGAGCGCCACCACTTCGTCATAGAGCTTCGGATAGAGCACCTGGAAGCTCAGATTCTCAAGCTCCCACTTAATCGCGTTAAGTCCAAGGCGGTGCGCGAGCGGTGCATAGATCTCGAGTGTCTCTTTTGCCTTGCGCTCGGCGCTCGAACTCGACACAAACTTCCATGTGCGAGCGTTGTGAAGACGATCCGCGAGCTTGATGAGCAGAACACGAATGTCGCGGCTCATCGCAATGATCATTTTTCGCACGGTCTCGGCCTGCGCGGCTTCGCCGTACCGCACTTTGTCGAGCTTCGTGACGCCATCAACCATGACGGCGATTGTCTCGCCGAAATCAGTCGTGAGCTCTTCAAGCGTGTATTCGGTGTCCTCAACGGTGTCGTGAAGAAGGGCCGCCGCGAGCACATCGGGCGGGGAACCCATGCCCGCGAGGATCGTCGCGACCGCAATCGGGTGCGTAATGTACGGCTCGCCGCTCTTGCGAAACTGGGGGCGATGCCAGTACTCGGCGACGTTATACGCGCGATAGACGAGGGAAAGGTCGGCTTCCGGATGAAGTTCACGGATTGCGTCGATGAGCGGCAGGAGAAGGGGATCATCTTTCGTTCCCCAAACTTTGCGCGGGCGGGAGTCCTCACGATCCGCATCCATGCCGCTCACCGCCTTCCTCGTGTCGGAATTATCCCAGTTTAAACCCAAAAACGCCCGTGGCCATGTCCAGGGCACTCAAAGTCAGTTCTGGATGCTCCACACGGTGTGCAGCGGGATGTCACCGAGCTTTTCACGGCCACCGAGTCCGAGAAGCTCGATGAGGAAGCTGGCAGCCACGACCTCGGCACCGAGCGATTCAACGAGCTGGATAGTCGCCGCGGCCGTGCCGCCGGTTGCCAGAAGATCGTCGAGAACGAGAACGCGCGCCCCCTTCGGGACGGCGTTTTCCGCGATTTCGATCGTTGCTGAACCGTATTCGAGGTCGTAGGTGAGAGAGTTCGGCTTCCCCGGAAGCTTGCCTGCCTTTCGCACAGGCACAAAACCGCGGTCCATCTCGTACGCGAGCGGGGCACCAAAAACGAAACCACGTGCCTCCGTTCCCACAACCAGATCAACCTCGGCGGGAACGGTGCTCGCCCAGTACTTGATGACGGTTTTCATCGCTTTGGGGTCACGCAGAAGCGGGGTGATATCGCGAAAGAGGACGCCGGGCTGCGGAAAATCCTGGTAGAGCCCGATGTGTGTGCGTTCGATTTCGGCAATTTCGGGGGGTACTGGCGTAGTGGTCATGCCGTGACAACGTCCTTTTCATGTGTGCGCTCAACGCGCAGTGTGTGGTCCTTGATAGATTTTTCGCCCTTACGCAGGTCCACGAGGAAGCTCGGCGCAAGGAAGATGGATGAGTAGGTGCCGGCGATGATGCCCACGAACAAGGCGAGCGAAATATCCTTCAGCGTTCCGGCTCCAAGAATAAATGCGCCGATAATCAGGATCGAGCCGACGGGCAAGAGCGCAACAACCGACGTATTGATTGAACGCACGAGCGTTTGGTTCGTCGCTCGGTTGACGAGGGTCGCGAAGCTCGCGTCAGTGCGCTCGAGGAAGCCCTCAGTGTTCTCTCGCACCTTGTCGAAGACGACGACCGTGTCATAGAGCGAGTAGCCAAGGACCGTAAGAAAACCGATCACCGTGGCGGGGGTGACCTCGAATCCGATCGCGCCATACGCCACGATTGTGAAGAGAAGGTCGTGGGTGAGCGCGGCCATCGCGGCAACCGATGACTTGAAGTTTCGGAAATAGAGCGCCATCACAATGGTCACGAGCAGCATGAAGATGACGATGCCCTGGATAGCCTTCGCGGTGACGTCCCCGCCCCAGTTGGGCCCGACGAATGAGCTCGAAACATCCTCCGCAGGCACGTTGTAGGCCTTCGCGAGGTCTGCGCTGAGCGCCTTCGTCGCATCGGTGGAGAGCTCTTCCGTTTGAACGCGCAGAATATTGCCACCCACCTGCGAGATGCGCGGCTCGTTCGAGGGCACGTGTTCGCGCACAACATCACGGGCGAGAGCTTGGTCCGGGTTCTTCACGTGCGAGATCTGGAACTCGCTGCCACCCGTGAATTCGATACCCCAGTTCACGCCCCGCACCCCCGTGATCGCTGCGAGGATCACCAGGATGAGCGCAGAGCCCAAGTACCACCATTTGCGGCGAGGAACGATGGGGATTGAGCGTTGACCGGAGTGGAGTTCGTTGCCGAACGTGGAAAAGCGCGACATCAGCGGTCCTCCTTCGGGGTTGTGTCCTCGGGCGAGGAGGCTTCGGTGGTCGCTGAGTGCGAGCCGGTAGGAGTGGCGTTGTGGTCGGCACCATGCGAGTCCTCCGCGGCTTCGCGTGCGAGGCGCGCCTTGCGCTCGGCAAGGGTTTCAGTTCCGACGCCAGCCGCGCCCCTATCGCCGCCCTTGGCTTTACGCCCCTTTCCGCGTTCTTCGGAGCTGCGGAAGCGCGCGCGGCCCGCATACGCTGGAACGTCGCGCCCGAGCAGTGCGGGGTCGAGGCCCGAGGCTGGGTGCCCTTTCCCGAAGAAGTTCTTGCGCCCAAGGCTCTGCAGGAGCGGGTGCGTAAACAAGAACACCACGAGAAGGTCGAGAACCGTTGTAAGACCGAGCGTGAAGGCGAAGCCGCGTACGCTGCCCGCGCTCACGAGATACAGCACGACAGCAGCGATGACGTTGACGGCGTCGGACGCGAGGATCGTACGCTTCGCCCGGTCCCAGCCGTGGTCGATCGCTGCGACGATGCCGCGCCCATCGCGGATTTCGTCGCGAACACGTTCGAAGTACACAATGAACGAATCCGCAGTGAAGGCAATCGACACGATAAGGCCGGCAACTCCTGCAAGAGAAAGGCGATAGCCGATCTCAGGCATGTTCGACATGAGCGTGATGATGAGGTAAGCGAGCACGCCCATGATGGCAAGCGATGCGGTTGTCACGATTGAGAGCACTCGGTATTGGAATGCGGCATAGATGACGACGAGAGCAAGGCCGATAAGACCCGCGATGAGGCCCGAGGTGAGCTGATCGGAGCCGAGCGTCGCGGAAATCTGTTGTTCTGACTGCACCGTGAACTCGAGCGGGAGCGCGCCAAACTTGAGCTGGCTCGCAAGTTCCTTCGCCTGATCGGCCGTGAAGTTGCCCGTAATCGTGGATTGGGTTGTCGTCACGGCCTGGACCTGCGGTGCAGAGATCACGAGGGAATCGAGCACGATTGCGAACTGCTTAGTCGCTCCCTGATCGCCGTAGAGCGCCGAACTCATTTCGCCGAAGGCCTTACCGGCCGCATCGTTAAAGGTCAGATTGACTGCATAGAAACCCGTATCCTGACCGGTTTTGTTCTTGTCCGCACCGGCGCTCGCGTCCTTGATCGCTTCGCCGCTGACGACAACTGGACCGAGGATCAGCTTCGAGGTTCCACCGGCTCCGCAGGCGACGACGGCTTCGTCATCGCGGCCTGTAACCGAATGGTTGTTGAGCGTGTCGGGGTCGGTGCAGTCGAGCTTGGCGAACTCTTTTTGGTCGACCGTTGAGAGCCATTCTTGACTCCAGGCCTTCGCCCCTTTATAGGTGTTCACGCCTTTGCTCGCCGAAGATGAGGATCCCTCTCCCCCGCCATCCGAGGCAGCTGCAACGTCCTGCGCAACGGGACCGAGCGACGCAGCATTCTCGCTCGTCCCGTCGCTTGCCCCGCCTGCGTCGGAAACACCAGCGTTGGGCGCCACCTGCAGAAGCACAGGACGGAAGCTCATGGTGGCGGTGCGCCGCAGTGCATCGCTCGTAGCCTCATCGAGTTTCCCGGGAACGTTCACGACAATATTCGTGCCGCCTTGGACGGAGATCTCCGTCTCCGCTACGCCCATCGCGTTCACGCGCTGAGAAATGATCTGGCGTGCCTGCTCCATCTGCTCGGGAGTGATCGCCTCACCGCCGTGAGACTTGGCTTGCAGGATGACCTGAGTGCCTCCTTCGAGATCGAGCGCGAGCTTCGGGGCGGCCTTCCACCCGTTGTTCGCCACGCCGAAGCCGAGGATGCCCCCGAGGACGAGAATCAGGACGGTGAGCGTCGTAAGCGCTATGCGTCGTGCTGGCATGAACGGTCCTTTAAGTCATACGAAGGCGACGCACGTGGGTACCGCGCGTCGCCTTCTTCGATTCAGTTCTTGCTGTCGTCAGCGAGGAAGTCCGAGCTCTTCTCCGCGTCACTTCGCAGGTCGGCATCGGAGGCGGGAGCATCGCTCAAGGTCGCTTCGGCCGAGTTTTCGCCGAAGCTGTCGACACGCTCGGCGATCGCGTTGCGGTTCCACTTGAGCTGCGAGCCGTCCTCGGTTTCCAGGATCACCGTGTCGCCCTCTTCTTCGACGATCATGCCGTAAAAGCCCGAGTGGGTACGAACTTCATCACCGACGCCAAGAGACTTCACAAGTTCCTGGTGCTGCTGCATCCTCTTTCGCTGACCGCGCGACATGAGAAACATCGGTACAGCCATCACGACGAGCATGATGATCATCAAAAGCATGGGGTTTTGCACGAGACGAGCCTTCCATCGGGAGTCACAATCCGTTCCACTGTACCCGCGTATGGCCGCTATTCCCCACTCAGTTAAAGCGACCGTCCTCACGTCCGGGCTCATCGAAGAGTGTTCCGCCACGTGCGGGGTCGACGGCGGGAACGTCAAGCCCCAGGTGCTCCCATGCCGCCGGTGTCGCGATGCGGCCGCGCGGGGTGCGCCCGAGGAGACCTTCGCGAACGAGGAACGGTTCGACGACGGTCTCGACGGTCTCTGTTTCCTCGCCGACTGCGATCGCGAGGGTAGAAAGGCCAACCGGTCCGCCACCAAACTTTGTGCACAGTGCTTGCAACACTGCTCGGTCCAAGCGATCGAGGCCACGGGGATCGACCTCGTACACCGTGAGCGCTTCGAGCGTGGAGTCCATCGTGATCGCGCCGCCGCCGCGCACCTGGGCGTAGTCGCGTACGCGCCTCAGAAGTCGGTTAGCGATACGGGGCGTACCGCGCGAGCGCGAGGCGATCTCGTGCGCGCTTTGAGGATCGATATCAATCTCCAGCCGCGCGGCACTCCTTGCGATGACAAGGGCGAGTTCTTCAGCCGTGTAGTAGTCCAGGTGACCCGTGAATCCAAACCGGTCGCGAAGAGGCGAGGGAAGCATCCCGGCGCGCGTCGTCGCTCCGACCGCCGTAAAGGGGGGAAGTTCGAGTGGGATCGCCGTGGCCCCGACCCCTTTGCCCACCACAACATCGACGCGAAAATCCTCCATAGCCATGTAGAGCATTTCCTCGGCGGGGCGTGCGAGGCGATGGATTTCGTCGATGAACAACACCTCGCCCTCTTCAAGCGACGAGAGGATGGCGGCGAGATCACCGGCGTGTTGGACGGCTGGCCCGGACGTAATTTTGAGGGGCGAGCCCAGCTCGTGCGCGATGATCATCGCGAGTGTTGTTTTCCCGAGGCCCGGAGGCCCCGATAGGAGCATGTGCTCAGGAGGTGCTCCCCGCAGCGATGCGGCATCGAGCACGAGCGAGAGCTGTTCGCGCACCTTCTTCTGCCCTACGAAGTCGGCAAGCTCACGGGGCCTCAGGGCACCCTCTGCCGCGCGGTCAAGGGCGCCGGCTTCCGCACCGATGATCCGCTGGAGAGTCTCGCCTGTCTCAGCTCCCTCGCCGCTCACGCCGGAATGTTCAATCATGAACGCCCACCCAGCTGACGGAGCGAAAGGCGCAGCAGCACACCCGAATCGAGGCTCGCACTCGATCCTTGCTCGGACTCTTCATAGCTCAGCAGCACCGCCTCGACGGCCTCCTTGGCTCCCTTCTCGGGCCACCCCAGGCCCTGAAGGCCCTGCACGACGTCTTTCGCGGCGCGCGAATCGAGAACCGAACTTTCATTGGTCTCCGGCGCCGAGGGAGCGGGGGCTGCGCCCTCCGACGTGCCCGCCGCGAAGGGGGCGATCTTGTCCTTCAACTCGAGAGTCATGCGCTGAGCCCCCTTCTTGCCGATTCCCGGCACCGAGGTCAGGGTCTTGAGGTCTTCGTCGAGGACCGCGCGCGCGAAAGTTGCGGGGTCCATGACTGCAAGCACGGCGATCGCAATCCGCGGACCGATCCCCGAAACCGATTGAATCGTGCGGAAGAGATCGGTTTCGTCTTTCGTCAGGAAGCCGTAGATCGTCATCGAATCCTCGCGCACCACAAGCTCCGTGTGCACGAGCATCTCTTGCCCCGTACGCACAGCAGACAGCGTTTGTGGTGACGTGTTGACCAGGTACCCCACCCCGCCAACATCGAGGACGAAAGAATCGAGAGCGATGGCGCTCACGGCGCCGCGAAGGGAAGCAATCACGCCCCCGATTTTAGAACACGCGTACGACTACAGGCGGGAGGTCGACTTCTCCTGGGCGAGTCGAGCCTTTCGCTCGGCCTCGGCCCACTGAGCTTGGGCGCTTGTTCGCCGGGCGCCGTCGGACCCTAACTTGACCGGACCTGAGCCTCGCCACAGCTGCGTGATCCCGATCGCCACCGCATCCGCCGCATCCGCGGGCTTGGGCGGCGCATTCAAATGCAAAATCTTCTGGACCATCGTTTGAATCTGCGCCTTGTCGGCGCGGCCGTTGCCCGTGATCGCGCGCTTAACCTCGGAAGGAGTGTGCATCGCGACCGGGATTCCCCTCTCGGCCGCGAGCACAATCGCGAGACCCGACACCTGCGCCGTCCCCATGACGGTCGAAACGTTATTTTGCGAGAACACACGCTCGACCGCGACGATATCCGGTGCATACTGCTCGATCACGTGCACGAGTCCCTGATAAATCTCGAGGAGGCGTGCATCCACGCCGGCGTCCCGGGGCGACGTGATCACGCCAACGGCTTCAAGACGCACGGATCGGGCGGGGCCGCCATCGACGACCCCAAACCCGCACCGGGTGAGACCGGGATCAATTCCCAGAACTCGCATACAGCCCTCGTGTGGGCCGACTATTCGGCCTCGAGCTGCGCGGCAACGTCCTCGGGAATATCGAGGTTTGAGTACACGTTCTGCACGTCGTCGCTGTCTTCGAGCGCGTCGATAAGGCGCAGCACCTTTTGGGCACCTTCAAGATCCACCGCAGTTCGCATGGTCGGCACGAATGAGGCCTCGGCACTGTCGTAGTCCACGCCGGCTTCCTGGAGTGCGGTGCGGACGCTGACGACGTCCGACGCCTCCGAGATGATCTCGAAAACCTCGCCCTCGTCGTTGATCTCTTCGGCACCCGCGTCGAGCACGATCTCGAGCAGCTCATCTTCCGTGTGGCCTGCCTTGGTGACGGTCACGACGCCCTTGCGGTTGAAGAGATAGGACACCGAGCCGGAGTCAGCCATGTTTCCACCGTTGCGCGTGAAGGCCACGCGCACCTCCGAAACGGCGCGGTTCTTGTTGTCGGTAAGGCACTCGACGAGAAGCGCGACGCCGCCGGGGGCATAGCCTTCGTACATGAGAGTCTCGTAGTTGACTCCTGCGCCATCGAGCCCGCCGCCACGCTTAACCGCGCGATCAATGTTGTCGTTCGGGACGGAGCTCTTCTTGGCCTTCTGGATCGCGTCGTAGAGCGTGGGGTTACCGGCGGGGTCGGGGCCGCCAATGCGCGCCGCAACTTCAATGTTCTTGATGAGCTTCGCGAAGAGCTTCGAACGCTTAGCATCGATCGCAGCTTTCTTATGCTTCGTGGTTGCCCATTTAGAGTGACCTGACATCGGTTTCCCTCGTTCTTCGGAAATTATCGCTGAACCATTGTACGCGCCGGCGCAACCGGATACGTGAGCGCGGCCAGTACTCGCCGCGTTTCAGTCAGTTGCGAAAGCAACATGGCCTCGGATTCCTTGATCCTGGAGGACGTGTGTCCCGCAAGCGCAGCTTGCCGCTGTGCGGCGAGGCGCAGCGCCACGCGCTGGAACTCTTTCATCGACCAAGCGGTAACTGCTCCATAGCTTGCCGCCCAGGCCACGGCGCGGCGACGGCGGCGCAGGCCCACGAGCATGTCAACCTCGCTAGGGGTGAACCACCCGGCACGCCCGTAGTCGGAAAGACGCCAGCGCAGAATCCGCCTCTCGCGCCAGCGAAGGAAAATGAAGAGCAGCGCAAGTGTGAGGAAGATCGGCACCTCGATGATCGCGTACCAGAACAGAAGCCCTTTCAGACTCGTCACGCCATTGAGCGCGAGGAGCATCGAACCGCCATTCCACAGGGCATGCAGGCCCATACCGAGACTCAGACCGCCGGCTCCTAAGAAAAAGTAGAGAGGGAGGCTCCGGCGCTCCGCCGCGATACCGACACCGAGCCCGACGAGCGAGGTGAAACTCGCGTGCGCGAACGGTGAAAGAAGCCCGCGTAAGAAGAAGGTCTGCCAGAAAACGGTCGAGTTACCCTCGACTTGAGCAGCAGCGAATGATCGTGCGAAATACGTGATGTTTTCGGTAAAGGCGAAGCCAGCAGCGATGAGCATCGCGTAAATAACGCCGTCGATCGTCCCAGAAATGTAGCGCCGCCCGAAAAGGAGGAGCAGCACGAGCCCAAGCGCCTTCGTCGACTCCTCGACGACCGGGGCCTGGAACGCCACCGCGAGGAATTCCTGAGAGCTTGCGTCCTTGGCCTGCATGGCGATCAAAAAGACGACTGCCGTGCCGAAAATATACGTCATGGCAATGGAGCCGATGGATCCCCACAAAAAGGCGTAGGTCTTCGTAAAGCGCGGCTGAGGGGTATTACGGTCGAGCCACCACACGGCGCTGAGCACAATGCCGAACGGTACGAGGGCGGCCGTGAGCGAGACGAGGCTCGTCCCAATCCCCTGCGGCAGGATCACAAAGTAGAAGAGCAGCAGTGCGGTGATGGCGAGCGCGAGAAAGGCGAGAAAAAAGATGATCCACGTGGCGACCTTGCCGCGCGGCTTCTTTTTCGCACGTTCCCCGAACGATGGCATCGCATGGGCGATGTCCTCAGGGACATCGCGGTAAACGTCGTAGCCGTAGCCGCGCGACTGCCCTGTAGTGCTCACGTGTGCTCCTTTGCGCCTTTCTTCCCTGCCTCGGGCCACGCTTCAGCAAACATGTCGCGTGTGTGCGAGAGCAGGAACGGGAGGGCCTTGGTGCGCCCCACGATTGGAAGGAAATTCGCATCGCCGAGCCACCGCGGTACGACGTGCTGGTGAAGGTGCGCGGCGATTCCAGCCCCGGCAACCTCTCCCTGGTTCATCCCGAGGTTGAAGCCCGCGGGATTGGACACGGCACGTACCACGCGCATCGCCGTTCGCGTGAGCTCCGCGATTTCGAGGTATTCCTCGCGCGTGAGGTCGGTGTAGTCGCTCACGTGACGGTAGGGGCACACGAGAAGGTGCCCGGAGTTGTAGGGGAAAAGATTGAGAATCACGAACGCGAAGTCGCCTCGGTGAACGATAAGTGCGTCCTCATCGCTCTTGTCCGGCCCCGTGCAAAACGGGCATTCGTCGGTAGCCTCCGCGCTCGAGGGTTTCCCCTCCCCCTGAATGTATGCCACGCGGTGCGGTGTCCACAGGCGCTGGAGGGAGTCGGGGGTGCCGGCGAATGCGTGGGCGTCCTCGAAGGCCTCCCCGACTCGAGCCTCCTGCTCACCGTTCATCGGGTTCACACTTGAGCCTTCGTGCGGATCGCTTCGAGGATGCGCTCGACTGCATCGTCAACCGGAATGCCGTTGTCCTGGCTTCCGTCGCGCATGCGGAAGCTCACGGCTCCGGCGTCGCGATCCTCACCGCCAGCGATCAGCATGTACGGCACCTTTTCCTTGGTGTGGTTGCGGATCTTCTTCTGCATGCGGTCATCAGACGCATCGACTTCGACGCGCACGCCGTGAGCGCGAAGCTTCGCTGCAACCTCCTCGAGGTAGGGCACGAATTCTCCCGCTACGGGAATCCCCACGACCTGCACCGGCGCGAGCCACACGGGGAAGGCACCCGCGTAGTGCTCGGTGAGAACACCGAAAAAGCGCTCGATGGAGCCGAAGAGCGCGCGATGGATCATGACGGGTCGCTGGCGCGAGCCGTCAGGCGCCGTGTATTCGAGATCGAAGCGTTCGGGCAGGTTGAAGTCGAGCTGAATGGTCGACATCTGCCACGTGCGCCCAATCGCATCTTTCGCCTGAACGGAAATCTTGGGGCCGTAGAACGCTGCGCCACCCGGATCGGGAACGAGATCGAGCCCGGAGGCGGTCGCGACTTCTTCGAGCGTTCGCGTCGCCTCTTCCCACACGTCATCGCTACCCACGAACTTCTCGGGGTTCTTCGTCGACAGTTCGAGATAGAAGTCGTCGAGGCCGTAATCCTTGAGCAGGTCGAGCACGAAGGTCAGAAGCGTTGTGAGCTCATCGCGCATCTGCTCGCGCGTGCAGTAAATGTGGGCGTCATCCTGGGTGAAACCCCGCGCACGCGTGAGACCGTGGATCACGCCGCTCTTTTCGTTGCGGTACACGGTGCCGAACTCGAACAGTCGCAGGGGAAGCTCACGGTAGGAGCGCCCGCGGGCGGCGAACACGAGATTGTGCATCGGGCAGTTCATGGGCTTGAGATAGTAGTCCTGGCCCTGCTTGGTGACGTTGCCCTCAGCATCGCGTTCTTCATCGAGATGCATCGGGGGGTACATGCCGTCGCGATACCAGTCGAGGTGCCCGGAGGTTTCGAAGAGCTGCCCTTTGGTCGCGTGAGGGGTATACACGAAGTCGTACCCGGCCTCAACGTGCCGCTGACGGGAGTAGTTTTCCATCTCCATGCGTACCATGGCGCCCTTGGGGTGGAACACGGCAAGGCCAGAGCCGATTTCATCGGGGAAGCTGAACAGGTCGAGCTCGCTGCCCAGCTTGCGGTGATCGCGCTTTTGCGCTTCCTCGAGGCGGAACTTGTAGGCCTTCAGGTCGTCCTTCGTCGCCCACGCCGTTCCATAGATGCGCTGGAGCATGGGGTTCTTTTCACTGCCGCGCCAGTAGGCGGCTGCGGAGCGCATGAGGGAGAAGCCATTGCCGATGAGGCGCGTCGAGGGCAGGTGCGGCCCGCGGCACAGGTCGGTCCACACGACCTCGCCCTTCTTATTCACATTGTCGTACATCGTGAGGCCACCGTCGCCGACTTCGACGCTCGCGCCTTCGGCGGCGGTATCGGCATTCGATTTCAGGCCAATCAGCTCAAGCTTGTACGGCTCGTCCTTTTCCTCTTCACGCGCGTCGGCGTCATCGATGTCGCGGCGCTGGAAGCGCTGCCCTTCCTTGACGATACGCTGCATGTCCTTCTCGATCGCTTTGAGATCTTCGGGGGTGAAAGGCTCGGCGACGTCGAAGTCATAGTAGAAGCCGTCCGTAATAAACGGGCCGATACCGAGCTTGGCGTTGCTGTCGCGACGCTGAACGGCCTGCGCGAGAACGTGTGCGCACGAGTGACGCAGAATGTTGAGGCCATCCTCACTCGCGATGTCCACGCCCTCGACGGTGTCGCCTTCGGCGGGCGCGATGTACAGGTCCTTCAGTTCGCCGTTGATGCGCAGGGCGACGATCTCGCGGCGACCCTCGTACAGCGTTTCTCCCGTGGTCCCCTGCTCGATCGTGGTGGGTGAGCCGTCGAGGACGATGGAAAGCTGGGACACGGATGACTCCTTTAGTTCTCGGGTGCGAACCGACCTACACTGCCGGCTCCGCCGTCCAGTCTAACGAGTGAGGTCTCAAGGTTTCTGCGCCTGCGAGAGGGAATCGATCGTGTGAAAAGAGGATCACTCACTTGCCAAAGGGCCTCGCGCGAGCGAACCATAAAAATATGACTTCTCCCCTTGTTTCAGCTGGTTCTCCCTCCACTCGCCCCACCAAGATTGCCGTGATCGGCGCCGGCAGTGTGGGCTCGTCCGTCGCGTATGCCGCGATGCTGCGCGGGAGCGCGCAGACGATTGCCCTGTACGACCTCGCGACCGCTAAGGCCGAGGCCGAGGTTCTCGATCTCGCTCACGGCGCACAGTTCGGCTCAGGAGCGACGATCCTTGGCGGGAGCGACATTTCGTGCGTGGCCGACGCCGACGTCGTCGTGATCACCGCTGGTGCGCGTCAAAAGCCCGGCCAGACCCGTCTCGATCTTGCGGGCACCAACGTCAAGATTCTTCGCTCCCTTATGCCGCAGCTTCTCGAGCAGGCGCCCGAAGCGATGTTCATGCTCGTCACGAATCCGTGCGATGTCCTCACGGTTGCCGCCCAGCAGGCCACTGGACTCGATCCGTCTCGCATCTTTAGCTCGGGAACCGTTCTGGATTCGAGCCGGCTCAAATGGCTCTTGAGCAAGCGGATCGGCGTGAACCCACGCAGCGTGCACGCACGCATTATTGGTGAACACGGCGATAGCGAGTTTGCCGTGTGGTCAAACGCCAATATCGGCGGCATTCCGCTTCGCGAGTGGAGGAATTCCGACGGTTCCCTCGCCTTCACCGAGGCCGAACTGGACGCGGTGCGCGACGAGGTCGCAAATTCGGCGTACCAAATCATCCAGGGCAAGGGCGCAACAAACCTGGCGATCGGGGTTTCCGCGGCCCGGATTTGCGAGGCCATCATTAATGACGAAAAAGCCGTGCTGACGGTCTCGACGGTCCTGAATGACTACCGTGGCGTCAGCGGTGTGGCGATGAGCGTCCCGAGCGTCGTGGGCCGTGGCGGTGTCGAGCGCGTGCTCGACATTCCGCTCGATGAGCACGAAACCCATCTGTTGAGGGCGTCGGCCGGTCAGCTTTCCGCCATCCAGGAGGAGCTCGGCCTCGAGCTCGAGTAGGGCTACACGAGTCCCAGCTTTTCGAGCGCGTCGGCAAGACCGCCTTCGCGCGGCCCACTCATGACATAAGCAGGGTCGCTGATGGCGCGGGAGGCGTCGGACCCCTCGACCGGCACCGGGACTCCCACCCCGCGAAGCATGCCGACATCGTTCATGCCATCGCCGAAACCGACCGCACGCTCGAGCGGAATCCCCGTGTGCTCGAGAACGCGCTTAACTCCGTCGATCTTGTCGATCGCGGAAAGTTGCAGTTCACCAGAGGTGTCCTGATCCTCGCCAATCGAATAGGGCATGTCGCGGACCTCCGGGCCAATTGACCGTGCGATCTCGGTAATGCTGACCGGGCATCGCCACGCGACGACTTTCGCAAAAGAGACCTGCGAGAGATCACTGTGACGCTCAAAGGCGCCGAGGAGATCCGCGGATCCCTGCCCGAGCGTTCCCGTTTCCTTTTGCGAGACCGTGCCGCTGCGAAAGCTCGTGGCGAGGCGCTCGCGAATGTACTGTTCTGCGGTCGCGTTTCCGACGGTCGCCTCGGGCGCCTCGAGAACAAAGGGAAAATCGCCGGCTGCGAGGAGCGTGTCGACGGTTCGGCGGGCAAGGTGCGCGGGGAAGCGCGAATCCTCAAGGATGGACTCCCCCACTTTGACGTAGGCTCCCGCCGAGCCGATGACGCCGTCGAGCGCCATTTCGACGTCGCGCGGAATGAGCGAGTGCGGGCGGCCGGTGCACAGAAACGCCAGATGACCGGCGTCGCGCACGCGCGCGAGTGCGTCGACGTGAGCCTTAGGAACGATTCCGTGGTCGGCAAGTGTGCCGTCGAAGTCGAGAAAGAGTGCGTGCTGTCCGCTCATACTTGTACTCTCTCACGGCAAGGGAAACGAGAGATGACAATAAAAAAGACGCCCCGCGGGGCGTCTTTATCTGTGGGCGATACTGGACTCGAACCAGCGACCTCTTCCGTGTCAAGGAAACGCGCTAACCAACTGCGCCAATCGCCCTTATGAGACCGTGCGGTCTATTTTGCGTGGCTGCGGGCCACACGAGAGGTGGGTACGGGATTCGAACCCGTGTATACGGCTTTGCAGGCCGCTGCCTCGCCTCTCGGCCAACCCACCACGTGGAAACCTGAGATTCCAGAGCGGATGACGGGACTCGAACCCGCGACCCTCA